>MAAL01000131.1 GCA_002163245.1 Gammaproteobacteria bacterium 42_54_T18 | reverse complement strand
CAGATGGTTGTTACTCTAATTCACCCAATCGCGATGGATGACGGTTTGCGTTTCGCTATTCGTGAAGGTGGACGTACTGTTGGTGCTGGTGTTGTAGCAAAAGTACTTGCGTAAGTAGTTTGTACGCAGTTTGAATGACCGAAATGATTTTTCATTTTGGTCATTCAGTTTTAAGTAAGTGAAATGTTAAGTCGTTAATGACGTAAAGCCCGAAATAGGCCAGTAGCTCAATTGGCAGAGCAGCGGTTTCCAAAACCGCAGGTTGGGGGTTCGATTCCCTCCTGGCCTGCCAGCTTTATCGGCTGGAAGTCATAATAACAGTGGGCAAGAGTATTTTTTCTTATGAGCACAAATACAGAAACAACTGAAGTATCCTCTGGGATAGATATGTTTAAGTGGCTAATTACTGCGGTATTGATCGCGGTGGCCGTTGTTGGCAATTCCTTTTATGGAGATCAGCCATTTTTCTATCGTTTAGTTGGAGTTCTTGTTGTCGCAGTGATAGCTGCACTGATTGCTGCTCAAACGGTAAAAGGTAAAGCATTTGTAACCCTGCTGAAAGATGCAAGAGCAGAGGTGAAACGTGTTGTTTGGCCAACCAAGCAAGAGACTACGCAAACGACGTTAATAGTAGTTGCGGTAGTTGCTTTTATGTCTATAGTGTTGTGGTTGCTAGATCTAGGGCTTGGTGCTCTGATAAAAATGATTATTGGTTAACAGCAGAGGAAGATAGATGTCAAAGCGCTGGTACGTAGTACATGCCTATTCCGGCTTTGAAAAGCAGGTAATGCGTTCGTTGAATGAACGAATTCAACGTGCAGAGATGGAAGATCGATTTGGTGAGGTTTTGGTGCCCACTGAAGAGGTTGTGGAAATGCGCGAAGGCAAAAAGCGAAAGAGCGAACGTAAGTTCTTTCCTGGTTATGTTCTCGTTCAAATGGAAATGGACGATGCTACATGGCATTTGGTTAAAGAATGTCCGAAAGTGATGGGTTTCATTGGTGGTACGGCAGACAGGCCTGCACCCATTACCAGTAAAGAAGCGGAATTGATTCTACAGCGTGTTGAAGATGGCGTTGAGAAACCTAGGCCGAAGACGTTATTTGAACCTGGTGAAGTGGTTCGAGTTACCGATGGCCCGTTTGCTGATTTCAACGGCGTTGTTGAAGAAGTAAATTACGAGAAAAGCCGAGTGCAAGTTGCTGTTCTCATATTTGGTCGTTCTACACCTGTTGAGTTAGAGTTCGGTCAAGTAGAAAAAGGTTAATTTAGTATTTAGGCCCTGCACGATTAATCGTGTGGGGATTTTTTGTCTGAAAAAAAGGGGAGCTTAACCTTCGGCATTGGTAACAGTGTTTGTGGGGAGCGTTTGAACCCGGAGCATATAACATGGCTAAGAAGATAGAAGCTTATATTAAGCTGCAGGTTGCTGCTGGTTCAGCTAACCCAAGTCCACCGGTTGGTCCTGCATTGGGTCAGCATGGCGTGAATATTATGGAATTCTGTAAGGCGTTTAACGCTCAGACTCAGAATGTAGAAAAAGGGCTACCTGTACCTGTTGTTATAACTGTGTATAACGATCGTAGCTTCACGTTTATCATGAAGACCCCTCCTGCGGCAGTTTTGCTTGTTAAAGCAGCAGGAATTCAAAAGGGTAGCGGTGAGCCAAATACTAAGAAAGTTGGTACGGTAACTCGCGCTCAATTAGAAGAAATCGCAACGACCAAAATGGCTGACTTAACTGCTGCCGATATGGATGCTGCAGTTCGTACTATCGCAGGCACTGCGAGAAGTATGGGTCTAGACGTAGAGGGTTTGTAAGATGGCGTTAACGAAACGTAAGAAATTAATAGCAGAGAAAGTTGAAGAAGGTAAGGTTTATCAAGTTGCAGAAGCTATAAACATTATCACTGAGCTTTCAACAGTAAAGTTCAAAGAAGCAATTGATGTTGCGATTAACTTGGGTGTTGACCCTCGTAAATCAGATCAAGTTGTTCGCGGTGCAAGTGTTCTGCCACACGGTACAGGTAAAAACGTTCGCGTTGCTGTATTTACGCAGGGCGCTAATGCAGAAGCGGCAACAGCTGCTGGAGCAGATATAGTTGGGATGGACGATCTAGCTGCGGAAATTCAACAGGGTAAAATGGATTTTGACGTAGTTATTGCCTCACCTGATGCTATGCGTGTTGTTGGTAAGCTTGGTCAGATATTAGGGCCTCGTGGTCTTATGCCAAACCCTAAAGTTGGCACTGTTACTCCTGATGTTGCAGGAGCAGTTAAGAATGCCAAGTCCGGGCAGGTTCGTTACAGAACTGATAAAGCAGGAATTATCCACTGTTCAATTGGACAGGTTGGATTCTCTGAAGAAGCAATTAAAGAAAACGTAGAGTTTTTATTGACTGATCTGAAGAAAGCAAAACCAGCTTCAGCTAAAGGCGTTTACGTTAAGAAGATAACCTTGTCCTCAACAATGGGCCCAGGGTTATCAGTAGATACAGCAAGTTTAACATTCTAAATTTTCCTTTCAGGAAAGTTAGAGTGTTGAATTTGTTAACAACTTTGAGCACTTGCTGTAAAGCAAGTCGCGTCAAAGACCGTGGGTGCAGTAGAAATACCGCTTAATTATTCCCACGCAGACGCGGTGTTCAGATTCAGCTTGCTGAGTCAGGTCGCCGCAACCGGGCCCTAAAAAAGCCTAAACAAATACCTTGAATTTAGGAGGTTATCAGTGGCATTAAGACTGGAAGATAAGAAAGCAATAGTTGCTTCGGTAAACGAAGCCGCTTCCGGTGCATTGTCTGCTGTGATTGCTGACTATTGTGGGCTTAGCGTATCCGATATGACTGGATTGCGAAAGCAAGCACGTGAACAAGGAGTCTTCTTAAAGGTTGTGCGTAATACACTTGCGCGCCGCGCTGTAGAAGGGACTGAGTTTGAGTGTCTAAAAGAAGCATTAGTTGGACCAACTATCATTGCATTATCACTTGAGGATCCAGGCGCTGGCGCCCGTTTGCTTAAAGATTTTGCGAAAGAAAACGACAAGCTAGAAGTTAAAGCGTTTGCCGTTGGTGGTGAACTTTACGGTGCAGAAGAACTGGATCGTTTAGCGAAATTACCAACTATGGATCAAGCCCGCGGTATGCTGGCTGGTGTTCTACAAGCGCCTATCTCTAAGTTCGTTCGCACTGTTAATGAAGTGCCAAGCGGAATTGCTCGTGTTCTTGCAGCGGTCAAAGACCAAAAAGCAGCATAATTGTTTGTTTTTACATACAAATTTGCAGAATTTGAACTACATTAAGACAGGAAATTGAATCATGTCTCTATCTAAAGATGATATCTTAAACGCCATTTCTGAAATGAGCGTAATGGACCTAGTTGACCTTATATCAGCTATCGAAGAAAAGTTTGACGTAACTGCTGCTGCACCTGTAGCTGTTGCTGCTGTTGCTGCTGAAGGCGGTTCTGCTGCTGAAGAGCAAACAGAATTCAACGTAATTCTAACTAGCTTCGGCGATAACAAAGTTTCTGTTATCAAAGCGGTTCGTAGCGCAACAGGACTTGGCTTGAAAGAAGCTAAAGGACTTGTAGAAACTGCAAACGCAGCTGTTAAAGAAGCGGTAAGCAAAGAAGAAGCTGAAGAGCTTAAAAAGCAGCTTGAAGAAGCTGGCGCTAGCATCGAGATCAAGTAAGGTTTTGATGCTGACGCGTTGTTTAGCTTGAGCTAATCAACCTTGGGCTGGTGGTTTATACCACCGGCCTTTTGCCGTTTTTATAAAGCTAATTATAAATTGGCTGAAAATGGTGGAAAATTACCTCTAATTTACACAATGAAATTAGAGGGTGTTTGGAATGAGTTGGACGTTTTCGAAGTTTAAATAAGTAAACGCCAACGGGCAAAAAGCAAAAGCGAAATTTACTAATTTTGCGCTATGTGAAGAGCTGAGGAACTTAGATGGCATATTCTTTCACTGAAAAGAAACGAATCAGAAAAACCTTCGGTGACCTAACTGATGCAATGGAGGTACCGTACCTTCTTGCGATTCAGATGGAGTCATACCGTAAGTTTTTACAAGAGGATTCAAAGGCGTCAAGCCGCATTGATGATGGTTTGCAAGCAGCGTTTAAATCGGTTTTTCCTATCGCCAGTTATTCAGGAAATGCCGCACTAGAGTATGTAGAGTACAAACTCGGAACGCCTGCGTTTGATGTAAAAGAATGCCAGTTACGAGGGGCGACCTACTCGGCTCCTTTACGCGTGAAAATACGCCTTATTATTTACGATAAAGAATCGTCAAATAAGGCAATTAAAGATATCAAAGAGCAAGAAGTTTACATGGGCGAAATGCCCCTGATGACAAATAACGGGACTTTCGTTATTAACGGTACTGAGCGAGTTATCGTTTCTCAGTTGCACCGTTCACCAGGTGTGTTTTTTGATCATGATAAAGGAAAGTCACACTCATCCGGTAAGTTGTTGTATTCGGCACGAGTTATTCCTTACCGTGGTTCATGGTTAGATTTTGAATTCGATGCAAAAGATTTAGTTTTTGTTCGAATTGACCGACGCAGAAAGTTACCAGCGACTATTTTGCTGCGTGCTTTGGGGTATGAGTCGGAAGAAATGCTGGATATGTTCTTTGAAACTAATAACATCGCTATTGAAGACGGTGTTTTTAAGTTAGAACTTATTCCAGAGCGCTTACGTGGCGATATCGCATTATTTGATATCAAAGCGGGAGACGAGGTTATCGTTGAGACCGGTCGACGAGTAACTGCTCGCCATATCAAAAAGATGGAAAAAGCCGAGCTTAAGTATCTAGAGGTGCCTCGAGAGTATCTTGCTGAGAAAGTGATTGCCAAAAACATTATTGATACAGCAACAGGAGAGATCCTTGTTGATTGTAATACACTTATTACAGAAGAAGTTTTGGATAAGTTGCTGGATGGCGGTGTAAGTTCTTTAGAAACTCTTTACACAAATGAATTGGATCGCGGACCTTTCCTTTCCGATACATTGCGTACAGATGCTGCAAAAACGCCACTGGAAGCTTTGGTCGAAATCTATCGAATGATGCGACCTGGTGAGCCACCAACAAAGGATGCTGCAGAAAACTTGTTTAAGAACTTGTTCTTTTCTGCTGAGCGTTATGATTTATCCGGCGTAGGGCGAATGAAGTTTAACCGTCGCTTAGGTCGTGAAGAAATCCTAGGTGAAGGCACGTTAGATAAAATTGATATTGTTGAAGTGCTAAAAACACTGATAGATATTCGAAATGGTAAAGGTGTGGTTGATGATATCGATCACCTTGGAAACCGACGTGTACGTTCTGTTGGTGAAATGGCAGAGAACCAGTTCCGTGTTGGTTTAGTCCGTGTAGAACGAGCAGTTAAAGAGCGTCTAAGTTTGGCAGAAAGTGAAGGTTTGATGCCTCAAGACCTTGTTAACGCCAAACCTGTTGCTGCAGCTGTTAAAGAGTTTTTTGGTTCTAGTCAGCTTTCTCAGTTTATGGATCAGAACAACCCATTGTCAGAAGTTACGCATAAGCGTCGTGTTTCTGCTTTAGGGCCTGGTGGTTTGACTCGTGAACGAGCGGGATTTGAGGTGCGTGATGTGCATCCGACGCACTATGGTCGAGTTTGCCCCATTGAGACACCTGAAGGACCAAACATTGGTTTGATTAACTCTTTGGCTTCCTTTGCTCGTACTAACGATTATGGTTTCTTAGAGAGCCCTTATCGTAAAGTTAAAGGTGGTAAGGTTCTTGATGATGTAGTGTTTCTTTCTGCAATAGAAGAAAGCGAATACGTTATCGCTCAGGCAAACGCAGAGCGAGATGAAGAAGGAAACTTAACCGAAGATTTGGTTCCTGTTCGTCACAAGAACGAATTCACATTAACAACTGCAGATAACGTTTCCTTTATGGATGTATCTCCACGCCAGGTGGTATCTGTCGCGGCTTCAATGATTCCGTTCCTAGAACACGATGATGCTAACCGTGCGTTGATGGGATCAAACATGCAACGTCAGGCTGTGCCAACGTTGAATGCTGATAAGCCACTTGTTGGTACCGGTATGGAGGCAGTTGTTGCTCGTGATTCTGGCGTTTGTCAGGTCGCGAAACGTGGCGGTGTTATCGATCGAGTAGATGCTAGTCGTATTGTTGTGCGAGCTAATGACGAAGAAATCACTGAAGGTGATGCAGGCGTTGATATCTATAATTTGACCAAGTACACCCGGTCAAATCAAAATACGTGCATTAACCAACGCCCGCTTGTAAGTGTTGGGGATTTGATTGCTCGAGGCGACATCTTGGCTGATGGACCATCTGTGGATCTTGGTGATCTAGCCTTAGGTCAGAATATGCGAGTGGCCTTTATGACCTGGAATGGTTACAACTTCGAAGATTCAATCATGATCTCGGAGCGGGTTATTCAGGAAGATCGTTTTACAACGATTCATATTCAAGAACTGACATGTGTCGCTCGAGATACAAAGTTAGGTTCTGAAGAAATTACGGCTGACATCCCAAATGTTGGTGAAGCTGCATTAGCTAAACTGGATGAGTCTGGAATTGTTCATGTTGGTGCTGAAGTTGGCCCTGGTGATATTCTTGTTGGTAAGGTAACACCGAAGGGTGAAACCCAGCTTACGCCAGAAGAAAAATTGCTTCGTGCAATCTTCGGCGAGAAAGCGTCCGATGTTAAAGATACATCATTGCGTATACCAACTAGCACCAAGGGTACTGTTATCGATGTGCAGGTATTTACCCGTGATGGTGTAGAAAAAGATCAGCGTGCGATTGATATTGAAAACTCGCAAATAGAAGAGTTCCGAAAGGATTTGAATGATGAGTTCCGAATCATTCAAAGCGCGACGTTATCACGTCTTGCTAAATCTATTATTGGTCAAGAAGTTGCTGGTGGTGCTGGGTTATCGAAAGGTGATGTTCTAACTCAAGAGATTCTGGATGGTCTTGAACCTGTTCAGTGGTTTGATATTCGCTTGGAAGATGATGCTGCGGCAGGGCAGTTAGATGCTGCGCAAAAACACCTGGTTGTTGTGCGAGATGAGCAAGAAGAAAAACTAAACGTTAAAAAGCGCAAGATTGTATGTGGTGATGATTTAGCCCACGGAGTGCTTAAAATCGTTAAGGTATATCTAGCCATTAAGCGACGTGTTCAGCCTGGTGATAAGATGGCCGGACGTCATGGTAACAAAGGTGTAATCTCCGTTATCATGCCTGTAGAAGACATGCCTCATAATGCTGAAGGCGTGCCAGTTGATGTCGTACTAAACCCGCTGGGTGTACCGTCTCGAATGAACGTAGGTCAAATTCTCGAAACTCACCTTGGTCTAGCGGCTAAAGGGCTAGGGGAGAGAATTAATGAGATGTTGGTTGCTAAGCGTGATGTAGCTGATCTTCGTGAATTCCTAGATAAGGTATATAACGGTGTTGGTGGTCGTACTGAAGATCTTGATAGTTTCAGTGATGATGAAATTATTGAGCTGTCTAAAAACCTTCGTAAAGGTGTGCCAATGGCTACACCGGTATTCGATGGAGCCAATGAGTCTCAGATTCGTGAGATGTTAAAGTTGGGCGGACAGCCAGATTCTGGTCAGATGACGCTGTTTGACGGCCGAACTGGGGATCAGTTTGATTGCCAAGTAACTGTTGGTTATATGTACATGCTTAAGCTTAACCATTTGGTTGATGACAAAATGCATGCACGTTCAACAGGCTCATACAGCCTTGTTACCCAGCAGCCTTTGGGCGGTAAAGCTCAGTTTGGTGGGCAGCGTTTCGGAGAGATGGAAGTGTGGGCGCTGGAAGCATATGGTGCTGCATATACATTGCAAGAAATGTTAACCATTAAGTCGGATGACGTTAACGGTCGTACACGAATCTACAAAAACATTGTGGATGGTGATCACCGAATGGAACCTGGTATGCCTGAATCCTTTAATGTACTGGTTAAAGAAATTCGTTCTCTCGGTATCGATATGGAACTTGAGAGCGATTAACTCAGTCGTATTAATCGATATTGAGTTCAGTGTATAAACCTAGAATAAACGGCGAGCTGAAAGGCTCGCCTAACAATCTCCAACTGGAGGGTATTCAGTGAAAGATTTACTGAATCTGTTAAAGACGCAAGGCCAAGACCAAGAATTTGAACGTATTAGGATCGGTTTAGCATCACCAGAGATGATTCGATCCTGGTCTTTTGGTGAAGTAAAAAAGCCAGAAACTATTAACTATCGTACATTTAAGCCTGAACGAGATGGTTTGTTTTGTGCGCGAATCTTTGGACCTATCAAAGATTATGAATGCTTATGTGGTAAATATAAGCGTTTAAAGCATCGTGGTGTGATTTGTGAGAAGTGTGGTGTTGAAGTAACGCTATCTAAGGTTCGTCGTGACCGTATGGGGCATATTGATCTTGCAAGCCCTGTTGCTCACATCTGGTTCTTGAAGTCATTACCGTCACGTATCGGTCTATTGCTTGATATGACCTTGCGTGATATTGAACGTGTTCTGTATTTTGAATCATTTGTAGTGATTGAGCCTGGTACGACCTCACTTGAGCGCGGCCAGATGCTTAATGACGAGCAGTACTATGAATCGTTAGAAGAGTTTGGTGACGAATTTGAAGCAATGATGGGCGCAGAAGCTGTTAAGCGCCTATTAAATGACATGGATATGGGTCGAGAGATTCAAGAAATGCGTGAAGAGCTTCCTACTATCACTTCTGAAACAAAAAGTAAGAAGGTTAGTAAGCGTCTTAAGCTGATGGAAGCATTTCATGACTCTGGGAACGATCCTGAGTGGATGATTTTCACAGTGTTGCCTGTATTGCCGCCAGATTTACGTCCGCTCGTACCTTTGGATGGTGGACGATTTGCAACTTCCGATCTTAATGATTTATACCGTCGAGTAATTAACCGAAATAATCGCCTTAAGCGCTTATTGGATCTTAATGCTCCCGATATCATTGTTCGTAACGAAAAGCGTATGTTGCAGGAATCTGTAGATGCGTTGTTAGATAACGGACGACGTGGTCGTGCGATTACTGGTTCTAACAAGCGGCCTCTAAAATCTTTGGCTGATATGATCAAAGGTAAGCAAGGCCGTTTTCGTCAAAACCTTTTGGGTAAACGAGTAGATTATTCAGGTCGTTCAGTTATCGTTGTTGGACCTACCTTAAAGCTACATGAATGTGGTCTTCCAAAGAAAATGGCTCTAGAGCTATTTAAACCGTTTATTTTTAGTAAGTTAGAGTTGCGTGGCATGGCTACGACAATTAAAGCGGCTAAAAAGATGGTTGAGCGGGAAACTGCTGAGGTTTGGGATATTCTAGCGGAAGTTATCCGTGAGCATCCTGTGCTTTTGAACCGAGCACCAACACTTCATAGATTGGGTATTCAGGCGTTTGAGCCGGTACTTATTGAAGGTAAAGCTATCCAGTTACACCCACTCGTATGTTCAGCGTTTAACGCTGACTTTGATGGTGATCAGATGGCTGTACATATTCCGTTAACGTTGGAGGCTCAGTTGGAGTCTCGTGCGCTAATGATGTCTACTAACAACATCCTGTCGCCCGCAAACGGTGAGCCAATTATTGTTCCAACACAGGATGTTGTGCTAGGTCTTTATTACATCACCCGTGAGCGTGTTAATGCTAAAGGTGAAGGTATGGTGCTGGCTGATTCGAAAGAAGTTCAGCGTGCACTTGTAAATAAAGCATTGACAATTCATACCCGAATTAAAGTTCGAATCAATCAGTCTGTTATCCAAGATGAAGGCGACCCAATAGAGTCGACAGGCATTATAGATACAACGGCTGGGCGAGTTTTGTTGTGGGACATAGTGCCCCGCGGACTAGCTTTTGACGTCATCAATAAGCCGATGACCAAAAAAGCAATTTCAGGATTGATAAACCACTGTTATCGAAAACTTGGCCTCAAGCCGAGTGTTATTTTTGCAGATCAGTTGATGTATATGGGCTTTAGACAAGCAACTGCATCCGGATCATCTGTCGGAATTAACGATATGGTTATCCCTGTTGCTAAAGCTCGAATTATTAGTGAAGCTGATGATGAAGTGCGCGAAATTGAAGATCAATTTGCCTCTGGTTTGGTGACACAGGGTGAGCGTTACAACAAAGTCATAGATATTTGGTCGCGAACCAACGACTTGGTCGCTAAAGCCATGATGGATGGTTTGTCGTCAGAAATGGTAATCAATAAAGAGGGGTTAGAGGAAGAGCAAAAATCCTTTAACTCAATCTTTATGATGGCTGATTCTGGTGCTCGTGGTTCTCAGGCGCAGATTCGTCAGTTGGCGGGTATGCGTGGTTTGATGGCTAAACCAGATGGCTCTATCATCGAAACGCCTATTACCGCTAACTTCCGTGAAGGGCTTAACGTACTGCAGTACTTTATCTCTACTCACGGTGCACGTAAAGGTCTAGCGGATACAGCACTTAAGACGGCTAACTCTGGTTACCTAACTCGACGTCTAGTTGATGTTGCGCAAGATCTTGTTGTGACTGAAGACGACTGCGGTACAAGCGAAGGGTTGCCTATGTCTCCGTTGATCGAAGGCGGAGATATCGTTGAGCCACTTGGCGAGCGTGTTCTTGGGCGAACGGTAGCAGTTGATGTTATCAAGCCGGGAACAGAAGATGAGATTGCGGTGGCAGCTGGAACACTAATCGACGAAAAGTGGGTTATTGATCTAGAAGCGATGGGTGTTGACGAGATTATTTGTCGCTCCCCAATCGCGTGTTCAACACGTTACGGTGTTTGTCGTGCTTGTTATGGGCGTGATTTGGCTCGTGGACATTTGGTTAATATTGGTGAGGCGGTTGGTGTTATCGCAGCTCAATCAATTGGTGAGCCAGGTACACAGTTAACGATGCGTACGTTCCATATTGGTGGTGCGGCGTCAAGGGCGTCTGCGGTAAGTAACGTACAGGTTAAGAACGGTGGTACTGTTCGCTTGCATAACCTGAAGACGGTAACGCAGGAGAATGGTAACTTAGTTGCTGTTTCTCGTTCAGGTGAATTGGCTGTTGCAGATGAGCGTGGACGTGAGCGTGAGCGATATAAGCTTCCTTACGGTGCGGTTATTACCATCACTGAAGGTCAGGCAATTGAGCCTGGACAAATCATTGCAAGTTGGGACCCGCATACTCACCCGATCATTACCGAAGTGGCTGGTTTTGCAAGCTTTAGTGATTTTGAAGAAGGTATAACGGTCAAGAAGCAAACTGATGACTTGACCGGTTTAAGTAACTACGAAGTCATTGACCCTAAGAACCGTCCAGCATCTGGAAAAGATCGGCGTCCATTGGTGCGATTGTTAGACGCTAACAATGAAGCGATCAAAATGCCTGGCAGCGATACTTTGGCCCAGTACTTCCTTCCTGCTGGCTGTATCGTTCAGCTAGAAGATGGCGGTAAGCTAGGTACTGGTGATGTTATTGCGAGAATTCCTCAGGAAAGCTCGAAAACTCGTGATATCACGGGTGGTTTGCCACGTGTTGCTGATCTATTTGAGGCGCGTAAACCTAAAGAATCTTCGATTCTTGCTGAAATATCAGGAATGGTTGGTTTTGGTAAGGAGACGAAAGGGAAAATTCGTTTAATGATCACACCAGATGAAGGTGATCATTACGAGGCACTGATCCCTAAATGGCGTCAATTAAACGTGTTTGAAGGTGAGCGCGTTGAGAAAGGTGAAATTGTATCTGACGGGCCTCCAAACCCTCATGACATTCTTCGATTGAAGGGTGTTCGCGCTATGGCGAACTACATTGTGAACGAGGTTCAGGATGTATACCGCTTACAGGGTGTTGGCATTAACGATAAACATATTGAAGTTATCGTTCGTCAGATGTTGCGTAAGGTTGAAATTACCGCGAGTAACGATTCTGTCTTTATTCGGGGTGAGCAGGCAGAACTTGCACGCGTCCTGGATGAAAGTGAAATACTAGAAAAAGAAGGGAAGTTTATTGCAAGATATGACCGTGTGCTCATGGGTATTACCAAGGCATCACTTTCAACAGAGTCATTTATCTCTGCAGCATCTTTCCAAGAAACTACTCGTGTATTAACTGAAGCGGCTGTTACCGGCAAAGCGGATGATTTGCGCGGGTTGAAAGAAAACGTAGTTGTTGGTCGTCTTATACCGGCAGGTACGGGCTTTGCTTATCATGCAGAACGTCGACGTAAGCGTGAGCTTTTGTTGAACGGCCCTGCTCAAGCGCCAGAGTTTACAGCTGATGATGCTGCTCAGGCGTTGAGTGAAGCACTAAATTCGTCGGGTGATTAATCTGATCGAATAAAGCAGAGGGTGCATTGATACCCTCTTGAGTGGACTTGACTTCGGTTGAATCCATCTATAAAATCTCGCATCCCCTAAAAATAGGGGGTGGCGAGATTTTTCGCATTGATTAAATGATACTTGGAGTAATTGCTACATGGCAACGATCAACCAATTGGTTCGAAAGCCGCGTAAGCGTCAAGTGGCAAAAAGTGACGTTCCCGCGCTACAGAGCTGTCCTCAGCGACGCGGTGTATGTACACGTGTTTATACAACTACCCCTAAGAAGCCAAACTCAGCATTACGTAAAGTAGCGCGTGTTCGTCTTACGAATGGTTACGAAGTGACATCCTACATTGGTGGTGAAGGCCACAATTTGCAGGAACACAGCGTAATATTGATTCGTGGTGGTCGTGTTAAAGATTTGCCTGGTGTGCGCTATCACACGGTTCGCGGTACCCTTGATACGGCTGGTGTGGCCGATCGTAAACAAGGTCGTTCCAAGTACGGTACAAAAAAGCCTAAGTCGTAATACAGCTTATTGTTTGTAATGCGAACACCCCGGCACTAAGGGGTGAATAAGGCCAAGCTATCGTCTTGGAGAGTCCTGAAGATATTAGGAAAGAGTTATGCCTAGAAGAAGAGTTGTCGCAAAACGCGAAATATTACCTGATCCCAAGCACGGGAGTCAGATCCTTGCAAAATTCATTAACCACGTAATGGTTAGTGGAAAAAAATCCGTTGCAGAGCGAATTGTTTATGGGGCTTTGACTACGGTTTCTGAGCGTCAAGAGAACGAGCCTGTAGAGGTTTTTGAAAAAGCCTTAGAAGCATTGCGACCTGTCGTCGAAGTTAAGTCTCGACGTGTTGGTGGTGCAACGTATCAGGTACCTGTTGAAGTGCGTCCTAGTCGTCGTACTGCGCTTGCAATGCGTTGGTTGGTTGAAGCAGCGCGTAAGCGTGGCGAGAAGTCAATGGACCTTCGTTTGGCCGGCGAAATACTGGATGCTGTAGAAGGCAAAGGTGGCGCGGTCAAGAAGAAAGAAGACGTGCATCGTATGGCTGAAGCCAACAAGGCCTTCTCACACTACCGCTTCTAACGGGACTGAACAGTGGCACGTAAAACACCGATTAAAAGATATCGAAATATCGGTATCTGCGCTCATGTTGATGCGGGTAAAACCACCACAACTGAGCGTGTGCTGTACTACACGGGCATTTCTCACAAAATTGGAGAGGTGCATGATGGCGCGGCAACCATGGACTGGATGGAGCAAGAGCAGGAGCGTGGTATAACTATCACGTCTGCGGCAACAACTTGCTTTTGGCAGGGTATGGATAAGCAGTTTGACGAGCACAGGGTTAATATCATTGATACCCCTGGTCACGTCGACTTTACCATCGAAGTTGAGCGCTCTTTGAGGGTGCTTGATGGTGCTGTGGTTGTGTTTTGTGCGTCGTCAGGTGTGGAGCCTCAGTCAGAAACTGTGTGGAGACAGGCTGATCGGTATGAAGTGCCACGAATCGTCTTTGTTAACAAAATGGATAGGGCGGGAGCAGACTTTCTTCGAGTGGTGGATCAAATTAAGGATCGGCTCGCAGCAACCCCTGTCCCTATACAGTTAGCTATTGGTGCTGAAGATGAGTTTGAAGGTGTAATTGACCTTATTCGGATGAAGGCGATTTATTGGAATGAAGCGGATCAGGGGATGACCTATGAGCTGCGAGATATTCCGGAGTCTCTTCAGTTGCAAGCCGAAGAGTATCGAGAGTCAATGATTGAGCATGCAGCCGAGGCTAATGAAGAGTTGATGGAAAGGTACCTTGAAGAAGGTGTGCTGACCAACGATGAAATCAAAGTCGGGTTAAGGTTGCAGGTCCTCAATAATGAAATCGTATTAGCTTTGTGTGGTTCTGCCTTTAAAAACAAAGGTGTTCAGGCCGTGCTTGATGCCGTTGTGGAATATTTGCCTGCACCGAATGAAGTTGCTGCCATTAAAGGTGTGTTGCTTGACGGTGAAACAGAGGGTGAGCGATTATCCTCGGATGAAGAGCCGTTTGCTGCGCTAGCATTTAAGATTGCCACTGATCCATTTGTTGGGAATTTAACTTTTTTTCGTGTGTACTCTGGGGTGCTTAACTCCGGAGATACTGTCTTTAACTCTGTTAAAGAGAAAAAAGAAAGGGTTGGGCGGCTTTTGCAGATGCATGCCAATTCTCGAGAAGAAATTAAAGAGGTGCGCGCCGGAGATATTGCTGCGGCCGTTGGTCTTAAACAGATCACTACTGGGGATACCTTGTGTGATTTGAAAGAGTCCATAGTCTTGGAGCGAATGGATTTTCCAGAGCCTGTTATCTCTGTGGCGGTGGAGCCTAAGACCCAGGCTGACCAAGAAAAGATGGGGCTAGCGCTTGCTCGCTTGGCTCAAGAGGATCCTTCTTTCCGCGTTGAGACGGATGCTGAGACTGGTCAAACTATTATTTCAGGCATGGGTGAGTTACATCTTGATATTCTGGTTGATCGAATGCGTCGAGAGTTTTCTGTTGATGCGAATATAGGTAAACCTCAGGTTTCCTATAGGGAAAGCATTCGAAAGTCTGTTGATGCAGAAGGTAAGTTTGTAAAGCAATCTGGCGGTCGTGGGCAATATGGCCATGTGCGTTTGAAAATTGAGCCTATCGATACTGAAAGCGGGTTTGAGTTTGTTGAGCAGATTACGGGAGGGAGTGTCCCGAAAGAATACTTCAACGCGATAGAAAAGGGGATTTCACTCCAGTTGGAGACCGGCATCTTAGCCGGCTTTCCTATGCTCGGGGTTAAGGCAACCCTTTATGATGGCTCATATCATGACGTCGACTCAAATGAAAATGCTTTCCGTATAGCTGGATCGATGGCTGTTCGGCAGGGCTGTTTGGATGCCGACCCAGTTTTGCTGGAGCCAATCATGAAAGTTGAGGCGGTTACGCCAGAAGACTACATGGGGGATGTTATGGGAGACCTAAATCGTCGCCGTGGAATTCTTCAAGGTATGGATAATACGCCTTCGGGTAAAGTTATTCGTGCCGAGGTCCCATTAGCGGAAATGTTTGGATATGCGACAGACCTTCGGGGTATGTCTCAAGGTCGGGCTACGTTCGCGATGGAGTTCCTTAAGTACGCAGAAACACCTAACAATATTGCAGATGCTATTATCAACAGGTCCTAAAGTGGGACTTTGAAAGGATACGAGAAATGTCTAAAGAAAAATTTGAACGAAATAAACCCCACGTCAATGTGGGAACAATCGGTCACGTTGACCATGGTAAAACTACACTAACAGCGGCGCTGACTAAGGTTT
>MAAL01000014.1 GCA_002163245.1 Gammaproteobacteria bacterium 42_54_T18 | reverse complement strand
TAAATCTAATGCAGCGTTGTGCCCTGGCGGTGTTAACCGGTTTGTTAATGGCGTTGCCATTTCTTTATGGCAAGTTTTATCTGTGTGCCTGGTTTGGGTTTGTACCACTCATGCTGGCCGTGCGAGGATTGGGGGTAAAACACAGTTACTTATTAGGGATGGTGGCTGGCCTGAGTTTTTTTATAATAGGTAATTACTGGATACTCACCTTCATCATGCAGATAAAGGGCTATTCCGTTGTTACCGCCTTCCTATTGGCCATGATTTTCTGGCTGTACTGTTCACAAATTCTCGCCATGATTATAGCGTTGTGGTGCTGGTGTTACCGCAAATTTAACATGTTACAAATTTTTATCTTTCCTCTTTTGGTAGTGACGTTTTTTGCCGCCTTTCCATGGCTGTTTCCTATTCAATTAGGGGAGAGTCAATCGACTTTTTTACTGGCTATTCAGGGTGCCGACCTCACCGGCGTGTATGGTTTGGATTTTTTAATGGCCCTAAGCAATGCTGTGATTTATTTGTCCCTTACCCATAAAAATATTCAAAGCCAGTTTAGGCCCTTATTGGTGGCCGGATTGTTATTCATTAGTTGGTTTATGTATGGGGCCTATAATCTGTATGCCTGGGATAAACAAATTGCCAGCTGGGATACTAAAAAAATTGGACTAGTGCAATCTAATGAGGCGCCTAGTATCAATATTCCCATACCCAAGGCGGGTTTTGGGTGGTCCTTCCCCCCCGAGATGCCATTGACTCAGAAGCTAGTCAAAGCGGGTGCCGAGATTGTTTTTTGGCCCGAGTCTCGCTATAAAGGTTTCTTTGCCAATTCGTATGTAAAAGCCGCCTATAAAAATCAGGTGCGTGCCTTAACGGTGCCCCTAGTATTTCAGGATATGGAAAGTACGTTGGTGGCACATGAAAACAACCCAAAAGAATTTACCGCTAAAGAATTTAATACCCTGTCATTGATTTCAAAAAACGGTGAGTTAGCGGGGCAATACCGTAAGATGCAGCGCATTGCCTTTGGAGAATATGTGCCCTTTGAAAAGAATGCATGGGTGCGCGATTGGAGCGAGGAGATATTTGGTGACTTTATCGCGAACTTATCAAAAGGGGATAGCCACCAGGTATTTGAGGTAGCAGGCATGCGCCTAATACCTGCCATTTGTTACGAGGTTTTGTTTCCCCGGTTTATTGCGCAATCGGTGGGGGAGAATGCCGAGGGCAGTGTCCTCGCTGTGTTATCTAACGATGGTTGGTTTGGGCAGTCTCGCCAGCCTTATCAGCATGGTGCCATGTCATCACTACGAGCGGTAGAAAATCGTTTGCCGCTAATTCATGTAATTAACAATGGCCCATCCATGGTGGTGTTGCCTAATGGACGAGTGCTAGCTAAAAGCCAGGCGTTTTTGCAAAGCGCTTTATTGGTGGATATGCCCTATTCAAACACAGCTGGGGGCAGCTTCTTTAGCCGCCACCCAAGTGTGTTTATATATACAAGCTATGCAGGTTTGTTATTTTTATTTGCATTGGCCTTGTTTAGAAAGCGCTTTTAAATGGGCAAACAAACATTGATTTTATAAGGGAAATTAGCTATCGATTGCAATGCCGCTACGCTCAAGGATCTCGGAATCAAAATCATCAATGCTGCGCTGATTCTTTTTAGCCCAATAGGCTTCAATGCCTTCCTTGCCTTTGTTCTCTGACCACTTAGCTAGGGTATCTCGATCACTTTCGTAATTAAAGTAAGGTACCGATGTGCCGCAGGATGATTGCACCAGTGATATATCCAAAATAAAAATCTGCCGTGATGCCACGCTCTCTGGGAATAGGGTTATGTATTTTTCCCACTCGCTGTCATTGCGGTGAAGAACGCGGGCCTGACCATAAGCCCGTAGAATTAGCGGTGAGCCTTCAAAGGCGCAAAACATAATGGTCATTCTAGGGTTTAGTAACACATGGGCGGCGGATTCATTGCCACTGCCAGTGAGGTTTTGCCAAGCGATGGTATTGGCATCAATGACTCTAAGGGAGTCGCCGCCCTTGGGGGACAAATTCACATGGCCGCTTTCGGCAGCCGTGCCCACAAAGTAAATTTGTTGATTGCCAATGAAATCAATATGTTTGTTTGATAGTTCTTTGAATTGTTGCCCCATACATTCCCTCTATTTTCTTGCCAAGATTGGTCACTGGCTATGTGTTATTTAATAATTTTAATATCGGAGGTTCTAACAAAACCTGATTCCCCCGGGCCCACATAGATTGCCTTTTTACCACACCCCATTACACCGTAAGAGGCGCCGCCTAATGAAACAACATCAAGCTTATCTTTTGCACACTCTAATTCGTATACAGCAACGCCAATTCCAACTGTTTGAAAATATTCAAGGGGGTTGTAGTTAGCGGTGCTGCAACCTTGTGTGGATAAACTTACAATGATAGTGGTTAAAACTGTATTTAGTGTCTTCTTCACTGGTTTACCTTTTAGATCTGTCGGTAGCTGAAATATAAAATATATTGTATTTATTTTAAGTCCGAATTCATAATTGCTTGGCATGATTTTCTACTTGAACATTCGCCATTCAATATGTAGGTGGCTCTTTTTCCACATCCGACCACACCGATGGTTTTAAACCCTAATTCTTGAGTTTTAATGGATTCACTTGGGCAATTTAAATCGAATGTGGCTCGGTTTAATACCGTGTAGGTCATGGTTGATGTGCAGCCCAGCAGGGTGCCTACTAAGGTGGCTGTAAGGAGTGCTTTATATTTCATCTTTAGCTCGATATGCATTCGTTGGTTTTAACAGGTAAAACCAACTGATTATCTTTGTATTGAGAGTTCTCAGATGCCACTTTATGTACGAGGGAATGTTGCTAAAAATTGATATGGGGCTTTGAGGGAGGATAGCGTTTTCCCTTTACGCGCAAAATATAACACACCATTCCATGGCCGCTTTAAAACTCATTGGAGTAATTGGCACAACCATAACAGCTAGGCCCTAAAAAACAATTGATAACCCAGCCCAAGGTCACAGATATCTTCTATAAAGCTCCGCTACCCAAGCCCAATTAAGCCAGGCCAAACACCCTGCCCGTAAGCTTTTACAGTAGGGACACTGTGTAGCAGGCGGGCAGGGTGTTTGACCTGGCCCGCTTAACCGTCCACAGAGGGTTAAATCCCCTCGTAACTTGCCCCTTAGCTGGCTATAATGCGCGCAATTTTTCAAGATCCAAGCCAAATCATATGAGCACTCAAACCGAAGAGGTGGGCAAACGCCGTACCTTCGCGATAATAAGCCACCCGGATGCCGGTAAAA
>MAAL01000036.1 GCA_002163245.1 Gammaproteobacteria bacterium 42_54_T18 | reverse complement strand
GTGGCTGGTTTTTGATCATGATCTTGCCATCTCTGCTTTGCATTGTCATGCCGTGAATTATCCGTCATAACCTTTTGTATTTAAAGGTTTTATTTGTTAACGCAACAGCATTGGTGGGGGTGGGGTTGGCTAGTAGTCATGGTTTGATTTCTTTGTTGGGTGGAAAGCTGTCTGTGAAAAACAATAAAGGGAGAGGCTGCACATTCTATCTAGAAATCCCCGTTTCCTTGGGGCCTGGTGTGCCGTGATATGTTGATGGAAGGTAAATGCTTTTGGCGAATAGCGATTTTGAGTATACGCTAGATTTGGCGTTGTATTTTTTGGTGGGCTCTTTTTAGGGTATAGTTTTATCCTTGCATAACAAGGGATCTCATGCCATATATTGTAGTGTGAATGGTTGGTCACTAACGGCGAGGAGAGGGTATGTTTGATTACATTATTGTCGGTGCAGGGTCTGCTGGGTGTGTATTAGCGAATCGTTTGTCAGAGAATCCCAAAAACAGAGTGTTGTTATTGGAAGCAGGGCCAAGTGATCGATCATTATTTGTGAACATGCCTGCAGGGGTGGGGGAATTACTGAAAGGAGGGAAGCATAATTGGAGTTTTGATACTGCTCCTGAACCTCATTTACAAAATCGCAGTTTGTATTGGCCTCGAGGTAAAGGCTTGGGGGGCTCTAGTGCAATTAATGGCATGGTGTATATTCGCGGGCACGCTGAGGATTACAATGACTGGGTAAGACAGGGCAACATCGGCTGGGGTTATGCGGATGTATTGCCATATTTTAAGCGCTCAATGAACCAGGAGCGGGGAGCCAATGATTATCATGGCGTGGGCGGCCCTTTGGTGGTGGAAGATCCAAAGTCAGGTCACGAGCTTTTTTCGACATTTATTGAAGCAGGACAGCAAGCGGGTATTCCCTATAACGCGGATTTTAACGGTAAGCAGCAAGAGGGGGTAGGCCCTTTTCAGTTAACCATTAATCATGGGCAGCGTTGCAGTGCTGCCCATGCATATTTACGACCTGTCATGCAGCGACCTAATCTCACTATAGAAACGGGCGCACAAGTAAAATATTTATTGATTCATAATAACCAAGCTGAAGGGGTGCGTTATCGCAAAGGGTTTAGAAATTTGGATGCCGTTGCTCGACATGAGGTAATTGTGTGTGCTGGCGCCGTTCAAACCCCTCAGTTATTAATGTTGTCGGGGATAGGCGAAGCGCAGGAGCTTGCACGGCACGGGATTGATGTAGTGCATAATTTACCCGGTGTTGGTAAGAACTTACAAGATCATTTGGATGTCTGCGTTCAGCATCATTGCTTAAAACCTATCACCTTATTTAGTCAGACGAAATTCCATAATTCGATAATGACGTTGATGCGTTACCTAATGTTTAAGGATGGTTTGGGAGCATGTAATGGATTAGAGGCGGGGGCTTTTGTTAAATCGGACGCTGCTCTGGATCGTCCGGATATTCAGTTACATTTTATTCCGGCATTTATGTTGGATCATGCCCGCGAAGAAGGTCCGGGCCACGGCTATATGTTACATGCTTGTCAGTTACGTCCAGAGAGTCGAGGTTACGTTACGTTGAACTCATCTGACCCTCTTGCCCCACCGGTTATCCAGCCAAATTATTTGACCTGCCCTAAAGACCTTGAGGTGCTGGTGAAAGCGGTAAAAATATCGCGAAGTATTTTTGCCGCCAAAGCATTTGACGCTTACCGAGGCGAGGAATATTTGCCGGGTTCAGGAGTAACTAGTAATGAGGATATTGCAGAGTTTGTGAGACAAAAGTCAGAAACAATCTATCACCCTGTCGGTACCTGTAAAATGGGTAGTGATAGCCTTTCTGTGGTGGATGCCGAGTTACGTGTCCATGGAGTGAGGTCGTTACGGGTTGTGGATGCTTCTGTTATGCCAACCATAGTGGGGGGGAACACCAACGCACCCACCATCATGATTGCAGAAAAAGCTGCTGATTTGATTTTGGGTAAGCGCCCATTGTCGGCAGATGTTGTGGCTGAGGCGTTGTCTGAGCACTGTGATACAATACAGACCTGTTGAACATTGTTAACCGTTAGAGAATGAAGCAGTAATGGCAAAGCGAGATAAAAAAGCAGGGCCAATCGCCCAAAAAATGGAAGAAGAATTAACCCGTTACCGTAGTTTACGACAGCATGATGTATCACAACCAAAATTTAAAGAGCATGTCTACGCTGTACAGGAATGGCAATCTAAGCGATTACAGAAAACTCATGACTTATTGTTGAGGGATGAGCGATACCAGGATGCGACGCTGTTTTTTCTTGAAGATATCTATGGGGGAATTGATTTAACCGAGCTATCTCATCAAATTGAACGGGTAATGAATAAGGCATTTAGAATTTTGCCAGAAAAAGTGATGACAACTTCAACTTACGCGCTGGAATTTAATGCATTGTCTGCTGAACTTGATGAGGCAATGGCGTGTTTTCTTTTTAACGAAATGGGTGTTAGTTGTATTACGTTTGATGCGTATACCGAAGCCTTTCGAGAAGCAGTTGACATATCTTTGAGGCATCGACAAGCAGCGTTGGCAAAAATGTTAGCGCAAGGTTTGGATAGGTATGTGAGAAGTCGATTGGTTTATGGCACGTTTAAAATGGTTAAGCGCCCAGCAGTAAAAGCAGGTATTGGTGAGCTCTATAACTTTATGGACAAGGGCTTCGATGTGATGAGGCCTTTAGGCAGTGCTAAGGAATTGATTGATGCCATTGTTGATGAAGAGGTCGCAATCGTAGATCGGATCTATGGACGAAGCGATGACCCTTTTGGGTTTCAGTGTTTTTAATAAGGCCAGTTGGTGTTTTTGCGTGATTTTCTTGCGTTGCTTGATTTCTGGCTCGGGGGTTCTGTATTGGATACTCCAGATTGAGGCTGGTTAGAGTTGTTGGTGCTCTCCTGTTCTTTGGGCGTGTTTTTGTACCCCATAATATTCCAAAAGGGCAGCTTGCGAGTGAGCCCTTTGACTTCATCCATTGTATCCGTTAGCCCGGTGAGTTTGTTGGATAGCAGTCGCATATCATCAATGTTTTCAGCAATGCGAAAAACCACAATATAGAACTCCATTAACGCGCGAACCACTGTAGCAATTGCGATAAAGGTAATGGGGCCTGCAATAAAAAGGAAAAACATGCCTCGTGCTATGGAGGTTAGGAAGGCTTCAAAGCACAAGTATAAAATGGCAAATAGTGTGGATGCGAGGATAACGAAGTAAAGCGCAGGGAACATTTGAACAGTAATGAACTTTGAGAATGAGAAATCAAATAACATTTGAAAAAATGACAGGATGTTATTCTTATTGGGGAGTGGATTATTATTATCTTCTGAAGGTTGTGTTTTTTTCATGGTGTTGTTGAGTATGCTTATGTGTGACTCGTTGTTTGCTTTATTGGCTGTGTTAATGAATCCAATCTGTTGATAATCCATAGTAACGCACCTAATCCTGCAATGATATTCGCGATGCTAATACCAATAAAAATACCCTTTAATCCAAGAACATCGTCACCGATGTAAGCAAATGGAATGCTTAGAGCAAATAATCGAATGCAGTTTATAGACATTCCAATCGCTGGGCGTTGCAAAGCATTTAACGAAGAACAAATAACCATCACCATGCCTTGAAAGCCATAGCTAATAGGTACTATCCAAAGGAATAAGGCGGTGGTTTCTATGACCGTGATGTCGTTATTGAAAATTTGAGCGATAGGCTTTGCTGTGGCGAGTAACACTAAAGTAATAAATAGCTCCCAGCAAACCGTAAAGATGAGAGCCACTCGTAGACTTTCTTTTATTCGTAGTTGTTTTCCGGCACCATAATTCTGTGCTACAAAAGGTGTCATTACTGAGGATAACGCCATGATGACGACCATGGCTAATGACTCGATGCGTGTCCCTACGCCATAACCCGCTACTGCAGCTTCTCCGTACTGAGAGATAAGACGAGTAAGCATGCCTAGGACAATTGGCCCTATCATGTTGGTTGCAGATGCAGGTATGCCGATTCGTAACATGGAATACCAGTCATGAATAATTGTGGGTAGCGTCGTCGAAAGGCGAGTAAAACTAAAACCTTTTAAGCTAATCATTCGTTTGTGATTGGCGAGTAAATAGATAACGGCGATGGAAGCCACAAGCCAGGAAATAACCGTGGCAATAGCTGCACCTTGAATGCCAAGCGCCGGGATGGGGCCAATACCAAATATGAGTATCGGGTCCATAATACCGTTAGCGAGCCCTGCTAGCGCCATAATGATACTGGGTGTCTTGGTATCTCCAGTAGCGCGTATTGTACTATTACCAATGATAGGAACGTAAAGAAATAATAACCCAGCGAACCAAATGCTCATATAGTCTGATATCAGGGGTAATGTGGTGTCATCTGCACCTAACAAGTGAAATAGAGGGGTTAGCGTGAGGATTCCCAAAGCGGATAGAGGAATGGCTGCAACAACGGCTAACAGTAATGCGTGTGTGCATATTCGTTTGGCTGATAGTTTGTCGCCAGAACCGATTTTTGCTGCAAGTATGGTTGCTGTGCCAATGCCCAATCCCATGGCTATGTTCATGAGTACAAAGGTGACCGGGAATGTAAAGCTGACCGCTGCGAGCTCTTTTGCACCCATTAGGCCAATAAAAAAAGTATCAACTAGATTGAATAGTAGTATGGCCATGATTCCTAAGATCATGGGTAGTGTCATTTTTCGCAAGGTGGGTATGACAGGGGCGTGAGTTAACAGTGGCTTTTGATGGTCACTGCTTGCTGCGTCACTCATGTAAAAAACTCAAAACTCAGGGATGATCATTATCCCATAAAAAGTGTTGAAAAAATGCTCAAAGAGATTTTAAGTTGCGTTTATTCCACAATAAAGCTGGTAAAAAGTATCGCTTCAATGTCTGTAGGCTCACTTTCTGAGTCAAGAACAGAGATAACAGCTGCCAAGGCATCTTCTTTTAGTTGAATTTTACCTTCAGTGGAGGAGAGCGTAGCTTCTTCTTGCCGGCTAAACAACATAACAAGATTATGGCGAATATAAGGTAAATGACGATCAATAGCCTCTGCTGTTGCATTACCTGTCACTTGCAAGGTGATTTCAGCTTTAATGTAGCTCAGCTTTTTTGACTGGTAATTGGTGACAATGGCAGGCTTCAGTGGGACATACTGTACACCACCACCTCCTTCTTCAGCATACAATAAAGGGCTGGTGAGGATACAAATGAAGAAGAGAGCCTTGTGTAAAAGTTTCATCTTGGTGTTTTCCAAAAGCAATATTGATGTACTGAAACGCTGTTTTCAAAGCATAGCCAATTCTTCAGAAATTGCTGTGCTTACGTGAAATTACGAATGGAATATGGGTTTATAGGGGTAAGGAGAGGGTTTTTACTAAATCATTGCCAATAATGTGATTATTACCTTCACAGACAACGAAAATAGGCTACTTTTAGAATTAACAATCGCCAGCAACTAATTGCCGCAAAACAAAAAATAGAAAGGTGTTGTATGGAAGGTAAGCGTATAGAAGCTCAAGACTACCGTATGAATACAAGTTTGGGCCCCTGTATTTTAATGGGAGTGGTATCCTGGTTAGCGTTATTTTCACTGTATCAATGGTTTAATTAACCGTTGACCTCAATCAGCGAAAGTCTGTGTTATGCTTTGTAGACTAACTTTAGATAGTAGGTTTCCCGTTGATTATGGATATTTGGGTTAAATTGGGAATACTTGCAAAACGATGAACTGTCTTTAGAGGAATATCATGAGAACCATCCATAAATTCCAGTTAGAAATTAATGCAGAAGCGCAAACCTTAGAACTTCCTGAAAATAGCCGTATGTTGCATGTTGAATATGTGATGCCGAGGCGAGCAATTAATGTATGGTATGAAGTAACGGCGGATATGACGGCAGAGCGGTTGCCTCATAAGTTCCGTATATTTGCGACAGGGGATGGTATTCCTGATCATGGCGAGTATGTTGGCAGTGCCATTGATCAATACCTTCCAGAGTCTTATCATATCTATGAGCTTAAAGACTAAATGTTAAAAAACTGGGTTTTGAAAAGCTCAGTGTTGAAAATTCTCTAAAAAGGGGTGCTCTGGCACCCCTTTTTATTATCCTGTTGTTAGTACATGCTGATAATGCATGTGTTAGTGCGTAAATATTGTGTGTTAAATCCTTATGTCAGATCTTGAAACAATCGGTAAGTATACCATCGAAGGGGTATTGGGCCGTGGAGCCATGGGTGTTGTGTATAAAGCCTTTGACCCGAATATAGCCAGAACAGTCGCGGTAAAAACCATTCATGGCAATTTGTTATCCAGTGAAATGGGTAGAGAAATGCTAGAGCGCTTTAAAACGGAAGCACAGGCAGTTGGTCGTTTAACGCACCCCAACATTGTGGGGATTTTTGATTTCGATCAAGATCGTGGCACCCCTTATTTTGTGATGGAATTTGTTGAAGGCAAGGATTTAAAAAACCTTATCAAACAAGGTTCGGTGTTTACCGCGGATGAAGTTATTCGGGTAACAACGGAGATATTAAAAGGCTTATCGTATACCCATAAATTGAATATTGTTCACCGGGATATAAAGCCTGCCAATATCTTTATTACGGATAAAGGTGAAGTGAAAATTGCCGATTTTGGTATTGCTCGAATGGACGATTCGGAGTTAACCCAAGTTGGCAGTGTTTTAGGCACTCCGTCATATATGTCGCCTGAGCAGTGTATTGGCGCAGGTGTTGATGCTCGCTCTGACCTGTTCTCCGTCGGCACCTTGCTGTATGAAATGCTGACCGGGAAGAAGCCTTTTCGAGGCGATCAAACCAACGCGATTATTCATAACGTGATCAACCTTAAGCCTGAGCCTCCTTCTCAAGTGAGAAAAGAGGTTCCGAGCAGCTTTGATCAGGTTATCAAAAAAGCCTTGGCAAAGAATGCAAGTCAACGTTATCAAACAGCCGCTGAATTTTCAGCAGACTTGGAGAAAATATCGTCCGGTGGACGGGTTGTTGGTAAAGCTCAAAAGCGCGGTGTTGTGGTTGGTGGTGTTGTGGCTGCAGTTGCGGTGATTTGTGGCATTGTATTTACACAGTTAGCATCCAAAGACAACGCAGAGGTCGCAGTTGCACCACTCGTCGTCCCTGTCGCACCTATAAAAATGGACGATGCGTTAACCGTTGCGGAGCGAGAGAAAGTGATGCGTTTATTGGATGTGGCAAGGGCACACTTTTTGGTGGGGCGTTTAGTGTCCCCTCAAGGCAGTAATGCTTATGATGCCTATAAAATGGTGCTAGGTGTTGATGACAAAAATCTAAAAGCTAGACAGGGAATGGATGAAGTGCGAAATCGCTTTTTCAAGCGTACAAAAATCCTTTGGTTACAAGGTGAAAAGGATGAGGTGCGCCGTCATTTAGCGCTAGCAGAAGATTTATTTAAAGGTGAGCCGCTACTGGACGAGCTTAGGGAGCGGGTACAAGGCGGCTAACCCTTTTTAGTTTGATAGCTTGAGGTTATTGTGACTGATAGCTATCAGGAAGGCGTACCGTAAAAGCATCATCTAGGTGCTGCTGGGCTTCGTCCCAGCGCTCTCCATTTCGAGCGATTGCTGCCAAGGCTAAGTGCGCCTTGGCAATTTGTGAGCGAGCCTGAGAAGCAAAAGGGGTGTTTGGCGAGGCTTTAACGAGTTTCACAAGATAGTACGTCGCAGTTCCCACTTTTTCAGCAGGTGCTAAGTTGTTGGCATTTATTGCGTTTTTAATTTGACCCACAAAATACGATATCTCATCTTCTTTTGATTCAAATGACTGTTCTTTTATTATTGGCGTTATGACTGCAGTCGACTTTTCTGCCGGCGGGTTTGTCGATTCAGCTTCGTCGGTTATTTGAGGAAAGAGCTCTGTTGGTTGAACTGAGGTTGTAGATGTTGTTGCGATACTATCGGCTGTTTCGAGTTCACTAGAAATGAGGGGAGTGTCAGTTACGCTTGATTGTTGAGCGGGTTTCGCGTCAGGAGTTGGTTGCAATATCCCTGGCGCAGCTCCCCAGGAGTTATTGTCCTGCTCGCTTGCGGGTTCGGTCTGTTTAGGCGATGCGATCTCTGGGTTACTGGTGGGCTCAAAGGCATTGTTGGTAATTGCAATAATAACGCTACAGAGGACGATAAACGTAGCGGTACCACCCCATATCCATACACTAGGGAATGATGGTTTAACAGGACTTGTTGTTAATTCTGGTGTTGGTGGAGGGGGAGGTATAGTTGGGTCTGGTGTCGCGCCATTTGTTGGCGTGCCTACTAATGTTTCGGCTTCATCCAGGTTTTTATTATCGGATTGCTTATAGGTTTTTCCGACAAGGGTTTCTGCAAGAGCGGGTTCTTCGGTTGCTGTAAGGCTGGTTTGGAGGTTAACAACGGTTTCATCCTCGCTATCGATAGTGGGAGGTGTTGACGTGTTTGAGAGGGGGGGGGCAGATAACGTCCCAGTAGGCATTATCATGGTAGCCTCATTTTCGTCATCTGTTGTGTCGGCTGAGGGCTTAGCTAGTAGGGTCGGGGCGCTTGTGCTGTAGTTATTGTTAGTCGTATTTTGTGTTGTTGCAGAAAAGTTAAGCGCTGTTGCATCTTCATCGAGGTTAATATTGTTGGGGCGTGAATGCTCATCGGGAAGAGCTGTAATTAGGGTTGCATCGGGGTCTACAGAAGGGACGGAAGTTTGTTGGGTTTCGGTTGGTGTGAAATTCTCTATTGCACTGTCGAGTTCTGATCGTAATTGAATAAAGTGGGTGATGGGAATTGGTGTGCGCTTTTGGACTTGATCCAGCGTTGGGATCGCTTGGTGGCGAAATGAAGGGTCTTGCTGGATTTTGCTAAGTAATGTGTTATATAAATCGTCGTAGGAAAGGTTGTTTTCCCGAAAATCTTCAAATAGCGTAACAATCTTTTCCATCATTTAACATATGCCTTATTTGCAATAACCCTGGGTAGCGTAGTGTGCAACCTAAAAGACGCTGTTGCCAGCGTCTTTTTTTGTATTTGGGTTGTTACAGCTTTTGTTAAATCGATTGGAAGAAAAACTCTCCAGCTTCATGGCCTGCAAACCGAGCTGGGGCATATTCTGGAACCTGCTCATGGTTCAATTCAAGCGCTCTGCGGCGAACTTTGCCAAGTACATCGCGATAAATTGCATGGCCCTCGGTAATGCCTTCTGATTTGTTTAACACTTCTAAAAATGCTTGAGAGAAGACGGAGTGACCACTACCACCACCATCTAATACCGGAGCAATTCCGCCCGATGTCAGAACCGTTCTAGCTCGTGCCCTTGACATGATTTTTATCCACTCATCATGAGCATCTTCCGTCATCGTTTCATTGATGCGAGGTACTGATGCCATTGACAGAGTACCTGCATAACAGGAGTCGGCAACAACGAGCACATGTTTTGCTGGCATGGTGTTAAGTATGTCAGAGATTGATACATTGGATATCCAGTTGGTGGTATTCCCTGGCTCGGCATCAACAGGCAGCCAATAACCGCGGTTGTTAGCATTATCTAACTCGCCATGGCCAGCATAATAAATGAGTAGATTGTCCTGGTCGGAAAGCTCGGTTCGTAAGGTGTTAAGTGCTGATAATATGTCGTAACGGGTGGCATTTAATAACGTAGTAGTTTTGAACCCAAACTTGGTGCGTAGTAATTGCTCTGCTTCAGTGACATCATTTTTAGGAGTTTCTAGGTCCGGGTAATATGCGTAGCGGTTGTTGCCAATGATGAGCGCATGATATTCGCCTAGGTTCATGTTTTTGCTGGTACGTAGCGGCGCAGATTTGGATGTTTGTGTGGATTGTGCCAACTGCTTTTTGGCGGTTACTAATGAGAAATCAAAGCTAACGTTTCGCCCTTTCTTATCAGTTGCTTCAAGCTTAACAGTGGTTCGGATGGTGTTAACCGGTACGTTTACCCAGAATAAACTGTAGTCATCAACTTGGGTTATTTTACCATTGACCTTAAAGTCTTTGAGCCCTGCAGGAGCTTTGATTTTTCCAACAATTTCTTTTTCTTTGGTTCCAGAGCGGAGGCGAATGGTGGGGATGCCTCGCATAAGAGCCATAGGAGGGTCGATAATTTCGATGGAAGGTGCATTACCATTAGACGCCACTAGCATTTCTGTTTGGGTGACTTCTTCATTGGTGGTTTCAATTTCATTAGACATGCTTTCCGCATCATAGCTGAGGGTGGCAAGTTCTGCTTTTTGGAGGGCAACATCTGCTTTAGCCTTCGAAAGCGCTAGGCGCAAAGCCTTAATCGTTTCTCTGCTTTGTTCGTGAATGGCTTTTGATTCTTGCGCGAATAATTCCAGCTCTTTCTCTTTTTGACTCTTTTGGGCTTTAACCAGGGCATACTTACCGTTCTTAAGTTGTAACTGTGTGCGGGCCAGGCGTGATTGCATAGACTCTAGCTGTCGGTTTTTTGCACGAACCTCATCTTTTAACGCATCCAGCTCTTTTTGTGCAACAGAGTTAACTTGTACTGTGGATGCGTAGAGCAAATCGTCATCCTTCATACCCGATGCTCGTCGATACCAGTTCAGAGCGATGGCTTTGTCTTGAGTAACTCCTAGGCCTTTTTCATAAAGATTGCCGAGGTTTATTTGAGCCCGAGAAAAGTCTTGCTCTGCTGCCTTTGTATACCAATCAACTGCGAGCTTATAGTCCGATTGTAGACCTAAGCCTTTTTCAAAAATCTCACCGACATAAGTTTGGGCTTCAGCATCACCCGATTGTGCTACCGGTAACCATATTTTCAATGCGGTTGCATAATCTGCTCTGTCGAAAGCAACGTATTCACCGCCGCGAATTTCACAATCTGAGGCTGAGGTTTTAATTGGCCGCCTTGCGGTTAAGTAAGTAGAGTAGCTGCCCAGTTTTCTTACTTGGCCAGGTAATAAGCAATCAATGATTAGCAGATCATCGGCATTCCTAGAGGCCTCTTTGGGGATGTCGATATTGCCATTCGTAGCGCAAGCTGCAAGTAGCGTCATGCTAAATGCAATGCTTCCGGTTAAAAAAGCACGTAGTGCAGGATGGTTCTGTGTGAATGGCTTCATTGTCTGCCTCTTTCTCTTATCTGAATCGAATGACGACGTTGTTACTGGGATTTGTGACTGAAAGTGTTCGCAAGCGAGTTGCTGTGCTATCACTACATTGTTGCCGTGTTGTTAGTGTGTTCTTACCCAGTATATAAAGTATTGGATGTGTTTAATGGTGAATATTGCACATTTTGGATGGGTATAATTTGCAGAGACTCCTAACTCGCTACGGTATTCTTTTCTACCATAGTTGCTGCTGCGAGCTAGGTGTTAACCATTCTAGTCTACAAACGATTGATACGACTCAATTTTTGCTAGTACATCGGGCCATAAGTCTGCCCAGCAACAGGTATGGTCTGCATCCTCGATAAGGTGAAACTCTGCTTGGCGTTGTTTTTCCGCAATATCTTTGATCCAGCCCGCTTTAATGTTGATGTCGTCTTTGCCGGCGTAATGTAGCTGAATGATGTTTTTTCGAAGGGGGGCGAGATCTGCTGGATTTAATGACTCCATAAGAGGTGTGTATTCATGGTGGGTGGTCCACTCAAAAATGTCGAGGTTTCCTGCCAGCGTCACTAGGATTCGAGCTTCTTGAAGTTGTTCTGCCATTAGCATTGCTAGGGCCCCGCCGCCGCTATAGCCAATAAGTACAATATGATCATACTGCTTACTAAAATTTGATAGTGCTTTTAGTAAGCTGGTTACAACTTGCTGATTATATCGGTGGCTTGTCCACCAATTGGGCGTGCAGTAATCATCTTTAGCGATGAAATAACAGGGGCGCCCTAAGTAAATAGCCGGTTGCTTATCTTGCTTCATGAGGTCAAGTAATAAAGGGTTAAGTGGTGTGGGGTTATTTGAGTAGTAACCGTTGGAAAAAGGGCGACCATCACCACCGATATAAACATGGAGAAAACGTTGCCTTCTATTATCAGTTTGGTCGGTGAAAGCGGCTTTATTGACATACACTTGATGGGTAAAAGGTTTGCCGGGGACCGTTTGAAGGTTTGCTTGGTAGCTTTTGGCTGCTTTTTGTTCGTATGGTGCGGTGTTACAGCCAGATAATCCAAGTAGCATTAAACAAATAATGCTGTAGAAGAGACGTTGACGTTTATTCATAACAATTTACTTTCGTTAGTCAGAGGAAGCGTTTGATTTATTGTGATAAAAAGTTGGTTGAATGCCAACTGAAAGGTAATATTAGTTAATTGAAATTAAGACCTAATAGTAGGTGTAGTGTAACTATTAAAAAGGTCTTTAACAGATTTATAGCAAATCTATAGTTGATCTATAACTACAGCAAGCTCTTTGACGTCCACTAGAGCCTTTGAGGATAGCGAAGTAGTTATAAAATGAGAAATGAATATGTCATTGGTACTAACAATTGTACGCCAACCACCGAGCACGGATGTTGCGAAAAGTCGCATGACATTTGGGGCAACGGGGGGAACAATAGGGCGAAATGCGACGAATGATTGGCAACTGCCAGACCCTGATCGTTTTGTTTCATCCCGTCATGCCAGTATTCGTTGTGAGGGAGGCCAGTACTACCTGGTGGATACCAGTACCAATGGTGTTTATTACAACAATACAGAGCAACCGCTAGGTACAGGAAATCAGGCGAAATTGTCGGAAGGCGATAGGCTGTATTTTGGTGAATATGAACTGTTGGTTGCATTTGAGCAAAGTCCTGTCGCAGATAACATGAGTTTGAACGATTTTGATCAGTGGTTAGACCCTGAACCTGCGAATGATGTTTTAGCGGGTAGCTCTGATGGTTCTGTAGGAAATGACTTCTTGATGGAGTCCGAAGAGCTCGATCCGCTTGCTGCGCTGGATAAGGCGATGCCAAGTTCAAGCATACCGTCTACTAATGCGATTCCCGATGACGATGACTGGCTGGGTGCGAGCCAGCCTGATAATGCTTCTCCCATGGAGCAGGCGTTTTCTATTGCTGCCCCTGTCCTTGATCCGCCAACCCCAGAACCTATTGGCCCTGAACCTTCAATGTCCGAAGGGGTGGGCCATGCGATTCCTGATGATTGGGATATAGATGATTTGTTGGGTGAGGGGGTAGCTGAAGATATAGCTCCAGTTGTTACACCGATAGTTACAAAAGGCGCTCTGGAGCCAGCCGAAACCCCCGTGCTTCATTCGGCAAATCCAATCCCGACTCCTTCGCGACCTCCATTGGCTGCTCGTGGTGCAACGAATAATGCAAAGACTGAGCTGGACGAAATTGAATCACTGTTAGAAGTGGAAATAACGATTCCGGAGGCTCAGCAAGATATTCAAGATACTGCTCAGCGTGAAACCAACGAACTGGATGCCTTTCTTGGCCTAGATGATAGCGCCGATACTGGTTCTGTGTCTCTCAAAGATTCGCTAGCAGCTGAACCGGCAGCGGAGGTGATTGAAGATAAATTGGCGATAGATGACTTCCTACCAATTGAAGAGTCTGTTGTTGATGAGCCTGTTGTTGAAAAACGTGTTGCTGAAAATTTTGCACCTGAGAAGAGTCCGGGGAGCAGTATCCCCAACGTTGTTGTTGAGCGAGAACAAGAAGCAGTCGACGAAAAAGAGAGTGCAGTTGCAGTTAACGATGTAGCTTCTCAGGTGAACGTTACAGATGTCGACCAAGTATCTGAACTGATCTCCTCGCTCGGGCTTGATCCCGAGCAAGTAAGCCCTGAGCAGCGAGCGAATTTTAATCATCTGATTGCTGATATGTTGCGCGAGTCTACTAAAGGGATGATGGCTGTACTGGGAGCCAGAAATGCGATTAAAAATGAATTTCGAATGAATGTCACTTTGATTCAGGCCGCAGAAAATAACCCGTTAAAATTCTCTCCAAACGTGGATGAAGCACTCAGAAATATGTTCGCCTCTCAAGGCAATGCTTATTTACCAGGCGTTCTTGCGATTAGGCACGGCTTTCAAGATATAGCAGATCATCAGATCGCTGTAATTGCGGGGATGCGGGAAGCTTTTACTTCTATGATGAAGCAGTTTGACCCCCAAAAGCTTGCTGTACGCTTTGATAAGCAGCAGACTCGAGGTGGTTTAATGAAGGGCAAAAGTGCAAAATATTGGGAATCTTACGCAGAATATTACCAAAACTTAGCGAATAATATGGACGATTCATTCCAAGATCTTTTTGGGGAAGAGTTTGCTGAAGCATATGAACAACAAATGAACACATTGGCGGCGTCCAGAGCAAAGTAAGTAATACCTTAATCCCCACGTTAAGCGGGCATTTATTTGAAGTGCTGTGGAAGCAAAGGGTTGTGCTATATTCGGGGTCTCTAAGTAGGCATTGGGGTAATAGGAGATATAGATTAATGTTTGATGTGGTAAAAAAAATGGATCAACAAGCTGGACATAAGATAGGGTCGCGATGGTTGCTGGGTTTGGTGTTACTTGCGACGGTAACGTTAGGGGCGGGTTGTAGCACAACGGCTAAGATATTGAACTTAGATACGGAAGTTGTACTGAATTTCCAAGTGTGGCCAAAGATAAATCCTGATGATAATGGGCGTGCTTCACCTCTCGTTGTGAGAGTATACGAGTTAAAAGATTCTCGACAATTCTTAGCAGAAGACTTCATCGATTTGTTTGAAGAAAGCAAAGAGCGGTTGGGGGCAGATTTATTGGCAGAGCATCGGCTTCGTGAATTGACGCCGGGTTTAAATCGAACCGAAACATTTGAGTTGGCTCCAGAAGTAAAGTATATAGGGCTTTTGGGAGAGTTTATCCAATACGAAAATGCTCAGGCGAGGGTGGTTTTTGCTGTAGAACCAAATAGAACAACAAAGAAAATCATTTGGATTAATAAAACCAAACTTAGAGTGGGTGATGGCGATAAGCCAGACGACATTGAATAAGAAGGATTGAGCGTAATGTCCCAGAATAATAAAGTTGTCTGGTCCGAAGGTATGTTTTTACGACCGCAGCATTTTCAACAACAGGATCGGCATATAGAGCGTTATATTGATGCTCGGTGTAATGCTGTTGATGGCTATGGCTGGGGTTTTCAAGACGTTACTATTGATCAAGATTTATTAAAGGTCGGAAAGATATCTCTAACATCCGCTTGTGGCGTGTTACCTGATGGTACGCCGTTTCACTTGCCGCAGGATGATGATGCGCCAGAAATCATTGATGTTCCAGAAAACGTGCATAATGAATTGGTATACCTGGCCTTGCCATTACGTCGAGCTGGGGCGTTGGATGTCACGATGGGAGAAAACCCACAGGGGTTAGCACGTTATCATGCGGCAGACTCTAATGTGCGCGATGGTGCTGATAATAGTGGTGATTTGCAGCAAATCCAACTGGGTACGTTGCAATTAAAACTGTTGCGAGAGTCAGAGGATCTCTCTGGTTATGCCTGTTTGGGTGTGTGTCGTATTGTTGAAAGCAGAGAAGACAAACAAATTATCCTCGATGATCAATACATTGTTAGCTGTGTTGATATCAAAGCAGCAAGTCGTTTAAGCGGCTTTTTGTCTGAGCTTGCAGGGTTGCTGCATCACCGTGGTGAAGCGCTTGGCTCTCGATTGGCAGACAGTGGTCGTGCTGGCTCAGCGGAAGTGGCGGATTATATGTTGTTGCAATTAGTGAACCGCCTAGAGCCGTTAACTATTCACTTATCAACAATCAAGAACCTGCACCCCCTAGCTTTGTATACTGAGTTGGTACAGATGGCTGGTGAATTATCAACATTCACTTCTCGTAATAAACGCCCGGTAGAATTTGCACATTATTTACATGACCGTTTGCAAGAAACCTACACTCTCGTGTTGCAATCACTACGTCAGAATTTGAGTATGGTAATGGAGCAGACAGCGGTTCCTCTGGAATTGGCTGAACGTAAATACGGTATTCGTGTTTCTCCTATTAATGATCGTTCTTTGGTTACTAGCGCTATTTTCATACTGGCGGTTAAGTGTGAATTGCCTGATGAAGAGTTGCGTACGCGTTTTCCTGCGCAGATTAAAATTGGACCAGTAGAAAAAATTCGTCAGTTGGTTAACGCTCAATTGGCTGGCATAGGTTTGCGTGCTTTACCGGTTGCACCACGACAAATCCCTTATCATGCGGGTTATACGTATTTTGAACTGGATAAAAGCAGCGAGTACTGGCGTGATTTACAGCAATCGGGTGGCTTTGCTGTGCATGTTGGTGGTGATTTTCCAGGCCTAGAAATAGAATTTTGGGCGGTAAGAGAATGAGAATCGAAGAAATTATAAGCGGAGATTGTTATGTCTGATGATGATCGTACCCTGATTCAAAGTTCGGGGCCAATACGACCGAACCCTGGTGGTAGAGCTCCTGCAGGTGGCGCACCCGTGCCACCACCGGTAACACCTCCACCACAGACCCCACCGCCTTCTGGAGCATATCGTACTCCACCACCACCTCCAATGATGGGGCATCAGACATCAACTCGAATTGATGTGTTTGATGGTTTAAACCCTGTGGTGAACGCAGCATCAACATTATTAAATTTGATGGCGAAGTTAAGAAATACTGCTTCCCATGCGAATGTTACGGGACTGTTTAATCAGATTTCCCAAGAATTGAAGCAATTTGAAGCACGCCTAAAGCAAGAGGGGACTCGCCCCGAGGTGGTGCTCGCATCGCGATATTGTTTATGCGCGGTGATTGATGAGGTGGTACTCAATACGCCTTGGGGTGCAAATAGTGCGTGGGGACAAAAAACATTATTAAGTGCGTTCCATAACGAGACAGCAGGTGGTGAGAAATTCTTTCTTATTTTAGATCGAATGAAGCAATCCCCTGGGGAAAACCTTCATGTATTAGAGCTGTTGTATTTGTTAGTTAGCTTTGGTTTTGAAGGCAAGTATCGAGTGATGGACCGTGGGCGAGATCATTTGGACGGCATACGTGACGAGTTATACCATTCTATTCGGCGTTTTCGAGGGCAACCTGAGGCTGATTTGTCGTTGGACTGGCGTCATGTAGAGGGTCGGTTGTCATCGATGGTGCATTATATTCCATTATGGGTTGTTGGCGCTTGCGTTGGAGCTGTAATGTTATTGACCTATTCAGGTTTCAGGTTTGCTTTGTATAACACGACAACTCCGCTATATGAGCAGTTTGTGGAGTTGGATCAAGGTGATGGCAAAAACAAAGATAGCAGCGCAAAAGCTAATCCATAAGCTAGCGACGAATAGGTATTTCGAGGGGATTCATGAAACGTATCATAGGGTTTATTACAGATAAACGCGTATTAACGATTATTGGTTTAATCGCGTTGTCGGTGCTGATTTGGCTAGGAGGGCCTTTTGTCCATTTTGGCGAGGACAATGTTGCACCGCTCGGTTCTGTTGTAGCACGTTTAGTTGCTATCATTGTGTTGTTCGGGCTCTGGGGATTGACAGCATTGTTGGGGCAATGGAAAAACAAGCAGCGTACAGCGAAATTATTGAATGAAGTGCAAGGACTAGACGCTGGCAATGATGATGGTGCTCAGACCAATCAGAGCGGTGAAGAGGTTGCGATTCTTCAAAAGCGATTTACTGATGCGTTAACGGTTTTAAAGAAAACAAAGTTTCAACATAAAGGTGGCAGTAAGGCACTGTATGACTTGCCTTGGTATATTGTTATTGGGCCTCCGGGTTCAGGAAAAACGACAGCATTAGTGAATTCAGGGCTGGAATTTCCCTTATCAGATCAGTTGGGAAAAGGAGCCATTGGTGGAATTGGAGGTACGCGAAACTGTGATTGGTGGTTCACTAATGAGGCCGTTATTCTTGATACGGCAGGTCGTTATACAACCCAAGACTCACATAAGGTGGTTGACAGCAAAGCGTGGCAAGGTTTCTTAGATCTACTGATAAAGCATCGCAAACGACGCCCTATTAATGGCGCGATTATCGCTATCAGTATTCAAGATATCTTAACCCAAACATCGGATGAACGTTTGTATCATGCAAGAACCATTCGTTCGCGTATTGATGAATTGGTTGAACATCTAGGTATTAATTTTCCAATTTATGTCACCTTTACCAAATGTGATTTGGTCGCGGGTTTTAGTGAGTTTTTTGAAGAGTTTGGTCTAGAGCAGCGAGAGCAGGTATGGGGGATGACGTTCCCGTTGCCAGATGAAGGTAAACCACAAGCGTTTGACAATAAACTTTTTGAATACAAATACTCCGAACTGTTAAGTCGTTTGCAGCCACAGGTCTTGGATCGGGTGCAGCGTGAGCGAGACCCTCAGCGACGTGCATTAATTTATAATTTCCCTAATCAGTTTGAAACAATGCGTTCACCTATTGAGGACTTTCTAACACAAACCTTTGGCTTAAACCGTTTTCAAACGCAACCGTTGTTACGTGGCGTCTACTTTTCTAGCGGTACGCAAGAAGGCACCCCAATTGACCGAATGATGTCTTCTGTCGCCTCTAATTTTGGTTTGCCATCAGAGGCGGTGCGATTAACGCCTGGTCAAGGTAAGGCGTTCTTTATTAATCGCTTATTCACCAATGTTATCTTTCCTGAAGCTGAGATGGTGGGTTCTAACCGACAATATGAGCTGCTGCTTAAGTGGATGCGAAGAGGAGCTTTTGGTGCCTTAGCCTTTCTGTTTGTAGTTAGTATTGGTGTATGGACAACAGCCTATAGTCGGAATCAAACGTATTTAGAACAAGTTTCTGAACACTTGGATCGTTATAAAGATTTTGAAGTAAATATTAGTGAGAATAATCACGACTTGCGTCTAGTTATTCCTGCGTTGCAAGAACTAAAACGTGCGAGCGAAATTTATGAGCAAGAAAACCTGCCATGGCTGGTTGGGTTAGGGTTACATGACTCTCGCGTTGAGATTGCTGCTAAAAAAACGTATTTAGAGAAGTTACAAACCTTGTTGTTGCCAAGGATTGATTGGCGCTTTCAGCAGTATCTAATGGCTGCAAAGTCAACGGATCCTAGGCTGCATGAGTCGTTACTCGCATATTTAATGTTGGGTGATAGTGATCGGTTTGATCCGGCTGTTGTGAAAGACTGGCTGTTAAGTGATTGGGAGAATCAATTCCGAGGCCAAGATGAAGTTCAACAAGTGCTAACCACGCATTTAGATATGTTGCTCTTGAATCCACTCGAACCTCTTGCGTTAAATAAGCAGGCATTAGACAGGGGACGAGCTGAGCTGCGAAAAGTACCTGTTGCGGCGATGATTTATAACCGTATTAAAAGTGACCCTACTTTTAGTCGAGAAGTGGACTTAAGAGGTTTGCTGGGGGATAGTACACGTACTGTTTTTGCAAATAAGAAAAACAGTACGCTATTTAGTATGCCCTTTATGTTTACAAAAGAAGGGTATAAAGCGGTTGATTTGTCGAAAGATTCACCTGTTATTAAAGAAATGTTTTCAGATCGATGGATACTGGGCGGTGAAGCGACAGCTGTTTATAACAACAACGAACTAGGAAAAATTACTGAGCGTATTCGAGGCCATTATATGGCTGAGTATATTGATCGTTGGGGGCGTTTTTTAAATGGAATGTCCGTGAATGCCTTTTCGGATTTACAGCAAAGTCGTCGCATCTTGGCTCTGTTAGCTGATCCTGTGTATTCGCCAATATTAGCTGTTTTAAAAGTGACTTCGGAAAATACTGAACTGTCCCCAAAAATACCGGCAGTTAAGCTTAAAAACAAGAAGGCGGGAGCTATTGCAAGCTTCTTTAGTGGTGATGACAGTACAGGTGAAGGAGGGGTCTTTAAGCAAACTCCAGTGGATAAACATTTTAGAGAGTTGAATTTATTGTCTGCTGCCGCTACAGGTGCGCCAACACGTATTAGCGGAACCTTGTTGTCACTGCGTAATGTGCAGGCGTATCTGGATGAGATAATTCTAGCGCCGGATATTACGGAAGCGGCATACAACGCTGCAAAAGGGCGAATGCTTGCAGGTGGAGGCGATGTAATTAAACAGCTACGCATTGATGCGTCTAGCTTACCTTCTTCCGTTCAGCGTTGGTTGTTTACGGTTGCCGATGAAACTTGGCGTTTGGTACTACTTAACGCTAAATCTCATGTGAACAACGAATGGAAGAGCCAGGTTTATCGTAAATATGTTTCAGCCTTATCTAATCGTTATCCTTTGTATAGAAATGCGGTGGATGAATTGGCGGTATTTGACTTTGCAGAATTCTTTAAGCCAGAAGGCTCTCATGATCGCTTTGTGCAGAAGTTCATTGCCCCTTTTGTTGAGGTGGATGATGCATGGGCAGTTAAGCGTTTGGATGGTAGAGGCTTAGCAATAGCCCCGGAAAGTATTGATCAGATGCGACGCGCAGTGCGAATTAAAAATATGTTGTTTGCGACAAATCCAACAACCCCTAGCTTTAGTTTTAAAATGAAACCTTATCGCATGGATTCTAGTGTGCGTAAATTTGAGTTGTCCTTTGGGGATCAACGTTTACGATACACTCATGGGCCAAAGATTTCTAAGAATATGAATTGGCCTGGTGACGGCGGTACTAACGTAAGAATGACGTTCGAAGACCTTAATGATTCGATTAAACGAGTCACTTATGATGGTCCTTGGGCATTGTTGCGCTTGCTGGATGAATCTACTATCAGTCAGACTCGGCGTTCAAATGTTTACCATGTGACCTTTTCAACACTTGGCCGAAAAGCGACGTGGCAAGTGACAGCAAGGAGCGTGAATAACCCGTTCCAATCGCAGTCCATCTCCCGCTATCGATGCCCGGAGGCACTTTAGGTATGGCAGTAAAACCTGGTTTATACGGTAAGTTGCCAGCTCATGGAGACTTCTTAAGTCGCAACTTGTCTCCCGAGTTTGTACAAGGGTGGGACGATTGGTTGCAGAGGTCGGTTGCAAGCAGCCAGGAGCAACTAGGCGGCGGTTGGTTAGATTTATATCTAACAAGCCCGTTGTGGCGTTTTGTGATTTCAGCCGGTGTTGTTGATGACCAGGTGTGGGCTGGTGTAATGATGCCGAGCGTTGACAAGGTTGGGCGGTATTTTCCGTTAACGTTAGCGATGCCGTATGGTAAAAATGCAAGCCCTGTTGAGCTGATGACCCATGGTGAAGAATGGTTTCATGAACTTGAGTCCATAGCGCTTTCAGGTCTGGGTGAGACTGGGTCGGTGGAAACCGTAAATCAACTGCTAGAGACTGTGGCTCCACTTGAGTTATCTGGAATTACGACAAAAGCGATTGCTTTGGATTTTTCACGCCCAATAGCGTTGAATATGGAAAAAACGGAGCAAAATCCAGACTTAAGCTATCCTTTTTTACTGGATTGTTTCCTACAACAGCGTTTACCAAGCTATAGTTTATGGTGGAGCACTGGCTCAGAGTGTGTTGCCCCATCCTTTTTGGTATCAGGGCATCTGCCGCCTGCGCAGATGTTTGTCGCAATGTTGGATGGCCATTGGCAGCATTGGAGTTGGAATACACCGTTTGGGATTATCCCTCAGCGCGATGAGTTAATTGAACAGTCAGAGCCAGAGTCGTCGGAGACAAATGAATAGATGAGTGAACAGTCTTGGTTAACGAGCGCAACAACCCATTGTGGGGCTGTTCGTAATATGAATGAAGATTCGCTGATGACGCGTACTAAAGACAGCTTTTGGGCTGTTGCGGATGGTATGGGTGGGCATGATGCTGGTGAAGTCGCTAGTGAGATGATTACCAGCGCCCTTGGAAAAATGGATACCACTCTAGACTTGCCGGAGTTTGTTGATAGTATTGAAGACACATTGCTCGAAGTACATCATGAAATACGAGTATACTCACGAGCGCATTGTGATGGTCGCACAATGGGGAGTACTGTTGTGGCAATGTTTGCTCGTGGTAATTTAGGTGTATGCCTATGGGCGGGTGATTCGCGACTTTATCGCTATCGTGGGGGTATGTTAGAGCAGGTTTCTGTGGATCATAGTCAAGTTAATGAAATGCTGTCGCGGGGGTTGATTACTGCTGAAGAGGCCGTCAATCATCCATCGTCAAATGTGATAACTCGGGCGGTTGGGGCAACGGATACGTTGTATATTGATGTTACTGTTTTTGAAATGAAGCCCAAAGATATTTATGTGCTGTGTAGTGATGGCTTGTATGGTGCATTGTCCCATGATGAAATGCTATCTCGCTTACGCTTAAGTAGCGTAGAGAATTACGCGAATGACTTTATTAGTGATTCGCTCAAGAATGAAGCAAGAGACAACGTCACGGTGGTAGCTGTTCAGGCTCTGTAATGAATAGAGAACTAGAAGAAAGTACAGGAAGAGAGATTCGCGAGCTAGCAAGAAACTACGCGGATGGACACTTTAATAAAGGCGAATATCGTTTGCGTCGGCGTGAAATGTTGTTGCGCTGTATGCAGTTGGATAATGAAGATACTCAAGATATGCCTGCTTATGATCCGAAGCAAGCGGTAATAGCGCAGCGCGAGAAAACATTGTTTTGGTGGCGCATGGCAGGTATGGCATCCATCGCTTTGATCGGTGTAATGGTGTTTTTGTTATATAAGATTTCTTAGTGTTTTTTATATAAAGATAATTGAAGGCATTAAAAAAGGGGCTATACGCCCCTTTTTTAATGCCTTCGCTCGGTAAGAGCTTATGCTTTTTTGGCTTGAGAAATATCGTAACCAAATCGGCCTTTACCGCTGCGAGCATTAGTTTCACCAGCTTCAGTGAATGCTACTTCAAACAATGAGAAACTAAGAGAGATTGTTTCGCCTGGCTCGCCATCACCAGAAGCCCCGATGGAGTAACTGCTGATAAGTGTATCTTCAAGAGTATACGTTAGGAATTCTTCTAGCTGGTCGCCACCGGTTGTAACAAAGTGAATAAGAACCTTCTTACCTTTGGTACCAATAGTTGATTCTTGAACCAGTAACGGTGTTGCTTTATCAACTACTTTTGTTAGTGTGATTTCGCTGATGCTAGGGCGAGAAGCTTCACGGTTTGCCATACGACCAGCGTTCTGAGAAATCGCGCGGCCTACACCCCAGTTAAAGCTGCTAACTTCGATCATTTTCTCGTAACCTTTAGCAGTGATGTTACCTTCTATGCCTTCGATTTCTAAGTAAATTGCCATGTTGATATTCCTCTATCCGTTTTATTGGTATGTGTGTTACTTCTATTGTGATGTTATTTGATTGGGGTGGGTGTTGTTCCCTTCACCGAATCCGTGAGGAAATTATTGCAGAGGATTCTGGATTGCGAAAGGCTTTTCCTTGTGAATATGTCACATTAATTTGGGCAGTATTTCCACTTGGGTTATAGTTTTGTACTTATCGAGGAGGCTCTGTCTTCAGGGAGCTCAAAGTGAGTAGGGGAGGGCTTTAAAGTAAAGTACATTGTTGTACCTTCACCGACTTGGCTGTCTGCCCAGATGCGCCCTTCATGACGCTTTACAATGCGATGGACAATAGCAAGACCAATCCCGGTACCTTGGAATTCTTGTGGGCTATGTAGGCGTTGAAACGGTTCAAAAAGCTTGTCTCTATACTTCATGTTAAAACCGACACCGTTATCCCTTACATAAAGAATATGTTCCCCGCCGTGCTCCAGCATACCAACGTTAATGGCAACATTACCTCCGTTAATGGAGTATTTCCAGGCATTGCCTAGTAAGTTCTCCATTAAGATGGTTATAAGTCCGGTGTCCGCGGATACCACCAGATTAGGGTCGCAGTGCCAATCGACGTGAATCTCTAGTTTTTGGTCCTCTACGCCATCAGCGCCACCAAGTTGAGATGGCGAGTTAGCGCAAACTCTATTGAAAACCTCTTCGCAAATAGGTGTTAAATTGACGTTCTCTCGTTGCAGTTCATGTCGGAATACGCGGGAAAGCTGAAGAAGGTCCTTAATTAAGGTATCCATGCGCTTAGCCGCAGTTATTACGCGGTTAAACATGTCCTGTTGCTCATCCGTTATTTTGCCCTGAAGCTCTTCTTCAAGGGCGCTGCTAAAACCGTGTATTGATCGTAGAGGGGCTCGTAAATCATGAGAGATTGAATAACAGAAAGCTTCGAGCTCTTCGATAGTTTCCTTTAGTTTCTCAGTCCTTTCTTGAATCATTAATTCAAGATTTTCGTTAGTCTTTTGTATGAGTTTGTTTTTTTCTTCAATGGTGTCAAAGCGTTGATTAAATGCACTTAATAATGCTCCTAGTTCATCATCCTTATGTGAGCTGGGAATGGGGATTCGTTGTGTGCCTTCTTTTAAGGTGTTGGCATGAGCTTCCAAAATAACGCGTGTTAATGTGGTGTGAAAGACAACGAGTAATATCAGCGATAAAATGATGTTGCGAATAATGCCAGAAAAAAATACGACAACGGAGCGGTCAAAGAAAGACTCAGACGATAGGTTTGGGTTAACTTCTATACTTAGTTTTCCAACATATTCGCCAAATACAACTTGCTCCTGAAGATCCAGTGATATTGATGTATTTGAACCAAAGACATCGTAGGGTAAGTGAGCGTGACTGCCGTCTTCTGTTTTTTTTGATGCGGCTAATGCTCGACCAAAGTCATCGGTAATTTGAGCGCTAACAATGGATTTATAACCCACTAGGCCTTCGGTGACTTGCAATGCCGCAGGTGCATCAAAATTGTAGGCTGCGAAAGAGGCTGCTTGTGTCATCGAGGCAAGGATTTGGTTGAGTATTTCGTGTTGTTCTTTCTTATGCCCCTGGTAATCCACTAATACTTGGACAAGACTTAACAACGTACCCACGAGAAGAGCTGCAATGATAACACTACGAGCTTGTCGATAAGACAGTCGATTTCGGAGCGGAATGTTAATTTTGGCCATGTGCTAAGTAGTTTATATGGTTTGTTGTGGTGAATTCTTTAACGGTATTGCTTAGAGTGTAGCCGCGCAAATGAAAATATGTAGTTTCTAACGGCTTTTCATAGGGTTATCGAATGGTAAAGGAACGGGGTTTTCGGTCGACACTGCAGTTAAAACGTATCATCTTGCCAGAATGGGTTACAGAGGAGGTGTGCTTAGGACAGAAAATTGAGAGCGAGGCTGAGCGGATGGCAATTGCCATCAAAATTTCCCATCGACAGGTACTAGAAGGTACCGGTGGCCCCTTTGGTGCTGTGGTTTGTGAATTGGATACTGGGCGAGTGATAGGGATAGGTGTAAACCAAGTGACCAATAGCAGTTGGAGCGGTGCTCATGCAGAATTTATTGCCTGGACGATGGCCCAAGAGACGATCAATAGTTATGACTTAGGGAGCGATAATCCGGTGGGGTTATACTCTAGCGCTCAGCCTTGTGTGAGTTGTTGGGGAGGCTTGTTTTGGACGGGGATTTCTCGGTTGGTGTTTGCCGCTACAAAGCTCGATGTTGAGCAGTATGCGGGGTTTGATGAAGGCCCATTACCGAATGATTGGGACGTGGCATTATCTAAGAGGGGAGTGAGTGTTCAGGGTGAATTACTTAGAGAAAAGGCAGTGTTAGCATTGCAGGAATATGGTCGGTTGGGGGGGGAATGTTATAATTCAGGTAGATCATGTGAAGAGTAAAATGTGTATGCCTAAGGGTGCTACGAAAAGAATGGCGAGGTGTAACGTAGTGCGAAGTTTAGTGATGTTAATTGCAACCTTATTCGGCGTGAATTCAGTGAGCATGGCGGAAGGTGTTTCATTTGAGGAATCTGTTGCTTCCTCCCGAAACACCTCTCGATGATCATAAGTTATGGTATTTACCTTAAATCGACTTTTTTTTCCGTAAGCTAAGTGCACCAAACCCAAGTATCATTAATACAAGAGTGGACGGTTCGGGGACAGCGGTTGCTCGAACTAACCATGAGCCGATATATGGTGCGCCTGTTGATGATCCTGCAAATGTATTTGCATAAACCCAGTCAGGGTCACCAGGTTCTTGGTCTGTCGTGGTGTCATATAAAAAAAGTGCAATTTGTTGTTTGGTATTTGATTGGTTTATATCAGCCAGCATACCAACAGCTTCAGGGTAGGGGTCAATGGGGTTGGGCAGAGATTGCGCATCGCCAAAAAGGGTAATGAGGTTCAGCATATTTGAACTAGAAATACCATCTACGAGACCGCAGTATGCCGTGCCGTTACTGCATGTGCTGTTTGATGAAATCCCCTGGTTTGATAGCATACCTTCCCATTGAGTTGATGTGGCATATTCCCACCCTTCTAACCAAGACCCGCTTGTTGTTGCGGCGATTATTTCGTTGAATGTTTTGCCATACGTTGAGTCCAGCTTTAGCCAGTCTAGGCCTGAACTTGTGTCTGTAATATAACTACCATTATTTATAAGTGTGGCGTTGGCGTTAAATGAAAGTATGAGGGCAAGTATGCCAAGGTATCGTTTCATCTTATTAATGTCCTTTTATTTGTTTTTTCCTAAGTGGGTTAATAAATGCAACAATTAGGCCTACCGTATGTTTTTGTTAATATTCACATTTAATAGCTGTATAAGTGATGTTTGTTGTATGTTTGTTCAACAGTTTGTTTGTATATCAAGCAACTAAGGTCAGAGGTTGTTTATCTGATGATTTTACAAAACATGAAACCATTTGAATGTGTCAAAAAAACCGACACAGCTTGAGAGTTGACAGAGGGCATGGCTCAAGCATAATGGATCTTTATATGTGCTGTATGGGAACGATAGGGAAGTTTTGTTTTGCTATTTATAAAAATAATAACGGTTTGTATTTTATTGTTAGGCTTGTCAGGCTGTATTCAAAATTCTATTTTAAAATATCCAGCAAAAACTGTTAATGCGAAAGAAAGAGTTGTGGCTGTACCTGGAGAGGGGCGTTCGATTTCGGTGGGAACTGAGTTTCAACGGGCGATTCAGGTAATTGATAGTTATCGTGTGATTGATGAAGTTTCATTTAAAGTAACCCCTGAAACCTGGATGAGGACATTCCTCAATTTGCTTGATCCGTACCGAGATTTTATGTTGCAAAAAGACATCGATGTTATTATGCAGGCGGCGGATAACTTGTATCAGAAATTGCTGGCAGGCGAACCAGAGGCACTTAAAAGTTTATACGATGTTGTGAATTGGCGAATGGCGATCACAGTTGATCAGGCATCGCGCTGGTTGAAGTATGAGCCAGCTATGCGGCCTAAAGTTAAATATCAAAAACCACAAAGTTGGGCTGATAGCGATAAAGCGTTGCGGCAGCGATGGAGGGATAAAGTATTCTATTTAGGTTTGCCTGATATGGTTGCAGGAGAGCATTGGAATAGTGTTGCAAAAAGAACACTAAATGCGTATCAACATCAGCAGGCCTGTTTACGAGAGTTTGATAATGGGAAATTGTTGGAATATGCCGTAGCTGCCTATGCTCAGCTTGTCGGCGTTGATGCTACTTATCTACCTGCGCGGAAGCACCTGGATGTCCCGACGCCGAGTGTGGTGCTTGCATCGGGAAACACTCATCAATGTGATCTGCCTTTTTTATCGACTAGTAATATAAATCGTTCTTTTGCATCACAGACATTCCCGATACTAGCGGGAGGGATTGCAACAAGTGTATCAGTGTTAACCTTGCCGAATCTTGATGGGGAAATTACAAATAATAAAACACTTCAAGAAAAAATTATAAAGCAGGTGAGGGGTTTTCAACAAAAAGATGTATCAGGTTTGGTGGTAGATTTGAGGGGGAATGTAGGGGAATCTATTGGTGATGCTATTTTTATCGCAAAAATGCTGTTTGGGTCAGGCCTGTTAGTGCAGAAAAAGGAGTTTAATGGCGTACTTTCCGTTGTCGAATATGTGGGAGACAAACTGTACCGCGGTGCGATTGTGATGTTAGTTGATCGCTCTACTTCGGGAGCTTCAGAGGTATTGGCATCTGCAATGCAGGGGAGAAAACAAGGTATTGTGATTGGTGAGCGGAGTGGTGGTATTGGCAAATATAAAGACGTAACACCGTTAAATAGTGGTGTGCTAGAAGTGGTGATTGGGCAATATATGACATTAGCAGGGCATGCGATCAGTGATATCGGTGTATCACCAGACGTTGAATTTCTCTTTATGAAATCGCGGGTAAGGCATGATGCTAAGTCTTATGTTGTGGCATTGTCAAAACGAACGTCTTTTGTACGGCCTTCTCGTCAGCGGCAATCAGCTTTGGATGCCCCCCTTCCTTATTTACGCATGAAGCAAAAGCTACGTGTGGACTCAAGTGACTCTGTGCCAAGTTATATATTGATGAAACGCCAGGAAGACAACTATGCGTCTCGGCGAAATATTATGGACATCCATAGCCATAAAAAGGTGTATAGAAAACTGTTATCTGCACAGGCCAAATTAGCAAAAACCGGTGTTCGAGATGTTGAACTCTTTCAGGGGTTGCAGATCACTCAAGATTGGGTAGGCGTTAAAAACGCGGGGATGCGAAGTTGGTAGCGCAACACTCACTCAAATGCTCTTTTCCACTGCGCTTGTTGTAAATACCATTCGTCATCAATTTTTTCCCAGTTTGTGGTGAAACGATAAGCCTGACCTTCGTTGGGGATCAGGCTTGCCCCGCCGGTTGTGTTGCTGGTAGCGATGACGTTAAATGTAGCGGTTGCTTGGTCAAGGTATATTTCGTTAATTGAAACCTTTACGTTTGTGAGTAAAACCGAGATACGTTTGTATTTTAAGAAGCTGAGCATAAGTAGACGTTGTGTGTCTTCTTTTGTGCGAAGGTGTTTTGCACTGAAGGTGTGGCTGAGGCGATCTAAAATGTCGTTAGTGTTTTTATTCTCAATATTTTCAGCAATATCGTAAATATGGTCGTTTATTTGTTGTGCGTCAGGAGGAGTGCTGCAGCCGATTAGAGAGAATAAATAAAGTAAAGCAAGCAGACTAAGCGAGCTGCGGATGGTATGACGTGTGTGCGAGGTTTGGGTCATAGTTATTCGCCGTGGGTTAGATTTTGGTGTTAACTGATTTTAGCGTATTATAGACAGCTTTGCGTTAATCTGAGTTCGGTTTGAGTAGGTGAGTTATGTGGTATTTTTTAATCGCGATAATGGTGTTGGTTGTTCTAGTGTTGTCTGTGGTGGCCTGGAATATGTGGCAAAAAGTGTTTGCTACACGGGAGGCTGAAAAGATTGCAAAAAGGGAAAAGAATGAAGCTCAAGCGCTGGCGGCTCAAGAAAAAATTGATTATATCTTCGAGAGCTTGAATGTGATTGCGTCCAGTTTGCTTAATGACCAGGTACGCGTTGCTGAGGGTTGTATTCGAATGGCCGTATTGATGGATAATCTCCCGCTGAGTTGTGAGTCGAAACATTACTTTTTACCAGTATTTGAGGTTTATCATCAAACCCGTCATATACCTACCCATGAACAATGGAAAGCACTGGATAGAAAGCAGCAGAAAGCTTTTGAACAGGAACTCTTTGCTATTGAAAAGAGAATGCTTGAGCCGGTTAAAGAGATTATGGTGGCTGTTAAAGATAAGCCTTTTTCAATGCAAAATTATATTAAGCAACATTAATATACGTTCTGATGGTTAACGGGAGGTGAGTGTATTAATGAAGAATCTAGCTGAAATAAAGGCCTACTTGTTAGAAAAGAAAGCAGCAGAAGAAACGTATCCTTTTGGCCCTGAAGCGATGGTGTTTAAAGTACAAGGAAAGCTGTTCGCCATAGTATCTGAGCATGCCGGCGGTGTAATACATATTAACCTTAAATGTGACCCTGATGAGGCACAGGCTTTACGTGATGTTTTTGAATCGGTAAAGCCAGGTTATCATATGAATAAAAAACATTGGAATACAGTGTTTCTTCCCGGAGACGTGCCTGCTGGTGAGCTGATGCGGATGATTGATCAATCTTATGGATTAGTTGTTAATGGTTTAACCAGAGCTATGAGAGCGGAGCTTGATGTATAAAGGTTGATATAAACTATGTCAGCATTATAAAAATAGGTCGATGTTTTTGATCTTTTAATATAATGCTTTGTATAAGTCGGGTGAAGTTTAGAGTTGAGACTGCGTTTTAGGGATGGTATTTGCGATGGTTCTTAATGCCATCCAAAAACTTATCATCTTTGCTGATATGCCGGGTTTGCCGTTGTTTAGGATGCCAACAGAAATGTCCCGTTCGGGGTCTGCATAACCAACAACATTAATTAGCCCTAAGTGGCCAAACGCTTTAGGTGTGTCGCCCTGGTACAAACTTAAACGAGATCTACCTAGCATAAAGCCAAGGCTGTATCGCATGGGAAGGCCTAGCATTCGATCAAACGTCGCGTGTGTTTGTTCCGATGTGGCTCTACGAATAGTTTCGGGTTCTAGTACTCGAACACCATTTAGCTCACCTCCTCGTAGTAACATTTCATAAAAACGAGAGGTTTCTTCTGCGGTTCCGATAACATTTGCAGCGGGTAAAATACCGGTTAAAAATCGAGGATCATTTGAGATTTCGATTGCCTCTTTATAGGTGACCCCAAGCACTTTTGTGACAATATTTTCAGTCCATTGTGGAATCGGATATCCGGTGTAAACATTGGGGGCAACCTCTGATGCTCGATTATCAGAAATGCCAAAATTAAAGGTATCAAAATTAAGAGGTGCTAAAAAATTCTTGTGCAAGTATTCGCGAATGCTCATGCCTGTGATTGCTTCAACCAGTTCTCCCATCATAAATCCGCCGGTAATCGCGTGATATCCCATTTTTCTGCCTGGAGCCCATTGCATCGGAGCACCTGCCATTATTTTTCGTATTGCACCAGGAGTGTGTAAATTATCTAGGTCGAGGGCATTGGTGGGGACTTTGGGGATGCCGGCGTGATGTGTTAGCACATGTCGAACGGTAATAAATCGTTTAGGACCTTGTGAAAACTCAGGTAAATAATGGCAGATAGGTTCATCAAGGTGTATTAGGCCTTTCTCATCAAGGTGGTGGATCATCATCGCAGCTATAGCTTTGGAGGATGAGTAAAGGTTAAAAAGTGAATCTGGAGTAGCGCGTGTTTTTTCAGTATGGGATGAATCGTTTGGGCCGTTACCATGGGTGTGACCGATGGCTCGGTTTAGAATGATTTTTCCGTGACGACGAATACAAATGGTTATCGCTGGGTGGAGCCTGCTTTCGTAGCATTTGACGATAGCATTCCAAATGGTTTCCACTTGAGTTGATGTTAAGCCTACTTCAGTTGGATCACACTCAGATGGGCTGTTGATGGTGGTTACATCATCTGGGTGAAATATGTTTACTAGGTTTTGTTTACCGCTCATAGAGTCGCACTGCCATTTTTATAATATTACATCGAGTATAGCGTGATAGGTCTATTGTGTAGACTGTTTGGTCACTTTGGGGGCAGGAGATAAAACAAAGGCCTTAGTCTGAGGTGAATCAAGAGGCATGCAATAACCAGGGGATTGTATGCCTCTTGATTCTTTGTGGTTTCTTGCGGCGATTAGTTGCTCCACGCGACATTTTTTAGATCAAGGCGACCTATCCGGTCATTGTAAAGGGTGCCAAGGTACAGATACCCTTTGTGCTCTTGGGCGGATGAGATTTCCTTCAGTGTTTCCCCTGAAGGGTCATGTAAGCTTCCTTCTATGTTGCCTTTTTCGTCGAACGCAAGCACTAGACCATAATCAATAGGTTTAGGTTTAAATGACTCAGGTAGCTTGGCGGAGATATTTTTTAGCCAAGGTATGGGGTGCAGTTTATCCACAGTGGGGAGGCGTAATGTAGGAAAGGCTACCCAGAACCGACCATTACGGTTACTTGAGATACCGTCAGGAAATCCTGGCAAATTGTCGATAAATATATCATGAGTCCCTGTTTTGTCGCCTTTTAACCAATATCGAATGATTCGATAGCGCCATGTTTCATTAACTAACACAAAGTCCTCCTGTTGGGACAAAGCTACGCCATTGCTGAAGTACATGTTATCAATGAGGGTTGTCGTTTCTTTGGTTGTTGGGTTGTATACCAAAAAGCGACCGTAAGGTTTAGTCTCGAGTAAATCGAGTATGTAGTTCGCTTGATTCCATTTGCTCGACGCATCGGTAAAGTAGATTTTTCCGTCACTCGCAATATCAACATCATCAGTGAAAGCAAAAGGAATACCGTCAGCACTGTTTGTAAGTATGGTGATTTCACCTTCAGGATTAATGGATAGCAACCCTTTGTATGCATCGCACACAATTAAGTTGTTGTTATTATCAAAATGTAAACCTAAGGGGCGACCTTGTGTGTTTACCCAGGTTTCAACGGTTCCATCAGTGAGTACTCGTTTAATCAAACCGTCTTGAGTACCTCCATATAGCCGGCCTTGTTGATCTATTGCAATGTCTTCGGGCCCATAAATATTCCCTTTTGCTAGCAGCTCTGCAGAGACAAGTAGGTTGTTTTGTTCTGTTACATTGGCTAATTTTGGTGCTATCGGAGGGCTCCAGGCGGCGGAATTTATCGGTGACGGGGAAAATAAGAGAGCGAGTCCCAGCACAATGGTACCAATGACTGTACCCAGTATAATTTTTTTCATAATAAACAAGGCCTTAAGGTGGGTCGTTAATATTGCCGTTCAGGGTTTCATCTTAAAAAAGAAATTCATATTTTGCGAGTTCTTATGCCAGAATTTGGTACAGGGTGTATTCGTTGACATTAGCGACTTAGAGCTTGGGCGCTCGGGCGATATTTTGATGACACATGGATTGATGTGTCGCGATGTCGTTTATGAGACATTGTGTTTAGTAAGATCATTAAGCACAATCGAGACTACCAACATTGGCAAAAGTTATAAGTGAGTAGGGGTGATAACGATGGATAATGTTCTTGGACAAGCAGATTCGAATGAATGTATAGCTACAGCATCATTAAACGATGTGATGCAACCAGCGCAGAAGGTTGCAGAAATGTCTAAACATGATTGGTTGAGAGGCCCTAGTTATCACCACGAAGAGTTGCCGGTAGAAGATAGAATTAAATCAGCCTTTCTTGATGTACTTGTGCGTACGCCGTTTCACAAAATTCGAATGGCAGAAGTTGCCAAAATGTCGGGTACCTCAAGGCAAAATATTTATCGTTATTTCTCATCAAAAGAAGAAATATTTCGAGCGGCAGTTGACGATTTGTTTGATGACTTTTATGAAAAAGCAACGCCGTTTTTGCAAGATGCTGAAACGGATTTTTCATACTTCTTTATTTTTCTTGTTTATAGTGAAGTGCAAAAGCATCATGATGTTTTTACATCAATGATGAAGTCGGGAGCGGACGATGTGCTTCGACAGCAAATGCGTCGTTATTATCGACGTTTTGTTGGAAAGATCGTGCGTGAATCGAAAGTGGAAGTGAAAAGTGTCGACATGCTGGATTATATTGGAGATATTGCAGTAGGCTCTACATTTGAATTGATAAAGCGCTGGGTGGGTAGAGGAATGATAGAAAGCCCTCAGCAAATGGCAAGAATGCATTCGCACTTCTTTAACGGTAAGTTGTCAGATTTGTTGAATGTTGATGAGGTTCTTGACGTTAAAAGTTAATTTTTTTGCGGGTGCGGGTGGTTTGTTAACCAATGATTTAGTTTTAATGTGAGTTCATCAAAATCGATGGGTTTAGGTGTGTAATCATCCATGCCGGCTTCTTCACACAAGGTTCTATCCAGTGTTGTTGAGTTGGCAGTTACTGCAATAATAGGTACTTTTCTGATTTCTTCTCGAGATTGCCGAATGATTTTGGTAGCTTCAAAACCATCCATGATTGGCATTTGACAATCCATTAATACAATATCTATTTGATTGTTTTCTAACGCAACAATAGCCTCTTCTCCGTTAGCAGCGGTGATGACATTGAGGCCATATTTCTCACAAAATTTACGCTCAACTAATTGATTTACAGGGTTGTCTTCGACGATCAGAATGCATTTGTTTGAGGTGTCTACTTTGTCTAGAGGTTGTGCAGTACTGGTTTTGTTTTTTGCACATTTACGTAGAGGTACATCTATTGATACCGTTGTTCCATGATCCTCTTCTGAGCTGACGTTAATCTCACCGTTCATTAGAAATAACAGCGCGCGACAAAACGGAAGTCCAACTCCAAGCCCTCCAAATTGTCGAGTGGAATTGGATTCTAGCTGTTGGAATAGCTTGAATATCAACTGTAGCTTTTCGGTGTTAATACCAATACCTTCGTCAGTCACAGTGAATGAAAAGTTTAACAGTTCATCGTGATGAGGGTGCTCAGATAGATTGGCTTTGATTGTTATATTGCCGTGGTGGCTGAATTTAATCGCGTTGTCGACTAGGTGCCATAGTATTCTAGAGAGTTGTGCTGAATCAGCGAGGAAGCAGTCATTCTCAGCTATATCAATGTTTGTGCTAAATGTCAGTGACTTGCTTTGGGCGCATTTCTCTCCTTCTTCTTGTGTGGTGGATAACAGTTTTGATAGCGAAAAGGTGTGACTCTCAAGTTTAAGTGTTCCTGCGAACGCTTCAGTTAAAATAAGAATGTTTTCAACGAGATTGCATAAATCGGCTAGCGAACGATCTGCTGTGGCGAGTAATTCTTTTTCTTCACTAGGGATTTTATCGCTGTGTTGTAACAGGTAAAGGGCGCCCTGAGCACCATTAAGAGGGGTGCGTAATTCATGGTTAATGATGGTGAGGAAGTCGTCTTTAATCTGGTTGCTGTTTGATAGTTTTTCTAAGGATTGACGCAGTGCTTTTGTGCGTTGTTTTACGACAGATTCTAATGAGTCCTGATACATTTTTAGTTGCATATGTATCTTGATGCGAGCAATTAACAAAGGCACATTGATGGGTTTGGTGATGTAATCTACGCCACCTGCACTAAACCCTTCTTCTTCTGCGCTGCTGATGTCCTCAGATGTGACAAACACCACAGGAATGGCTTCAGTGCTTGGATTGCTTTTTAAGCGACGGCAAGTATCAAAACCATTAAGCCCCGGCATTAGTACATCCATCAGAATAAGCTGGGGTTGCAAGTCCTGTGCAAGTGCTATTGCTTGATTGCCGGATGATGCGGTTTTAACTTTGTATCCAGCATCCGTTAATGTCCGCTCCAATAACATGATCATTTCTGTTGCGTCATCAACGACTAATATGTCTGGGTGTCGCTCTTTGGCTTGTTCTTTTGAGTGTAATAACTCTAGTTCCTGTCGCCTTGCATGGATTGCCGCGTCGACCTTTATGGAAAGCAAAGCATCATCAATTGGATTAGCCAAACAGTCAAAAGCTCCTAGTTTGAGCCCCTTAACGGTGTTGGCAATAACAGTACATTCTTCACTGAGTAGGATGACAGGGATACTTTTAGTGTCTTGGCGTTGTTTGATCGACTGCAGGATGGAAAAGCCGTCAAACTCATCGTTGTGGATGTCGATAACAATGGTTTCAGGAATAAGTTGATGGGCAAGCTCTATGCCGCTAATGGCTGATTTTGCGCTATAAACCGGGTAGTTAACCGATAGAATTGCACTTATTAGGTCTCGATCGCTCTTCGAGTCGCTGATAATCAAAATCGACATACTGTCTTTCCCTACCCCGGTCGTGATCAACGAAATGCTGATGTTCTGCTAGTAGACGGTCTACTAAGTGTAGCTGGCTCTGGGGTATTCTCTAGATCATTGCATTCTATAAGTGACAAGCATGATAGCTCCAATAACCGTGAAGTAAGTTGTATAATATAGCTCTAAGAGGTTTGGTCTTATGAAAACTATAACAATGATACTGTTAACGCTTTTTGTATTGCCTGCAGCACTAGCGGGAGAGCCAAGAAAGGAGTTTTTATCGGATTTTGTATTAGGGAAATATTTGCTAGTAGGTAAGGGTGTTGATTCTACTAATACCTACTTCGGTCATGTCGATATTTACTCTGAAGAAGGGGGGTTAAAGGTTAGGCGAAAAATTGGCTCTGAAACTGTGCTAGGGACGGTGGAAATCGATAGTGCGGATCGGGGTGACGCGAAAGTCCTGCGTGTTAGGTTTGATAGAGGTGGGGAATCCTACGAGAATACCTGTCTAATTCATGGTGACTTGGATAATTATGCCAGAATCAGTTGCCATCTATATTTGTCGGAGAGAGAGACTAAATACCCTGGATTAGAAGTGTTGTTTGTTGATCACTCTACGTCAAAGTAGTTGGTCGTCACCATGACCGTTAGTGGTTGTAATCCTTGTACCCAGGGACTTCTGCTAATGGGTTTTTAGACCTTACAAAAATACCGTTTCCACGGCCTATTTCCCGGCCTTCAGAATCATAAACAATGGATTCGACAATCCATTGGCTGCGATTTCTATTCACTACGTTCCCTTTAGCGACCATTTTACCACCACTTATTGGGCGAGTAATATAGGTAGTGAATGATGTGGTTAGTACGAAAAAATCGGGTTCTAATGAATTGGCCGCAAAAAATGCAGCGTCATCTAGCATCTTGAAATATACAGACCCATGAGTTGCACCTGCGGCGTGAAACATTTTTGGTTCAATGTCGATGCTTATTTCTGCCTTGCCTTCTGTTATTTCCATTGCTGGGCGATAGAACTCGTTGATGGGGGCAGCTTGGTACATTGCTTCTAAGGCACGAAAGTGATCATTAGTATTCATGGGTTAGGGACTCGGGTTAGTCTAAAAATAGATAGCCGCGATGATTAAAAACCCTCACGGCTACTTATTTTTACGTTGTCTTATAAAAAATTACTTAGACGTTCTTTAATTAATGCTTCTGCGTCGCTCATGATAGTACTAACTAACTCTTCGCAGGTTGGAATGTCATGGATAAGTCCAGCAACCATGCCGCAAGACCATGCGCCTGCATCCATGTCGCCTTCCATCATAATCTTAGGATAAACACCGGCAACCTCTTCGATGATATCTTCGAATTTAAGGTCTTTACCAAGTTCTTGTTCTTTTGCTAAAAGGCGCTCTACTGCCGGGTTAACCATTACACGTTCAGTATTTCTAAGAGAGCGCATCACTAGTCGGGTATCCAGCTCAGAGGCCGCGACAATGGCGTCTTTAACGTTCTGGTGTACGGGAGCTTCTTGGGTCGCAATAAAACGAGTACCCATATTCATACCATCAGCGCCCATTGCAAGGGACGCAACAAGTGAGCGAGCATCTGCCATGCCGCCAGAGGCAACAAAAGGAATTTTGAGCTCATCGGCTGCACGAGGAAGCAGGATCATATTTGGAATGTCATCTTCACCAGGATGGCCGCCACATTCGAAACCATCTACTGATACTGCATCACAACCAATCTTTTGCGCCTTTAATGCATGACGTACTGATGTGCATTTATGGATAACTTTAATGCCAGCTTCTTTCATGGCAGGCATATACTTTTCAGGGCTACGACCTGCGGTTTCTACGATTCTAACGCCACCTTCTATGATTGCTTTAATGTAGCCAGGATAATCCGGAGAGCTTACTGTGGGTAAAAAAGTAAGGTTTACGCCAAACGGCTTGTCTGTCAATTCATTACATTTTGCAATCTCTTTGGCCAAGTCTTCTGGGGAGCGCTGTGTTAGACCTGTAATCATTCCAAGTCCACCAGCGTTTGATACGGCCGCTGCAAGCTCTGCAAAGCCAACAAAGTGCATGCCGCCTTGAATAATTGGGTGTTCGATGCCAAATAGTTCGGTGATACGTGTTTTCATTGTCTGACCTTGTTCATTGGGTTTGTTTTAACGATATTTTTTAAATGTTCTTTAATATGGTTATGCAAAATATCATGGATAGGATGTTCAACATAGTAGGCATTTGAGCATATGCGCAATGCGGATGGTAGTGTCAAATTCGCCAGCGGTACTGATGCTTGTCTCTATGTAGATAGAGGGTAATAAACTGTTATGCCCAGTATGCTAAGGGTGTTGTTCTGAGGTGTTTGTGGTTGTGTATCAATGGTCGTATTCAGGGTATAAAAAAACCTCAAAGAGAATGTTTTCTTTGAGGTTTTTTTGGGTTGCTTACATTTCTGTCACTTAATGTTTGCGTTATGGCGTTACATGTTAAGTGATAGTGTAAGAGAACGTGCCTTCTTCATTGACGTTGATATGTACATGTTTGATTTCTGTACCTTCGGCCATTTTAGACAAGAACTCGCTAGCAAGCTCAGGCAATATGGTACGAGAAATAATATGCTCAATATTTCGAGCGCCGGTATCAACTTCTTGGCTACGTGCAACAATGTGAAGAGGTACATCTTCGTCATAACTGAATGTGGCACCGTAATGTTCATCGACACGTTTCTCTATGCGTGTCATATTCAAACCACAAATCTTGATGAGGTTTTCATCATCTAGAGGGTAATATGGAATGATGTCGGCACGGCCTAAGAATGCAGGTTTGAACCATTTCAATAACTCAGGTCGGAAGTTGTCTAATAGTACTTCTGGATCAGGCTTCTCTTCTGATGCTTCACAAATGGCTCGAATAGCTTCTTCACCGGCATTGGATGTCATGATAATGATGGTGTTTTTAAAGTCGATATCACGACCTTCACCATCTTTAATTGTGCCCTTATCAAAAACGTTATAGAAAATATCTTGAACGCCTCGGTGAGCCTTTTCCATCTCATCCAATAGAATGATGCTGTAGGGTTTACGACGTACCGCTTCGGTTAGGACGCCGCCCTCACCGTAACCTACATAACCTGGAGGAGAGCCCAGCAACATTGATGTTTTGTGCTCTTCTTTAAATTCAGACATGTTGATGGTGGTGACATTTTGTTCGCCGCCATAAATCATATCAGCAAGAGCCAGTGCAGTTTCAGTTTTACCAACACCAGATGGCCCAACCATGAAGAACACGCCAACAGGTTTTCGCGGGTCTTTTAGCCCGGCTCTTGATGTACGGATGGCTTCGGCAATGGCTTCTAGTGCATGGGACTGCCCAATAACACGAGTTTCCATGTGATCTTTAAGTTTGACGATGTTTTCAATTTCATCCCCACCCATACGACCTACTGGAACCCCTGTCCATTGTGCAACAACCTCGGCAACGGCTTGTGCATCAACGACCGGATTCATTAGTGGCTCTTCGCCTTGCAGCTCTTGAAGGTCAAGAGTGAGTTGTTTAAGCTCAGCCTTTAGTTCTTTTCGTTCGTCATCGGTTAGAACAACAACGTCATCCCCCTCAGCTTTTTGGTCTTTGTGAATCTTACCCAAGAAGTCTTTCTCAATCTTCTCTCGGATTTCACGAATCTGGATAACGAGTTCTTTTTCAGACGCCCATTGTGCTTCTAATGATTCTAAGCGTTCAGCTTCATTTTCCATGTTAAGCGTTAATTCAGCAATGCGCTCTTCGCATCCACCACTTGTAGCATCTTCTCGCTCTAACATCTCAATGTTGCGTTCACACTGTTCAACGTATCGTCGTGAATCTTCAATTGTTGCTGGAGTGGTTCCTAAGCTTAGCGACACTTTGGCGCAAGCTGTATCTAACAAACTAACGGATTTATCGGGAAGTTGGCGACCAACAATGTAGCGGCTTGATAATTTTACAGCCTGCTCGATAGCTTCACCTAATATGCGTGTTTTATGATGAGTCTCGAGCATTTTTGCAATGCCCCTCATCATATCGATGGCGGTTTTTTCGTCGGGCTCTTCTACCTTAACTACTTGGAAGCGACGAGTTAATGCGGGGTCACGTTCAAAGTATTTTTTGTATTCTGCCCATGTGGTGGCTGCGATGGTGCGAAGTTCGCCACGAGCTAGAGCGGGCTTTAATAAGTTTGCCGCGTCGCCTTGGCCTTCTTTGCCGCCGGCACCGATAAGAGTGTGAGCTTCATCAATAAAGAGAATGATCGGTTGAGGAGAAGCTTTTACTTCATCGATAACGGCGCGTAGGCGATTTTCAAACTCACCTTTTACACTGGCTCCGGCCTGCAATAAACCTAAATCCAATGTGCGTAAACATACACCTTTAATGGTTTCCGGTACGTCATCTTGAGCGATACGCAATGCAAAACCCTCAACAACGGCGGTTTTACCAACCCCCGCTTCACCGGTAAGAATGGGGTTGTTTTGACGGCGACGGCTCAAAATATCAATAAGTTGTCGAACTTCAGGGTCACGGCCAAGTACGGGGTCAATTTTCCCTTCGGCCGCGCGTTGTGTCAGATTGATAGTGTACTTATCCAACGCAGGAGTGCGAGATGGCGCCGTGGCAACGTCTCCCTCTCCGTCGTTGGCGAGTGTGGCGCCATCACCGAGTACTGTGGTGGATTCCGATGTTGTACCTACGGTTGCACGAACCATTTCCTTAACCGACTCACCTGGCATATTTTCAAACTCTTTTGAGCTATCAATAATTTGGCGGCGTGTTCGATCATCAAGCAGCAATGACGCTAAGATATGACCAGAGGTTACCTGTCCATGACCGTATTCAACGGATGCTAATAACCATGCTTCTTTAGCAAGGTCGACAACATTAGGTGACAGTGATGGTGGGCGGCTATTGCCATTTTTGATCTTATCTAGCGAATTGGTAAGGTCGCGTGATAAGTTGGATAAATTAACTTCGTAGCGTTCCAATATAGCAATCATATCGGTATCGGATTCTTCGAGTAATTTTAGCAACCAATGCTCTAGCTCCACGTCATAATGCGCTCGTGAGAGGGCCAATCCGGCTCCGGCTTCTAGGGCGTTACGCACTGTCGGGTTTAAACGACCTATCAGTGATTTTAAGTTTATATTGATCATGCAGTTGTATCCTTCGCCTTGGGGTTGCTTCCGATGTATATTTCTGTGTTTGTCGCTATTGTGTGATAACTGATGTTATAGAATAAGTGTTGGTAAAAACAAAGGTAAAAATCACACTTTGCTAACCAATACGAATATCTACCGTTTTGTTTTCGTTGTCTTTTTCTGGCAAGTAGCCATTCCAGCCTAGCTGAATGCCTCTTTTGGATGAACGCGTTAATTCGGCCGGAGGCAGCTCGTTGGCTGGAATCTGTAATTGAATATCGTAGTCCAGTTCTACGCCAACATAAAGTCTCACCATTTCCTTCAATGCATTTAATTTATCTGAGCCGGGTTGAAGGGACTGGTATTGCTCGTATGTGAGGGGGGTCAGGTGTATTTTGAACTTACTTTGTGCCGTCCAGCAACGTTTTCCGAGCATAGCATTACACCCTAGGGTTATATTTTGACCTAATGGTTCTCGGGGAGATGGGAGTTGAGTGAGCATGTCAGGAACAATCTCTTGCCACTGCCCTGCGAACTGCTCAATGATGACGGGGAACTGAAAGTAATCTGCCAGCATTCTTTTTAAATTACTGGCGTTGCGTGTGCTCTGGCCCCAGTATGCTGAGTATTTCAGGATACTATCATCGAGGTATTTAAGGCGCTGTTGTACCTGATCGGTCCCGATACCAGAGATGGATCGCAATACGTCAGTAAATAGGTCAGCATCGGGAAAACGTTTTCCTGCACTGACACCCCACTGGGTAACGGAGCTTTTATGCGCAATGTTAAAATTGCGTTCATAGGTAATTGGAAAGCGGTATTTCTGAGAGGCTCGATAAAATAGTGATAATGTTCGATGATTAAAGTGGTCGAGAAATACCTTAAAAGCATCGTCCTTTAGTCGGAGCCGTTGCAATATCAGTTCGGTGTAATGATGAGGGAGAACACCAACGGTACCTGTGAGTCCCATTAAGGCGACGGTGAGGTTGTATTGTGTTTTTTCTTGATTGTTAAAGGTGTTGGTTTTGGATTCTAATTTGACGATTTCACTGGCTGGAAATGCAAGTGATTGATGCACGCTAAAGCGCACGGCTTCAGTAGAGGCGGGGCGATCGTAACCAACCGCTTCATCGGCAACGTCAATATCTCTACTGTGCTCATTGATGGCGAGCATTTCAAGTATCCGGACTGCCTGTGAGAATTCAAAGCGGCCCGGCTGTTCAACAAGTTGTTGTTTTACACTAAGGCTTTTTCGCCGGCGCGGGGTGGCCATCGCTTGAGGACTCCATCTTTGCCTTTTAATGTGGCAATTAAGCGGGTGAATGAGTTGAGTGTGCAGTACACACCGAAGAATTGCTCCAATATACTGGCGAACATATAAGCACTGGTACCAGCGAGTTGTGTTTCATCAAGCTCTATGGTGATTTGAGTGCCGCGGCAAAGCGTTGTTCGACCATCAATGGTAATGGGGGCGGTCATGTATTGGGTGCTGACTTTAACTATGGCGTTGATCAGTGCGCGGGTTGATGCAGATTCGTTAAAGTCATAAAGTCGCAGAATTTCTTTTAAAGAATCGGTAGATTCTCCGTTACCGGTAATCGACAGGTGATTTAAATTCAAGTGCGATAACAACCTCCAGCGAGCGCGGTCGCCATTTTTTGGTCTTACTGTGTGTGTGGGCGGGGTGATGCAGCTAATGCTGGTAACTGGTGGCGCTGAGTCAACACAGTGTAGTCGCGGTTGCCCTCCGCCGTAAGGTAATTTGCTCGGTAAGTCTCGGTTGATGCAATGGGTCTTGATTGTTAGGGTTTGGCTTGCCAGCGTCTGCGGATTAAAGTGCAAATCGGTAAGGCTCACAAAAACCTCAGAGCCGTCATTACTGGGGGTCGGGGACATGCTGGCATCCCTTCGGGTGCCGTACCAGTAATGACTAATGTCTTTGTTGGTGAGCTGATGTTGCAGTCCGTAGAACCGGTGGTGCTCTATCGTGGAGCCATCGGGCATTGTCGCTTTAACTTCATCAATAGAGTAAACCTCTAATGCATCGTGGGTGCGAGCGTCAGGAATAACTTGGTATTCCTGCTGGGTATGAGAAAGCCGTAAGGGATCAGCTTGCTGTTTAAACAAGTTGATAATGGGGGTACAGCCTAAGGCAAAGTTTTCTGATGAAATGTTGCGCTCTAATTCGGTGTTAGAACTGTCTAAATAGATGTAAAGGTTAAGCTCATTGGTAAAACCTTCATCCCATATACCTTTAAGGTCAATATCAATAAAAAGGAATTTCTCAGGAAAGCAAAAGTACTCCGTCAATAAACGATAACCGACAAAGGATTGAGCAGGGTAAGGTAGTAACCCTTCTTCTTCGGAGTAGCCAACGGGTTTAATACGATCAATATTCAGGTAAATAGGCTGAGGGTCGCTTTCGCTGCGAGCGACAACAATTTTAACCGCTTCATTCATGATCATCTTATGAAGAGGGTACATGTGCTGTGGTTGGCCCTTTAGGAAAAATCGTAAGGTGTTTGGGGCAACTTCGTTGAGTGCGATTTTGTCAGAAAGCGTGGCCATCTCTATGCGTAAAACTGCGCCTGCATTTTGTACTTGATTTGCACCTGGGGCGATAAAAGGGCGAGCCTGCAATTCGCAATTTACGGCTTTTATTGGCGCGATTTCAACGTCATAACCCGTAGTGAATTTGCAAGACTTTCCTTGAAAGCTGTCAGATTCCAAAAGCGTATTTTTGGGAATCGTATAGGTGCTATCCAAGTCATCTGAGGCATTAAACTGAACAATAGAAAACGATGGAATAGGTCGTAGATAATGAGGGTAGGCTACGTTGAGTAGAGCATCGGTTAGCTCAGGGAATTCATCGTCAAGTTTATGTTGGATGCGTGCGTTGAGATACGCAACCCCTTCTAATAATCGAGAGACGTGGGGGTCTTCTACTGTATCCGCATTAACGCGAAGGCGTCCTGCAATCTTGGGGTGTGACTCAGAAAAATCCGCACCAGAACGCCGAATAAAGGCTAGTTCTTTCTCATAGTAGGAGAGTAATTCATCACTCATGTGTTACTTGCTTCTCTTGTTGTGCAGCTTGATCGGGCTGTTTTTTTGTATTGTTAATTCTGTGCCACTACTGTCGCTCAGTATCAATAACTTCTACGCTTCGTGAAACGGGCTCAAGGACTGAGTCGAAAATAATGACTTCCGGTGCAGGATCTGCATGGAGAATGGCGTCTATGCGAAAACGTACCGTACGGTCATCATTTTCAATGTTACTTAATGTATGAACTTTAACAGATTTAAATCGAGGTTCGTAACGTCGAATCGTATTTTCAAGTGAACGACAAAATTCAATCTTGGTATCTTCATCTACGAGGTTTACTGTCGCCAAATCCGGCAGACCATAATTCACTAGAGATAGATCTAGCTCAGGTGGATTGCCCTTGGCTGATGTGATTCTATACCGGGTGTTGAGCAGCTGTTCTAAATCTCGCCGGACACTTTCGCGCAATGCTTTGGTGGCTTGAAATGAGTCGGTCTCCTCCTCAACTTTACTGCCTGGAGAATCATCAATTAGCCGATCAAAGACTGAAGGGCGAATTTGCTGTTCGTTATCATTTAACATGGTTTGTTTTTCATTAATTGATCTTTATCAGTTTAGGTGGCGGCAGAGGTTAATTCTGTCGTGAGTTTAAGTTCTGACACCATTTGATCGAGCTGATAATGGGGGCGCAGGTGAATAATAGAATTATAGCACCCGGGTTTATCGGGGCGTTCGATGATGCTAACACTGGCATCTCGTAAAGGGTAGCGTGCTTGCATTTCCCAATCTAAGCCGCCTGTGCCCGTCACGTATTCCGATAACCAACGTTCCAGATAGACTTCACACTCCGCAGCTGACATAAAGCTGCCAACCTTGTCACGTACCATCACTTTAATATAATGCGCAAACCGTGAAGCACAAAGGATGTGCTGCAACATGGATGATAGTTTGGCATTGATGGTTGCCGTTGGTGATTGGTATTGTTTGGGCTTTTGCGCACTGGCATTACTGTGGAAGGACGCGTAAGGAGTGTCATAGCACTGGCATAAGGGGATAAAGCCATGTTCACTCAGTTCCCGCTCTAATTCATCGGTAATAATGGTGTTTGTTACCGGTTTTTGAGCAACATTGGGGGCATCAGAATCAAAATTAATAACGGGTAGTTGAGATACTAGCCCTCCACCAAGCTGGTTTCTCGGTGTCCCTCGGATATGAGAGAACCAGCCGACACTGTTGTATTCTCTTAATATGATCATACCGAAGGCAAATGCGGCGTTGCCCCATAAATAGTTTCGTGCATCAGCGTGACCTGCATCTTCGATGTAAGAGATCCCTTCAAAAGCACTGTTTTTTGTTCGCCATGGGGCTCTAAGCAGAATTCTTGGCAACACAAGTCCCAAGAATCGAGAGTCTTCGGTATCTCGAAATGCTCGCCATTTTATATATTCGTCTTGTTTAAATATCTGGGTATAGTTTAGCGTGATATTAAGGTCGGCGTGTTGATCGACGCCAAATAATGCGGGGGCTACTCCTAATATAATGGGAGAGAATGAGGCAGCGGCTATTTGTGACAGGCACTTCATGGTGGCCATGTCGTCGTTCGGGTGAGCATTGCTGGGTTTGTGACTGACTTCATAGTCACCAACAATCAACCCGTAAGGCTCCCCCCCTGGGGTACCATATTCTTCACTATAAACCTTTTGAAATAACTGGCTTTGGTCGAATTCCAGAGCTTTTTGCTGGTCCCTTGATATCTCTTTCCACGTAATATCCAGCAGTTTTACTTTGCATTTTTTACTAGGGGGTGTTTCGTCGGTCAGTAGCTTTAAACCGCGCCAACGAGCCTCCATAGCTTGAAATTTTGGGGCGTGAAGGATGGCGTTAATTTGGTCGGTGATTAATTCGTCGAGATCGGCGATGTCACTAGCTAAGGTTGTAATTAGTCGAGATTGTGGGTGGGTGTTACCTGAAAGTGATGTTAGCCAAAGCGCTAATGCACGCTTGGGATTTTGTTCTCGTAAAAAAAGGTCTAGATCAGTTTCAAAGCGGGATTTGTCTGCAACCTCTAGGGTATCCAGTAGTGGTGTGTCTGATGAGGTCTTAGATGTGGGCATGAAGGTTGAATCCGAGCAAAAAGCCCCTCGAAGGAGGGGCTTTGATGTAGTGCTAATGGCGCTTAATAATCAACCGCCACCAGGAATACTAGCAACCATGCGAAGCGAGGCGCTGAGTTCTTCCATTTGTAACCAAGGGCGTAACCATGCAACTGCATTGTAGGAACCTGGCTGGCCTGGGATTTCCTTCACTTCCACTTTTGCTTCCGCAAGAGGGTAGCGGGCCTTCATTTCTGCACCGGCAGCGGGGTTGCTGTTGGTGTAAGTATTAATCCAACGGTTTAACCAATCTTCCGCATCGGTAGCTTCCATGAAGGAACCAATCTTGTCTCGCGCCATAACTTTTAAGAAGTGAGCGATTCGAGAGGTAGCCATAATGTAAGGTAGGCGAGCAGAGATAGAGGCATTAGCCGTTGCTGCTGGGTCATCATATACTTTTGGCTTCTGTGCTGTTTGGCCGCCAAAGAATACAGAGTAATCTGTATTTTTGTAGTGACAAAGGGGTAAGAAACCTAGGTTGCTAAGTTCTGCTTCACGTCGATCGGTGATGCCGATTTCAGTAGGGCACTTAAGGTCTGTGTCGCCATCATCGCTGGTAAATAGATGGGCTGGAAGGCCTTCAACTTTACCGCCGCCTTCTGCGCCACGAATTGCTGTACACCAAGATGTTTCAGCGAATGATTGTGTCATGGTTGTACCCATCACATAAGCAGCGTTCATCCAGCAGTAATCTTCATGAGCAACCGGGCCTGCTTCAACTTCTTCAAAGCCAAACTCTTCAACAGGCTTGGTGTCTTCGCCGTAAGGTAGGCGGGCAAGAACCGCAGGCATTACCATGGTGACAAAGCGTGAGTCTTCACTGTCACGGAAGCTGCGCCATTTAATGTATTCTTGAGACTCAAAGATTTTTTCAAGATCACGAGGCTTGGAAAGTTCAGTGAATTCGTCGAACCCAAACATTTCAGGGCTCGCGGCGCTGATGAAGGGACAGAATGCACCGGCAGCAACGTGAGACATATTGGTTAGAAGATCGATATCTTCCGGGTGGTTAGTGAATTGGAAATCACCAATCATTGCGCCATAAGGCTCGCCACCAGCCATACCAAATTCACTTTCATAAATTTTCTTGAAGACTTGGCTTTGATCAAATTCAACGGCTTTATCAAGGTCTTTAAAAAGCTCACGCTTAGAAAGGTTAAGCATTTTGATTTTGAGGCCTGATCCTGTTTCAGAGTTCATTACCAAGTGATTCATGCCGCGCCAAGAGCCTTCAAGTTTCTGGAACTTGTCGTTATGCATGATGGCCGCAAGCTGTTTGGAAATTTGAGCATCAATGGCATCAATGGCATTTTTCATCGTAACCGAGAGATTCTTATCCCAGGCTACAGTACCGGACATTGCTTGTTCGGTCAGGTTTTTCAGAAGGTCTTGAGTTTCATCACGTTCGGTTTGCTTAGTGGCACCGATTGCTTGTTCTAATACGCTCAGGCTTTCGCCTTCTGATGCTTCTGCGCCTTGGCCTTCAGTTTGAGTATCGGTCATTATTCGCTGTCTCCTTCACCGTCGACACCAAGGTCGGCTTTAAGATTATTTAATGAATCTGTGCTTTGTAGCACATCTTCCAGAATGGTTTCTAGTTCATCAGAGCGATCGACTTTGGTCATTAGATCGCGAAGTTTGTTGCGCGCATCCATCAGTTTTTTAAGCGGATCAACTTGTTCTACGATGCGGTTAGGTTCAAAGTCACCCAGGTTTTTAAAGTCTAGGTCAACAGCAATTTCACTGTCATCGTCGGCAAGTGTATTCTCTACCTTCATATTTAGCTTAGGGTTTACCTTCGCTAGCGCTTCGTTGAAGTTGTCTCTATCAACTTGAACAAACTTACGGTCTCTTAGGGCTTTTTTGTTTTCGGTGTTATCACCAGAATAGTCACCCATTACACCCATTACGAAGGGCAGTTCTTTTTTCTCAACGGCTCCGTTGGTTTCCACATCATATGTAATGTGGACACGAGGTTTACGTACTCGTTTTAGTTTGTCATGTATGCTATCGGACATGGTGTTTCCCTTTGGCTTTCTTCTGGTTTGAATGTGAGATTGGTTGTTTTGTGTTTTTCTGTTGTATTGGGTCTTGTTTTAGCTACTGCCTAGAAGCTGATGTTGCTTGTACGGTTTATCTAGTCTAGTCCTCTCCGCCTAATTTGACACCTGTAACCAGTTCATATGTTTCTCTGGCTTGGCTATCTGTTAATAATTCGCCCATTAGCTCATGTAATGGCATGCGGCCCCAGCGAACCGCTTTCTCAATGGCGTAAGGGACAGGAGAGTGAGGTTCGGTTTTCATAAAGAAGTCTGAGATTCGTAATAGTTGTTTGAACGCTTCTTCTCTGTTTTGGACCGCTCCAGCAGTAACACTAGCGCCACTTGTTGCTGCTCCGTGTGCGGCATCAGCGCTATCGCTAGCTTCACCGCCTTCAGTGGAGTCCTCAGCAGGAGCCGCAAGTGCAAGCTTGTCTTTAGATAGGTGTTTGATAACACCCAGTATTTCCGTGAGAATGTTCTTTATATTGCTTGATGGTGGGGAGAATTCGCCACCTTTATCATCAAGTGTTTGAGTAAGTTCTTTAAACGCTTCTAAGCAGCCTTCTATATCCTCGATGAGATCCTGGCAAAATTGGACGCTTGAGCTATCCATTGCTTTTTGGAAGATATCAATGCTAATCCCCGCTGTGGCAATGCGTTCTTCACGGACCTCTTCGTCCGCAATCTTTTGCAACTCCATGGCTTGCAGATACTGCCAATAGGCAAAAGGCTCCATTTCGCGGTCTTCGGTGATTTCAATATTACGAAGAGGTGGCATGATGGTTCCTTCACGACCTTCACCGTTGAGACCTGAGTAGGGGGCGCAGCGTGTTTCTCGTACGTCTTCGTAATCGTCCTCATCGGGAATGGGGTAAATACCATCCCAGAAGTGTTCGGCGAGTTGTTGTGCAAGTTTTAACCCGTCACGAAACCCGGCATAACCGTGAACTCGAACTAAGGCTTCGATATACCATGCGGCAACTTCAATGTCTTTACTGGCTTCTTTAAGAATCGATGGCGCAACGTCAAGTACATTGCGCCACTCTTCTATAGCGCTCGCCCCGCCGTCATTTTCTAACATGGCATTACGCTCAGCTGTTCTTGCTCGTTCTCTCGCATCTTTGATCTGATAAAAGAATGAGTTTGCTGAACGGTCTTCTCGAATGTCTGAGCCCACAGGGTTGTCATCAGATATGGGGGCGAGGAAACTTTCGATGTCTATAATTGCCGCTGAAGCCATGGTAAGCCTTTGTTATTAATAGATTGTTCTAGCATTGTAGTAGAGCTGTTGTGTTGGAGCCATTGTAACCGCAAGCATAGTTCTCTAAAGGTAATTTTACCGGTTTTTTTATTGATCTTTTTCGCAATATTGGGTGTATTGCTGCAATCTTGATCGGTCGTGCTATTGGTGACGTTATTGCTACAAGGTTTTTTATACTTCATTACGATTATTCTGTAAATAAAAGGAACTAGAGATCTGAAAAAACAGTCATCTGTTGTCTGAATCCTAATGTGGTACTGTTCAATAATGGGATTGTGCGAAAGGGATGTGGAGGGGCAAACGATGAGTAAAAAAACATCATATAAGCAATGGCGAGGCGTTATTGCTGTACTTATATTGATCTGTGCGGCGAGTGGTTGTTCTGTTAAATTGGTGTACAACCAGTTGGATTGGTTGATTCCTTGGTATCTCAGTGATTATCTTGATATGAACGGGGAGCAAGATGATTTTTTTGATGAACGTCTACAGCGCTATTTAGCTTGGCATCGGAAAAGCCAGCTTCCAGAGTATGCGTCTCTTTTGCGTAGTATTGCCGATGATGTAAATGATGGGTTAAATGAACAAGAAATTCAGCGCTTTCAGCGAGAGACGGAGCGTTTGGCTAGTGTCTTGATGGAGCGCCTCGCCCCGGATGTGGTTGCGGTGTTTGTTGATGCTAGTGATGAGCAATTAGCGCAGCTATATAAGGCGCTGGATAAGGATGGTGAACGTTACCGAAAACGTTATGTTAAGCAAAGCCTTCAGCAGCAGCAAGAGAGTCAGGTCGACGATGTGATCGATACCATTGAGCGTTGGACGGGCCCCCTTAATGATGAACAAGAGTTGTTGGTGAGCCAGTGGGGCGCGCAGTATCAGCCTATGGGTGAGGAGTTATACCAGGCGGGGCTTAAGTGGCGAGCGGAATTTAAACAAACGTTGAAGGGGAGGGGGGATCCGGAACAATATAGTTCGCGTTTGAAATCGTTGTTAACGACGCCAGATTTTGGCTGGACTGATGCATTTACATTGAAGATGTTAGAAAACAAACAATCGTTGTCGCAGTTATATTTTGCGTTAGATAAAACCTTTTCTAAGAAGCAGCGTAAACGTATTATGAATACATTGCAGGATTATGCGGAAGACTTTGAGCAGTTAGCGAAGGAAAAGGAGTGATTTTTGGGGAGGGGATGATCTACTTAGTTGACTGCTAAGCCAGCTACTTAACTATTTAAAAAGTCGCTGGCTTATTTTTGACAGATCTTTTTCTTGCTAGAAGGTTTCGTAAAGGTTACGAAAAACTCTCTACTATTTAAGCTGCTCTAATGCATATTCTTTAGCGCTGAATGCCTTGCCAGAATCTAGATAGTGGGCCACTTGATTGATTGGCATGGAGAGGTTTTCTGCTTTATTGGTGAGAACATACTCAGTGTAAACGCTTTCAGGCTCGGAGCGTTTAGTGGTTGGGTGTTTTTTTGCATATTCGGTTAGCAATGTCCATTGGTGGCCCTTTTTAGAGGTGTTGATAATAGTCTGACCGATATAGGCTCCGGCCAACATCGATACCATAGAGATATCTTTGTGCGTTAAGCTGGCTTTGTCTTTATATAAACCGCTGAGATAACTATCAACCACTGGAAGGCTCGCGACAGAGCCATCAAGTTTTTTAATGTCTAAGAGCTCAGGGTGAGGAAGCTGAAAAGGAACTTTGCTTTTGCCAGCGAACGCTTTGGCGTATGCAGGTAGCATTTTATTGAGTGACGGTGAATCTGCCATGGCGGTTGTACTCCCCACAACCAAAGAAAAACAACACAAGATAATTGAGATAAAACGCATATATGCCTCCATCAGGCTTTGTCAGCGGGTTCTGATTGTTGGTTTTTTCGCCGCTGCTCTCAAAATTAGACGTGAAGCAACACCAAATAGCAAGCGCATATGGACTAGGTGTGCTTGCTATTTGGTCTACACTGACTGGGATCTTTATTAATAGAGGCTAAGGATATGAGAATAATTATTGTGATACTGGGGTTGTTATTGGCCAACAATGTAATGGCTGGGCAATTAAAGATTGTGACTGATGTGTGGGAAGGTTATACCTCTAAAGAAGGGAAAGGCTATTATATTGACCTTTTGAAGGCAATTTATAACGAACCAACAGACTCCGTGGAATTTTCGGTGTTGCCTTATGCGCGATCCTTAGAAATGGTTAAAACCGGTAAGGCAGATGTTGTATTGGGGGTTTATTTTGGCGAGATACCTGATAAGCACATGGCAGCTTATGTTGTGGAGCAAGATCTTGTTGATGCTGTGGTATCTGCAGATGTGGCTAAATCATGGAAAGGCATGCAAACGTTGAAAGGCAAAAAAGTGATGGCAAAGATTGGTTATGCATTTGATGCCATTACGGATGTTAAAATGAAGTATACCGAGAAAGTTTCGTTGGCGAACATGATGAAGATGATGGCTGCCGGTCGCGCGGATGCCGTATTGGATTACAAAGCAGATCTTGAGCCCTTAATGGAAGGGGCAGGGTTGGCTAGTGATAAGTTCGCAATTGTGGAGTCGGTATTGTCTTCTCCTATCTACTTTGGCTTTGCTGATACCCCTAAGGGCATTGCCGCTAAAGCACGTTTCGAAAAGCGTTTTAAAGAGCTTTATGAAAGTGGTGAAATTAAAAAACTGATGGAGAGTAATTTAGGCCATTCAAAGGGATTAACAAAAACCCTGCAATCTTGGAAGTGAATGGATTGGTAATGTGAGTTAACATACCCCTAAAATCAATAATATTGGGGGTATGTTATGGCGCGTCGTTTTATGGGGTATATCTTTATATTGGCGGGAGTCGCAGGGATTGCGGCGTTGTTGATGGGGGGTTATGAGTTTGTGCAGGCCCCAACCGCGAACCCGTTGCACGCATATTTGGTCAATATCTCAGAGGTGGACCGTACGATGAAAACCTCTCAGGGCAATATTGTGATGCCTATTGGGGTGTTTTCCGCATCTGCTATTTTCTTCACGATTGTGTTGTTTTTTTTGGCGGCGGGCTTTGTGAAGCTTTTTCTGAATCTAGGTGTGCGTATCTTGGCGCCGAATGTAGATGAGTTTGCATCGGTTTTGGTAAACACGATAGAAGAGCGAATGAAGGCGGGGCGTTAGAATGATTAACAATGAACAGCTTGAAGGGAAAGTTGCGCTGGTAACCGGGGCGAGTAGTGGTATTGGCCGTACAACAGCATTGGCACTAGCGGCCAGCGGTATGCATGTTTTCTTGGCATGTCGTTCCGAAGCCAAAGCTCAGTCGGTACTTGATGAGATCAATAACTCCAGTACCGGTAGGATAAAAGCTGAATTTATACCGTTAGATTTGGGGGAGCTTGATTCTGTAAGACGTTGTGCGGCGCTTTTTGTTGGCCGGAATTTACCGTTACATTTGTTGGTGGCGAATGCTGGGTTAGCGGGTCAAAAAGGGATGACAGAATCGGGATTTGAATTGGCGTTCGGCACCTGCCATGTCGGACATTTTCTGCTAACGCAATTGTTATTAACGTCGTTAAAGCAGGCTGCACCATCCCGTATTGTTGTTGTGTCTAGTCAGGCTCATAAACAAGCGAAGGATATTGATTTTGCAGCTGTGCGTAGGCCCACGACTTCGTCCACGGGCTTAAAAGAATATGCTATTGCCAAGCTGGCAAATGTTTTGTTTGCCTCAGAGTTATCTCGGCGGCTTGAAGGAACAGGGATTACCACGTATTCACTTCATCCAGGCGTTGTGGCCTCTGATGTTTGGCGTTCTGTTCCATGGCCACTGGATCGTTTAATAAAGTTCTTTATGTTGAATACAGACGAAGGAGCACAAACAACATTGTACTGTGCTACGAGTAGTGAGACAGAAAATCAGAGTGGGTTATATTATGACGATAGTAAGGTAGCTTTGGCATCGAATGCTGGGCAAGATAAAGTGTTAGCTGAAAAACTTTGGAAAGAAAGTGAACAATGGGTAAGCTTGGGCTAGTTGTTTTTCTGGCGAGGTCTGCGGAAAAATATGGTGGGCCTGGCAGGATTCGAACCTGCAACCAACGGCTTCGAAGGCCGGTACTCTATCCAGTTGAGCTACAAGCCCGCAGAGGCCGCTATTGTATTCGTAAGCGGCGGTTGATAGCAAGGTTTCGTTTCGGTTTCGTGATAATAAAAGCTATCAACCGTTTGTTTTCATTGGTAGTTTGAGGCTGTTCGGTGTTCACATGGTCGATCACAAGGGCGAGGCGGGCGATTCTTTTGTAGTATTTCGTGTAAATCAGTAATTTGTTCTTCGCTTAGAAAGTCTGAAAGTTCGGTGTCTAGGGCATGTTTGTGGGATTCCCGTTTCGCTTGGTGTTCACCCTGGCGCTTCTGTTGTTGTGATTGTCGTTCTTGCCTTCGGTTTTTGTGGTGTGATTTTAATAACGTTTTGAGTTGCTCGGTTTGGTCTTCTGTTAATTGCAGTTGGGTTGCGATTGCGTCAAAGTCTGGCCCTCTGTGCTTTTTACCCTGTGGGTGGTTTTGGTCCGCATTACCGCCTGAATTACCGTACGAATTTGCTGCTGCAAGCATGCCACTAATGCTCACTAAAATGGCAAAAAGCATAACGATTGCACCTTTGATTGGGCTGTTTGGGGAGCTGGCGACGTTATTATAAGGGTTATCGAACGAGCTATTAAACTCGCTGTTAACGTTGTTTCCTGTTTGGTTGTTGTTTGATGACATGGTTGTTCTCCTTGAGTGTTGTGATTTCTATCTTTGGATTTATATCTAGTCTAGAAACCAACTAAGGAGCAAATAGGGAGGAAATGTGGCTTTCGCCTTAAATTTGCGGTGTTTTCTGGCTTAATGAGAGTGAATATTACCTTTTAATTTATTGCCTGTAGTGTCTCGTCAGCCCACTCTAACCAGGCTTTTTCAATTTTAATGCCTAGTTTTAGTGTTTGATGTGGCAGGAAGTACTTAGAGCGTAATGGTTGCTCTAAGTTAATAAGAACCTCGCTCATTTCTTGATATTGTTGTAGCCGTTCTGCGTGTGCTGAACGGTGTTGGGATATTTCTTCAATTAAATGCTTGCTGTCTGCAAGCTCTCCAGCGTATATCTTGATGAGTAAAGGTTCTTTGATTTTCATGGCTTTGGCAGGTTTTTCTAGCCATTTTTGCAGTTCAACAATACCGTTGGGGGTGACTTCATAAATCTTTTTATCAGGCTTTCCTTGTTGTATTACCTCCTCAGCTTCAAGTAGCGCTTCAGACTCCAGTTTTTGCAATTCTCGATAAATTTGCTGGTATGACGCTGCCCAAAAATAACTTACAGACTGGTCAAAACGTTTTACCAGGTCGTATCCGGAGCCTTTTTCAATATCGAGCATAGCGAGTATGGCGTGCCTAAGGGACATAGCTTTCCTTGGGGTAGTAGTGATGGTCTCAAATAGAGCGAATAACGCATTTTAGCGGATATTTTTTGTATTTTCTCAATTTGTTGCGTATTCAAAAAATTGAATATAAGCTGATTGTTTATTTTAAGATGAGCATGGTTGAACACCTTGGAGATGGAAGATGACTGATACGAGTGATGGCACAAATCAAGATGTGACTAATAAAGAGCCGACAAAAAAGAAGAAAGAGAAAACATCAGGTTTGGCCCCTAGTACTATTCGTATCGGTAAGCGCTACCGTCCAAGTCGACTGGATGGCTCTTATGACGCTATCGTTATTGGATCAGGGATTGGAGGTTTAACAACCGCAGCATCTATGTCAAAGATGGGCAAAAAAGTGTTGGTGCTAGAACAGCATTATACCGCTGGTGGTTACACTCATAGCTATTCCCGGAATGGCTATGAGTGGGATGTGGGTGTGCACTACATTGGTGATATGGGCTATCCCACGATGGGTCGTAAATTGTTTGATTTTGTCACCGACGGTAATCTTAAATGGGCTGCTATGGATGATAATTATGATCGAATATTTCTCGGTGATGAAGAGTTCAATTTTGTAAAAGGAAAAGAAGCGTTTAAGAATGAATTAAAACGTAAATTCCCAGAAGAAAGTGCTGTTATCGATAAGTACGTACACATGATTGATGAGGCAAGCAAAGGTATGCAATGGTTTACCATGGGTAAATTATTTAAACCTTGGCAGCAAAAAGCGTTATCACTTGCTACCAAACGATTGATGCCAGAGTATTTTAATCGTAATACCTACGAGGTTCTACGTGAGCTAACATCAAATGAAAAACTGATTGCGGTATTAACGGGGCAATGGGGTGATTGTGGTATGACCCCGAAAAGATCAGCATTTATTATTCATGCGCTGATTGCCAAACATTATTTTAATGGTGGTTTTTATCCCATCGGTGGTGCTTCAAAGATCGCAGAAACAATCATTCCAGTAGTACAGGCCAGTGGCGGTGAAGTGTTCACTTATGCATCGGTTGAGAAGATTTTAGTAGAAAAAGGTAAAGCTGTTGGTGTTCGAATGAAGGATGGTACTGATATCCGTTCACCCTTGGTAATTAGTAATGCGGGAGTGTTTAATACTTTTGGCAAATTGTTGCCAGAAGCTGTCAGTCGAAAACATGGTTATGACAAAAAGCTAAAGAAAGTGTCACCATCTTATGCGCATCTGGGTATGTATATTGGATTAAAGGGGGATTCTAAGTCTCACGATTTACCTTCTACCAATTTTTGGATGTACGCTGATGAAAAACACGATGAAAATACGGATCGTTTTTTTGATGATTATAAAAAACCGTTTCCGGTTGTGTATGTGTCTTTTCCTTCAGCAAAAGACCCTGAGTTTAATAATAAGTACCCAGGTCGTTCGACTATCGAGATAGTGGCCCCAACGCCTTACCATATTTTTGAAAAGTGGAAAGATGAAACTTGGGGCAAGCGTGGAGAGGACTACGAGGAGCTTAAAGAATACTTTTCTCAGCGAATGTTAGAAGCCCTTTTTGAGAAAATGCCACATTTACGGGGCAAGATTGATTATTACGAAACATCAACACCGTTATCAACGGATTACTTTTGTTATTACTCCAAAGGTGAGCTTTACGGTATTGATCATGATATGAATCGATTTGATCAAGAATGGCTGCAACCTAAAACATCAATACCTGGGCTGTATCTGACAGGGCAGGATGTATTGTCTGCGGGTGTTGTTGGCTCGATGATGGCGGGCTTTTTAACTGCCGGGCAAATTATGGGATTGAAAGGGCTTAAACTTGCGAAAATGGCATTTTTTGATAAACGTGAAGAGCCAGAGCAATGGGCTGTTCCAATGACTTGATGTGAGCTTTCGGTTTATACTTCTGGTTCATACTTATAGCCAACACCATATACGGAGTGAATAATCGTGGTGTTGGGTATTACTTCCCCAATACGTTTACGCAATTTTTTAATATGACTATCGATGGTTCTGTCGTTAACAATGCGGTGGTCATTATAGATATGGTCCATCAGTTGTTCGCGAGAATAAATGCGCCCAGGATCGGTTACTAAAATATTTAATAATTGAAATTCTACAGCCGTTAGATTTAACGGTTGATCATTTGCCGTGGCTTGGTAGCGGCTTTCGTCTAATTTAATAATTGAGTCAGAGGAAGAGGGGGTTGTCCCAGTTCGACGTAATACTGCTTTGACTCTGGCAACGACTTCTCTTGGGCTAAAAGGTTTACAGATATAATCATCGGCTCCGAGTTCTAACCCTATAAGTCGGTCAATTTCCTCAACGCGAGCGGTAACCATAATGATAGGAGTGTTAGAGAATGCACGGATGTCTTTGCATACATCCATGCCATCTTTTCCTGGTAGCATTAAATCCAAAAGTATCAGTGAAGGTTTGTTTATTTTAGCCCATGCAGCAACACTTGTTCCTTCGTAAATGCAGTGTGTTTGGAATCCTGAATTTTGAAGGTAATCGGAAAGTAGCTGGGCAAGTTTTTCTTCATCTTCAACAATAAGGATAGTGCTGCTTGATGTCGCATTGTTTGTCATTAGTTGTGCCTTATTGTTTTGGATGCATTTTCTAAGCGTTATACGTGTGTTATGGGTAATCGTACGGTAACCCATAAACCACCTTGAGGAGATGGTTGGGCGTTAATCGTTCCACCGTGTGCAGTGACAATATTACTGCAAATAGCTAAACCTAATCCGGCACCTCCGCTGGCACGATTGCGAGACGAATCTACGCGATATAGCCGCTCAAATAGCCGAGGGATTTCCTCTTTGGCTACGCCAGGAGAAGAGTCCTGCAGGTGAATTAGCATTTCGTTGTGTCCCTTCTCAATAGTTAACACACTATTGCCGTTTTTATCTGTATAACGATAGCTGTTTTTTAACAAATTATTAACCAGTTGTTTGATGCGTTGAGGGTCAACAAACAACGCGGCTTTATCTAGGTTCATCGAATCAAATGACAAGGTTATATTTTTACTTGAGAATTGGTCCTTAAAGGTTTCAGCACAATGTTCCAAAATCGGAAGAATGTCAGTGGGGCATCTCTGGTAGTTAAGTGCACCAATGTCTGACATGGATAATTCGTATAGGTCTCCTACTAGATGAGTTAGATGTTCCACCTCTTGACCAAGGGAGATAATATTCTCAGGCGTTAATGGGCGAATGCCATCTTCAAGGGCTTCTATTTCACCTTTTAATATCGCAAGAGGCGTTCGAAGTTCATGGGAAATATCAGCGACCCATTGCTGACGAGCACTTTCATTTTCTTTTAGTGTGTTGGCTAAGATATTAAAGTTGGTGGATAGAGTGCCGAGCTCATCCCTGGTGATTACAGGGATTTGAGTGTCAAACTTACCTGAGGTTAATCGCTGAGTGCCTTTTTCAAGGTGTTTAATCGGTTTGACGAGATGCCCTGCAATAGGGATAGAAAGCAACATGGAAATAACCATCATTACTAATGCAATTAATAGAAATGTTTGGCTTTGTTCTTGAACAAAAACTAGGTCATGGGCATCGGAGAGCTCTTTGATGGGTTTAATGCCTAAGTAGCCAATTGTCTGCTCGTTTAAGGTAATGGGTGAAAGTGAGAATACACGAGCGCCTTCTGGTGGCCCAAACACAGTATTTTTGTCAGCATCGAACAGCGCAACTCGGGGGCGTTGTTGGTTAGGTGGTGGCCGACGACGATGAGGAGGGGGCTCAGGTCGTTGAAGGTCTGCTTTAGGAGGGCGTCGATGTTCGATAGGTGGGTGGCCTGGCCCTTTTTTGTGTCGTGGTGGGGATGAAAATAGGTCAGGGCTGCTGCCAGAGATGAGTTGATGCCATTTTTGAGGGTTTCTAGCAAGTTGTTTCCAGCTATCAGCAGAGGCGTACTCAATTGCTAATGAAGCACTAAGCGCGGCGCTTTGTTCTCTATCTTGAGTGTTAACGTAATTTAAAAAACCTCTGTCAAAACTCCATTGCATTACCAAAAACATACAAATAGCCACGCCACTGGATGCCATTAGCATGGTTAGAAATAGCTTGGTTTTGATGCTTTTTGGAGTAGGGAATAACGCCAAACTTTAATCCTTGCTGTGTACTCGCTGGGTAAATAAATCTAGAAACGCTCAATATAACGTGAATTCTAGACGAATGAGAACAGATTAGCGCAAGAGTGTGCAAGAAATGGGGAGGGGGAAGTCCGCGACGGTATAGGAGCTATATTAAACCGCCGCAGAGAGAGGTGTGTTACGACATTAGTATTATTAGTTGGCTGTCATTTAGAACTTGTAAGTGGAACTTAACCAAAGCTTGGTGGTGTCTTTCTTGCCGAGGGCGTCATCACCTTTGCTGAAGTCAGCATATTTAAGACTAAGGCCAATACCGTTATCCAGTTTTTTCGCTACAACAAAGCCAATTTCAGAGCCATGTTCGTCGCCATCTTTGATGCCCGCTGCGACATCCTTTTCATTCGTAGTGAAATTGTGATAAACGGCTAACAATTTTATGCCAGCAACTTTTGTCCCTACGGATACATATAGGTCGTCGATCCCAGTGGATGGAGTTGCCAAGAAATTATCCGTCCAGCCTTGGAATTTATGCTTGGTTGCAAGTGGTGTTGCGAATCCAATACCAGCATCATCATCTGCGCCTAATGATTCAAGGCCTAACTTGGCAGTGATCCCAGCGATAGATACACCACCCATTATGTGGGTGTAGTTGGCGTCATAGTCAGTAGTTTTGGCATTTTCTGATTGTTTTGCGAACTCAACGTTGAATAGGATTTTGGCATCACCTGCATCGACTTTACCTGCGAAGCTAGCACCTAAGGTTTTTGATCCTGCTTCTGCGCTCTCATCCTCTACATCGTAGTAGTAAGTCGTCGCTTTACCTATAGGTGTCTTATAGGCAATATTTAATAAATTGGTGTCGTGATCTGTATTTGTTCCGGTAATACCATCCACGTTATAAACGTGGGCAGCAAATACGGTCAGGTTTTTAATGCTGTTATTGCTAACGCTCAAAGCATCATAGGTTTGTTCGTTTTGTCGCCAGCCGACACCACCAACAAAACGTTGGTTGCCTATTAAAATACGTTGGCGACCGTATTTAGCCGTGGTGTCCATTGCTTTATAGCTTATGTACACTTGGTTTACACCGGTACCTTCAGGATCAGCGATAGTGGGGCCACTTTCACCGCTGTTCACCTTGTCAGGGTAGTTTACGCTTTTTAATGACGTAACATCATCAAACTCAAGTGTCATCCCAAAACCGTTAAAATCGCCAGAGGTATAGGTGGCGCGAGTTTTTAATGTGATCGCATCGGATCCATCTTGAGTGGTATCGACTTTATCGTCTACCTCTACATTTTCATAACGTAACCGTATCACCTTCTTTAAGAGCTTCCGCGATACTGTCTGCGGCGATAACCGTTTGGCTAAGCCCTAACCCTAATAAAGGAGACATTGCAGCAGCAAGCACAGAAAGTTTGAGTGATTTTTTTGGGTCGTAGACATAGTGCATTTCCTAGATAAGCATTTAAGAGAAAAATACGTTATGCCTACAATGTAGTCTAACTATTGATTTTAGTCATGCACGTAGGGATTACTTTGGCGTTCAGCACCAAAGGTAGACATTGGGCCGTGACCAGGAATGAAAGATACATCGTTACCCAAAGGCCAAAGTTTTTGTTTTATAGCGTTGATTAATGTGTCGTGATCCCCGCCGGGGAAATCCGTGCGACCAATTGAACCTGCAAATAACACATCCCCTACGGCAGCAATATTGGCGTTTTTATTGAAAAATATGACATGTCCGGGGGTGTGCCCTGGCGTATGGTACACCTCAAGTGTGACGTTACCAAAACTCACAGTATCGCCATCATTAAGCCATTGTGTTGGGGTGAAGATTTTGCAGTCTGGAAAACCAAACATCTCTGATTGCTTTTCTAAGGAATCAATCCAAAACTGATCCCCTTTGTGTGGACCTATAATGGGTAAATCAAATTTTTCTGACAAGGTTGCTGTCGCACCGGCATGGTCGATATGGGCGTGGGTAAGAAAAATCTTGGTGATGCTCACGCCTTCTTTTGCTGCTGCGGTAATGATTTTATCCACATCGCCACCAGGGTCAACGACTGCAGCTTCTTTTGTTTCTTCACAGATCCATAGTGAACAGTTTTGTTCGAATTTTGTAACGGGGATAATGACTGTTTTCATAAAGGCTTTCTTTCTATTTTCTAGGGTGTCCGCTAGTGTACGTATAAGCGATAAAACCAGCAATGGCTATTTTTTGAGAGGTATTAAATGAGTGAGAATACACGGGTTTTTAAGGCCGAAAAACGAATTGCATTAGTCGCCCATGATAATAAAAAGCCTGAGTTAATGGCGTGGGTTACTGCTCATAGGGATGAACTGTTACGCCATAAACTATATGGCACGGGAACAACGGGGAAAATGGTGACAGAAAAGACAGGCTTAGAAGTTGAGCCTTTGCTGAGTGGCCCATTGGGTGGTGACCAGCAAATTGGTGCCAAAATCGCAGAAGGTGAAATCAATATGCTGATCTTTTTCTGGGACCCCTTTGAACCTATGCCCCATGACCCAGACGTAAAGGCGTTATTGAGGATAACAGCTGTCTGGAATGTACCCGTTGCATGCAACCGGTCGACTGCGGATTTTATCCTGTCTTCCCCTTTAATTGGGGAAGAGTATTGCAGTGGATTGCCAGATTTTGATGCTTATAATAACAGGTCCGTTTGATAGGTCTATCAAAGTGGTTCGTGTTGACACTGTTTGGTGGTTGACCCTCTAGTCATTTTTGTTCTTGCAAACCCTGGTTTTTAGTGCAACATTGCTGCTTTTATTCTAGGGGACCCCGTATGAGTTATCAAACCATTGAGTTTAACATTGCAGACAATATCGCCACTATTCGTTTAAATAGACCGAAGGCGGCGAATTCTATTGATTTGGCTATGGCAAAAGAATTGATGTCTGTGGCCATTGAATGTGATGAAAACCCTGAGATCCGTTGTGTTATTTTAACGGGTAATGGGCCATTTTTTAGTGCTGGCGGCGATGTAGCTAGCTTTGCAGAAATGGGCAGTGATATTGGCAAAGGGTTAAAAGAGCTAACATCTTATTTGCATAGCGCATTGGCTCGCTTTTCTCGTATGGGAGCTCCACTAATAACTGCTATCAATGGTAAAGCTGCCGGTGCCGGTATGTCCTTAGCGCTATTGGGTGATATTGCCATTGCCGCTGACCCCGTAACGTTCACTATGGCTTATACCGCTGTTGGATTAACACCTGACGGAGGTGCTAGCTACAGCCTTCCTCGTCTTGTCGGTGAACGTCGAGCAAAGGAATTGATGTTAACCAATCGCCCGGTTACGGCGGAAGAAGCTGTAGCCTGGGGAATGATTAACCAAGCGGTTGCGGAAGATGTATTAATGGATACGGCATTAACCGTTGCCAAACGATTTGTTAAAGGGCCAACAGCGGCATATCGTGAGGTGAAAGAATTATTACATGCCTCTGCTAACCAAGGTTTTGAAGCGCAGATGGAATTGGAAGCCCGAGCGATTGCACGACAGGGGTGCAGTGCAGAGGGGCAAGAAGGGATCAATGCATTTTTGAATAAGCGAAAAGCAGATTTCTTGAACGTGTAATTTATGAACGCTTAGCGCTTGAGTAGAATTAGATAACACATTTGTTGATGTTTGGTTGTTGATAGGAATCTTACTCTTTTGCGTTATGTTAATGATCTTCACCAATATTCATGCTTAAATTAATTCAGCCGTAAACCCACGTTGCTGGAGTAAATGAATGAAGATTGGTATTCCAAAAGAAGTTCATCAGGGGGAGCGGCGTGTTGCAGCAACCCCTGAGTCGGTTAAAAAATTACAAAAACTCGGTTTTGATATTGTTATCGAATCTGGTGCCGGAAGTGCAGCATCGTTTACGGATGAAGCCTACCAGGACGCCGGGGCGAGCATCGAAATCGATACCGCTAAATGTTGGGGCGATGTTGATATTGTTATAAAGGTTCGTGCTCCAGAACATAACCCCACGTTAAATGTTCACGAAGTAGAATTACTCAAAGCCGGTCAGACTCTTGTGAGCTTTTTACAACCCGCTCAAAACGAAGAATTACTTAAACAACTCGAAAATCAAAAAGTTTCTGCACTTGCCATTGATGCGATACCTCGAATTTCCCGTTCTCAAAAAATGGATGCTCTAAGCTCGATGGCAAATATCGCCGGTTACCGTGCGATTATGGAAGCGGGTCACCATTTTGGTCGTTTCTTTACGGGCCAGATTACAGCTGCAGGACGTATCCCTCCAGCTAAAGTGATGATTATTGGTGCTGGTGTTGCAGGGTTATCCGGTATCGGGACTGCGAATAGTTTAGGAGCAATTGTTCGTGCCTTCGACACTCGCCCTGAAGTGAAAGAGCAAGTGGAAAGCATGGGAGCCGAGTTTTTAGAATTGAATTTTGAAGAAGATGGCTCGGGCGAGGGCGGTTATGCCAAGGTAATGTCCAAAGAGTTTATTGATGCGGAAATGGCGTTGTTTATGGCGCAAGCCAAAGACGTGGATATTATTATGACCACAGCATTAATTCCAGGCCGCCCAGCGCCGAAATTGATTACTGCAGATATGGTTGCAGCCATGAAAGAAGGTAGTGTGATTGTTGATTTGGCAGCAGAGACAGGGGGGAACTGTGAGCTAACAGAAAAGGATCAGGTTGTTGTAAAGCACGGGGTTTCGATCATTGGTTACACGGATTTACCAAGCCGTCTGCCAACACAGTCCAGTAGTTTATATGCTCAGAACTTGGTTCATCTACTGACGGACATGTGTAAAGGTGATGGTTTTTCTATTGATATGGAAGATGACGTTATTCGTGGCGCAACGGTTGTATACGAAGGAACGCTACCCTTCCCGCCGCCGCCGTTAAAAATTCCTGCTATTGCGAAATCTGCGGTTGCAAAAGAAATTCCGAAAAAAGACATTGTTGATGATGGCCCCAAAAAAGTTAATGTTCCAGTGTTAGCAGCGGTTGGTGTTTTGTTGTTAGGTATTGGTTATGTAGCACCGCCCGCATTCTTATCGCACTTTATTGTGTTTGTGTTGGCTTGCTTTGTTGGGTATCAAGTGGTGTGGAATGTTTCCCCCTCTTTACATACACCTTTAATGAGTGTGACCAACGCCATTAGTGGCATCATTGTTATTGGAGCGATGTTACAGATCTCGGGGGGGCTGGGGGAACCAATCACCATTCTAGCGGCAATTGCCGTGTTAATTGCGTCGATTAATATTGGCGGTGGATTTGCTGTCACTCAGCGCATGTTGCGCATGTTCCGTAAATAGGGGGTTATCAATATGTCAGAAGGTGTATTAACTGCTGCATATATCGGTGCCAGCGTGTTGTTTATTCTTAGTTTAAGCGGGTTAAGCAATCAAGCAACGGCTCAACGGGGGAATTGGTTCGGTATTATTGGCATGGCTGTTGCGATATTGGCAACGATTCTCAGTGAAAGCGTGACGGGTTATGGTGTGTTGGCCGTTGTCATTGTTATTGGTGGTACCATCGGTTTTACATTGGCCAAACGTGTTGAAATGACACAAATGCCGGAGCTGGTTGCGATCTTACATAGTTTTGTAGGTTTAGCTGCAGTGCTCGTGGGTATTTCCAGTTTTTTAGGTGCAGAAACATTTAACAGTGTTGCTGAGCAAGTTATTCATGAGATTGAGATTTTTCTTGGTGTCTTTATTGGTGGTGTGACGTTTACCGGTTCGGTAATTGCTTTTGGAAAGCTACGGGGTAGCATTGCCAGTAAACCGCTGATGTTACCTGCGCGTCACTGGCTAAATTTGGGGATTTTAATTGCTTCCGTTGTTTTGGGGGTGATGTTTTCCAATGCGCAGCATGATTCGGCATTAACCTACCTATTGATCATGACGGTACTGTCATTTTTGTTGGGTATGCATTTAGTGATGGGTATTGGTGGTGCGGATATGCCGGTGGTAGTTTCCATGCTAAATAGCTATTCCGGTTGGGCTGCGGCGGCAACAGGGTTTATGTTGTCGAATGACTTGTTGATTGTTGTCGGTGCGTTGGTCGGAAGTAGTGGTGCGATTCTTAGCTATATTATGTGTCGAGCGATGAATCGTTCTTTTGTGAGTGTGATTCTTGGCGGCTTTGGGCAGAGTGTTGGCGTTTCATCTACAGCAGACGGTGGTCCGAAAGAAACAGTATCAACAACGGCGGATGAGGTAGCTGGTATGTTAGCTGATGCTTCTGCAGTTGTGATTGTTCCTGGTTATGGCATGGCCGTAGCCCAAGCGCAAAATACGGTATACGACATTACGCGATTACTGAAGGATAAAGGGGTTAGCGTACGATTTGGTATTCACCCTGTTGCGGGACGATTGCCTGGTCATATGAATGTACTGCTTGCTGAGGCCAAAGTACCTTACGATATTGTTATGGAGATGGATGAGATTAATGAAGATCTGCCAGAGACGGACGTTGTGTTGGTTATTGGCGCTAATGACATTGTAAACCCTGGTGCATCGGAAGATCCAGGTAGCCCTATTTATGGAATGCCAGTTTTGGAAGTGTGGAAAGGAAAAACAGCTGTTGTCTTAAAAAGAAGCATGGCAACGGGTTATGCTGGTGTCGATAACCCGCTGTTTTATAAGGAGAATACGCGAATGCTGTTTGGCGATGCACGAGACACTATGGGTGATGTGTTGTCAGCATTGAAACAATGAAATTTGCTTTAAACACTAATAATCAGTAGAGGTGTTAAGTAACCTTTCTTGTTTATTAGTGCTCTTATTCTGTCGGGGATGTTATCAATTTGGCATAATCTCAGTCTTTATATACGCTTATAGGGTAAGCATATATAAAGATTCTTCTGTTGGTGTGTACTTACTTTTGCGATGTGAGAGGTTTCTGTCATGCTAATTCCTGGCAACACGCTTGATAAATCCACAAGCCCCTGTGTTAGAAACTGCTGTTTGGACGGTGATGATATTTGCCTAGGTTGCGGGCGAGCTTTAGAAGAGATTACCGGTTGGAATGCTGCAACGGCAGATGAGAAGCAAAAAATCCTTCAAAGAGCGAACAAACGGCTGGAAAATCGACGAAACAAGTAGTCGCGATAATGGGGCTAATTTCCTAATACACCATCAAAACGAAAAGTATTGATTTGTGTCGGTTATTTCATTGATGCTTTTTTTCTCAAATTCAGTAGAATACGCGAGCGAAAAAACCAGGAGACAGAAGTTGAAAGCTTTTAAGTATTTATTAGTTGTATTAAGTGTATTAGGTATTACTCCGGCATGGGCATCAAGTAGTGGTAGTGCGATCACATTAGACATGACCGATGCCACCTTAGGCATTTTGGCATTAGTGTTGTTTGCTTTTGCTTATGCGTTTGTTATAGCGGAAGAATTTATTCACCTTCGTAAATCCAAACCTGTCATGTTGGCGGCAGGCATTATCTGGGTGTTGGTCGCGATAATCGCCAAAGGCGTCGATGGTGGAGAAGGTATTGTTGATGCAGCAATATCTCATAATTTAATGGAATACTCAGAGTTATTCCTCTTTTTGTTAACAGCGATGATTTATATCAACGCAATGACAGAGCGAAATGTATTTGAAGCATTGCGTTCTTATTTGGTGGGTAAAGGCTATAGCTATAAGGTACTGTTTTGGATTACCGGGATTCTAGCGTTCTTTATCTCACCGATTGCTGATAATTTGACAACAGCGTTGTTAATGGGAGCTGTGGTACTGGCGGTTGGCAGCGATAATCTAAAGTTTGTTAGTATCGCTTTTATTAATATTGTGGTTGCAGCGAATGCGGGTGGTGCGTTTAGCCCATTTGGTGACATTACCACTTTAATGGTTTGGCAGGCAGAGAAGGCAGAGTTCTTCGACTTTTTCGCATTGTTTATACCCTCTGTTGTTAACTATATTATTCCTGCTGTGATCATGAGTTTTGCTGTACCTAACGAGACGCCAAAAGTGGTTGGAGACTCTGTTTCGATGGAGCGTGGTGGGATCACTATTTGTCTTCTCTTTCTCTGCACTATCGTTACAGCCGTTAGCTTTAAGCAGTTTCTACACTTGCCGCCATTTATGGGTATGATGACGGGATTGTCTTATCTATTCTTGTTTTCTTATTACATCAAAATTACTACTCGATCCGATAATGAGGTTGCGGAGTTCAATATCTTTAACAAAGTGGCCAAAGCCGAGTGGGATACGCTATTATTCTTCTTCGGTGTTATTTTCTGCGTAGGTGGCTTGGGCACAATTGGTTACCTAGGTGCTGTGTCTCAGGTTATGTATGAAGGCTGGGGGGCAACAAATGCTAATATCGTAGCAGGCGTACTGTCGGCAGTGGTGGATAATATCCCGGTAATGTTTGCTATATTGAGCATGAACCCTGATATGGGGGTGTATCAATGGTTGCTTGTTACGTTAACTGCAGGTGTTGGTGGTAGTTTACTTTCTGTTGGTTCGGCGGCAGGTGTTGCTTTGATGGGGCAATCTCAGGGTAAATACACATTCTTCAGCCATATGAAATGGACCTGGGCGATAGCGTTGGGTTACGCAGCCAGCATCTATGCTCACTATTTGATAAATGGCTGACGCTTTGACCTACTAGTTGTTGGAAAAAGTCATAAATTAGGCATAAAAAAAGCGTCGTATTGACGCTTTTTTTATGCCTAATTTATGACGGGATACATCAGGGCTTGTGTGAGCTGGGTTGTTACTCGTTGCTGTTTATTAGTTGTTTTAGCGCAGAAATACTTGGCATAAAGAAGTAAGCACCACCTTTAGTTGTGACAAATTGAGGGATACTTTTAAGTTTATGCCGCATGGGTTTTTGAGGGATGGTGAAGTCATCGCCAGAGGGACCTCGTTCTTTCGGGCGAGAGCCTAATAATGGGTCAAGGTCGTTATACAAACCATTAAATTTCTCGTTGTTTACCCAGGTTTGCTGAATAAATTCGAATTGGCGAGCAAGGTCAGCGTTAAAACATAAAAAGTGTAACCCTCGAGGTTCTGTATCGTCTGCTTTCATCATTGCAGTAGGGGACAGGTATTTGTGCAAAGGTTTACCGTAGGGGCGGCCTCGTCTCATAATGCGATGATGGTTAACGCTGGCGATATTGTCCTTTTTATCAGATAAACCAAGATCTGTTGCACGTGGGTTTGTGCGGCGAATATGGGATGCCATAGGGCAATGGTTGCCTTGAGGGTCATCGGAATAATCAAAGTTGTTTGCGATGGCGGGGTTTAGGTGGTCAGGTTCTTTTGTTGGAAATAGGCTGAGAGGAGCACCATTTGGCCAGCGCCCCACCATCTTTGCTGCCAAATAAATTTTGTTATCTTCTTCTGTATTTTGTTGGTCAAGGTACTGCCAAAATCTTTTTACATCTTGCTCCAGCTGACGAAATACTAAATAGCTTCCATCCTTTCCAAAATCACTGAAATTATTCTCCCCATGAGGAAATGGCGTTGTTGTTCCGTAGCCGCTTTCCTGGCCTAGCAAGAGTTCGCCCGGAGCAAGGGAGTTGCTTTCTTCTGCTTTTGAGTGAACCCCTGCGATATTAGGTTGTGCAAGGCCATCCTTAAATCCAAAGTGCTCTTTACGATCAAATAGCGCTTGTGTATTAAGCTGTTGTATCTGTGTTGTGTAGGCCTCCAATTCAGAGGTGATGTGGGACATCTGTGCTTCGAGTGCTGCCCCTGAATCTGCGTAGCAAAGTAATAGTACGTCAATGTCGGGTGTTGAGGGGCCACCCCAATTCCAGCCTTCCGGAGCATTGTTTCCTTCATCTCCCAGTAATTGGCTGCGCTTATTGGTTGCGATTCCCTCTTTGAACTCACGAGAGAATTGCTGGTAGGTGTGTTGAGAAAGGTTGAGCTTGTGTAGGCCTGGGGCGGTAAAGGCGATATTAAGCGCCACTGATTTTGCGCGAGTGTTACTGGTAGTGATATTGCCGATGTTGTCATCAAGCCATTGTTTAAATAAATCGGGGTGTTCAATATGGAGCATTAAATACGCTGCATGATGCAGGTCTTTATAGGCATATAGAATTAGGCTTTGAATATTGGAAAAATTTATTGGCTGCATTGCTAGCGCCCTTGTTGTTGTTCTTATAACAGGCTGTTTTCTAAAATTCGGTTAACCATTTTGACAGTTGTTTTTCATTCATGGGCTTATTAAAACCTTGTCTGATCCGGCTATTATTAAGAACGTTTTGTAGTGTTAGTTGCGGGTAGGCGCTATACCAGCAATGTGTTTTTAATTGGCTTTTACGGGCGAAGGCTTTAAACGCAATATCATTTTTTGCCCCCTGTAGAAGCAATCTTTTTGCTGCTGGAAAACCTTCTGTATTGCCCCATATGGCGGTTAAACCCATAGCTGCTCGGTCGATGAAATCACCGAGGTAATTTTCCCAGCTGCCGTCGTAATTGGATAAAAATACCAGGCGTTTGTTATTGTCGATAATCAGCCAGCGAGCAAAATGGATGGTATTGATCGAGCCGAGTTTACCTTTGTTGTAAAAAATATCTGCAAGTAGGTTGATAGCCCATAAGACAACTTTGAGTGTTATCAGCCGGAATCGACCGGGTTTGATCTCTACAATACTGGTCATCGGGCTTTGGGTGGCTTGTTGCTCTTCCTGGGTGACATGGCGAATATGGTTGTGCCTAGCCGCCATATTATCGTTGTGTATTTCTGGTATGTCGGATTTTTCATGCTTGCGTAAAGTGATATACCATACACTAATAAATACCCCGAGAGGCAGAGCGATAAACGGGAGTAATGCTATGCCTCCAAGTAATGTTGGCCAGTGTGATTTTGGTTGTTTTTGCGATGTTTCAAATGGCCAGTTAATACCATTCTCTTTTAGATGCTTGCTAAGCTGCTCTTTTAAGCCTCGTTCGAAGTAATTTATAAGGGATCCATTGTTGTGTTTTTCATTGATGAAGCATTCAAGTTCTATGTAAAGTGCTTGGTCGTCTTGAATCTGTTGTTGGCTGTGAAAATGAGCACCTCGATAATGAACGGGGGCTGCAATGTTGTGTTCGGATAAATAGCGTTTTATTGAGGATGCGTTAAAGCCTTCACAGTGTTGGTAAATTGTTGTTAATGTATCTCTATCTTGTTGAATTAAGAGTTCTAAGTAGAGATCGAGAGGTCCATCAATATTTGATTCAAACAATAATTGTGCAGGATACGTTCCTTGTTTACCTGTGCTTGCAGGTAGTACGGTCCACCGGCAGAAATGGTGGGTATTAATTTTGTGAAATAGCGGGTGTTCTTGTGTTGGGTGGGAATGCAGCGAATGGTTAAGCGCTTCAAGGTATTTGATAAGAGGTGATACGTTTGCCGGGATAATGGGGCAAATGATGCTGACGGCAATGTGACTGCGATGAAATGATAAAGCCATGAGTAAGAGGTTTCCTCACCTTGAAGCAGGGTTTATTTATAATTCTACGTCTACAACGCAGGCCAGGGTAATGTATCGGGAGAGGCGTATTGTTCTTGTATTACTTTCTGAGTGCTTTCTTCTAGGAATAGAGTGCCAATACTCGGCGGGTCAATAAATGCATAGCTTTTATCGTGAAGCGAAAATGATAACCCATAAGCATGCAAATACCCTCTGTCGGCTTTGCTTGCTTCCCATGCATTATGGTAAAGCATATCCCCTACAATGGGGGCGCTAAGGCTTTTGAGTGAAACTCGAATTTGATGCGTTTTCCCCGTATGAGGCTTGAGCAAATATAAGCGCATGCCGGGTTTAATTGAATGGCTAAAAAATTGGGTAATGGCAGGGTTCTCCCGCGATTTACATAGTTTCCAGCTTCCTCGGCGAGAGGCTTCCACGTCACCTTTAATTAAACCTTGTTTCTTTTTCGGTTTCTTGTCAGATATTGCTAGATAATATTTACTGACTTGACGCAAACGGAAAAGCGCTGATAAGTCGCTGGCGGATTGCTTCGTTTTGGCGAATAGCAGTAGTCCTGATGTTATTTTGTCGAGACGATGGACTGGGTATAATTCATCTAGCGATAACGCACTTTTAACTTGTTCAAAAAGGCCTGGATCGCCACTTTCAGAGTGAAAGCTTATGCCGGGTGATTTGTTGATGACAATGAATAGCTCGTTGTCATCTATTACTGAAAACGTAGGGTGGGAGGTCGTACTCATATCAGGCGTGGTTTCGTTTTGAAGGCTGTTAGTTGTAGGGTGGAGAGTGTAGCATATTTAACAATAAGCTATTTGGTGTAGATCTATAAAGGTGGTAAATCGGTGGTTTTACAGAAGTTAGTGCATTGGGACGAGGTTGTTACTCGCCGTTGTTATTTTACTCTTCAGAATAAACAGCTAATTACGCTTCTGCAGAAAATTAGCTGGCTGGGTGATGGGCCGATTTGGTTGGTTTTGATTGTGGGGTTCCCTATAATTGAGGGTAAGCAAGGTTTGTATGTGAGTTTATCGATGTTGCTCGCTGCACTGGTTAACGTTTTTTGTTTTAAACCGATTAAAAACCGTATAAAGCGACAGCGGCCATTTGTTCGATTTGATGACATGATCGCAAAAACAAAAGCAGGTGGCCAGTATAGCTTCCCCTCGAGTCATACTACCCACGCGGTCTCATTTTTGGTTGGATTAGGAATGTTTGAACCATCACTGGTAGTGTTGATGAGTGCGTTTGTGTTAGTTATTGCGCTGTCTCGGGTTATATTGGGGGTGCATTATTTGGGGGATATTCTCATTGCTGCTGTGCTGGGTGTGGCTAGTGGAATAAGTGCAGTGTTGATCGTTACATATACGTTGTAATGTTGTTTGTTTGGCTTGCCTTATTTATCTATAAGTGCAAGGGGTGTAGGGGATCGTCTGTAAAATAACTAAAAAATCATGGAAGAACGGGGTAGAAGGCTGATTTTAGAACTTGCCACTGGTAGTATAGGCCGTAGTTCAGGTCGTAGTAATTAGGATGATTTCATAATGAATACAGAGAACCCGCATCGATATCAACAGGTGCCTCAGGGCAGCTATCAGCCCGCAGTACATTATATCCAAGATGATGAAATTGATTTGTTAGATCTGTTCCGTACACTCGTGCGGCGTTGGAAAACCATTGTGGTAATAACCGTTTTATGTACGGCCGTTGCTATAGCGATTGCATTGCTGACACCCCCGGTGTTTAAGGCGACAACGTATTTATTACCCCCGTTAAAGAAAGACATTCAGACCTTTAGCCAAATTAGCGGCGGCAGTGTGAGTGCGGGTTCTATTTATACTGATTTTGTACGTAATGCGAATTCACTTAGTATTAAGCGAGCATTTTTTGAACAGGAAAGTCTCGGTGCGTATTTTAGGGGGGGGAATGCTAGCGAGCCGTTAACGGAATCAGAAATATACGCCTTGTTTGAACGTTTTCTTGGCATTTTGTCGATTGGGGCAGATAAAAAGAATAGCGAACTATTATCTATCAGTATGGAATGGGGTTCAGCTGATGGCGCTGCCAACCTGGTGAATAAATATGTCGACTTTGTTGCACAGATTACGTTAGACCAAGCTATCGTGAATTTTGAAAATGCTCGCAGTACTAAACTTATTTCTATTAATATTGATATTGCAGCCAAAAGAAAAACAGCGGAGCAAAAGCGGTTGCGAAGAATTGTTCAGTTACAAGAAGCTTTGGCTATTGCCAAGACATTGAATATCGTTAACCCGTTAGACTCGACGTCAAATGGACAGCCTGTTGCTAAGGGAGTGTTATTTGAAGTCTCGTCAGGCCCGCAATATTATCGCGGGTCACGGGCTTTAAATGCAGAAATTCATACGTTGTCATCACGTGTTGATGATGATGCTTTTATTGGTGAGCTAAGTGGGTTGCAAGAAAGTATTGAGCGGTTAAAACTTATTGTATTGGATGAGGCTAGTTTGAACGCTATTCGTGTTGATAGCCCTGCAATCCCTCCGTTATCTAGAGTGAAACCTAAGCGTTCATTGATTGTTGTTCTTGGTGGCATATTAGGTGTTATGTTAGGTGTGATGACTGCTTTGTTTTTCGCTTTTGTTGCATCTCAGAAAAAGGGTAGTGACAAGAAGTTAAATGCGGAAGCAACAGAGTCCGAATTAAAGGAATATCAACTGTTGATGCAGCAAACGCAAGGTAATGGTATGCCGGTTACTGAGCGTAGACGAAGTGAAGATCGACGGGCTATGGAACAAGCAGAAAAGGAAATGTCTTAACGTTAAGTTTATTAACTCTGAATGTATTAATACTAAAAAGAAAAGCCTACCCAACACCGCCTAACGTTTCGTTGGTGGTGGTTTAGGTAAGGTCTTGTCTAGCAGTACGCAGGGTCTCTGTGTATTCGACTTTTGTCATTGTTCTTTTCCTGTACATCATACGTAGGCACTCTTGTTGTGTGAAGGTTGCGTGAGGCCGCATTAAGGCTAATTGATATCTAGCTCCTTCCACAATATTCTTAACAGTGAGAGTGATGCAAATGAAATCAATCCAAACAATCGTCATGGTGTGGAGTTTAATGTTAGTGGCTTCGTTAACCAATGCCGCAGGGCTACTTCGACCTACTAATGCACAATTACCAGAATTAACCATCAAAGAGCATCATGTAGATGTAGTTATTGAAAGTGGTTATGTAACTACGTCGTAAGCGTCCGGCCAACACCCCTGCACTTAATTTGGCTTGATAGCCGATGGTTCAATATTCCATGGCATTAAGTGCTCAACATCACCGTCAGTT
>MAAL01000145.1 GCA_002163245.1 Gammaproteobacteria bacterium 42_54_T18 | reverse complement strand
TCTGTGAACGGTAAAACTGCCAATCAAGTGCCTGCATTGTTTGCACGTAATGAGCGTGTGGTTTGTACGTTTGAAACAGAAGTTGGGCCGATGGTTGTGGTGTTGGTCGGTGCGATGATTGTTGCCAGTATCGAAACTGTGTGGGCAGGGTTAGTAACCCCACCAAAACGACAGCTAAGTGTAAAAGATTATACCGAAGAAGGCCGTCGGCCGATTACATTGGCGCGTGGTGATGAAATGGGGCGTTTTAAACTAGGCTCCACAGCGATTGTATTGTTCCCCGAAGGGAAAATAAAATGGGATGAGCAACTGCGTGAAGGTTCTCCCGTGAGAATGGGGCAGCAGATAGCGACGATGTTATAAGCGACACATGCCTGATTGCCCCTTTTTATCGGCGTCAGGCAGTTTTCCTATAAAGATTAAACGTTGATTTATTTTTTTGTTAGTTGATCTGGTTTTCGATGTTCTTGTTGAGTAATGGCCCATTGCACGTGTTCATCGACTAATTCGGAATGCTGATTAAGGCGCTCGGTTAGTGCTTTAACAATCTCCGTAGAATAGGGCGCGTTACCTAATCCCACAGCAAGGTTTCTTAACCAACGTTCATAACCAATGCGCCGAATAGCAGAACCTTCGGTGTTGGATAAAAAAGTGGTTTCATCCCATAAAAATAACGCTAATAAATCTTGGTTATCTAGTTGGTGTCGTGGGTGAAAATCATTTTCATTTGTCGCTTTCGCAAAACGGTTCCAAGGGCATACCAATTGGCAATCGTCACATCCAAAAACACGATTCCCCATCGGTGATCTCAATGTCTCTGGGATAGGCCCTTTTAGCTCAATGGTGAGGTAAGAAATACACTTTCTCGAATCCACCTGGAACGGAGCTACAATGGCATTGGTTGGGCACTTATCAATACAGGACTGGCATGATCCGCAATGATTGCTGACGGGCTCGTCAACAGGCAGAGGCAGATCGATAAATAGCTCCCCGAGAAAATACCAAGACCCTGCTTTGCGGTTTAGCAGAAGTGAATTTTTACCAATCCACCCTAAACCGGATTTCTCCGCAAGGGCTTTTTCCAATACCGGCGCGCTATCGACAAACGCTCGGTGACCAAACGGGCCAATTACCGTCTCGATTTTTTTAGCGAGTTTGGTTAAACGTTTACGGATCAATTTATGGTAATCACGCCCGAGTGCGTAACGAGAAATATAGGCTTTATCTTTTTGTTTAAGAATCGAAACCGAGTGAGGATCTTCAGGTAGGTAATCCATTCTTGCGGTGATCACTCTTAATGTGCCTGGCTCTAGCTCATCGGGGCGACTCCGTTTAGTCCCATGACGTTCCATGTAATCCATTTCACCGTGATATTGATTGTCCAGCCAGCGTACTAAATGCTGTTCGTGTTCGCCTAGGTTTACATCGGCGATGCCTATTTGCTGAAAACCTAACTCCCTTCCCCATAGCTTTATGTCGAGGGTAAGTTGGGTGAGGTCGATGTTGGTGAGCTGGTTGGTCATGGATTTTGTCGTGTATACTCTTTGTTATCTAGTTGTTAGCAGATGATAAATAAATGGATGGTTAATGTCGTGAGCAATTTCGTAACGAATGCCGTAACTAGTACGGTAACTAGTACGGTAACTAAGTATACCAAGCATCTTCCTCAAGCGCTCTATCGTACAGAACAAGTAAGAGAGCTTGATCGAATTGCTATTGAAGAAAATGGTATACCTGGGTTCTCGTTGATGACGAAAGCTGCAGAGGCAACGTTTGCTGTGATGCGAAAGCGTTGGCCGCAATCCGTGCGAGTGACGGTGTTTTGTGGGGTTGGCAATAATGGCGGTGACGGTTACGTGATTGCGCGTTTGGCCCAGCAAGCAGGGCTTGACGTTGTGGTGATTCAGGTGGGCGAAACCACTAAGTTAACCGCTGATGCGTTAACTGCGTATCAACAGGCTACCGAAGAAGGTGTAAAGGTTCTTGTTTTTGATGCCTTGTGGGTTAACGAAAGTGATGGTTTTATTATGTCTGAAGGCATCATTGTTGATGCGTTACTTGGAACCGGCCTCAAGGGAGAGGTTCGTGGTGAATGTAAAAGGGCGATTGAACTTATCAATCGTCTCTCCAGCCATAACGATGTAAATGTATGTGCTGTTGATTCGCCTTCAGGGTTGTGTGCAGATACCGGGTCAATACTGGGTTGTGCCGTGAATGCAGATATCACGGTGACTTATATTGGGTTAAAGCAGGGTTTGTTGACGGCAAGCGGCCCTCAGCAATGTGGCGAGCTGTTTTTTGCTGGACTAGGAGTTCCTTCGTTAGTACTTGAAAAGGTGGTGCCAAGTGCAACACGCATTGATCGCCCTTATGTTGCCAAAACGCTGGGTAAACGTGACCGCGGCGCCCATAAAGGAAATTTTGGTCATGTTGTGGTTATTGGTGGTGACCATGGTATGGGGGGAGCTGTGATGATGGCGAGTGAAGCTGCTCATTATGTTGGCGCCGGTATTGTCACAGTGTTAACACGAGGGGAGCATATTGCCCCGTTGTTAAGTCGACATCCAGAATGTATGGCGTTAGATGCGGATACCCATAGCTCAACTATTGATGAAATTATCGCCAAAGCAACGGTGATAGTTGCAGGGCCAGGTATCGGTAAAGGTGCATGGGCCGTGAGTTTGTTGCAAAAAGCGTTAATGACAGATATCCCTTTGGTATTGGATGCGGATGGTTTGAATTTTTTAACCTCTGGTGCTGGAGAGGTGTTTCGTCAACGGGGTAATTGGGTGTTAACACCTCACCCCGGAGAGGCTGCTCGACTATTGCAGTGCAGCACTAAGGATATTGCGTTGGATCGATTTCATTGTGCGAAACAATTGAGTGATCGTTATGATGCCGTTGTTGCGTTAAAAGGCGCGGGAACACTCATTACCGCGGCCCCGGAGAATATTCAGCTTGCCAATGTAGGCAACCCCGGTATGGCGACAGCGGGAATGGGCGATGTATTGAGTGGTGTTATCGGTGGTTTATTGGCTCAGCAGTTATCACCACTAGATGCTACAAATGTAGGGGTTTGGTTACATGGAAAAGCTGGCGATTGTGCGGTCCAAGAATCTGGTGAACTAGGCTTGCAGGCAACAGACCTATTCCCGTATATTCGCCGTTTAGCCAATGGAAAACAAAAGCTGTGCAAACATATATGAAGGAATTTTCGGTATCTGTCGCTTCAGAAGACGAGCTGGTCGCATACGGGGAGGTGCTAGGAAAGGCACTAAACGGTGGTCTTGTTGTCTACTTACGAGGCGATTTAGGGGCAGGGAAGACCACATTTTCACGAGGTGTTTTGCATGCGTTTGGGCATCAAGGCCCGGTGAAAAGCCCAACCTACACCCTAGTTGAACCTTATGAGTTTAGTGAGTGTACGGTTTATCATTTTGATTTGTACCGGATTGCTGATCCGGAAGAGTTGGAATTTATGGGGATTCGGGAGTATTTTGATGAAAATAGCGTTTGTTTGTTGGAATGGCCTGACAAAGGGGAAGGCGTTATTCCTAAACCTGATGTAGAATTAACCATAGAGAAACGCAGGCAAACACGATATTTACGGCTCTCGGGGGAGAGCGAGAAGGGGCAAGCTATTGTTGCATTGGTCGCCGCATCTAATGCGAATATAACAGCAACTCGTTAATGAGTTTAGTAGTCTCAACTGGTATGTAAGTATCCATAAGAATAGGTGTTGGAGTGTTAACGCAGTTTTTAAGTAAAATAGTCAGTTTATGTAAAGTGTCAGGGAATGCATGGGTGTTGGCAATGCTTCTGCTTTTTTCGACTGTTGTTACTGCTAGTGAAAAGATTAACAGTGTTCGTGTCTGGCAGGCGCCAGAAAGTACCCGGGTTGTATTTGATCTCTCAGGCCCTGTGGATCATCGTATTTTTACACTCGATAATCCTAATCGGGTTGTTATTGACCTTAAAAGCACGCTTCGTACCAAGGCGCTGTTTAGCATTGACTTAAAAGATAGTTCGATTGCTAAGGTTCGCAGCGCGATGCAGAACAAGCAGGATTTGAGGGTGGTTTTGGATTTAAAAAAGCCCCTTAAGCCAAAAAGCTTCCTATTAAAACCAAATGCTCAATACGGGCATCGACTTGTGTTGGATCTGGAAGGGTCCGTGGCATCGATGAAGGCGGCTAATGTTGTTACGTCTAAAGCAACTAGCACCGCAACACCGATAAAAAAGCAGCAGAAACGTGTTACGGGTGGGCGAGATATTATTGTTGCTATAGATGCAGGTCATGGCGGAGAAGACCCTGGTGCCATTGGTCAAAAAGGAACGCGAGAAAAAAATGTCGTGTTCAAAATTGCCAAATCGTTGCAGGCTGAACTGAATAAGCGAAAAGGTATTCGTGCGGAGTTAACCCGAAAGGGGGATTACTTCCTTAAATTAAAGACTCGTCGTGATCTGGCTCGTAAAAAACTCAATGCAGATATTTTTGTCTCAATACATGCGGATGCGTTTAAGAATGGTAATGCCAGTGGGGCATCGGTATTTGCGTTATCTCGTAGAGGAGCAACAAGTACTCTGGCGCGTGTGTTGGCGGAGCAGGAAAACCAAGCCGATGTGATTGGTGGGGTAAGTCTAGAAGATAAAGATGATGTGTTGGCCAGTGTATTGGCAGACTTGGCAATGGAAGGAAGCATGGAACATAGTCTGACCGTGGGTAAATACGTGTTAAGTGAAATGAAACATGTTACTAAGTTGCATAAAAAGCATATTGAACAGGCAGGGTTTGCCGTATTAAAATCTCCCGACATACCATCAATTTTGATTGAAACCGGGTTTATTTCTAATGCGAAAGAAGAGAGGAATTTGAATTCTAGCGCGCACCGGAAAAAATTAGCGAAAGCGATCACCAAGGGGATTGCAAAGTATTTTGATCAGCATCCGCCCCCTGGTAGTAAGATAGCGTTACGTAAGTCAAAGGAAGCCCTGTATGCAAAACATACTATTCGACGAGGTGAAACCTTGTCCAAAATAGCCAATCGTTACCAGGTTAGTTTGGCAAGTTTGCGACGAGTGAACGCGATGTCTCAAGTCGATATTATTAAAATTGGTCAAACGTTACGTATCCCCAATTCATAATTTCAATCTCTTAATGTGATCGCCAATAAGCCCGAACGTTCTTATGGCCTCCAATAGTCAGACTTTCTATGAGTAAAATAAATAAATTAAGCCCCCGTTTGGCAAACCAAATTGCTGCGGGTGAAGTGGTTGAGCGCCCAGCCGCAGTGGTAAAAGAGCTGCTAGAGAACAGCGTTGACGCTGGTGCAACACGGTTGGAAGTGGATATCGAGCAAGGTGGCATCAAGCTTATCCGAATCCGTGATAACGGCTGCGGTGTACATAAAGATGACTTGCCGCTAGCAATGGCACGGCATGCTACTAGTAAAATTTATGATTTAGATGATTTGGAAGGTGTAGAAACACTTGGTTTTCGGGGCGAGGCGCTTGCTAGTATTAGCTCTGTATCTCGGTTGAATATGACGTCGAGTGAGGAGGCAACAGGTAGCGGCTGGAAGGTGGTAACAGAGGGACGGGATATGGAGGCTCAGGTGCTGCCTGCTGCCCACCCACAGGGAACGACGGTTGAAGTGAGGGATTTGTTTTTTAATACGCCTGCGCGAAGAAAGTTCTTACGTAAAGAGAAAACAGAGTTTGGGCATCTGGATGATGTGGTTAAGCGGTTAGCATTAAGTCATTTTGATGTGGCGTTTACTGTACGTCACAACCAGCGTGTGATTCATAGTTTAAAGTCGGCGAAAACAGAGGCGGAAGAAGATCGAAGGGTTGCCAGTGTCTGCGGCCCCAATTTCATTCAAAATGCGGTACGTGTTGATACAGAAATATCCGGGTTGCGTTTGTGGGGCTGGATGGGATTGCCGACGTTTTCCAGAAGCCAAGCAGATTTGCAATATTTCTTTGTTAATGGCCGCCATGTAAGAGACAAAGTGGTAACTCATGCGGTGCGCCAAGCTTATCGTGATGTGCTGTATCACGGGCGACATGCTGCTTATGTGTTGTATTTTGAGCTTGACCCAAAAGGGGTGGATGTGAATGTGCACCCCACCAAGCATGAAGTGCGTTTTCGTGAAACCCGTCAGGTCCATGACTTTTTGTTCCGAAGTTTACACCGGGCTATTGCAGAGGTGACTCCTGAAGATACTTTGGCAACGGATGATGCGCTAGCAGAGACCGAGGGTAACGTACCGCAAGGGCAAATAATTGGTGAATTTCGAGAGCAAGCTGCATTGGGGTTAGGGCAGGGCGGTGGCCAGCCTGGTGTGCTGGAATCCCAAACGGCAGCCCCTGTATATTATGCACCAGCGGCTAATCATACTTCGGGTGTTGCCCCTGTTCGCGAGACTATGCAAGCCTATGGCGCCTTACATGACGGTGTTGATACAATAGGGGCAACTGCGTTGACTGAGGTGTCTTCACACAGTGATGTGCCACCCTTAGGCTACGCGGTCGCCCAGTTACATGGCATTTATATCTTGGCTGAGAATCAAGACGGCATGATCGTAGTTGATATGCACGCTGCTCATGAGAGAGTGACTTACGAGCGGATGAAGGTGAGCTGGCAAAGTCAGAGCATGAAGTCTCAGCCATTGCTTGTGCCTGTAAGTATGGCCATCAGTCGTGGTGAGGCGGAGTTGGCAGAAGATAGTGATGTTTTATTCCGACGCCTTGGTTTTGAAGTGGAACGTATGGGCCCAGAAACGTTGTTGGTGCGTCAAATACCTGTATTCTTAAGGGACGCAAATGTAGAAGAATTAGTGCGGGATGTGATTTCTGATATTAAAACGCATGGATCAAGTGATCGAGTAGAGGGTCGGGTGAATACATTGCTGAGTACTATGGCGTGTCATGGGTCAGTTCGGGCGAATCGTAAGTTAACCATTCCTGAAATGAACGGTTTATTGCGAGACATGGAACGTACAGAGCGTAGTGGGCAATGTAACCATGGTCGACCGACATGGACACAAATGAGTATGAAAGAGCTTGATAAGCTGTTTATGCGAGGACGTTAAATGAGCAGTAAACCTTTTGCTATTTTCCTTACCGGCCCTACAGCGTCGGGTAAAACGGCGCTGGCGTTGGAGTTAGTAAAGCGCTTTCCTATGGAAATTATCAGTGTCGATTCTGCACTCATATACCGCGAAATGGATATTGGTACAGCAAAACCTGATGCAGAGATGTTGGCGCAAGCACCTCATCGTTTGATTGATTTCCTTGATCCTTCTGAGACTTATTCTGCATCTGATTTTCGTGACGATGCTCTGGCTGCAATGGAAGAAATTGCCAATAAAGGCAAAATTCCCCTACTAGTGGGGGGAACCATGTTGTATTTCAAGGTACTAAGGGAAGGTATTGCAACACTGCCTTCTGCGGATGAAGCGGTTCGTGCTGTTATCAAGGCTGATGCAGCTCAGAATGGTTGGGGGGCTTTGCATGATCAGCTACGGCAGGTAGACCCGGTTGCCGCTGATCGTATACATCCCAATGATCCACAAAGAATTGAACGTGCTTTGGAGGTGTATCGAATATCTGGCAAGTCACTTACGCAATGGCATCAGGAACAGAAAGATAAAGGCGGCGATGATTCTTGGGGGGGCGATAAAGATGCGTTTCCTTATGAGGTAACATCTATTGCCGTATGTCCTGAAGATCGGGCTCGATTACATGAGCGTATAGCGCAACGTTTCCACCTTATGCTTGAGCAGGGTTTTATGGATGAGGTGAAGCGTCTGTATGCCAGGGGAGACCTGAATCCGAGCATGGCTTCAGTTCGTGCTGTAGGTTATCGCCAAGCTTGGGATTGCTTAGAAGGAAAACTAAGCTACGATGAAATGGTGGAGAGAGGAATCATTGCAACGCGTCAACTAGCCAAAAGGCAGATAACCTGGCTTCGCAGTTGGTCTAATTTGCACTGGTTTGACGCAGAAGACCCAGATTTTACAGAAAAGGTCTTGAAAATTCTGCCCTTGGCCCCCATCCTACCTTAGCCGACGAAATTCCAGGCTTCTGGAATAACTTTGTTCATTTTGAACGTACTTAGCCCTCATATTTTGGGCAACGCTTTTAAAGGAGACGACTATGTCTAAAGGTCATAGCTTACAAGACCCATTTTTGAACGCCTTGAGAAAAGAGAGAATTCCTGTATCTATCTTTTTGGTAAATGGTATTAAACTGCAAGGCCAAATCGAATCATTTGATCAGTATGTTGTGTTATTGCGTAACACGGTAAACCAGATGGTATACAAACATGCGATCTCTACTGTGGTACCAGCGCGTAACCCTCGTAACGAGCGAGCGGATCAGCCTGGACACGAAACTCATGATATGGGCGAATAATTTCTATTGAGATTATTGCCACCGGTATCAATTTATATTGGTACTAACTTATTATTGTCAAAATTGTTATTACTGCGTACAGCTCGCTGGTCTGCAGGTTTTTTTGAATCCTAAGTAGATTAGTAAATGGAATCATTATTTGATCGCCCACAACAGGGCGAGCGAGCTGTATTAGTTCATATCGACTTCTCTAGTAAAAGTAGTCGTGAAGACCCCGATGAATTTGAAATGTTAGCGGACTCTGCTGGAGCAGAGTGTACTAGTATTTTACGGGGCTCCCGCCAGCAACCGGATGCACGGTTTTTTATCGGTTCAGGTAAAGCGGAAGAGCTAGCGCAGCGAGTCGAAGAAGATGAAGCTGACCTGGTTATTTTTAATCATATTCTATCCCCCTCCCAAGAGCGTAATTTAGAGCACCAGCTTAAGTGTCGAGTTTTAGATCGTACCGGTCTGATTTTGGATATCTTTGCGCAGCGTGCCCGAACGTTTGAGGGTAAATTGCAGGTAGAGCTTGCTCAATTGGAGCATTTGTCGACACGTTTGATTCGCGGTTGGACTCACCTGGAGCGCCAAAAAGGCGGTATTGGTTTGCGTGGCCCAGGCGAGACTCAGTTAGAAACCGATCGCCGTCTGTTGCGAGCCAGAATTAAGGCCATTCATAAACGCTTAGATAAAGTAAGAAAGCAGCGTGACCAGGGGCGTCGTTCTCGTAAAAAAGCTGAAGTGCCAACGGTTTCATTGGTGGGGTATACCAACGCCGGAAAATCTACACTGTTTAATCATCTGACAACATCAGAAGTGTATGTAGCGGACCAACTGTTTGCGACGTTGGACCCCACGCTGCGACGTTTGGATGTTGAAGATGTTGGCGCAGTGATTATGGCGGATACCGTAGGGTTTATTCGTGACTTGCCTCATAAGCTTGTTGAGGCGTTTCGAGCGACATTGGAAGAAAGTAAAGAAGCGGATTTGCTGCTGCATGTTGTGGATGCTTGTGCTGAAGAGCGTGCTGAGAATATTTTTCATGTGAATGAAGTGTTGCGTGAAATAAAAGCGGACTCCGTTCCTGTATTGATGGTGTACAACAAAATTGATTTGATGGGTGATGTTAAACCTCGAATTGATTTCGATGATCAAGGTGTTCCCCGAGCAGTTTGGATGTCTGCAAAAACGGGAGCAGGTACGGATTTGTTTTTTGAAGCGCTGGCTGCTCGGGTTGGTCGTAAATTGGTCGATGGTAAAGTGTGTTTGACACCTGCCATGGGGCAATTGAGAGCTTTGTTTCATCAGCTTGGCGTCGTGAACGAAGAAAGCTATGATGAGGCAGGAAATACGGTACTTGATATTCGATTACCTGAGAAAGAATTCCAACAGGCCTTGAAAAAAACAAATTTAACCGCACTACAGATTGGATTCGAATGAAAAATGTTAATGCTTGCGTGCTCGAATATGTCGAGGGCTTCGTTGAGTAGTGACAATATCAAATTAAAAGAGTAAGTTATCCGGCGAATATGTATTTGCTGATCGTTTAATTTTTGAACAACTGGAGACCTCTATGGCCTGGAATGAACCTGGCGGTGGTAATAATAACCAAGACCCCTGGCGCGGAAAAAATGATCAGGGGCCCCCTGATCTTGATGAAGTATTAAAAAAACTCCAGGAGCGCTTCGGTGGCTTGCTTGGTGGTGGCGGTAATGGCGACAAAAGCGGCGGCGGTGGTTTTGGCCTGATTGTTTTGGTAGCTGTGGTTGCGTCAATCATATGGGGTGTTGCTGGTTTCTATCGCGTTGAGCAAGCGGAAAACGCCGTTGTTCTACGTTTTGGGGAATTCAACGAAACCGTTGGTGCTGGTTTGCATTGGAATCCACCGCTCATTGATACGGTTCGTAAGATTGATGTTATCCAAATTAACTCCTTTAACATGGACGCTACGATGTTAACGGAAGATCAGAATTTGGTATCTATTGGTTTGGTTGTTCAGTACAAAGTGAATAATCCAACGGATTTCTTTTTGGAGTCTAACAGCCCTCAAGAAGCGTTACGTCATTCAACGGAAAGTGCGCTTCGGCATGTAGTTGGTGGCACTAAAATGGATAGTGTGATCACTGAAGGCCGAAAAATCATGGCGGTGGATGTGCAGCGCCGGTTGCAGGATTATTTAAATCGTTATAAGTCAGGATTGCTTGTTACGAAAGTGAACATTGAGGATGCTCATCCACCAAATGAAGTAAAAGCCGCATTTGATGATGTAATCAAAGCGAAAGAAGATGAAGAGCGTGTTCAGAACGAAGCCGAAACCTATGCTAACGGTATTATTCCTGAAGCTCGTGGTCAGGCAAAGCGTATGAAGGAGGAAGCGCTGGCGTACAAAGCTGAGGTGGTTTCTCGAGCAACAGGTGAAGCAACTCGATTTGAAAAGCTACTGACTGAATATAGCAAGGCGCCTGAAGTAACACGTCGACGTTTATATCTGGAAACAATGGAGCAAGTCTACGCCAATACCTCTAAGGTGATTGTTGATGTAGAAGGTGGAAACAATATGATGTATCTACCGTTGGATAAAATGATGGCTGGAGGTGCTGTTGCTGCACAGTCGACAAGGCAGCCTGCTGTGACATCACAGCCGTCGGCAGTAAAGCCTGGTAGTTCTTCAGATCTTCGCGGTATAGACCGGTTGCGTCAAGTGCGTGAGAATAAACGTTGGGAGGCACGATAATGAATACTAAAAGTTTAATCAGTTTGTTGCTGGTTGGGGTTGTGGTGTTAGTTGGCTCCATGTGCCTGTTCACGGTAGGGCAGCATCAGCGTGGTTTATTGTTGCGTTTCGGTGAAATTGTTCAAGATGACTTGCAGCCAGGGCTGCATACTAAGCTGCCATGGGATGAGTCACGACTGTTTGATGGTCGCGTCATGTCGCGTGACTTACGTCCTGAAGAGTACCTCACAAAAGAGAAGAAACGGTTAATCGTAGATTCTTTTGTTATGTGGCGTATTACTGATGTGACTAAGTTTTATACCTCTACAGGGGGAGGAATGGAGTCTCAAGCTGAAGCGTTGATTTCTCCTCGTGTGAATGAAGGTTTGCGTAATAAGTTTGGTGAGCGCTCCGTGTTTGATGTGGTTTCGGGGGAGCGTGAGTCTTTAATGGTTGAGTTAACTCAAGAGGTTGACGCTAAAACCCAAGAAGAGTTTGGTATTGAGGTGATCGATATTCGCGTGAAGCGTATCGATTTGCCACCTAGTGTAAGTGGATCGGTGTATCAGCGAATGAGAGCCGAGAGGCAGCGGGAAGCTCGTGAGCATCGCTCTCAAGGTAACGAGAAAGCGGAAGGTTTACGAGCAGATGCGGATCGCCAGCGTACGGTGATTTTGGCAACTGCTTTTAGTGAGTCTGAAATTGTTCGTGGTAGCGGTGATGCAGAGTCGGCAGCTATTTATGCTAATGCTTACAATAAGAATAAAGAGTTTTACGGCTTTTTCCGTAGCATGCAGTCTTATCGTACCGTGTTTAAAGATAAAAATGATGTGTTAGTGGTTGAGCCCAAAGGCGATTTCTTTGAGTACATGACCAGTCAGCCGAAATGACTGCGGTGTTAGCGTGAACAAAAGCACAGTTATATTCGCCCCGGGGCTATGACCCGTGGTATTATAAGGAAACCGGGTTTTGGCCCGGTTTTTTTATGGCCACAGATAACGTAATTTGCCACGAGTATCGCTAAAAGTGTGCTTGATTACGCTTAACTGCTTGATTTATAAAGCTAAAGACTGGAAAAGATTCAATGTCCATTGCCGATAGATGGTTGTTGCCAGATGGAGTCGAAGAGACTCTTCCTGCTCAAGCAGCGTGCCTGGAAGGTTTACGCCGCGAGTTATTAGATTTATACCGCAGCTGGGGGTATGACTTGGTCATTCCGCCGTTGGTGGAATACTTGGAGTCACTGCTTATAGGAGCAGGAAACGACTTAGCATTACAAACCTTTAAATTGACGGATCAAAGTACTGGTCGGTTAATGGGGGTGCGTGCAGACATGACCCCTCAGGTTGCAAGAATTGATGCGCATACGCTGAATCGCGAAGGCCCTGCTCGGTTGTGTTATGCCGGTGATGTGTTACACACCAAGCCAACATCATTAACCGCTTCTCGTAGCGCTATGCAGGTTGGTGTTGAGTTATTTGGTCATGATGGTGTTGCCAGTGATATTGAGGTCATCTTATTGATGCTTGATACATTGACATTGACTGGCTGTGAGCAAGTTCATTTAGACCTTGGTCATGTTGCGATATATCGAACACTGGCTGAAATGGCTGGGTTAGATGACGGTCAGGAAATGGAGCTGTTTGATATATATCAGCGTAAGTCTGTACCTGAGTTGGCAGAATTTCTGAATGCCAATCTTGCAGGCTCACCATTAAAAGAGAAGTTTATTACATTATCTGATTTGTCCGGTGGTGATGATGTTTTGGTTAAAGCCAAAGCGGAGCTTGCGCCAGTATCTGAGGCTCTTGCTGAAGCTATAGATGATTTGATGGTAATTGCTGCTGCTATTCGTGAGCAGCGCCCAGACGTTACGTTGTACTTTGATCTGGGCGAGTTGCGTGGATATCACTACCACACTGGGCCTGTGTTCAGTGCCTATATGCCAACGGTAGGCCACTCTATAGCGAGTGGCGGTCGATATGATCATATTGGCGAAGTATTTGGCCGGGCGCGTGCTGCCACAGGGTTTAGTACAGATTTGGCTAGTTTGATTAAAATTAAACAGCAGGCACCTAGTGTTTCAGCTCCATTGGTATTTGCACCTGCTGATGGCGATGCATCATTACAACGTGAAGTTGCTCATTTGCGCAAGCAAGGCGTGAGAGTTGTCGCTGGTTTGTCTGGGCAGACAGTAACTGCGGATGAAATGGGTTGTACTCAGCAGCTTACGTTGCAAGACGGCCGATGGGAAATATGCGGGTTGTAGGTGTTGAGCGGGAAGCTGCCGACGTTATATATATTTGACGTGATGTAATTAATGTATTGCACCACGTCATGTGAATTTTTGATAACTGTAAACAGAGATACAGAAAAATGGGTAAAAATGTAGTCATTCTTGGCACCCAATGGGGTGATGAAGGCAAAGGGAAAATTGTTGATTTGCTGACGGATCGCGTTACTTGTGTTGCACGATTTCAAGGTGGGCATAACGCTGGTCACACATTGGTTATTGATGGTGTTAAAACTGCGTTGCATCTAATACCTTCAGGTATTCTTCGTGACAATGTGAAGTGTTTGATTGGTAACGGTGTTGTGGTTGCACCTGACGCATTACTCAAAGAAATTAAAATGCTGGAAGATCGTGGTGTACCGGTTCAAGATCGGTTGCAGATTAGTCCAGCCTGTCCATTAATCCTTCCTTATCACGTTGCTTTAGATCAGGCGCGTGAAATTGCACGTGGAAAGGCAAAGATAGGCACTACAGGTCGTGGCATTGGGCCTGCTTACGAAGATAAGGTTGCTCGTCGTGGTATTCGTTTGGGTGACCTTTATCATCCAGAGCGCTTTGCCTCAAAACTTGCCGAAGTGTTGGATTATCATAATTTTGCGCTTGAGCACTATTACAAGGTTGATACCATCGATTACCAGAAGGTACTCGATGAGACGCTGGAAATGGCTGAAAGCATCAGAGGTATGGTGGCAGATGTTACCGATATATTGCATCAACACCGTCTTGCAGGTGACAATATCCTTTTTGAGGGTGCTCAAGGTACGCTGTTGGATATTGATCACGGTACTTACCCGTTTGTTACCTCTTCTAATACCAGTGCTGGTGGTACGGCAACGGGTAGTGGTTTTGGTCCGCTTTATCTAGATTATGTCTTAGGAATTACAAAGGCCTATACTACACGTGTTGGTTCTGGTCCCTTCCCTACAGAGCTGTTCGATGAGAACGGTGAGCACTTGGCAGAAAAAGGCCATGAATTTGGTACAACCACCGGTCGCGCTCGTCGTTGTGGTTGGTTTGATGCCGTAGCGTTGCGTCGCTCTATGCAAATTAACTCAGTATCAGGTTTGTGCCTGACCAAGCTTGATGTGCTGGATGGCTTGGAGACTATACGGATTTGTATTGGCTACAATGATGAGAATGGAAACCCTGTTGACCTGTTTCCAATCGATGCAGCAGATTATGACGGGTTGCAGCCAGTATATGAAGATATGCCAGGTTGGTCTGAAGTCACTTATGGCGTGAAGAAAATGGAAGATCTACCTGAGGCAGCACGGAAATATATTGCTCGCTTAGAAGAGGTTGTTGGGGTTCCAGTTGATATCGTATCTACTGGGCCTGATCGTGTAGAAACGATTGTTTTGAATCATCCTTTCTAAGCTATTCTTTCTAAAGATAGCGAAGATATAAAAAAGCCCTAATGTTGTTAAACATTAGGGCTTTTTTATATCTTCCGTGCTTAGGGGGTCGGTTTACTTTTGCGCGCAAGATTGTGTGCGTTGTCTTCCCAGTGCTGACCGTCAAATTTAGTAATATGCATAGTGCTAGGTTGATCATCTAAGCAGCGGGCATTGATATCGACGCCATCGGGGTTTGAGCGGGGTATATAAAAAGGTTTTATTCCGCAGGTCGTGCAAAAATAGTGTTGAGCTACACCGGTGTTGAAGGTATAGGTTGTGATGTTGCTTTCGCCTGTCAGTAAGGTGAATTTATTTTTAGGGACGATTAAATGAAGAAATCCCGTTTTTGAACAAATGGAGCAATTGCAATCTTCTGCGTCGATTTCATTAGGAGCTTCTACCTGGAAGGTAACAGCTTTACAGTGACAGCTGCCGTTATAGATCATGATTCTCTTCCTGTTGGATGCGCCAAAGCTTAGCGTAAGTGGCATTGGTTGAGAGTAGTTCTATGTGGTTTCCTTGCTCTACAACGCGCCCCCTGTCTAAGACAATTATCTTATCTGCATCGATGATGGTGGAAAGTCTATGGGCTATCACTAGGCTGGTGTAACCTTCGGTGATTTCTTTCATTGCCTTTAAAATAGCCTGCTCAGATTTACTGTCCAATGATGATGTTGCTTCATCAAATACTAAGATTGGTGGGCGTTTAAGAATTGCGCGTGCGATGGCGACACGTTGCTTCTCTCCTCCCGATAGTTTCAGGCCCCGTTCTCCAACAATGGTCCCGGTTCCGTTAGGCAGGTCTTCAATAAAGCGATCGAGATGAGCCATACGAATGGCGTTCGCGACGTCTTCATCGGATGCGTTAGGGCGGCCGTACCGAACGTTTTCTAAAATGCTATTATTAAACAATACGGTATCTTGAGGTACGATTCCAATGGCTCGACGTAAGGAGTTCTGCGTGACGTTGATGATGTTGTGTCCGTCAATACTAATGTTTCCCTGAGAGGGGTCGTAAAAACGAAACAGCAGTTTTACTAAGGTCGATTTCCCCGATCCGCTTTCGCCTACAACCGCGACTTTGCTACCTGGCGCTACGGTGAAGCTAATGTCGGTTAATATTGAACGTTGTGTTTGGTACTGGAATGATACGTTATTAAACGTGATGGAGCCTTGGTTTGCTTGGAGTGTTGTTGCGTCATCACAATCGTTAATATTGGATTTTCTTTTTAGTAGAGCAAATATTTTTTCAATGTTTGCTAGGGAACCTTTTATTTCTCTGTATACAAACCCTAAGAAATTTAATGGAATAAATAACTGCATCATAAAGGCGTTGATTAATACAAAGTCACCGATTGTCATTATTCCGTTAGCTGTGCGTATTGCTGCTAATGCCAGCATGCTTGTCATCGCAACTGCGATGATCATTGCCTGGCCTGAGTTTAAAGCAAATAGAGTCAAGCGGTTTTTGCGTTTAGCTTGTTCCCAGGTGGCTAACTCCTGGTCGTAACGTTCGGCTTCATAGTTTTCGTTGGTGAAGTATTTAACGGTTTCATAGTTTAATAAGCTGTCAACCGCTCGAGAGTGAGTGGCGGAGTCAGCTTCGTTGACTTCGCGTAGGAATCGGGTGCGCCATTCAGTGGCTAATATAGAGTAAGTGACATAAAGAATGACAGAAATAAGGGTGATTGCAGCAAACGCGATTCCATAATTATAAAATAGTAGGCCAACAACCAATAATACTTCAACGAGTGTGGGGACGATGTTAAAAACCATAAAGCGCATTAAAAAATTAATGCCTGTAGTGCCACGCTCTAAATCCCGTGATAAACCTCCGGTTTTTCTGTCTAAGTGAAAATCGAGGTCTAGTCGATGTAGGTGTTGAAAGGTTTGTAAACTGATTCGTCGTATTGTCCGTTCAGTAACTCTGCCAAATAAGGTGTCTCGAAACTCATTGAGTAATACATTGAGGAATCGAACTGCGCCATAAGCGGCTACTAAACCTAAGGGAATCGTAATCAGAACATTTGGTGTTGCTTTTGAACTGTCGAGGGTGTCAATAATGTCTTTGAGGAAAAAAGGGATGCTAATGCTGGCAAATTTTGCGAGTAAAAGACAGGCTAGGGCCAGAAATACGCGCGTCCTAAATTCAAGGAAATATGGCCACAATAATCTTAATACGTGCCACTTCATGCCTGTTCCAGGTTCTACTACGTGATGCCCGTAGCGCATTCTGTACTCCTCAAATTATATCGGTTGGTTATATTAATGGGGTTGAGGGGTAAAGGCTAATGCTAAGTATGGAATAGAGTATAATGTTGTCGCTAGTTACTAGGGTAGTTTGTTGCATTGTTTTTTTGTATCGTTAATAATTTGTTGAGTGGCTCCGTCTTTTTTAAAGCTTGCGATAGCTTTATTTAATGTTTGGAGTAGCAACTTCCATTCGGGGTTCTTTTTGGAAACAGCATAATGTAGATTGTTGTACTGGAGTGGTGGGTCAATAACTTCAATGTTATTCGCGGTGATTTTTTTTATACTTTCGGGTAAATGTTTACCCGTTTTTATGCTAAAAAAGATCACGGAGGGGTCCCCTACAATATAGTCTACTCGTTTTTTTGATAGCTTGATGGCATTCATTAAATCATCAACAGAGTTGTCGATGTGAAAGAAATCGCTATCCATCAGTGCATCAAATTCGGGAGTGTTTTGATAGCCTCTTACGACCCCGATGCGCTCTCCTTTTAGTACCGTTAATTCACCTTTGAAAGGTGTTTTGAAGTCTTTGCGTTTTAATAGGGCGATAGGGCCGCCGGGTATTGGTGATGATAAAGCGAGATGGTCTGTTCGTTTGGTACCTTTGATAACGTCAGAGGGTGCGGCTGGTTCTATAAAATACTCCGGAAATAGAATATCCACTCGACCTTTTTCTGCCATTGAGATAGTTCTTGCCCAAGGGTAGAAGCTGACAGTGACTTCGTAACCTTGGCTGGTAAGTAGGGCAACAGTTAGCTGCTGAACCCAGCCTTGCTTACAGATTTTTTGGCCGATGTATGGAGCCCACTCTAACGTACTAAGACTGACTTTTTTCTTGGCACCTGCGTTAAATACATAGGTATTATTGATGCTATTACCTTGTATGTGATAATCCTTACCCATGTATTGGAAGTTGACTTCAATGGTTTTTGGGCTTGTTTGTGTTGGAATCGCTGCTGTTATGGTATTGCTCAAGAAAAATGCACTGAAAAGCAGGCGTCTTAAAAATAAGCTGCTTGAGAACAGGGCAGGGTGAATCTTTGTAAATGTGTACATTGAGATTTTAGCCTCCTCCTGTCGGGAAGTATTTGGAACAGCTTCTTATAAGGATAGACTGCTTTTCGGTAGGGTGGGTTGTGTGATTGACGGCGTGATGAGCTCGTTTGTCATGGGTCTGTGGAATCTGGCCATGTTACCCTCACGTTCGCCCGATTATATGTAATTTAATTAAGGAGCTGCCTTGTGTTAATCCCAGACGAATTTTCCATTGTTGACCCCCATATTCACCAGTGGGATTTGGTGAATACCCCAAGAACATTGTCCTGGCCGAAGAAGCTGCTGGGTTGGAATCAATCGTTGTATGAGTCTGTGTTGACGCTGGGGGCAAGTAAAGCGGATAAAGATTATGTTGGCGATATTAGTCATGTGGGTTATGACTATTTACCGGTTAACTATGCTGCTGACCGAGGGCGGTTGAATATCTCTCATGTGGTGCATGTACAGGCCGATTGGAGGGATAAGTCGGATTTTGGCCCCGTTAGGGAGACTCAGTGGTTGGCGTCTTTGTTTTCTGGGCGAACTGAGTCGTTGCTAGGGGGGATTGTCGGGCACTTAGATTTGAGGGGGGATAATGTTGATGCTGTGCTGGCTGCTCATAAGCGTGCAAGTTCAAAGTTTGTGGGTATACGGCAAATGCTGGCGTGGGATGCCGATAAGTCTATTATGCGATTTTGTGATCAGGAGAAACTGTCACAGGATTCTAAGTGGCGGGCGGGGTTTGATCGATTGGCACAGGATGATTTGTCTTTTGATGCGTGGTTTTTTCACCCGCAACTGGATGAGATGGTGGTGTTAGCAAAAGCTTACCCTAATACGACGTTTATTTTGGGGCATATGGGGACGCCGATAGGGTTGGGTGGGGCGTTTGCTTCTTATGGTGGTTCTGATGCTGCTCGGAGCCGGGTGTTGGGCTTGTGGCAAGAGAGCATGGCGAAGGTGGCTGAGTGTCCGAATGTGTTGGTGAAGTTGTCGGGATTTTTTATGCCTGTGGTGGGGTGGGGGTATCATTTGCGAGATCAGCCACCGTCTTTGGCTGAGATTGTTGATGACCTTCGGCCGATGTTGGAGTTTGTTGTGAGTCAGTTTGGGGTTGGTCGTTGTATGTTTGCGTCTAATTTTCCGATGGATAAGGTTTCGATGTCGTTGGAGATGTTATATGACGTTTATTGGTCCCTTTGTGAGGGGTTTAGTGATGAGGATAGGGTTAAGTTGTTTCGTGATAATGCGAGGGATTGTTATAAGATTGTGGGTTAGGGTTTAAGGTGGGTAAGTGAATGCGGGCATTATAATGATGGGAACTCTGTAATCGACTAGAGCGTGATGTATTAGCAATATCCGTTCAGAAATCGCAAAAGATCGCATCCATGCGTGCTCGACTGCGGCGTCCGTGCCGCAGACGTTTCTGAACGGATATTGCTAATACATCACTTATTGCGGGGTTGTAGATTTTGGATTCTTTGGGGTTTTGAAACGCTAAGCTTTAGCTTAAATATAGTCGGCAATTTTTTAACATTACATGGTTATGTAGTGGTTCTTTTAAGAGTGAAAAGCCGTTTAGTTGTGTAATAAACTCATCGACGGGTGGTTTGTTTTCTTCTGAAACGGTTTGGTAGGTTTCTTGGATGCGTTGCAGCATCCAGTATCCGTAACTGAGGTTGTAGCGGGTTTCTTGTTTGCCTTCAATGGATAGGGTTGCGTCACCTAGTCGTTGTGGGACTTTGTCGCCGGTGTGTTTTTCTTTTGCCCATTGTTGAATGGCGTCGATGGTTTGTTGAAGTAAGGGCATATGACTTTGTGTCATGTGGCTTAGTATTGGTATTAGTGTGTCGGGGATTTGATCGTTATCTGGGAGCGTATTGTTTTCTGTTGATGTATTTCCTTGGACTCTTTCTATCCATGTTAATACGTTGCGATGTTTTGCGACGAGATCTTTAGGAGCGGGGTCTCTGTGTAGGTGGGCGTAGAGTGGGCCGTATAGGGAGAAGTCTGCTAAGCATGGTTGGTCGCCCAACAAGTAGCGGTGTTGTGCAAAATGGGTGTTTAGTAAGGAGAGTAGAGCTTCGACGTGTTGCTCTAGTGCTTGTTCGGTGTTACTGGTTATCCCTAGTATGGGTAAGTATCCGGACATCTTACCGGCAAAGGTTTTGGCTACCTTGTTTTGGATAAACTTTGGGAAGTAGGGTAAAGCGTTGCTGCCGAATTCGCCAATAATAAAGTTGTAGTTTTCTGGGTAATTCCAGCGGTAGTGTAGTGCTGCCATGGGTAGCCATTCGTCGGAATAGAGTTCGATTAATTGAGCGGCAATGCGTTGTTTGGGGCTTGCTGGGATTGCGGCTCTTGTGGGGTTCTGTTGCTCAAAGTGATCAATGATAATGGTGGAGTCTTGAATGGGTTTTTTTCCGTTGATATATACAACGGGCATAATCATTTTTCCTACAGCGGGCTGGATTTTTCGTGCTAGCGTGTAGGCGTTGGGATAGATTTTGTTAAATGGAATGCCTTTAAAATGAAAGTAGGCGTCCACTTTGGCGGTGTATGGGGATACTTCCCAGCCGTATAATTCAACCTTTGCATTCATGGTGATATTGCCCTTGTTTTCCGGGAAAATGGTGTCTATGAGAGTGTAGGCAGGAATAAAAGCAATGCACAAGGGCATCAGCGCCAAGAGTGTGGGGGTAATTCGCCAAATCTGTCAGGGTGGTTGGGCTAGTTAAAAATCGTGCCAATTTAAAGTGGTACCAATTAAAAGCAAGATAAAGAGTTTGTCTTAATCATCCTCAGTAAATAGTTTTGCTCTTACGGTTGTTCGGTATTCACTTGGTGTTACGCCTAAGGTTTTTTTAACCACTTCTGCAAAATGCCCCATATCCTGATAGCCAACTGCCATAGCTATTTCTCCAATGGATAAATTTGTGCTTTTAAGTAGGTCTTTTGCGACGTCGGTTCTCACTGCTTGTAGGTATTGCAATGGGGTTTTCCCTAATGCAATTTTAAAGCGGCGGTTAAAGGTTCGTACGCTCATGTCAAAGTCGCCTGCAACATCACTTAGCTTAAAGTCTTTGGCGAAGTTATCCTTAAGCCAGCGCTGGGCATGGATAATATCTTCATCTGGATGGCGATTGGTTTTCTCTTCAAAATAACTCGTATTTTTATAGTCAGAGCGGATCTCATGAGAGAAATGCCGTTGTACGTGGTTGGCTATGGTGCTGCCATATATTTCTGAAACAAAGTGTACGGTGAGATCGGCAAGGGAGTTAACGCTGGCGGCACAAAAAATATTGCCCGCTTGAGTAATAAAGTACTGACGTTTTAATTGTATGTCGGGATATTTTTTTTCAAACTGATCAAAGTAGTGCCAGTGGGTAGTGGCGGGTTTTTGGTTAAGCAGACCGGCTTCAGCCAAAAAACAACAGCCAGTACCAACACCATTAATGATGGTTCCTGATGTTGCTTGTTGTTGTAACCAATAGGTAAGGCTTTGATTTTTATTGATAATGGGGTTTGGGTTACGCCACAAGGATGGAATGTAAACGTAATCAGAGCCTTCTCTGCTGGCAAGGGTTGATGAGGGCGATAGTGGAAACCCGATGCTTGTGGTAACCGCTAGGTCATTTGCTGAAACGGTTTGAATATCTAGGCGCTCGGCATGACGGTTTTTGCCTATGGCTGCACCTTCTGCGGTACGAAGCATTTCTATCGGTAATGTGCAGCTAGTGGCCAGCATGTTGTCACAAAGGACAAAGGTGATTTTCTTCATTTGGTCATTCTAGCCGTTTATTGTGGCTGGTTGGTCATTGGTTGTGGAAATGTTACAAGTTTGGCTGAAACCCCGTCTCTTATGTCCTTATCAGCAGGGTGGGCGTTGCGTTCCCCAGATACAATTTGATGAGAAGGCTCAGTGGCAAGAGCAAAACATTAAATAAGGGGATAGTTAGTGAAGACTCGGTTACCAGTTATTGTAGGTTTTGGTGGTTTTGGCCCAGCAGGGCGCAGTTCGTTCCATCATGCATACCGTCGCATGGTATTTGACAGTCTGCCTAAAAAGCTTCAGCAAGAAACCGTTATTAGCTTGGCTGTTATTATGAAGCTGGTATCTGTTGGCGAAGGTGGGGCAGACGGGAGTTATGTCAACCCTGAAGGCGCTGCGCTATCTGCTGGTGATGTGGATGCTTTATATAGATCCGAGGTATTAGAAGGGACGTTAGTACGACGTATCGAAAGTAATCATTTTGATGTGGATGCAGTACCTACCCATAAACCTGTCTCGTTATCGCCTAGTGAAACAGGAGCATTATCTTTTCAAGTGAGGCGCAAACAACTGCCGAAGCCATTGCCAGAGGGGTGGCAGGTGGAAGACAGTGGTGAAGGGGATCATGTCACAGTCGCCTTGGCTGGAACGGCAAATATCAAAGTGGATTGTACCCGAAAAATGCCGGTATCCAGTGCGGGGCAATTACCGACAGGGTTTGATCCAGGTTCTTATTATCGGTCTAACTTCCACCCTCGTGGTTTAAAGATGGCGTTGTTAGGCGCTACGGATGCATTGCGCTCAATGGGAATTGATTGGCAGCAGGTGATGGAAAAAGTTAACCCAGATGAGGTGTCTGTATACTCGGGCAGTTTAATGTGCCAGGTCGATGAACATGGTTACGGTGGGTTTATGCAGTCCTCTTTAATGGGGGGGCGTGTGACGGCAAAACAAATGGCACTAGGTATGAATAGCATGCCAGCGGACTTTATCAATGCCTATGTGTTGGGCAGTGTTGGTACTACGGGGAGTACGACAGGAGCTTGTGCGACTTTTTTGTATAACTTACGAATAGCCATTTCTGATATTCAAGCAGGGCGAAGTCGCGTTGTCTTGGTGGGTAATAGTGAGGCTCCGGTAACACCTGAAATGATCGATGGGTATCATGCTATGGGGGCGTTAGCGTCTGACGAGAAGTTGCGTAAACTGGAAAATTCCGAGCAGCCTGATCATCGGCGTGCGAGCCGGCCCTTTGGTGATAACTGTGGTTTTACATTGGCAGAGTCCTCGCAATATTTTGTGTTGATGGATGATGCACTTGCATTAGAGCTAGGGGCAGAGATTATTGGTGCCGTTACGGATGTGTTTGTGAATGCAGATGGCCATAAGAAATCGATTTCAGCACCGGGCCCTGGTAATTATATAACAATGGCAAAGGCCGTTGCATCTGCGGTGGCACTGTTAGGTGAAAATGCGGTTAAACAGCGAAGTTTTGTTCAAGCGCACGGATCAAGTACCCCAAAAAATAGAACAACTGAAGCGGATGTATTGCAACAGGTTGCAACAACGTTTGATATCGAACAGTGGCCAATTGTTGCGGTAAAATCTTATGTTGGCCATTCCTTGGCTCCAGCAAGTGCAGATCAGTTAATGGCAACGTTAGGCGTTTTTCATCATGGCATCTTACCGGGTATTAAAACGACAGAAGTTATTGCTGAAGATGTGCAAGCCGATAGATTACAGTTTCCATTACAAGATATGCGTTTAGGCGAGCAAACCATAGACGTAGCTTTTTTGAACAGTAAAGGTTTTGGTGGGAACAATGCAACAGCTTGTGTGATTGCACCTACCGTTGTTGAGAAAATGATAATTAATCGATATGGAAAAGAGGTGATTTCTGAATATCATAAAAAACGAGAAAAGGTGCGTGAAAATATAGCGAGCTATGAAATGGCGGCGCAGCGTGGAGAGATCGCTCCAATTTACAAATTTGGAGAAAGTATGATCGATGAGTCAGAAATAGTTATCAAGAATGACGGTGTCACCTTGCCAGGGTATCAGCGCTCGGTGAATTTGTCTTTTTCGAATCCTTATAGCGACATGATTGACTAGCTCTAGATATTTATTTTGAGTTTGCTTTTGTTTCTCTTTTTGCTCTGGCTGTGAGGCTGGAGCTTTTTTGTTTTACATCTTTATGTTAGTTTTTCTTGGGGGCAAATAATAATAAAAGGAGCTCGTTATGCAAATCAAGCATGCTATTAAAATAGGGGTGTTAACCACTCTGCTTATGTTAGGAGGCTGTAAGCTTATCTCGGCGGATGGAGAATGTACCGGCCTTGGCTGCCCTATGGATTGTACTATAGGGGGGATTTGTTTCCCTTGATGTTTTTCTCTCTCTGGATAGGGTTGTACCAGAGGGAACCTTTCACGGGATATGCTCTCTAACTTTACAGGTGTTTATTTGTACACTTCCCCCTTGAAAAGTATCAAAATCGCCCCAATATACCAGGAGTTAACAACATTTATGGGGTACACTTTGGATGAGTGTTTGGCTTTGCGAAATGTAAGCCGCTGTATTGATGGGTTTTTGGTCTTTATAAGGAGGTAATAGTGTTTGCGATTTTGTTATCTGACAAGATGGACCCGTTTTATCAGAACATAGCGTCGTTTCCGACGGCTTTCTTTACTTTTTTTCTAGCGCTATCGATGGTGTATTGGTGTATTGCTGCGTTGGGATTCATCGATGTTGATGTGTTGGATTTAGATGGCATTGATGTTGATGGGAAAATGGATATCAATGCCGATACCAGTATTTCCAGCGCTGACGTTGTTGCAGGGTTGATTATGCGGCTGGGGTTAAGTGGTATTCCTGTCACTATTATCATTACCCTTGTTTCTTTAATTGGATGGATTCTGTGTTACTACATCGTTTATGCATTTTTCGATTGGGTTCCGGAAGGGGTGCTACGTTATTTGGTAAGTTTACCGATTATTGCTGGATGCTTATATGTGGCTGCAGTGTTGACTGCAGTAGCGGTGAAGCCATTTCGCAGCCTGTTCGCGAAGTTGGAACAGAAAACAGAAAAGAAGGTGCTAGGGCAGACAGCTATAGTGCGTACGATGCGGGTTGATAATGGGTTTGGCGAAGCTACTGTAGAAGATGGCGGTGCGGGGTTGATTTTTAAAGTAAGGGCCCTTGGTGATGTTACTTTTGCGAAAGGGGATCGAGTGGTTTTGCTTGAATATCTAAAAGAAAATAATACTTATAATGTTATATCGGAAGACGAATTTAAAAACTAACGCGCTGTAATTGTTTGGTAACCTACAAATGCATCGTGTTATCCAGAGTGTTTTCTGAAATAGACTTTTTGTAATAGTTAACTGTTATATGTAATTCAATGGAAATGGAGTGAAGGATATGGCTGATTTATCAGTGGTTATGCCTATATTATTTTTTATAGGTGCAGTGGTTATTGCTGTGTTGGGTTTTGCGGCAATTGTTAAAGCATTTTATTTTAAAGTGGAGCAGGGTACGGCCCTTATTGTCAATGATACCTCAACTACCCCTAAGGTTTATTTTACGGGAGCCTTGGTGTATCCCATCATACATAAAAAGGAATTGATGAAAGTTTCATTGATCACACTTGAAGTTGATCGACGAGGAAAGGATGGCTTGATTTGTTTGGATAATATGCGGGCAGATATTACGGTGGCATTTTATTTACGAGTAAATGAAACAGCTGTAGATGTGTTGAAGGTGGCAAAATCTATCGGTGCAAGTCGAGCGTCAGATAGAGAGGCTGTGTACGAGCTTTTTGCTGCGAAATTCTCTGAAGCGTTAAAAACCGTTGGTAAGCAAATTGAATTTGTAAAACTTTTTGAAAATCGACAGGAATTTCGAGAGAAAATTATTGAAGTCATTGGAGATGATTTGAACGGTTATATTTTGGAAGATGTCGCCATCGATTATCTTGAGCAAACTCCTAAAATGTCTCTGGATCCTAGTAATATTTTGGATGCCGAAGGTATTAAAAAGATCACAGCATTAACGGCAGAGCAAAATGTACGAACTAATGTGCTTGAACGTGATGAGGAACTAGCCATAAAGAAAAAAGACGTTGAAACGGTAGAAGCGATGTTGTCCTTAAAGCGTCAACAAGCGGATGCTGAAGCCAAGCAGGAACGTGAAATTGCAACGATTCGTGCGCGTGAAGAGGCGGAAACCAAAAAGGTTCAGGAAGAAGAGCGTAGAAAGGCAGAAGCAACCACTATTCAAGTCGAGCAGGATTTACAGGTACAAAAAGAAAATCAGCAGCGGGAAATTGAAGTCGCGGAACAAAATAGGCAGCGTGCGGTTGCGATTGAAGAGGAAAAGGTAACTCGTGCTCGTGATCTTGAAATTGTTTCTCGTGAACGTGAGGTTGAGCTGCAAAAGATTGAAGCAGAAAAAGCGGTTGAGATTGAGAAAAAAGAGATTGCTAACGTTATCCGTGAACGCGTTACGGTAGATAAAACCGTTGCTATTGAAGAAGAAAAGATAAAGGAAGTGCGTGAAGTCTCTGAGGCTGATCGTGAGAAGCAGGTTCAGGTGCTTGCCGCAGAAGCAAAAGCAGAAGAGGCTAAAGTACAGCAAGTTAAGGCGGCAGAGGCTGATGAAGAAGCTGCAAAGCATCGTGCAGTTGAAGTAACTGTGATGGCGCAGGCAGATTTAGAGGCGGCAGCTAAAGAAGCTGATGCGAAGAAGAAGTTGGCGGAAGCTACTCAGGCTGAGCGTGCCGCGCCAGGCTTAGCTGATGCAAAAGTACAGGCAGCTAAAGCAGAGGCGTTGGAGAAAGAGGGCGTTGCTGAAGCTAATGTGATTCAGGCGAAGGGGGAAGCGGATGCGAATGCCCATAGAGATAAAGGGCTTGCAGAGGCCAATGTAATCCAGGCTCAAGGTGATGCTGAAGCGAAAGCACATCGTGACACGGGTAACGCGACGGCTGAAGTTATTGCAGCACAAGGTTCATCGGAAGCGACAGTTATTGCCGCTAAAGGTGAGGCTGAAGCGAAAGCGAAGCAGCAAGTTGGTTTGGCTGGCGCTGAAGTTACTCGTGAGCAATTTAAAGCTGAAGCTGATGGCTTGTTGGATAAGTTCCAAGCAATGGGTACTATGAGTGATGAAGCTCGTGAGCATGAGGAATTCCGTATGGGGCTGGAGACAGCTCTGAAAGAAGCGTTGGCAGGCATTGATGCAGGTAAGGATATTGCACGTGAAAACGCAGAAGTATTGGCAGTTGCCTTGCAGAAAGCGAAGATTGACATTGTGGGCGGTGAAGAGCACTTCTTTAATAACTTTGCTAAGTCGTTATCCATTGGTAAAGCGATAGACGGTTTAGCGGATAAAAGTGGGACAATTTCCGCATTGGTGAACCGAGTTATTGAAGGCAAGCCAAGCTCTGTTAAAGATGACGTCGATGCTTAGGCAAGGCTACGCCTTCCTGATTGGTCAGTGCTTTTAGACTGACCTTTTAATCGAATTTTTAACCGATAAGGCTTCGTCCTGTATTCAATCGATAGATTGAATACAGGAATGTTATTCTCTCACAAGGATTTCTCTATGACAGAGCAAAACTCATCAGCCGATATTGTTGATAGCGCAGTTGCTGAAGGCGGCGCATACGACATTATTCGTAAGCGTTTGGTTGAGCAAGGTCGTCAGCTAAGTCAGAAAACGCAGGCATTAAATGAAGCGAGAATTGCTGAGTTTGGTGGTTCTGATATGGGTGTTGTTGCTAGGGTACGTGTCCGTACCGAGAATAACTGTATCGCCAGAGATATTGTGCAAGTTGGAGGGCATCTGCTTTTTGGTTACAACGTTTTTATTGGGCTAAAAAAAGAAACCAAAGTTGAAGATGTTTTTGCGCTTTTTGATGTGCAGGAAACAGAGGCTGGCCATGAGATGGTTTCGGCATCGTTGGAGGGATCTTTCTTAGCGGAAACAAGCTTTGTTAATGACTTTGATGAGTTGTATCGATATTACAAACACACAAAACTTGTCGAGCTGACCATTAAACATGGAAAGCTCCTGGCTGGTTTTCAAATAGGTGAGCGATTAGAAGATCTCCGTGTTTTTCGATGGTCAGTATCTGCTGATGGCAATGATATATCCTATATTGATAATCGTGGCGAACGCGACATTCAGCTCCCTCCATCTTATGATTTTGAATGGGTAGAAACTAATCGTGAAGATACTGTTCATGGTCGCCACGCCCACGTTAATATTCTAGATAGCGTCTTTGTTGAAACTATTAATGGCGATTTGACGGTTAAGGTTGAAAACAATACGGAAGATGGGCTTGGCATCTTCAGCGAAGATGTTGAAGATAAAACTCAGTCCATTGATGATGCCGATATATTTTATGCCCCTGTTGGGCAGTTAATTCTTTTAAAGATCCGGCCATATCGAGAAACTGAGTGGCGTTATCTTGTTTTTAATAAAATGACACAAACGGTTATACGTATCGATGCGATTGGCCAATCTTGTGTGCAGTTGCCTGAGGATCATGGGGTGATATTCCCCGGCGGTTTTTATTTACAGACCGGTGAATATAAGACTTTTGATGAAGAGTTCGAGGGGCTTAAATTTAAACGCATGATACGCTCACCTAATGGTGAAGATGTTTTGTATGTGTTTTATGACCCTGAAGAAGGCGCTGTTGGGTTGTTTGGTTACAATCTTATTGAAAAGGAATTGCAGAACCCTATCTATGGCCACGGTTATGCGTTGGCAGAAGATGGTTCAATTATTATTTTCTCAGCAGAAGAGGAGGCGACTCGAGTTCATCCGATGCAGATTTGGAATACACCTTATCTAAGTGCTGAGTTTGCAAGTAAGGCAGCAGAAAGCCAAACGTTTTATGGCAAGGTGGGTAACGCTGAGTTAGTTCGTGGTGTGTCGGATTTGTACAGTGTTTGCAGAATGATTGGGAATCAATCTGTTTCATCAACGCTGTATGAAGAGTTAAGTCATTCGGCGGCTAAAATATTTGATGCTCACTATTGGGTGGAAGATGAGGCGGTAGATGGGGTTGATGAGATTTTAAAATCTATCTCTGGCACCGCTGAATTAGTGATTGATGAATTTGAAAAAGTACAGAGTATTCGCCAACAGTCATTAAAAACAATGGCAGAAGCGGAGTCTGAGCAAAAATCTATTGTGCAGGCTATTCGACCTGATAGTTGGGGGATGGCTGAGGAATATGTAGATGCGCTAGGGCGATTGCGAAGACAGCGGGGGCATCTTGTTACAATAAGAGATCATCGTTATATCGATACGGCTCGTATCGAAGCTTTGAATGCTGAGCTTACTGATGTTGAGTCAGCATTAAGTGAGAAAACGGTAGAATTTTTAATGGGTGAGGATGCATTGTCTCCTTATCTGGAGAAAATGGATCAAATCAACCATGAGGTTGAATCGGCAGTTACGATTGCTGAACTTAACCCGTTAATTGAGAATATCGAAAAAACAGCGTCAGGTTTAGATTTGCTTTCTGAATTGATGGGGACTTTGAAAGTTTCTGATGCGACGGTTCGAACACGTATTATCGATGCAATCTCACAGGTTTACTCCAAATTAAACCAAAGCAAAGCCAGGGCTAAGAATAAACAAAAAGATTTAGGCTCATCGGAGGCGATAGCTCAGTTTGGTGCGCAGTTTAAACTGTTTTCACAAAGCATTACCAATGCATTAGGTTTGTCGACATCGCCAGAGCGCTGTGATGAGCAATTGTCTCGGTTGTTAGTGCAGTTAGAGGAGCTAGAAAGCCAGTTTAGTGAGTTTGATCAATTTCTTGCGGATATTATGGATAAACGTGAAGAAATTTATGAATCTTTTGAAAGCCATAAACAGAAATTGCTCGATGAACGCCAGCGTAAGGCGCAATCTATAGCAGATGCCGGTGATCGAATATTATCAAGTATTGAAAAACGCTCGCTGAAGTTTACAGAGGGTGACGAGCTAAATACCTATTTTGCCTCCGACGCCTTGGTAATGAAAACCCGCGAGTTGGTGGAGAAATTACGGGATTTAGATTCTGCGATTAAGGCGGATGATATCGAATCACGATTTAAGGCGATTAAGGAGCAGGCCTTACGTTCGTTACGTGATAAATCAGATATTTATGAAGACGGAGGCAATGTTATTAAGCTTGGGCCTCGCCATAAGTTCTCTGTGAACACGCAAGAGTTAGATTTAACGATTATTCCTCGCAATGGGGTGTTAAACGTTCATCTGACAGGAACTAATTATTTTGAACCTATCGAAAATGATGCATTGATGGATTTAAAAGACTATTGGGATATGTCTTTGGAGTCAGAAACTCCGCAGGTTTATCGTTCGGAATATTTGGCGGCATTAATATTGAATGCTGCAGAATTGTCAGAAGATGGTCTGACGATGGGTGTGTTGTCGGCGGCTGTTACTGAAGAAACACTAGGTGATCTGGTTAGAGATTTTGCATCGCCGCGTTATAAAGAAGGTTATGAAAAAGGTGTGCATGACCATGATGCTACGCGTATTCTAGCTGAAATAGTGCCTGCATTGGAGCAAGCTGATTTGCTGCGTTATGACCCGATGAGTCGCGCATTGGCGCAAGTGTATTGGGCTGCACTTATGGATAATGTGGAGCTTAAGGATAATGCAGAACTTAAGTCTGTTGTAAAACCGCTCGATGAATCGTGGCAAGATTGGGTCATAGCGAAAGATACATGGTGTGAGCGGGCACAATCGGCTAATCATATGCAGCAGGTATTTGCATCGGTTGATGCATCTGTGCAGTTGGCGGAAGAAATTAGTCGGGGTTTACGTTATTTTATTACTCAGAACGCTATACCTGTATCTATATTGGATATTGAACGCGCCGCCAATTATTTGGTAGAAGAATTAGGGCGAAGCACAATAGAATTTGTGCAAAGTAAATATGCCGGCACACTTGTTGATGAGCTGAAGCGTTCATTGACGGGAGCTACATGGGAGCAGTTTCAATCTACATTGCAAAAAATGAAAGATTCTCCAGCGCAGCGATGGCAGTTAAGTGCAGCGTGGCTTGATGCACTTGTTGAAAATAAATCACTAAATCATTTACAGCGTTATATTCCCGAAGCCGTAGCACTTGTTAATGTTGCAGACCTATTGCCGCGTCGTGTTATGTCGGTCGATGTGGAGTTAACGGTTTCAGGATTATTGGGTGGTCATGGGAATATTTCAGATCATAGTCTGACATTTTCTTTAGATAGCTTTTTGTTACGCTTAGAGAGGCATAATAAAGAAGTGATTCCGGCGTACCATCAATACTTAAAAACACGGCAAGATATTATTACCAATGAGCGTAAAAATCTTCGATTGGAAGAGTTTAAGGCGCGGCCGTTAAGTTCGTTTGTGCGTAATCGCCTCATTAATGAATCCTATTTGCCACTTATAGGCGATAATTTAGCAAAACAAATGGGTACGGTTGGAAAAGATAGGCGCTCAGACCTTATGGGTCTGTTGATGATGATATCACCTCCGGGTTACGGTAAGACAACATTAATGGAGTATGTAGCTAACCGTTTGGGTTTGATTTTTATGAAAATCAATTGCCCTTCTCTAGGCCATGACGTGTTATCGCTAGATCCATCACAAGCGCCGAATGCCACTGCAGCGCAGGAATTGTTGAAGTTAAACCTTGCGTTAGAAATGGGTAACAATGTGATGTTGTATCTGGATGATATTCAGCATACACACCCAGAATTTTTGCAGAAGTTTATTTCACTGTGTGATGGTACGCGACGTATTGAAGGTATCTGGAAAGGGAATACCAAAACCTATGATATGCGAGGCCGTAAATTTTGCGTGGTTATGGCGGGTAACCCTTATACGGAATCAGGTGAAGCCTTTAAAATACCTGACATGTTAGCCAACCGAGCCGATATTTATAACTTGGGTGATATACTTGGAGGAATGGATGAGCAATTTGCGTTAAGTTATGTTGAAAACTCACTCACTTCAAATCCTGTTTTAGCACCTTTGGCCGTCAGGGAGATGTCTGATGTTTATAAGTTAGTTGATATGGCTAAAGGGGGAAATATCGCGAACACGGATTTAAGTCATACCTATAGTGGCGCTGAGATCAATGAGATTACCGATATTTTACGTAAGATGTTTGTGATTCAAGAAGTCATTCTCAAAATTAATCAGCAATATATTATTTCTGCCGCCCAAAATGATACTTATCGAACGGAGCCCGCGTTTAAACTACAGGGTAGTTACCGAAATATGAATAAGATGACCGAGAAGGTCTCTGCGGTAATGAATGAGAAAGAGCTAATGCAGATGATTGAGGATCATTATCTGGGTGAGGCGCAATTGTTAACCTCTGGTGCGGAAGATAACCTGCTTAAATTAGCTGAATTACGTGGCAATATGACAGGCGAGCAATCTGAGCGCTGGGAGCAGATTAAGCGAGACTTCTTGAGAAATAAAGCCATGGGCGGAGATGATGTTGGTGGAAAAGTCATAGCCCAGCTAGTTGACTTGGTCGAAGGTGTGCAAGGTTTAAGTGAGTCTGCTGCGGCTGCTGATGCGCAACGAGTAGAAGAGCATAATACTCTCATTGCATATCGAAAAGTCGAGTTGAAGCAACAGAAAGAGTTACAGCAGAAGCAGGATGAACAAGGAGCACAGAAGGTAGCACCTGATGTGGGCGAGTTAGCTGTCGAGCTCACTACTCAGTTAACGACACAGTTAGAGCAGTTGACGAAAGTGATGGCTGGTAATCAGCCAACGGTGAATGTTGTGAATCAACCTGTGCCAGGTATGGATAAGGTATTGACGGTATTGGCGGATACAATAGAGCACAGTATCTTCCCGCTGGTGCGTAGTATGGATAAAAAACTGGATATTGATTTGCGTACTCACGACAAAATGAAAGAAATATCGGGCCAGCTGAGAGCTTTGGAGGATTATGCCGGGAAGCAAAGTGACTAGTGGTGCAGTTATTCTTGGATTTGAGTAATAGGTATAGTGGTAGATATTAGGGAATTATAGAGAAGTACAGTAATGTTGCTAAACTGATAGATTAAGCATACAGTGCGCAGAAGTTGAGCAGCCGAGTTGAAATCCTTGCATTTTACGCTTTGAACTCCCGCTGAATACAAAGAACATATTGGAGCCAAATACACATGGCAAAGTGGTCCCCCAAAAAAGACCCAAACGCTGATCAAGAAGCGGAAAAATACGAAAACCCAGTGCCTAGTAGAGACTATATTGCCTCTCTGCTAGAAGAAGCTGATGGGCCGATGACACACCGACAAGTGTGTATGGCATTTGATATATATGAAGATGATGGCGTTGAAGGTGTGCGCCGCCGACTTCGCGCTATGGAGCGTGACGGTCAGCTAATGAGTACCCGTCGAGGAGCTTATGGCATTTTAGACAAAATGGATCTGATCACGGGTGTTGTGATTGGCCATAAAGACGGCTTTGGTTTTCTAAAGCCAGATGTAGGGGAAAAGGACCTTTTTCTGAGTGCCCGTCAAATGCGTTTAGTTTTTGATGGGGACCGAGTTGTTGCTCGCGAATCCAAAGAGGGCTGGAAAGGCAAAAAAGAAGCCGCGATTGTTGAGGTGCTTGAGCGTAATACGCAGCAGCTGGTTGGGCGTTTCTTTAAAGAAAATAGTATTTGTTTTGTAGTGCCGGAAAATAAGCGAGTGAATCAAGATGTTTTGGTTCAAGCAGATGCTGTTAACGGTGCGAAAAATGGCCAGTTTGTGGTAGTGAATATTATTGAGCAGCCGACGAAGCGGCATCAAGCTCATGGTGAAATTGTTGAGGTATTGGGTGAGCATATGGCGCCCGGTATGGAAATCGATGTTGCTATTCGTAATCATGATATTCCAAATGAATGGCCACATGAGGTTACAAGCGCTGCTCAACAATGGGGGGGAGACGTGTCCGAAGCGGATGCCTCCAAGCGTATTGATTTGCGTAAACTGCCATTAGTTACCATTGACGGAGAAGACGCTCGAGACTTCGATGATGCGGTTTACTGTGAGAAGAAACCTAAAGGTGGTTGGCGCTTGTATGTGGCGATTGCTGATGTTTCTCATTATGTACATCCGGGAGAGCCGCTTGATCTAGAGGCCCACAAGCGCGGGAATTCTGTTTATTTCCCAGAAAACGTTGTGCCGATGCTGCCTGAAAGCTTATCGAATGGTTTATGTTCTCTTAATCCTCATGTTGATCGCCTCGTTATGGTGTGTGAGATGAGTGTGAGCGCAGCGGGTAAAGTGAGTCGTTATTGCTTTTATGAGGGTGTCATTCGGTCTCATGCGCGCTTAACTTATACTAAGGTTGGCGCGGTATTAAATGATCCAACGTCAGAATTGGCTGCCCAGGTGCGTAAAGATCACGTGGATGTGATTCCGGTAGTTGAGGAGCTCAATCAGCTGTATCTAAAGTTGCGAGAGCAGAGAACTTCTCGTGGTGCTATTGATTTTGAAACTACCGAAACACGCATTGTGTTTGGTGAAGATCGTAAGATAGAAAAAATTGTACCTGTACAAAGAAATGATGCTCACCGCTTAATTGAAGAGTGTATGTTGTGTGCGAACGTTGCGACAGCTCGGTTCTTAGAGAAGCATGCGCTGCCGTCATTGTATCGTAATCATGATGTCCCTAAAGATAAGAAATTAGAAAAGCTTAGGGCATTTCTGAAAGAATTAGGGATTGAATTCGCAGGTCGCAAAAAGCCAAAACCATCAGATTATCAAAACGTATTGGAACAAATTCAAGGTCGCCCTGATGCGGATTTAATTCAGACGGTATTGTTGCGTTCAATGAATCAAGCTGTATATGCACCAGATAATATTGGGCACTTTGGTTTGGCATACACAGCGTATGCTCACTTTACCTCGCCGATTCGTCGTTATCCAGATTTGCTTGTACACAGGGCGTTACGTTACGAGATTCGCTCTGGCAGAGACAGTAACAATGTTAAGCGAGTTGAGGGCGCACCTGTTCTAGATAAACGTTGGCTTCCTTATACTGATGCGCAGATGATTGAGCTTGGTGAGCATTGCTCAATGACAGAGCGCAGGGCTGATGATGCTACGCGTGATGTGGTGGGATGGCTGAAGTGTGAATACATGCGTGATAAAGAAGGTGATGAATTTACCGGTATCATCACTGCGGTTACCAATTTCGGCTTTTTTGTTGAATTGGATGAAGTATACGTTGAAGGGCTGGTGCATATCAGTGCACTGAGCAGTGATTATTATCACTTTGATGATGTTCGTCACCGCTTGTCTGGCGAGAAGACTGGCATTATTTACGGGCTTGGGGACTCTGTTTCTGTTCGAGTGGCGAAAGTTGATCTAGATGATCGGAAAATTGATTTTGAACTCATTGAAGGTGGCCGGAAAAATCGCTGGGCAAAAGGTTCCGGTAGCGACAAGCCATCTGGTAAGCGTAAAAAATCGTCTGGTAAAAAAACGGTTAGTAAAAGTAAGGCTACATCGAAAAAGAATGTGTCTGAAAAAGGCGCTGCTGCGACTAAAAAGAAACCTAGCGCTAAGCCTAAGGCCAGTGCGGGCTCAGCAAAGAAAAAGTCTCCGAAGAAAGCCGTAAAGAAAAAAGCGGCGAAGCGTATCGCTAAATCAAAAGCCGCTCCGAGCACCAAGAAGTAACAATTAAAGAGATAAATATGGCAAAACCTGAGTGGTTATACGGCATTCATACCGTACAAGGATTGTTGGAAAAATTCCCTGAGCGTGTACTGGAGTTACGTATTCAGCAGGGGCGCGAGGATGAGCGTGTCCAAAAGTTGTTATCGTTGGCGGAAATTCATGGTGTTAGTTGTACAGAAGGCATACGTCAGAAAATGGATGAGCATGCTGATGGGGCGAACCACCAGGGAGTGATGGCTCGCTGCAAGCTTTCCCAATCTTTACACGATAATGATCTATATAGAATTATCGAAGAAAAGAATGGCCCTGTATTGTTGCTAATATTGGACTCTGTCACAGACCCTCATAACGTTGGTGCTTGTATACGAAGTGCTGATGCAGCAGGGGTTGATGCTGTTGTGACGACGAAGGATAAGGCATCCGGTTTAACCCCTGTGGTTCGGCGTGTGGCAGTTGGTGCTGCTGAGATTGTGCCTTTTGTTCAGGTGACTAATCTGGCTAGAACAATGGATAAGCTAAAAGAGTTGGGGGTTTGGATTACCGGGACAGCGATTGATGCTAACGCTGTTAGTTTATTTGAAGCCAATTTAACGGGCTCGCGTGCCATTGTGTTGGGTGCTGAAGGCAAGGGATTGAGGCGGCTCACGCAAGAAAAATGTGATGAGCTGACGTATATCCCTATGCAAGGCACGGTTGATAGTTTGAATGTCTCCGTGGCAGCGGGAGTTTGTTTGTTCGAGGCGTTAAGGCAGCGATCGTAAGGTAATACTCGTAAGAGAAAGCGCATAAGGCATAAGGGTCAGGCATCAATGCTTTGTTAATCAGCATGTTGTCCGCTAAACCCTTGCGCTTAAAGGCCTCTGGCGATTATTGCTTGCTAAACCTATTGAACTCGCGTAAAATTCGCGCTCTTTTGGGCCTCTCTGTCTGAGTTGGTGCAAAAATATATGGGGTTTGGCAGTAATGCCGAGCCAGTTTTTTACTCCTTGCCTTACCGTGTAATGGCGGAAGGCTTTATTCCGAAGGGAGATACAATGAGACATTACGAAATCGTATTCCTGGTTCATCCTGACCAGAGCGAGCAAGTACCTTCTATGGTCGAGCGTTATAAAGGCCAGATCACAGATGGTGGCGGTGTTGTTCACCGTTTAGAAGATTGGGGTCGTCGTCAGTTAGCTTACCCTATCAACAAAATTCATAAAGCCCACTACATCCTAATGAACATTGAATGTTCACAAGAAGTGTTAGATGAGCTTGCTACTAGCTTCAAATTCAATGATGCAGTGCTTCGTAATCTTGTTATGCGTCGTAAAGATGCAGTAGCAGAAGAGTCACTTCTTGCGAAGGGTGAAGAGCCTGTTCGTTCTGAGCGTCCTGATCGTGGAGAACGTCCTGATCGTGGAGAGCGTCCTGATCGTGGAGAGCGTCCAGCAGCACCTGCGCCTGCACCAGAAAAGGAAGAAGTTGCTGAAGAAGCAGCATCATCAGACGACACTACAGAAGAGTAAGCCTTAGCTTGCTTTACTTATTGCGTGGAGAGTAATCAACTTGTTATTAGTGGTGTGATACTGGAGCTAAAAGCTCTTAGAGTAACACCAGGTGGTGTGCCGATACGCACATTACTTTTAGAGCATCGCTCTAGGCAGGTTGAGGTTGGCATCCCTCGGGAAGTATTTTGTCGAGTTAGGGTTGAGGTTCGCGGTACTGAATTGCAATCTCTTATAGAGAGCTTGCAGGTTGGTAGTCGAATCACAGTGACAGGGTTTATTGCTCGGTCAGGCTACAAAGACGAAGATGGAATACAGCTGAATCTTCATGCACAACACATTGAATAAATATATACAGGAGCGAAACGATGGCACGTTTCTATCGTCGCAGAAAATTTTGCCGTTTTACGGCTGAAGGCGTTACAGAGATCGATTACAAAGATCTTGAAACCTTAAAAAACTATGTTACTGAAACTGGTAAAATTGTACCTAGCCGTATTACGGGTACTAAAGCTAAGTATCAGCGTCAGCTTGCTCGTGCTGTTAAGCGTGCACGTGCGGTAGCGTTATTGCCTTACACTGATCAGCACGATTAAGTGAGGGTAGCCAGTTGTTTGTAAAGCTGGCCGAAAAAGCCGTGAGTGGGCGCTTACAAGCCCTGCTTATAGCTGCAGCAGTAGGCTTTATGCCTATGTTGTCCTGGGGTGCCGCCATTGTTATTGCATTGGTTGCTCTTAGGAAAGGTTCAACTGAAGCCATGTGGCCCTTTGTGGGTGCAATGATTCCTGCGGGAGTTGCTTGGTCTGTAGGAGATATGAGTGCTGTAGGCATTCTCTTTTGCGGGTTGGTTGGAGCATTAGTATTAGCAAATACAAGACAGTTGGGAATGGCTCTACCGGCAATAACATTTGCCGCAGTCTTGATGAAAGGCGTGGTGGGTTTTTTCCCAGAGCAAACAGCGTTGCTTTATGAGCAATACAACCTGATGCTAGAGCAACTAAAGAGTGACGGTTTTGAGCAAATCAATATCGAAACTCAGCAGTTTGTTACTTATAGCATCGTGTGGAGTAGCGCGTGGCTAGGGACATTGTCCCTGTTACTTGCTCGCTGGTTGCAAGCCAAGTTGTTTAACCCGGGTGGATTTCAAAAAGAGTTCCACCAATTACGCCTATCACCTCTTGTAACGGGAGTGTTAGTCGCGGGGATAGCAGCAGGGCAGGTGGTGCCAATGTTGGAGGGAACCCTTCCAGTGTTTGTGATGCCGATGATGATAGCCGGTTTCGGTTTGTTTCATGGTATTGCACGGCTTAAGAAGCTCGGCACAATGCCTCTTGTATTAATGTATGGCTCTCTTGTGGTTATGGGGCCGTTTGCAATGCTTTTATTGATGGTTGCTGCAATAACCGACAGTTTTTCAAATTATAGAGACAAGATGGTTCCATCAGAATAGTTTTGTGTGATTACAAATAGCAAAACTGGAGCTATTTTAACTGGAATTGTACAAGCTACAAATCTTGAAACAGAGAGGTAAACGTAATGAACGTTATACTATTAGAAAAGACTCGTAATCTAGGTGATCTAGGCGAGCAAGTATCTGTAAAAGCTGGGTACGGCCGCAACTTCCTTATCCCATTGGGAAAGGCGGTTCCTGCTACTGAAGCAAACGTTAAGCACTTTGAAGAGCGTCGTACAGAGTTAGAGAAAAAAGCTGCTGAATCACTAGCTGCTGCTCAGACTCGTTTAGAAAAGATCCAAGGTATTGGTACTGTAACTATCACATCTAAGGCTGGAGACGAAGGTAAGTTGTTCGGTTCTATCGGTCCTCGTGATATAGCAGATGCCATTACTGCTGCTGGTGCAGATGTACAGAAGAGTGAAGTATCACTTCCTCTTGGTGCTATCCGTCAAGCAGGTGAGTATGAGATTAGCATTCAGGTTCACACTGATGTTACTGGTGCTATCACTCTGGCTGTTGTTCCTGAGTAAGCATTAGAGTCTTCAGACTCTCGGGTAGGCTATATTGCCTGCCACCATCAATAGCTCGTCGCACTTCGTGCCTCGGGCTATTGGTTTTTCTGGGGGCAGCGTTATACTCTGGTAGTTAGTAATATGGCAACCAAAAGCCTTCCACGAAAAGATGATCAAATTGCATGAGTGATTTTGAAAGAGAAAGTCCTGCCCCAGCAGATTTCGAGACCAGCGCTTTAAAAGTACCCCCGCATTCATTAGAAGCTGAGCAGTCTGTGCTGGGTGGTTTGATGTTGTCGAATGCAGCGTTTGATGATGTATCGGAATTAGTCTCTGAGGTGGATTTTTATCGCCGCGATCATCGGTTGATTTTTCGAGCAATGATTCAGTTGGTTGCAGAAGATAAGCCTTTTGATGTGGTTACCTTAGGTGAGGTGCTTGATAATTCTGACCTGCTAGAAGAAGCCAGTGGTATGGCTTATTTGGCTGAGTTGGCCAAAAATACACCCAGCGTTGCTAACATCAAAGCTTACGCGGATATTGTTCGTGAGCGTTCTGTGTTGCGACAAATGATACAGGTGTCGAACGAAATTGCTGATAGTGCATTTTCACCTGAAGGTCGTAGTAGTTCTGATATTTTGGATGAGGCAGAGCGTAAAGTATTTGCCATTGCCGAGCAGGGTACCAAGCAAGGTGGGCCGGTTGCTATCAAGGATATTCTAAAAAATACGGTTGATAAAATTGATGAGTTATTTACCTCTGGAGATGCAATTACCGGGGTGACGACTGGCTTTAAGGATCTTGATGAGATCACGTCTGGTATGCAGACGTCAGATTTAATTATTGTTGCGGCACGACCCTCTATGGGTAAAACTACATTTGCTATGAACCTTGTAGAAAATGCCGCAATAAGAACAGGTAAGCCTGTTTTAGTATTTAGTATGGAGATGCCGTCGGAATCACTGGTGATGAGGATGATTGCGTCTTTAGGTCGAATTGATCAAACCCGCGTGCGTAACGGTAAATTAGAAGAAGATGATTGGCCCCGCTTTAATTCGGCAATCAGTATGTTAGCCGAACAAAAGTTATTTATTGATGATGGTGCAAGTTTGTCTCCTTCTGAAGTGCGAGCGAGAGCTCGGCGTATTGCACGAGATCAAGGTGAGATTGGTATGATCATGGTGGATTACTTGCAGTTGATGCAGGTGCCTGGATCAGAAAGTCGTGTTGCAGAGATCTCTGAGATATCTCGTTCATTGAAAGCGTTGGCAAAAGAATTGGAGTGCCCCGTTGTTGCTCTTTCTCAGTTAAATCGTGGATTGGAGCAGCGACCGAATAAACGTCCGATTAACTCTGATCTGCGTGAATCAGGAGCGATCGAGCAGGATGCTGACGTTATAATGTTTATCTATCGTGATGAAGTGTATAACGAAGAAAGTGAAGATAAAGGTGTTGCGGAAATCATTATTGGTAAGCAACGTAATGGACCTATTGGTACAACACGTTTAGCGTTTGTGGGTAAGTATTCTCGTTTTGAAGACTTGGCTCATGATGTTTATGGTGGCGGTGCCGAGTATTAAAAGGCTGCGTCTTAGTTGGAGAGATATACACGGAGAGCATGAATGAGCCGTGGGACTTGTGCTGTTATTGATCTTGCTGCGCTTCGACATAACTACAGCGTAATAAAACAACGTGTTGGTAATAGTAAAGTACTGGCCGTAGTGAAAGCTGATGGTTACGGTCATGGCATGACGTCTATTGCCAAAGCGTTACCCCAAAGTGATGGTTTTGGTGTGGCAATCCTTGAAGAGGCGTTGTTATTGCGTGCCGCGGGAATTACGCAAAAGATTCTGATGTTAGAAGGTGCTTTATCATTAGATGAGTTAAAGCAAGCGAGCGTGTCGAATGTTGATGTTGTTGTGCATCAGCTAGAGCAGGTGACTGATATTGAAAAGGTTGGTTCAGAGGTGTTGTCCGGCGGTGCTGCGTTAGGAGCTTCTCTTAATGTGTGGTTAAAAATTGATACTGGGATGCACAGGTTAGGTGTGGATCCTTCTGATGTGTTGGCTGCATACCAGCGATTGAGAAGCTGCGCTTGGGTGCAATCTATAACATTGATGAGTCACTTTTCTTGTGCAGATGAAATTGGTTCTGCAGTGAGTGATGCGCAGTTCCGCATGTTTAATCGGTTACATCAGGGGTTGTTGGAGAAACCTGCTTTTTCAGAATATTTACTACCTGCTAGTTTGGCTAATTCTGCGGGTATCTTTCAGGAGAAGCAGTATCACTTTAATTGGGTGCGGCCAGGAATAGCGTTGTATGGTAGCAGTCCAATTGAAGGGCAATCAGCAGAAGAGCTCGGGCTTAAGCCTGTTATGACCTTGGTGTCTCGTATTATTGCTTTGAGAACAGTGCCGCAAGGCGAAAGTGTTGGTTACGGGGCGAGCTGGACAGCAAAGCTGGATACACATGTAGCTATTGTCGCGATTGGCTATGGTGACGGATATCCAAGGCATATGAAGGACTCTGCTCAAGTGTCAGTGGGTGGCTCTTTATGTGATGTCGTTGGAAGAGTTTCCATGGATATGATTGCTGTTGATGTCAGCCGTGTTAGCACTGTTGCGCTTAATGACGCAGTGACCTTGTGGGGAAAAGGTTTGCCCGTAGAGCATGTTGCGGAATGGGCAGGAACGGTTAATTACGAATTGTTATGTCAGGTGACAGATCGAGTCGATCATCGTTACCTAGACGTGCAAGGGTAGATTTTATGCCTTGGTGGGCCTCGTTATATATTGCATTTATTTTGATGTCGTTACCCTTTGGTTTGGTAACAATTCATCGACTTGAGCAAGACCTATTGCACCCGGTGGGAGGGTTGGTTTCTTCGTTACTCAGTGTTTCTTTTGTAATGAGTTACTTCTTACCCGAGCTACTCCCGTATCAAGGTATCCAAACGTGGTTGTTGTTGGGGTTTGTATTGGGCTGGGATGGATATAGTTTTCTGCGCCTGAAGGATCGGTTATCAGAAGTTATTGAGCAGGCAGGTGAGTCTGTCGATATGCAAGGCGCCTCGTTTTTCGTTGGATTGATATTGATTCTACCTGCATATATCTGGGGTTTTTTGGTGTGCATTCGAGCAGTCGCTTAGGTCTCATTTGTATTGTAAATGATATTAAAAATTCGATTAAAAGTTTGATTAAAGGTTCGGTATGGCAAAGGCAAAAACACGGTATGTATGCACGGATTGCGGCAGTGACTTTCCAAAATGGGCTGGCCAGTGTGGTGATTGTGGGGCGTGGAATACATTAACCGAATTTGTGCCCGATAGCGCGGGCCCAGCTGCTCGTCGAGGCACAGGGTATGCCGGTGAGTCAAAAAAAGTGACCACGATGGCCGATGTTTCTATTGAAAACTGTTCCCGTACGCCAACAGGGTTAAATGAACTTGATCGGGTGCTTGGTGGCGGTTTAGTGGATGGCTCTGTGGTGTTGATAGGGGGTGACCCTGGTATTGGTAAGTCTACTATTTTACTGCAGACTATGACGTTTTTAGGAGCTAATTCAACGGCGTTATATATCACGGGTGAAGAGTCATTGCAGCAGGTTGCAATGCGTGCTCGTCGTTTGGGGTTAGCTCAAGATAAAATGAAAATCATGTCTGAGACGGTGGTGGAAAATATTCTGGCTACTGCGGCCAAAGAGCGCCCGGCGGTTATGGTGGTTGACTCCATTCAGACGGTATATTCGGATGCGTTGAGTTCGGCTCCTGGTGGAGTGTCTCAGGTTCGGGAGTGTGCGGCGGCCTTGGTGCGTTATGCAAAACAATCGGGAACGGCATTGTTTTTGGTTGGGCATGTGACAAAAGAAGGGGCATTAGCAGGACCTCGCGTGTTGGAGCATATGGTGGATAGTGTGCTGTATTTTGAGGGTGAGCAAGATAGCCGTTTTCGTATCATTCGAGCGGTCAAGAATCGCTTTGGTGCAGTGAATGAGTTGGGCGTTTTTGCGATGACTGACCGAGGATTAAAAGAAGTCAGTAATCCATCTGCTATATTTTTATCTCGATATGAACACCCCGTGCCTGGCAGTGTGGTAATGGTAACGCGTGATGGAACACGCCCCTTATTGGTAGAAGTGCAAGCGTTGGTTGATGATAGCCAGATGGGGAATCCCAGGAGAGTAGCAGTAGGCCTGGATCAGAATCGATTGGCTATGTTGTTGGCTGTTCTGAATCGACATGGTGGTGTTGCGACCATGGGAATGGATGTATTTCTTAATGTGGTTGGCGGTGTAAAGGTTCTGGAGACAGGATCTGATATGGCGGTGTTGGTAGCAGTGATGTCGAGTTTAAGAAACCTTGCACTCGATAACCATCTTATCGTGTTTGGAGAGGTAGGGCTGTCGGGAGAGATTCGCCCTGTACCAAACGGGCAAGAGCGCTTAAAAGAAGCGGCAAAGCATGGGTTTAAACGAGCAATTGTACCTAAGGCCAATGCCCCTAAAGACCCAGTTGATGGCATGGATATTGTTGGAGTGAGTTGGTTGTCTGAAGCGCTAGAAGCTGTGTCCTAGCCTGTGTTAAGGCGAAGTGTTGACTTAGTTGTTATGGAAACTATCTAAATCAGTATAAAGGGACAGTGCTTCAAGTTCTCGCTCCAGCAAGTCACTGTTACCGGTATTTAATTCTACAATACGACGGAGGTGAGAAGCGCTGTCTACATCCATATGCTCGCAGACCATGCCGATATGGTCGGCTTCTACGTGAGTGATTTTCCCTTCGACCTCTATCTGTGTGTTGTTGTCAGATAACGTGAGTTTAAGGATTATCTGGCCGCCGAGCTCAAGGGGGGCATTTTCTGGGCGCTGAACAAGTGCCCCTTTAAGCGAAATGTCGATTACCTGTGTATCCCATTGGTCTTCGGGCGTAATTAGAGTCGCTATTGCGTCAAATTGTATGCGGGTAAAATGTCGTTTCTCGGTCATGATTTTACCTTAGTGTGGTCATCGATGCTTGCGTGTTAACTTTTAGCATAATTGGGCTGGAGATTGCTTAATCATAGTTGAGAAACTTAACAAATAAAGGAGGTATTTTTTTGCGTATTTAACAAAATACGCTTCTAAATCTGGTTGTTGTTATACATTTTGAGCCTTGTTGGCCTTATTTAGCCTTGATACCTTCCAACTTGAAGCTTTTGGCCTGCAACGGTTATTGTGTTAGATAAAGGCTTGTGGAAACGAAGGTTTTTGCTGTTGATTGTTCTGTTGGTATAGAGCGTGAGCCTCTTGGCTATCTCATTTCTGTTTAATTTAAATAAAGTCTCTTCGGCAGCTGAAAGGGGGCGTTTTTTTATTAAGTTTTGAGAGAAGGACGGAAATAGGGGGAGGGCGAGGTTGTTCTTGTGCTTATCTATAACGGATTTTTCGCCAGGTGATAGATAAATAGCACCAGTAGTTATGTCTACTGCGAAAGCAACCACGCCAGGTAGAACCCCAAAAAGTAGTCCCGCGGCATCGAGCACTAAGATTGCAGGGTCAATGTTTCCGCCAGTTTGCCCCACTCTTTTAGGATGAAGAAGATAGCCGCATGAACTACTGTTGAACATCAGAATTATGACGCTAAGTGAAAGGGCGCGTCTAATATGTGTCCTGAAAGGTCTTTTGTTTATTATACTCATAGGTAGTGTCGTCTTGATGCGGTAAGTTGAGGTTTTGAATTGCTGTGTTGTTTGTTAAGTGTGCTTTATCTTTACCATGCACTCTTTTTAATATCAAATTTCTCCCAAAGAAATGCATCATCAAAATGGCGTCGCCCAATAAATGCGATAGCATGGCGGCCTTTTTGGCGCATAGCTCCTGCATTAACAACCCCTAATGGCCATAAAAACCAGCGCTCCTTTCGTGCAGATTGTTCGATAATGCCATCTTTTTCAAATAGGCTTTTACGGCGATTTTTTGTTGGGAGCTGGCTTAACGACGTGTAGTTGGATAATTCATAAGGTATTGTTTCGGTTTTTTTCGTACTTTTAGAGCGAAGGCTAGGGCGAAGGCTAGAGCGAAGGCTAGAGTGTGGCTGTGAAATACCGACGATATAATGTGATGAGCTATCAATATTTAACGTGACAGGGTGTGTGGAGTCTAATACGACGTTATTTATGCTGAAGAACAGGGGGGACTCATTGGTGTTGTTTGTCGTGTTGTAAGAAACATCTTGAGGTAAAAAAACTTTATGATAACAGCCACATTGGTGGATGCTGTCGTAGAAAAAAGGTTTGCCTTGGATGTCCAGTGTTACTCGCCAAATAATGCCATCTAGCATTCCGGCGTATATATCAAAACTGGATTGAGTGGGTCTTTCTGGAAACCAAAAGCCATAATTTAGTTGTATTAACACCTGTCCGTTGAGTCTTGTGTAGGTGATGAAAGTATATGCGCTAGGTTTTTGGGTATTTACAGTAATTTTTTTATTTGGCCCCCATTCTGGGGAACCAATGTTATCACTGCTATTCGTTTTTTCCAGTGACAAATTTGGGCTGAAGTGAGCTAGCAAGGCCTGTTCGTCGAGAGAGTTCAGTACAGGAATATGTAAAGCGTTATTGGCATAGGCATTGGCTAATGTTCTTTGAATGAATTGAATGTCTAAGGTTTTTCGAGTCTTTGGTTGGTATAATATTTTTCTTGAGTTTTTTCTTTGGCCTTTCAGATAACGTGCTGTCATTTCTTTTTGGTAGTTCTTCATCGAAGGCTGCGCTAGCCATTGCGACAGGGGGTATATGCCAAAAAAACGAGCGGTGGCGCTGTAGTTGTCCTTGATTTGTAGGCGCGCGGTATTTAAGGGAGCGTTTGTCTCTTTTTTTAAAAAGTATGATTTAAGGTTCGTAGTGCATTGATATATGTTGCTAAGTACACTGCTTTGATTGAAGGGTAGAGGTAAATTGGTGTTTTTTGGTAGGCGAGCGATTTCTTGCTGATAGGCGGTGATTGCATTTTTATGTAAAGATTTTTTCCACGCTATGTGTTCTTGTGGGGTGAGTTTTTGATTGGAAAAACTGGCCAGGAAACGATCTGATCGATAAATAGGATAATCATCGACACGTTGAACAGAGGCTTCAAAGAATGTGAGAGTACTAATTGAGGCGTCTAGTTGGTCAAAAAAATTGAGGCAGTTTTTTTCTTGTTGGGTTACTTCAAGGTGGATGGCGGTTGGTTGAATCGAGCAGCCTGTTATTGCAAAAATTAACAAGGCAGTAATGAGCCTGATAGTAGCAGGTGGGCTACTCTTGAATAAAGAGAAAGCGATCGGGTGCATGGTTGTAGTTCACTATTTGTTTTTTCAAATTGGAAAGAGAGACCAACGTGCTGTTATAGGCGACACGGTTAGACATCCACGCGGGGAGGAATCCTTCTGGGTTGAGGTGAGTTTGGTATGATATATGTATTTGAGTATTATCTAGTGGCGTTAGCTCCCAAAAACCACTGAATTCTTTTATCCGAATGCGACCTTTAAGCATGTTGATTTTGTCTGGGGCACTTTCTAATTGAATGGTAACGTTTTTGTTATGCTCATTTTGAGATAACGTGAATAGAGCAACGGTGTCTCGATTCTTGAAGGGCCATTTAGTGTTCATTTTAAAATGAACATACGTTCGGTATTGATCGGGGCGTCCAAGTACCTTTGCCCCACCGCTATAGGGGACCCATTGGGTGTTGATATTTTCATCTTGAAGAAAACTAACCAATTGTCTCATAGATGCTTTTACAGTTGTTACGCCTCTGATTTCTCGAAACGCATCACCAGGCCATTTGCGGCTGTACACATTCACATCATCATTGCTAGTTTCTAATACCCAGTCGTTGGCATACGTTATTGCTGAGGTGAATAATAATATGAATGTTAGCGCGACATTTTTCATGAACAGTTCTTGTTTAGTCGTGTTAGCTCATCCATGTAGGTGTTGTGCATTGTTTTGGCCATTTCATTTGGGTGATTGTCGGCCCAGTCTTCAGGGTAGATGGGGGGTAAAACTTTGATGTGCACAAGCCCTGGTTTCATATTTAATGAGCGTGGTGGGAGAATGTTTGAGGAGTTTACAATAATGATCGGAACAATGGGGCGATTTGAGCGGCGTGCAAGTCGAAATGGACCTGAACGGAACTGGCCAAGCTCTGAGTGCTTGCTTCTAGTTCCTTCTGGTGAAATAGCAACTGATAATGTGTGGGAAAGCACAAGGTTGGCATCATCTAAGACGTCGGTTTTCGATTGCTTGTTATCTCGGTCAACAAATAAAGTATCTCCAAACGAGAGTAGTGGGCCGATAACAGGGTGAGATTTTAACTCGATTTTTGCGACGCCAACGATGTTTTTACGTAATAATCGGCACAATATAATGGGATCAATGCCACTTTGGTGGTTGAAGATAAAGATCGCGGGGCGGTTGTTGTCGATAATTTCTATGCCGTCAATCGTTAACCTGAGCCCTGCGGCGATTGATCCTATCCAGCCTAAAAGATAGGTCATACCGTTGAGTGCTTTGCGTTTATTTAAGGTTAATACCCACAGCAATAAACCTACGGTGAGAGCAATTATCGTGGGGATTAAAACGGCCAAGGCTCCGTGTATGGTAGATATTAGTGCTAGTGGGTTACGATGGCTAAGCGGTTGCTCCAAGTTAGATCCTTTGTTTTGGTTGTGTTTTACTCGCAGTGAGCGAGATTTTCTCTTGTCGTTCGAGTTTACCATTGCTTTTACTGCTCTGCGATAACGAGTGGTATTGGTTTTTAGATAGATCTATGTATAAAAGGACTGGTTTTTAGAGCTCTTTTCTCTTTTGCATGTCATCAATTCGTCATGTTTTTTTCTGATACTGCCATTAGGTCGCGTTTAGCTAATGTTGTTTGTATTTTCTTTGATGCATAAAAACAATATTTTTAATGCATATTATTGGGTGTGCTGAATAAGATGTTTTACTTGCGATTCAAAAAAATGTTCTTTTTCAAGGAACTACGTAATGTGTGATTTTTTCACATTTGCAGGAATGATAAAGTTGAGCCATATTGAAAATAGGGTTACAAAAAAGCAACAGAACTAGTTGAGTCCTTTGCTATGTTGTGAATATGACATTTGGGATTTTTATGAAAAATGATCATTTGAAAAAACACTAGTTTATTTGATATGGTGAAAATTCGATAAAAAAGCAAATGTTAAAATGTGTTTTGAATCGTACAGTGGTTGGATAACAAATTTTGTGTAATACCTAAACGAAAGTATGAGGTACAAAAAATGCCAGGCATAAGACAGCAGGAAAAAGATACACCTATCGAGTTTATTGAAGACTTTTTAGCGGAACAAATGGAGGAAACTTCTGAAGCATTAGAAGCAACCAAGGTGAAGCGCAGTTCCGGTGAGTATTTTAGAAAGATTGAGCAGTTGTTAGAACGAAAACAACTTCACGATGATCTTTCTGATTATGAATGGGACGATTGAAAACTATTTCGATGTAGAAATGTTTTATAGTCTGCCTTTATTAGCTCGGTTGTTTTAATTTAACGATCGTAGCGGAAGAGTCACAGTGATACGGGTGCCTTTTTTTAGTGTGCTTGTGATACTAAGCTGACCTTTGTGTGCCTCTGCTATAAGCTTGCACAAATAAAGGCCTAGTCCGTAACCTCCGGTTTGACGTTGTCTTGCGTTGTCTGCTCGATAGAAGGGTTCTGTTATATGGGCTAAATGCTGTTCAGAAATTCCATCTCCCTGATCTTCAAATGTAATGCTCAGTATTGATTTTTTCTCAGTGCATGAGATGTCTAAGGTTTTTTTATTGCCATATTTTAACCCGTTCCCTATTAAATTCTTTATTAGTAACGTTATTCGCAAAGGGTCCCCGTTTAGTGTGACGAGTGAATCTGATAAGTGGGTGCGGATGAGTTGATTAGGATCTGGCGTTTCATCTTTAATAGTTTTTATCAGTGCATTGATATCAATGGGAGAGATGTGTAGAGCGTCGTGTTTTTCATTGAGTCGTTCAGCTTCTAATAGTTCATTGATGAGATGGTCAAGTTCCGCGAGGTCTTCGTGAAGGCTTTGTTTTATTTTTGGATTATCTATAAATTCAATGCCGACTTTGGCACGAGTTAACGGAGTGCGTAACTCGTGGCTAATGGCCAGTAGTAATTGGCGTTTAGCTTCTAGCATTTTCTCTAGCTCAGTGGCCATACTATTTACCGCATTAGTGATTTGCCCGATTTCATCGTTGCGTTTACATTCTATGCGGTAGGATAACTCTCCTTTTTCAATGCGTTGAGCCCCTTGTTTTATTTGTTTTAGCGGTTCAATTAGCCAATTAACTGCACGGTAACTGAGATACAAAATAAAACCGCAAAAAAATAGTGCCGCCCATCCCCAAAGATAGCCATCCTCTCGAATGAAAGGCCTTAAACCTGTTAAATAAAAGGTGTAGTTTTGTTTTTGAATAATGAAGTAGTGTTGGCTTTGATATCGCCCCATGGAAAACGTTAAGTTATTGTGGTTTTTATGCTGATGGGGTGTCTTGTGCTTTTTGATATTATCAGGGTTTGTGATTTTTAGTGATGATTTCCATAATAGGTCAGGCCCGCTAATCATGATTTGAATATGTGAGGTCTCTGCAACGGTTTTTGCCCTTTGTATGTCGGGAGGGGTGCCTATGTCGGCTATGATGTAGGCCGCATGGTTGCCAAAAAGTGCGGCGAACTTTGAACGCCTGCTTTCGCCATCCTTTGTTGCCATTTTTAACGAGAACGACAACACGATTAAAATGCTTGAAGCGGTTACTAGAAAGGTTAACAGGAGACGCCCGAATATCGTTTTTTGAGCCCTGTTTATTGCGTTTAACATTGATCCACTTCTCCGATAAAGGAGTAGCCTTTCCCCCATACAGTTTTGATAAAGCGAGCTACTTTTTGGGTGTCATGTAGTTTGTGTCGAAGCCGGCTGACAAGGGTGTCTACAGCGCGGGAGTATAGGTCTGCATCGATACCACGTAGATTGTTCATGATGTCATCGCGAGAAAAGGCTGTATTCGGGTTTTTCATCAATAACGTGATTAACAGGAATTCCATTGTGGTGAGTTCAATTGAATGGTCATCTAGTTGCACTTGTTCTTTGATGAGGTCAACAATTATATTGGTTGAGATTAGTCGACGGATTCTTTTATTGGTATTACTTTTCTCAGGGCGGGTGGCTATGTTGTTTGGATTGCTGTGACGACGAAGAATATTGTGTATGCGTGCGACAAGCTCTCTAGGCTCAAAAGGTTTTGGTAGGTAGTCGTCGGCTCCTAGTTCAAGCCCAACAATACGATCTGTTACTTCCCCCCGCGCCGTGAGCATGATGATGGGTGTGCTTTGATAGTCTGATACGGTATTGCGGATTTTTTTGCATACATCAAACCCGTCCATTTCAGGAAGCATTACATCAAGAACGATGAGACCAAAGGGCGATTGATCTAATGCTTTGAAGGCTTCGGAGGGGCTTAGGGCATGGGTCACAGCTAATTCAAATTGTTGAAAATAATCTGATAGCAGTGATCCAAGTTTTTCATCATCGTCAATTAACAGAATGTTAGCCATAACGGTGTTTTCAAGATAGTTGCTCTGTGTGACTGCTCTTTGTCGTTTAGTTGAGGCAGGTTTAGTGTCTCTCACTCTTTGGGTAGGGGCTAGTGTTTTGTCTTAGATGTCACAATTTATTGCATTTGGTTACGTTGTTGACAAGGTTTTGAGTGCTGGATTTTATAAGGTGTGGGTATACCTGCTAGATACTAATCAACAATGGCAGCAGGCAAGGTGTACTTTGAATCATATCTTTTGTTAATAGGTGGTTACCACCGTAAGGAATTACAAATGAAAAACGTATCGTTATCGAGAAAAGTTCAGTTGGTTGTGGTGATGTTGCTTAGCGGGCTGTTTCTAACCGCATGCAAAGGTCACCACGAAGGTCGTGGTGGGATGATGTTTGATATCGCTGCCTACAAACTTGATTTAACCGAGGTGCAAGAAGAAAAATGGTTTGCAATTCGCGACGAGTTAAAACAACTTAGAAAGGAGGCTAGGAAAGAAAAGCAGGGTCATTTAGATCAGGCAAAGTCACTGATTATGGCGGATAGCTTAGATCAAACGGAAGTGTTACATCAATTTGAGCAACATCAAGGACGAATGTTAAGTGTTGCGCCATCAGTGATTGAAAAGCTATCGGTGTTTCATGCAACGCTAACGGTAGAACAGAAAGAGAAGGTGGTTAAAATGTTGGATCATTTTGCCGATAAAAAGAAAGGCTAGAAGGGAGGGAAGAAGCGGCATATCGATTTGATATGCCGCTGAAAAATACGATTAACTGATTTTTTTATACTTAATGCGCTTAGGCTTGCACGCTTCTTCACCGTACTTTTTCTTTTTGTAAGCTTCGTATTCAGTAAAGTTACCTTCAAAGAACTCAACGCCCTCTGCGCCTTCAAAATCAATAATATGAGTTGATACTCTATCGAGGAACCAGCGATCGTGAGAGATTACTACTGCACAACCAGCATACGTGAGAAGTGCCTCTTCTAGTGCTCGTAAAGTTTCAACATCCAGATCGTTAGTTGGCTCATCCAATAACAATAAGTTGCCACCTTTGCGTAGCAATTTACACAGGTGCAATCGGTTGCGTTCACCACCGGAGAGGTCTTTTACAAATTTCTGTTGGTCAGATCCTTTAAAGTTAAAACGACCCACGTAGGCGCGAGACGGCATTTCAAAGTTTCCTACAGATATGGTATCAAGCCCATCGGAGACTTCTTCCCATACGGTTTTGCTACCATCGAGGTCATCGCGGTTTTGATCAACATAAGAAATTTGAACGGTTTTACCAATATCGATGTCGCCGCTGTCAGGCTTTTCTTCACCAGAGATGAGCTTGAATAATGTCGTTTTACCTGCTCCGTTAGGACCTATAACACCAACAATTGCGCCAGGGGGAATGCGGAAACTCAAGTCTTCGTACAATAGTTTGTCATTAAAGGCTTTTGTTACGCCCTTAAACTCTATTACTTCATCCCCTAAGCGTTGCCCGACGGGAATGTAGAGTTCTTGGGTTTCATTGCGTGTCTTGTCATCTTGGCGTGCAAGTTCTTCGAAGCGAGCTAAACGTGCTTTGCTCTTTGATTGACGACCTTTGGCGTTGGAGCGTACCCACTCTAATTCAGATTGGATACTGCGCTGACGAGCGACTTCTTGTTTCGCTTCTTGAGCGAGGCGTTGCTCTTTTTGTTCCAACCAAGATGAGTAATTCCCTTCATAAGGGATGCCGTGTCCACGGTCTAGTTCTAGAATCCACTGTGCAGCATTATCAAGGAAGTATCGGTCATGGGTGATGGCAACAACGGTACCGGTAAAATCGTGGAGATAACGCTCTAACCAGCCAACACTTTCGGCATCCAAGTGGTTAGTGGGCTCATCTAATAACAGCATATCAGGGCTTGAGAGAAGTAAGCGGCATAACGCGACGCGACGCTGTTCACCTCCAGATAATTTTGTTACATCCGCTTCCCAAGGTGGAAGACGCAAAGCATCAGCGGCAATTTCTAATGTGCGGTCAATTTCCCAACCATTACCAGCGTCGATTTTATTTTGAAGTTCGGCTTGTTCTTCTAATAGCGCATTCATCTCATCATCACTCATGGGGTCAGCAAACTTCATGCTGACCTCATCAAAGCGATTTAAGATATCTTTCATTTCCCTAACGCCATCTTCCACGTTGCCTCGAACATCCTTCTCAGGGTCTAACTGAGGCTCTTGCGGGAGGTACCCAATGTTTATGCCAGCTTGAGGGCGAGCTTCCCCGTCAATGTCAGTATCAAGACCAGCCATAATACGTAGTAAGGTGGATTTACCTGAACCATTCAGGCCCAAAACCCCAATCTTGGCCCCAGGGAAAAAGGATAACGAAATATCTTTGAGAATAGTGCGTTTAGGAGGAACCACTTTGCTGACGCGGTTCATGGTGTAGATATATTGAGCCATAGGTTTTAAGGTGCCATTGCAGGAGTTTGTGATTGAGTACAATTAGGAGAAATATGCGGTTCAAGCTACTCCAGAAAGACCAGAGTTGCAATTATTTACGTAGTTTCATGTGCCATTGCGCTCTACTCGTGTAAAATACCCGCCTTTCTTAATCAAGACCTTGATTAACACCTATAAAACCGACCACTTGTGGGGATTTGCTATGTTTTCGCCTGACCTAACGCTTGCTGATTTTGATCCAGAAATCGCAGAATCCATTGAAAACGAAGAACGTCGTCAGGAACAGCATATTGAGCTGATTGCGTCTGAAAACTATACCAGCCCTCTTGTGATGGAAGCGCAAGGTTCTGTTTTAACAAACAAATATGCTGAAGGTTACCCTTTTAAACGTTATTACGGCGGTTGTGAACATGTCGATGTGGCTGAGCAATTAGCGATTGATCGTGTTAAAGCCTTGTTTGGTGCCGATTACGCTAACGTGCAGCCTCACTCTGGTTCTCAAGCTAACTCAGCGGTTTATATGGCGCTGCTTAAGCCGGGCGACACTGTATTAGGTATGAGTTTGGCTGATGGTGGTCATCTTACTCATGGTTCAAAAGTAAGCTTTTCTGGCAAAATTTATAATTCTGTTCAGTATGGACTTAACAATGCAACCGGCGAAGTGGATTATGATCAGGTTGAAGCGTTAGCTCGTGAACACCAACCAAAAATGATTATCGCAGGCTTTTCTGCATACTCTCGCGTAATGGATTGGCAGCGTTTTCGTGATATTGCCGATGAAGTTGGCGCGTACTTGATGGTTGATATGGCGCACGTTGCAGGTTTGATTGCAGCGGGTGAGTATCCTAACCCTGTACAAATTGCAGATGTAACGACTACTACTACCCATAAGACACTGGGTGGCCCTCGTGGAGGTTTGATTCTCGCTAAAGCGAACCCAGAAATAGAGAAGAAGTTAAATTCTGCTGTATTTCCAGGAGGCCAAGGTGGCCCGCTAATGCACGTAATTGCTGCTAAAGCGATTTGCTTCAAAGAAGCGGCGAGTGACGAATTCAAGCAATATCAAAAACAAGTGATTGTGAATGCTAAGGCAATGGCAAGAGTGTTTGTTGAGCGTGGTTTTGATGTGGTTTCGGACGGTACAGATAACCACTTGTTTTTGCTAAGTCTTATTAGCAAAAATATCACCGGTAAAGATGCTGATGCGGCGTTAGGTCAGGCATACATTACGGTTAACAAAAATGCGGTTCCAAATGACCCATTGTCTCCTTTTGTGACAAGTGGTTTGCGTATTGGTACACCAGCGGTAACTCGCCGTGGTTTTAGTGAAGCAGATGTGACTGAGCTTGCAGGATGGATGTGTGACATTCTTGATAACATGGGTGATGAAGCTGTTATTGCTCAAGTGAAAGAGAAAGTTGGAGTGATTTGTGCGAAGCTTCCCGTGTATGGAAGTAAATAACACGGAAGTTAAATAGCGCGCTAGTAGGTTAAAATCACTATAACGGTATAATGATTTTAACCTACGAATGATTGCTCAAATAAAAAAGGCTGCCTTTGAGGTGGCCTTTTTTATAACAGACAATGTAAAGGAGGTACTATGTATTGCCCGTTTTGTAATGCGAATGAAACCAAAGTTATTGACTCTCGCCTTGTGGCTGATGGCACGCAAGTTCGACGTCGCCGTGAATGTGTGGCTTGTGGCGAGCGCTATACCACCTATGAGACGGCAGAACTTGTCATGCCTAAAGTGGTAAAACAAGACGGTACTCGAGAGCCTTTTGATGAGAGTAAATTGCGTAGCGGTATTCAGCGAGCGGTTGAAAAGCGCCCAGTGAGTACTGAACAAATTGAGGCTGCCGTGAATCGTATATGTTCTCGTTTACGGGCGACCGGAGAACGAGAAGTAGACTCACAAGTAGTTGGTGAGCAGGTGATGGGAGCGTTAAGAGAGTTAGATGAAGTGGCATTTGTTCGTTTTGCATCGGTGTATCGCAGCTTTCAGGACATTAGTGAATTTAAAGATGAAATTGATCGCTTGCAAAAAGACAGCTAAGCGAACGTTAGATTTTAAATTTGGAGACAAACTCTTGCAATTGGGTTGCCAGCTGTTCTATGTTTTCACCCGCAGCGGCCGTTTTTTCTGAGATGGAAGATGTTTCTTTTGATGCTTCACTTACGTCCAGAATACTTTTTGATATGTCATCTGCAGTGGCAAGCTGCTCTGTTGCTGCTGATGCAATTTGCTCGTTCATACTAGAAATAAGTTCTAAATGAGATGTAACGGTTGATAACGAGGTTCCAAGTTCATTAATATTTCCAGTACTGATAGTGGCTTGTTCGGTGCTTTCTTCGATTGCAGAGACTGACGCATTAACGTCATTTTGAAGTTTGTCAATTGTCCGCTTGATCTCTTCGGTGGAGGTTCGGGTTCTTTGAGCCAGTGTTCTAACTTCATCAGCAACAACTGCAAAACCTCTGCCTTGCTCCCCCGCTCTGGCAGCTTCGATCGCGGCATTGAGCGCGAGTAAATTTGTTTGCTCAGCAATATCTTGAATGACTTGAAGAACTGCATCAATATCTCGACTATTTTCAACTACTTTGTCTAAATTTTTATGGGTTTGAGATACGTTGTTTGTGAGGGTTTCCGTGTTTTGAATGCAGCTTTTTACGATAGTTGAGCCCTGTTTTCCTGCATCGTTGGCGTTGTAAGTTTCTGTAGATGCTTGTTCAGCATTTTTGGCAACTTCATTCGCAGAAGTCGCCATCTGCCTTGAGGCCGTAGCAACCTGCTGGCTTTGGGTTTCTTGGCGTTGTGCGGCCTCCTTTAATTGAGCCGTCTGCATCGCCATGTCGGATGAAGAGGATTTTAAAAGCTGAATCGTTTTAATGAGAAACTGAATGGTGTCTTGGAATTGCTGTAGTAAGCTGTTAATAGCTTTTGCACTTCGGGCTATTTCATCGTTACCTTCGACGTCAATCCTTTTCGAGAGATCGGCGGTTTGGTTTATGGCTAGTATTGTTGTAGAAAATACTTCAAGAGGAGCTGTAAACTGCTTAGTCAGGAAGCTAGCGCAGGCGGTAGCAATAATTAAAGTAATGATGATTGCACCTATTACAAGGATAAAAATTTTATCTTTTAGTTCATAGGAGTGCTTAAACGCTTCTTCTTGATCAATCTCACTCATTATTACCCATTGTAAACCCTCTATATTTAAGGGACTGTAGGCAGAAAGTACATTAACATTTCGATAGTCTGGGAATATGGCAAAACCTTTTTCTCCTTCTATGGCGGAGATCGACCCCTGGGTTTTAACGGGCTGTAACCCAATGCTCGTGGCTTTTGCTTTAATAGCTTCTTGGCTTTCTAGGGGTATGGATTCAAGGTTTGATATTAGTTCGAAATAAGCGTTAGGGTCTTCTAGTAGAAAGCGGCTCATGCTTCTCATTGTATAGTCGCCGCCCACGAGGTAGGTTTCACCTGATGCCCCAAGGCCTGAGCTGGCCCAGTGTTGTTCATGTGTCATGATGCTGTTGATCTTGTCGATAGGCATTTGAAAAATTAATATCCCTATCTTTTTCCCATTATCGAGAATGGGAGATGCGATAAATGCTGCGGGATCATTGTATGAAGGGAGGTAGGGTGAAAAATCTGAGAGATAGGTGTAGGCGTTGGTGTCAGATTCATTGGCATGACGAAACGCCTCCCCTATGCCCGAATTTGCGTAAGGGCCATCGGTAAGTGACGTGGAGAAGTCTAACTCTTTAAAAACCGAATAAATAATATCGCCACTAGAAGGCGATACCAAAAAAATGTCGTAATATTCAAATTTGACCAGGTAGTCTCTGATGTGAGGGTGGTATAGCGCGTGTGCTTTTGCGTAGTCGGTATTGTCACCGGTATCGGTAAGAGCGTCCTTTTCACCAAGGGGGTTGTTGTTATTGGTGATATACAGGTATTGCATTGCGAGTGAATCATTGTCGAGAGAGTTGATTAGCGTACTTGTGTCGGTACTTTGATTGTTATTTCTTGCCTTAAACTCGGTACCAAACTGATTGTTGTAATAATTTGAGAGGTCGCTCTTAAGCTCACTTTGGCTTTTCAGTGAGGCTGTTTGGCGGACTTGGCCGAAAGATTGGTCTAACTCCTTCATGGCATTGATAATCATTCTATCATTGGACAGGGTTTGAACCTGTTGGGTGATAAATTGAAAGTAGGATTCTATTTGTTGTTTTTTGATGTCTCTGATCGACGTTAGCTGAGCTTTAGCTTGCTCTTCAATGGCTGTACGGCCGTTATCATAGGCATACCAGGCGACGGTAGATGTGACAAGGAGAACCGGTAGTACGGCTAACGTAATACATAGGGCGAGAAGTTTACTTTTGATGCTCATAACTGCATTTTTACCTTACTGTGCAGTCCTTAGCTTTGGTGATGGGATTTGTTTCCGGTACTTAAATCATAGTAAAGATATTGTCATCTACAAGGCTGTTTTATCGAAACAAATGTTGGCAGTGATCCATAATTGAATGTGATATACTGCGGCTTCGTTTAATTTATATGCATATACGCAGTGTTCTTTATGAAACCATCGGCCTTCTCTACAGATGATACTCGCTATATGGCCCGTGCCATACAAATAGCCAGGCAAGGCCTTTATAGCACTCACCCGAACCCTCGTGTTGGTTGTGTTGTTGTTAACGATGGACATATTGTTGGAGAGGGCTGGCACCAAGTCGCATGTCAAGGCCATGCGGAAGTCAACGCCCTGGCTCAAGCTGGCGATAAGTCTTTAGGGGCCACAGCATACGTTACTCTTGAGCCTTGCAGTCATTTTGGTCGAACCCCTCCTTGTTCTCAGGCTTTAATTGATGCTGGTATTTCCCGTGTCGTTGGTGCTATGCAGGACCCTAATCCATTGGTTTCTGGTAATGGTTTTGACATGTTACGGGAGCAGGGCGTTGATGTGTCGTGCGGATTGTTAACAACTGAATCGGAACAACTGAATCCAGGGTTTATAAAGCGCATGTCCGTGGGGAAACCTTGGGTACGAGTGAAATCAGCGATGAGTGCGGATGGCCGCACCGCGATGGCTTCTGGTGAAAGCCAGTGGATAACAGGAGCTGGCGCTCGGCAAGACGTACAGCGCTTGCGGGCTCGAAGCGAAGCGATTATTACCGGTGTTGACTCCGTACTTATCGATGACCCGTCTTTAACCGTACGGCCTGAGACATGGGCTAACCAAGATGAGTGGCCTAACATTTTGGCTGAACCTATACAGCCGTTGCGGGTTATTCTTGATTCTCAATTGCGCACTCCTGTAACAGGTAAAATGTTAACGTTGCCTGGAAATACGCTAATTGTGTGTGCGGTAGAGAATAAACAGCGTCAAGCTGCCTTGGAAATTGCCGGTGCAGAGGTCTTGTGTTTGCCAAGCAAGGCTAAGGTGCCCAAAGTTGATCTTTGTGCATTGTTGGCCGAATTGGCTCGGCGTGAGGTGAACGAGGTGCTTGTTGAAACGGGGGCGACGACTGCTGGTGCTTTTGTGCAGCAAGGTTTGGTGGACGAATGGGTTCTGTATATGGCTCCAACGCTAATGGGCAGTGACGCTCGGCCAGTGTTGTTGATGCCGGGAATCGATACCATGAAAAACAAACTACCTCTAACAATGAAAGGTGTGAAACAAGTGGGTGATGACCTATGTATTCACTACACGATCCCCTGCGCTTTAGGAAAGTCATAAATGTTTACAGGTATTATTGAAGCTGTAGGGCATATCGCCCGAATGGAAACCCGCGGCGGTGATGTTAGGTTGCGAGTGCATAGTGGCAAGCTAGACTTAGGTGATGTAAAGCTTGGGGATAGCATTGCTACTAATGGCGTGTGCCTAACCGTAATCGAGTTGCTTGGTGATGGTTTTTGGGCTGATGTTTCTTTGGAAACCTTAAAAAGAACCAGCTTTAAACAGCTTTCCGTTGGTGTAAACGTTAATTTAGAGAAAGCGTTAACCCCAACCACCCGTTTGGGTGGACATATTGTCAGTGGGCATGTGGATGGACTAGGTGAGGTTTTATCTCGAAAAGAGGACGCGCGATCTATTCATTTGGAGGTAAAGGCGCCAAATGAATTGGCGCGATACCTCTCAGAAAAAGGCTCTATCTGTGTCGACGGCGTGAGCTTGACGATTAACAATATTAACGGTGCCATCATCTCGTTGAATATAGTGCCCCATACTTCTGGTGAGACCACTGTCGATTTGTGGCAGCCGGGGGTTGAGGTGAATTTGGAAGTGGACATCATAGCTCGCTACTTGGAGCGCTTGTTACTTGGTGATAAAGCAGCAGAACCCATAACGAATAAAGAACAAGGTGTGACATTGGCGCACCTTGCTGAGAATGGCTTTTTGAATAGACGATAGTTTTAAATATACGAATTAATACAATCGCTCACTTAATACGACAATTTAGTAGGAAGCAGAAATGAAGCTGAATACCATAGAAGAACTAATAGACGATATTCGACAGGGTAAGATGGTTATCCTGATGGATGATGAAGATCGTGAAAATGAAGGCGATTTAATTATCGCAGCTAATATGGTTCGCCCAGCGGATATTAACTTTATGGCAACTCATGCGAGAGGTTTGATTTGTTTGACCTTGTCTCAAGATCGTTGTGAAAAGTTGAAGCTGCCGTTAATGGTTGATGCGAACCAGTGTCAGCATGGCACTAACTTTACGCTGTCAATTGAAGCGACGGAAGGTGTGACGACAGGTATTTCTGCAGCTGATAGGGCGACAACGATTCTTGCTGCGGTGGCTCGTGATGCTAAGCCTGAAGATATTGTGCAGCCGGGGCATATATTTCCGTTAAAAGCAGAAAACGGCGGTGTATTACGCCGAGCAGGGCATACTGAAGCGGGTTGTGATTTGGCGAGATTGGCAGGTTATGAACCTGCTGCTGCCATTGTAGAGATCATGAATGAAGATGGCACTATGGCTCGCCGCCCGGATTTAGAAGTTTTTGCAGAAGAGCATGGCTTAAAAATCGGTACCATTGCTGATTTGATTCACTATCGTACCTTTAATGAAAAAACCATTGAGAAATTGCGGGAAGAAACCTTGCCGACAGAGTTTGGTGATTTTCAAATGCATGTGTTTCAAGATCTTATTGAAAACCAAACACATATTGCTTTGGTTAAAGGTGATTTGACTGCGTCAGAGGAGCCATATGTTCGGGTTCATATAGCAGATCCAATTCGTGATTTGATGGGGGCGATTAAAAATGAAGGTTCGGGTTGGAGTCTTTCCCGTGCTTTGCGTTTTGTGAGTTCTCAGTCTGATGCGGGTGTGGTGTTATTGCTAGGTGATTCTTTCCAGGATCAATGTATTGGTGAGTTGGTAGAGAGTTTTTATCAGGGGCGACGACCTAATCGAGAGCAAACTCAAGATGGTAAAGGTGTGTATCGAAATATCGGTACTGGCGCACAAGTATTGCGTCAGCTTGGTGTCAGTAAAATGCGTTTGCTGAGTGCCCCAATGCGTTTTAACGCGCTGTCTGGATTTGACTTAGAGGTGTCAGGTTATATCAGCAGTAACGAATTAAGCGAATAAAGCACACAGCATATGAACAAGCTATGCGTATCAAAACATACGACTAATGAATAAGGTAATTAGATAATGAGTAATATCAAAACAATTGAAGGTGATTTTCGACCCATCTCTGCACGATTTGCACTGGTTGTAGGGCGTTTTAACAGCTTTGTTGTTGAAAGCCTTGTGGACGGTGCTGTGGATGCACTAGTACGTCACGGCATCGCAGAGAAAGATATTGAAATTGTTCGGGTTCCCGGTGCATTTGAAATGCCGTTGGCAGTGAAAAAAGTAGCGCAGACTCGTAAGCCAGACGCTATTGTTGCTCTAGGAGCGGTTATTCGTGGCGGAACACCTCACTTTGAATATGTTGCTGGTGAATGTGTTAAAGGTATTGCTACCGTAAGTCTGGAAACCGATATTCCTGTTGCATTTGGCGTGTTAACGGTGGATAGCATTGAGCAAGCCATAGAGCGTTCAGGTACAAAAGCCGGCAACAAAGGTGCTGAAGCTGCTTTGGGTGCGTTGGAAATGGTTAGTTTGCTTCGTAATCTGGAAGCGTAGGTTATTATTGTGAGTAATGATTCAGAGCAAGGTAAGGCAGCGTCAAATGCTGCGTCTAAGGCTGAGCCAAAGTCCAAGTCCAAGCCTAAGCCCATGTCAGCAAAACCGGCCGCCCGTAAAAAGGCGCGTCGTTTTGCTGTGCAAGCGCTATATCAATGGCAGATGACGGGTGCAAACCTTACGGATATTGAGGCTCAATTTCGAGCTGACAATGACTTCAAGAAAACGGATACTGAGTATTTTCATATGTTGTTGCACGGAATACCTTCCTGTGTAAATGATGTTGATGCAGGCTTTGAAAAATATCTTGATAGAGATAAGAAAGACCTGGATCAAGTGGAATTGGCTATTCTTCGTGTGGGTATTTATGAGTTGTTGAAGCGACTAGATGTACCTTATCGTGTGGTGATAAACGAAGGGATTGAACTTGCCAAAACCTTTGGCGCTACCGAAAGTCATAAATACGTTAACGGTATTTTAGATAAAGCATCACAAGCGATACGTATGGTCGAAGTGCGTGCGCATCGTGAAAAAAACAAGCCTAAAACGTAAAGTATCATTTGTGTGAATGAATTTGAACTGATCCAAGCTTACTTCTCTACCCTTGCATCAAAAGGCGCGGGGCGGGGCGTTGAGCTTGGTATTGGCGATGATTGCGCAATCTTAAATCCGCCTGCTAATTCTCAATTAGTCGTTTCTACAGATACATTGATTGCTGGCGTACATTTTCCAGAAAGCACCTCTGCATTTGATATTGGTTTTAAATCCCTGGCAGTGAATCTAAGCGATTTGGCAGCCATGGGGGCTTACCCTCTTTGGTTTACACTTTGCATTACGCTGCCTGATAGAGATACACAATGGATTGAGGGTTTCTGCAACGGTATGGCTAAGCTGGTTCAACAAACCGGCATTCAGCTTGTAGGTGGAGATACAACAAAGGGCCCATTATCCATTTCAGTGCATGTCACCGGTGATGTGCCAATAGGTAAGGCGTTAACTCGGCACGGGGCCAGTGTTGGTGATGATGTGTATGTTTCTGGTGTGATAGGCCATGGAGCGGCGGGCTTAAATATGGCGCTGTCTGGTTTTGACGCACCTGATGACAAACGTTTTGATCGATGTTTTCTAGATGCATTGCAGCGATTTAATCAGCCGCAACCTCGTCTTGGCTTGGGGTTGGCCTTGCGCGGTATAGCAACAAGCTGTATTGATATTTCTGATGGTTTGTTAGCAGATCTTGAGCACGTGTTGTGTGCAAGTAAAGCGGGGGCTAGCTTGAAGCTAGAGTTGGTTCCTTTATCTGACGCCGTTATGAAGAGCGACCTATTTGGCGATAAAAGCGAGCGAGAGAAAAGGCTGTTAGCTTGCAATGCTGGTGATGATTATGAGTTGTGCTTTACCGTGCCAGAGAGCAAAAGGGAATCTGTTGAGGCGTTAGCTGTTGAGCAGAGCGTCATACTTACACGAATAGGTAAGGTCGTTGAGGGTGCCTCCATTGTTGAGGAGGGCGGCTGTGTTGAGCTTGTCAGTTTAGGATACCAGCACTTTTAACCTGTTTTTCTTTTTTCGTACATTTCCTGTACAGTTTTCTGCTCGACATTGAGGCGCGAACTCTTTATAGTCCGCCCCTTCGAAAGCACCTTGATGGTGTCCTCAGTTAAATCCCCTAATATCTTAAGTTTTCAGGAATACGTCTTTGATTTCCACAGCAAATATCACCATGCAGTTTGGCGCTACACCTTTGTTTGAAAATATCTCCGCAAAATTCGGTAACGGTAACCGTTATGGCTTAATCGGCGCAAATGGCTGCGGAAAATCAACGTTTATGAAGATCTTAAGTGGTGAATTAACACCTACTTCTGGGAATGTATCAATTACCCCAGGGAATACGGTAGGAACGTTAAGCCAGGATCAGTTCGCATTCGAAGAGTATTCTGTTGTTGACGCCGTAATTATGGGCGACGCAGAGTTATGGAAAGTAAAGCAAGAGCGCGACCGTATTTACAATTTGCCAGAAATGTCAGAAGAAGATGGCATGAAAGTAGCGGCTTTAGAGGTCGAATTTGCAGAGCTGGATGGCTATACCGCTGAAAGTCGAGCCGGAGATATTTTATTAGAAGCCGGAATCGAGGAGTCCTTTCATTTTGGGCTTATGAAGCAAGTTGCTCCTGGTTGGAAGTTACGTGTGTTGTTGGCTCAGGCGTTGTTTGCTAACCCTGACATTTTGCTGTTGGATGAACCTACGAACAACTTGGATATTCATGCCATTAATTGGCTTGCTGATGTCTTGCATGATCGTAAATGTACGATGATTATTATTTCTCATGATCGACATTTTTTGAATTCCGTCTGCACTCATATGGCGGATATAGATTATGGTGAGTTGCGGGTGTACCCGGGTAACTACGAGGCTTTTATTGCTGCATCAACACTAATTCGTGAGCAGCTACATACAGAGAATGCGAAAAAGAGTGCAGAGATGGATGAACTGCAACAATTCGTAAACCGTTTTTCTGCAAACGCATCAAAAGCAAAGCAGGCAAGCTCCAGAGCAAAGAAATTAGAAAAGATAGAGCTTGATGAGGTTAAAACGTCGAGCCGTGCGACACCGTTTATTGGTTTTAAGCAAGCCAAAAAATTACATCGCCAAGCTGTTGTGCTTGAGAATATAGGTCACGGTTTTGATGGTGGAACCTTGTTTGAAAATGGCGATCTTATTTTGGAAGCGGGTGCTCGCCTTGCGGTTATTGGTGAGAATGGTGCGGGGAAATCAACATTCTTACGTTGCTTGATGGATGAAATCGAAGCGAACGACGGTACTATAAAGTGGTCTGAAAACGCGCTGATTGGATACTGTCCGCAAGATAGCACGGCAGACTTTGATTCTGATTTAAATTTGTTTGATTGGATGGGGCAGTGGCGAAAACCAAATCATGATGATTTGTATATCCGATCAACGTTAGGGCGCTTATTGTTTACTGCTGACGACTTTAATAAAAAGGCGAAAGTGTGTTCTGGTGGTGAAAAGAATCGCTTGTTGTTTGGCAAGCTGATGTTGATGGATACTAACGTGTTAATTATGGATGAGCCTACCAATCACTTGGACATGGAAGCCATTGAGGCGCTTAACCTAGCGTTATCAAATTACGAGGGTACGTTGATTTTTGTTAGTCATGATAGAGAATTTGTTTCGTCACTCGCCACTCGGGTTGTTGAAATTAAAGACCAGCAAATGATTGATTTTCAGGGTACTTATGATGAGTACTTGGCAAGTCAGGAAACCCGCTTGCAAGTTGCAAACGGGTAGTTTGTTTTAGGTGGGGTGACGTTTTGTGAGGCTTTTTTGTGAAGGGTTTTACAATGTTATCCCAGTTATCTTCGGTATTGCTGATAGATGTCGTCTCTCCAGGCGATAAGGTCACTGAATTTTTCAGCTAAAGCCTCGTTTTTCCAGCATTGCTCGGTTGCTGAATCGAGCATGACATGGCGATTTTGTATCGGTTTTATTACCTGTAATGTCACCGCCATGCAGATGTCAGCATAAGTAAAAGAGCCTAATAAATACTGAGGGTTATCTGCTAGCGCTTTTTGCAATTTTTGCAGGTTATCTTCGATGATTTGCTCATAACGTCGAACGTTTTTCTCGCTAACATCGTATTTCTTTTTTAGATAAAACAATCCTGATTTTGCTACCGGCAACATTAGTGGCTTTATAGGTTCGGGAAAAAAGGGAGGTAAGCTTTTTAAGCAGGCTTCTCGATTGGATTGCATGTTAATAACAACCAGTGCTCGGCCAGCTTCAAGTGTCTGTTCGCTGATACTGTTCCAGTGGTCAATTTCGTCACATTTCTCTTGAGGGAAAAGCGAGTCTTTCTTTGAGTGTGTATTGGCATGCTTTGCAATGCTAAATGAATCGCTGAACACACTGTCGCCATCAATTAGTAGGGGGACGGATATCCTGTTGAAAAAGCGTTTAGATTTTATCCTTACACCCAAGTTGGAGATCATTGGGGTGAATTCCTGATATTGGTAATGTGCATTGGCGTAATCAAGCGCCCAGCGCGTTTTTTCAGACCAGGGTGAAACAGATAAACCGAAAAGAGTGCTCATATTGACTCCACTGTGTTGGTGTTGATAGGTATGGGGGCTTAGAAATAGGGTGAAATCACATTAGAGTAAATACTCTATTTTTGCAAGAGGGCAAGTCAGGCATCAATAGTGACTTAAAGTCCTCTCTGTCATCATGGGCTTGCTGTTTAAAGCCCTATCACTAGGGTTGCTTGTGATTTCCTGGTAAAGTTGCTTGTTTCCCAAAATGAGCCAGTCGATTTATGAACAAAGTCCCGTCATCAAGTTTTAAGCACCCTATTCACTTTTTGGCTATTGGATTAGGTAGTGGGGCGGCACCTAAGGCACCGGGTACTTTTGGTACTGTGATGGCGGTGTTGTTGTATTGGCCACTATCACAGTTATCTTTGGTTTCTTATTGCGCCGTTGTCTTAGTTGCCGCGATAGTGGGGATTTATATTTGCGGTAAAACCTCCAAGGATTGGCAGGTACACGATCACGGAGGGATAGTGTGGGATGAGTTTGTGGGTTACTGGATTACTATGATTGCAATACCAGTGACATGGTATTGGGCATTGTTAGGGTTTGTGTTATTTAGAATTTTCGATATTTGGAAACCTTGGCCAATCTCGTGGTTGGATAAAAAAGTACACGGCGGTTTAGGTATTATGATTGATGATGTTGTGGCGGGTGTGTTTGCTTGGGCAATTTTATTTAGTGTGGTGCATTTTGTTTAGCGCCGTAAGCGTCCAAGCGGCACAATATTTAACAGCGCACTTGCTACATATGTCATTGCTGCAGCTTTAAGGATTTTACGAGCGGCTTTTAAATCACTTTCACTGAGATATTCACAGTCTTCTAATATAGGCAGCGCACGCTTAAAGCTGGCATCAAACTCAATGGGTAAATTGAATAGGTGTACTGCTGCCGATAAGAAATAACTCATTAAGGCAATTCCTGCTGTTACCATGCCGATAATGGGGTTTTTGCTAATAAGTGCGACAACCGGCGCGAGAACAAAGACCCATGTACCCATTTGACGAAAATGGTGGGCTGCCACGCGAACCTTGCCGCTTGCGGAAAACCCGGGGTATTGAGTGGCATCTTGCAGTGCGTGCCCAACTTCGTGAGCTGCAACGGCGATAGCCGTTAGGCTGTTGGTTTTCATCCTGTCAGGACTTAGGCGAACTACTTTGTCGGTGGGGTCGTAGTGATCGCCATTGTCTGGGGCGGCTTCAACGCTGACGTCGTGTAGTTTGAATTTGCTGATGAGTGCTTTTGCGAACTCTTCGCCGGTATATTGAATGTCTTTACGAGGTTTGCTGTAGCGCGATAATGTCCAGCGTGTCCAGAGACCAGGAAGGGTGCTTAGGGCAAGGAATAGAAGGGCAAAGATTGCGTAGAACATAGGTTACTCGTGTAGTTTTAGCTCACGTTTTTTGCATCACGTTGACTTTCAAGCTTTTGCAGGCGAGCTTCAATGCTTGCTTGGATGCCTGCAGAGGTGAGTGAGCAGGCGTCGAGCATTTCTGACGGCTTGCCGTGTTCGATAAAGTCGTCTGGGATACCGAGATTTAAAATGGGAAGTACAATGCCTTCGCGAGCGAGGACTTCGTTTACCGCAGAGCCTGCACCACCCATGATTGCATTTTCTTCTGCGGTAACAATGAGTGAGTGGTTGTTCGCTGCGTGAATGACTGCCTCTTCATCAAGCGGTTTGATAAAGCGCATATCGATGAGTGTTGCGTTAAGGTGGTTGGCAGCTTGGCGGGCGGTTTCAACCATTGATCCGAATGCCAAAATGGCGATACCTTTACCTTCTCGTAAGGTGTTGGATTTTCCGAGAGGTATTTCCGTCATTGTTTGTGCAATCGTTGCACCGGGCCCTGTGCCTCGAGGGTAGCGAACCGCAGCTGGTCCAGGAAACTGGTATCCAGTGTAAAGCATTTGGCGACATTCATTTTCATTGGATGGTGCCATGATGATCATGTTGGGGATGCAGCGCATAAAGCTTAAGTCATAAGCACCCGCATGAGTTGGGCCGTCTTCCCCAACCAGGCCTGCTCGATCAATACCAAACAGTACGTCGAGGTTTTGTAATGCGACATCGTGAATAAGTTGGTCATATCCGCGCTGTAAAAAAGTGCTGTAAATAGCAACGATCGGCTTCAACCCTTCGCAAGCTGCGCCTGCCGCCAAGGTGACTGCGTGTTGTTCTGCAATAGCGACATCTTGGTATTGTTTGGGGAAACGTTTTGAAAATGTCACCATGCCGGAGCCTTCACGCATGGCGGGAGTGATGGCAAGTAAGCGCTGGTCGTTCTCGGCTACATCGCAGAGAAACTGCCCGAAGATATCGGAGTACTTTGGCTTGGTGGGTATTGCTTGTGCCGTGTTGTCTTGAGTGGTTGCTTTTACTGGCGGTTTGGGGTCAATTTTCCCTAAGGCATGATAGCCTATAGGGTCTTTTTCGGCAGGTGTGAAGCCGCGACCTTTTTGTGTGATGACGTGTAAAATTCGTGGTCCAGGAAGGTCTTTTAACTTATCAAGATAGAGTGTTAGCTCCTCTATATTGTGACCATCAATGGGGCCGATATAGTTAAACCCCATTTCTTCAAATAAGGTTCCAGGAGAAACCATGCCTTTCATGTGCTCTTCTGTGCGACGGGCAAACTCCATCGCATTGGGCATGCTTTCTAATACCTTCTTCCCGCCTTCGCGTAATGAATTGTATCTGCGGCTGGCCCAAATACGAGAGAAGTAGTTTGATAAACCACCGACACTTTCTGATATGGACATATCATTGTCATTCAGAATAATCAGCATGTTGGTTTTGAGGTGTCCCGCGTGTTGCATTGCCTCAAATGCCATGCCGCCTGTCATTGCGCCATCCCCGATAATGGCGACATGTTTGTTAAGTAGGCCTTGTAACTCAGACCCTAGAGCCATTCCCAGTGCGGCACTGATGGAAGTGCTTGAATGGCCAACTCCAAAGGTGTCGTATTCGCTTTCATCCCGATTGGGGAACGCGCATAGCCCGTCTTTTTGGCGAAGTGTTAGCATTTCTTTACGACGCCCAGTCAGGATTTTGTGCGGATAGGCCTGGTGGCCAACATCCCATACTAAGCGGTCGCTGGGGGTGTTAAATACATAATGCAGTGCGATGGTGAGTTCAACGACCCCTAGTCCAGCACCAAAGTGCCCGCCGGTTTTACCGACAGAAAACAGTAAATACTGACGTAATTCAAGGGCGAGAATTGGTAGCTGTTCTTCACTGAGTACACGTAGTTGTGCTGGAGAGTTAACGCTGTCCAGCAGCGGGGTAGAAGGGCGTGTTAAGGGGATTTCAGTGAGCATAAAAACAGCAAACTCTTGGCTGGTCGGTGTAGGCAGGGATTATACCCTATTCGGATGTGAAAACGGCAGTGCTTTATATGGCTTTTCTGGAGTGCCTTGGTAGGGGGCTGAATTGCTTTGGGGTGTGACGGGAATTAACCTTAATGACTTCTTGAAACGATGTAATTGGCCAGTGCGCGTAACGGCAAGGCTTTTTCATCAAATGAGGTTAGGGCGTTTTGTGCTTTATGATTAAGGTCTTGAGCGAGCAGCTTGGCGGCGTCTAACCCGAGGATGTTGGGGTAAGTCGCTTTGTTTAACGCGATATCTGCGCCTTGTTGTTTGCCTAAGGTTTCGGTGTCGCTGATGATATCCAAGATGTCATCTTGGACCTGGAATGCAAGGCCGATGGCGTCTGCGTATTCGTCGAGGGCGTGCATCTGCTGTTCGTTGCCTTGTGCGATCATGCCGCCCATAGCAACACTGGCGCGTATAAGGCAGCCAGTTTTGTGGCGGTGTACGGTTTCTAGCTCTTCCAGTGTGAGTTGTTTGCCTTCTGATGCTAGGTCAAGGGCTTGTCCCCCTGCCATGCCAATGGTTCCGCTGGCTTTTGCTAACGTGCGAATCATTGCTAGCTTGATATTGTCGGTCATTGCCGGTAGATCGCTTTCTGTTAATACTTCGAAAGCAAAGCACTGCAAGGAGTCGCCCGCTAGAATTGCGGTGGCCTCATCAAATGCGATGTGGCACGTTGGTTTGCCTCTGCGTAGGTCATCATTATCCATTGCTGGCAGGTCATCGTGGACCAATGAATATGCGTGTACCATTTCCAGTGCACATGCAGCATCTACGGCTTGATTTTTATTGGCCCCTAAGGCTTCTGCAGCAGCAAACACGAGGATGGGTCTTACGCGTTTGCCCCCGTTAAATGTTGCATAACGCATGGCTTCAGCAAGGTTTTGGGAAATGCTTGGCTGTTCGATAAGCCAATACTCTAGCCTGGTGTCAACGGCGTCTTGGCATTGTTGCAGGTAGGGTGGCAGGTCGAATTCGAAAGGGGTCTGCATGGTGGGGGGGGGCTACTCGTCAGCCTCAAAGGGTTCTAGGTTTTCTTCGCCATGTTGTTCAACAAGAATCTGCACACGCTGCTCAGCGTGGTTTAACGCTGTTTGGCAATCTTTTGTGAGTTTTATACCTTTCTCAAAAGCTGTCAGGGATTGTTCTAGAGAAAGCTCACCCGTTTCCATGTCATCTACGATCTTTTCGAGTGTTTTCAGTGACTTTTCAAAGTCGATAGAGTCTTTCTTTTTAGCCATTGCACCGTGCCCCTGCGTTTCGAGGGGCCAATTTACCGAATGAGAGGGGGGTTGGTCAATGAAACCTTGGTATAAACCGATAAAACGCAGCAACTTAGCCGGAATTATTCAGAATCCTGTCTAGACTAAGTTATATAAGTGGTTATTTTGTGAGGCGTGAGGGTGTTGATAATGGAGCGGGAAGTGTGGATTTAGCAACCCTGGTAGGGCTAGTTGGAGCTTTTACTATTGTTATTGCGGCAATGGCAACAGGTGGCAATGTACTGATCTTTGTGAACATACCTTCAATACTGGTTGTTTTTGGTGGCACGTTGTTTGCGATTTTAATGAAGTACCCTATGGGAGAGTTTCTTGGGGCATTTAAAGTTGCAGGAAAGAGCTTTAAGTTCTCACTGTCCCCCCCTGAAGAAATCATTGTTGAAGTTGTAGATATTGCAGATACAGCACGTAAAGGTGGCTTGTTGTCTCTGGAGGGCAAGGAGGTTAGCAACGACTTTTTACAGCAGGGTATTACATTGTTGGTCGATGGGCATGACCCGGAAGTTGTAAAAGGAATGCTGACGAAAGATATGAAAGAAGCAATGGGTCGCCATATGCAGGGTGCTGGATTGTGGCAGCAAGTTGGAGATGTGGCTCCTGCAATGGGAATGATTGGGACCTTGGTGGGTTTGGTGCAGATGCTATCAAATATGGATGACCCCAAGTCTATCGGGCCAGCGATGGCGGTAGCGTTGTTAACAACACTGTACGGTGCAATGATTGCAAATATGGTAGCTCTGCCTATTGCTGACAAATGTAAAACTCGAGCAAATGAAGAGGCTCGGGTGAAATCGATGATTATTGATGCGCTGGTAGCCATTCAGGCTGGCCAGAATCCAAGAGTGATTCAATCGTTGTTGAAGACTTATCTTGCTGAAGGTAAGCGTGGTTCTGAAGATGATGATGGTTGACGCGGTTTGGGCGGTGTAAACCGTGAGTGATGAAGAGTGCGAATGTCCTGAATGCCCCACGGGGCTGCCAGCGTATCTTGCCACCTTTGCAGATTTAATGTCGCTGTTGATGTGTTTCTTTGTTCTATTGTTGGCTTTTTCTGAGATGGATGCACAAAAATACAAACAAGTTGCTGGCTCCATGAAGGAGGCGTTTGGGGTTCAGCAGCAAATAAAAGCAGATTCCACTCCCAAAGGTACGTCTATTATTGCCCAGGAATTTTCTCCCGGTAAGCCCGAACCGACAGTTCTTAACGAGGTGCGTCAGCACACGGTTGATGATCTTGCCAGCACATTGGATGTGGAGTGTACACCTGAGTCTGACGAAAAAGAGGATCAAGAAGGTAAGGGGGAAAGTTCAGAAGACGACAAGAACGCAGATAATAAGAAAGTAGACGTCGCGAAGGCGATGGAAGAGATCAAGAAAAAGCTTGAAGCAAAAACGCAAGCAGAGGCTGTAAAAACAGCTGCGAAATTGATGGATGAAATTCGAAAAGGCCGTATTGAAGTAGAAACTCAGGGGCGTCAAATTGTTATTCGTGTGAAGGAGAAGGGGTCCTTTGAGTCAGGTTCGGCAACGTTGCGGGATAGCTTTATTCCGGTCATGGATAAGATTCGTGGAGCGATTGAAAGTATTAATGGTGTATTCGCTGTCTCAGGGCACACGGATGATATACCAATATCGACATTACGATTTCGCTCCAATTGGGAGTTGTCCTCGGCGCGATCGGTCTCGGTTGCTCATGAATTATTGAAAACCGGTACCATGGATCCGGCTAAATTTACCATTGTTGGTCATGGCGATACGCGCCCTTTAGTAGAAAATGACTCTAGTGAAAATCGAAGTATTAATCGGCGTGTAGAAATTATTATTAATCAGGGAGAGAATGACGACAAAATTCTTAGTGGGGAGGAGGCGTTGCCCGAAGATGAGGAGTTTACGGAAGACCTGTTAAGGCAGGCGGGGCTGGAAGGTGTTGAAGGATTTGAAATTCTGGTTGATGAAGCTGATTTGGGCGATGTCGAAGAGGAAGAAGAAGTTGAAGAGGAGCGAGAAATAAGTGCGTTTGAAGAGGTGCCTGAAGACTTGCTGGTTCCTGAGCCGGAAGCCCCCTCAGGAGAAGAATTTGATGATATCGATGGTGGCATTGACGGATTTGATGTGCTTTCAGAAGATGACCCTATTGTTAGAGAAAGCATTCCTGTTGAACCAGAGCCCTCTGTACCAGAGAATGATGTCGTGAAACCGGGTTTGGGGGGGGACTTTGATCTATCTGTTGATCCTTTTGCTCAGCCTCAAGATGCTAAGCCTGGCCTAGATGATGGAGAGTTCTTTTAGTCGGCCCTCTCGGTTTTCGATTGAATGTATATTTGATGCCCATCGCACCCTGATGAACCCTATTTTATCTAGGTGAATATCCCCCCAGTTGACCATAGAGATGCTGCTTTTTGCGTCAAAAGCCTTGAAAATAACCACCGAACGGGTACATTAACAAGTAGCTTCAGTAGTCAAATAGATACTGAGGCTGGGGGCAGAATTGGATTTTTATACACAAGCGGATAAGCGAGAGCTTTGTCTGGTTGTTTTCTCGTGTGTTTCATTTATCTTTTTTCGGCCCCTCAATGTATTTGCGTTAAGCAATATTCGATAAATAACAAGAATTTCTACATTAGGTTTAGCCGCATGGGGATTACCGTTCTTAAAGATGGTAGTAGGGAGTATTACCGGATCACCAAGGCTTGGGATGGCAAGGAAATTCAGAAGTATGTACGTATAGGTAAAGACCGTAAACGTGCAGAAAAAGAAGCGATTGCGTTACAAGAGAGCCTCGATCAGCGATATAAAGCTCACATAGAGTTGAAGGCATTACGTGGTGATGGCGTTGTGCATGATGACGGCCGAGTGGTCGGGTTGCAAATTCAGTCACGTTCACGTGCAGGAAGGAAGGATTGGCAAGAGTTTAAAATTAGAATTAAGCTGCCAGACAAGCCTGCTAAGCATAAAACCGTTTCTGTGGGAGCTCACGGCATTGAAAAAGCCTTTGATATTGCCATTGAGCGTATTTGTAATATCCGAAATATCGAGTTGAATTCGGGTCCCCACAAAAAAATGTTATTGGCAAAACCGTTATACATGCCTAATGATTTAATTGGCGTGTCGCTGTTAAGTGAAGATAGTGATTTGCCGGAGGGTTTGCCAGAAGCGCTGGAGAAGCACCTTCATATTGATTTGGGTGCAGGATCTGGCCCTGCACTTTCTGATGACGAAAAAGCATTGTATGAGAGCCTGATGGAAGAGCGTGAATCGTTTAAAGGGACGCGCGAAGTTATAAAAGGGTAGTTGGTCAGGGGTCGAGAGTGCTTTCACAGCTAAAGCCAAGACAAATAAAAAGCCTCGCAAGATTTCTTGCGAGGCTTTTTATTTGTCTTGGCTTTAGCTGTTTGTTATTAACTTACAGCGTGCTCTTCAGGGAATGTGATGTTGAGTTCAAGAACCGAGCATTCACCTTCTTTATCTAAGCTAACGCAAACTTGATCTTTGTCGATTTCAACATATTTACTGATGACTTCGATAAGGTCTTTTTGCAGTGCGGGCAAATAGTCAGGCTGGTTGCGCGTGGAACGCTCATGGGCCACGATAATTTGTAAGCGCTCTTTGGCTGTGTTTGCCGTGTTTTTTTGTTTGGTACGAAAGTAATCCAGAAATGCCATTTATCTTCCTCCGAACATTCTCTTGAATATGCCCTGTTTGGCTTTTTCGATAAA
>MAAL01000018.1:15693-89792 GCA_002163245.1 Gammaproteobacteria bacterium 42_54_T18 | reverse complement strand
ATTATGTGCCAAGGCCTAATTTTCCTTTTGTATTACGTTGTTTGTTCGCACTTGCATTGTAACACTTATCGAGAATTAGGCCTTTTTTATGTCAAACTGTGGGACAGCAGTGAATTGATTTGTAGTATTAGCGCCTCCATATCCGCAGCATCTGAATCACCCTCCTGCTGATAAGATTCAATACGGAAAGATATTTCTTTATTTTCATCAAACATCCACCCTAACTTAACACCTAACGTATTGCTAGACAGTGCGCTCAATCGATAATCTGCAGAGGCAAACCGAGGCAAGTCATCTGTCGACAATAAACTATCCACATAAAAATCTGTCGCCTCCTGAGAGTAATGCCTAATATGTGGTTGGATATATACCTTATCAATATTAAATCGGTATTTAACATCCCATGTGTTTGATGTAACCCCCCAGTCATCCGTCATGTAGCGGTAAGAAACATCGACCGTATCGCCAAATATACGGTATTTAAGAGCACCATAAATACTTTGTTTCATGCGTTTTTTCGGTCGATTCTCATAGAGGTATTCTTGGGTATCGCCCAGCCCATCCAACAAAGAGATAATCTTATATGGGTCAGTATGGTAACCGTCAGAAATGCTCATAGAATAATTCAATTGCATAACGGCCCGCTTACTTAACACTTGGGTAATACTAACTAAACCATCAACGATATTTTTGTTTTCAGAACTTCCCGTTACTTGTTTATCACTCATCGTTGTAAATGCCAAAGGTGTACCACCACCTGGAGTGACCTCATCGTTGCCCATAGCCAGAAACAAGCCAATTTGTGTGTTTTTTTGATTTAGATAAATGCTAAACCCACCGCTGATCCCTACTGAACGATAATCTGTTTCGCTAGAATAACTACCACCAATCGATGTTGTCATTGTACGATTAAGAGGCCAGGAATAATTCATACTCATTGATAACCGCTTATCTTTAAAGTTAGGATCTAGCGGAACTTCACCGGGTTGCACGGTGTACTCCGATGTTTTATACCCACCATCCCCTTCGTATTCATCATCGTCATCTTTATAAGCCGTTCCGGACGTAGAACTGATTGATTCAGCGCTCGCTCCTGCGCCACTCGTTGAGGTGAATGTTTGTGGCCTTTCACTCACAGCAGCACCATTGGGAGAAGCACCGCTGAGAGTGTCGTAAGCTATAGTAAAGTCAATTTTACGCCCCTCATCATCAACTTTGTGAAGCTGCAGTACGGGCTCCATGGCCGTGACACGATCAGCTTCCGAATAATGCCGATAAGCGGTTTCTACCTGCCACTCTGCCTCACTCGTACCTGATTGAACCCCTAACAGCGAACCTACAGCTCGACTCAAAAGCCAATATTTATTCTTTTTTAGTTGCATCCGCAGCCACCCCCACCAAACCCCCGACCACCACTAGACGCCTCCTTACTAAAATAAATGTGATCATCAAACCCCTCGTCGAGCTCATTGCTTCCAAACGTCACTTCTGGTTTTGCTAACACCTGTTTTTGCCAAGGCTTCACCTCTGGCAGCAAACCACACCCCCAAAAAGGAACAAACAACAACGAAGAAAACAAAACAGCTCATAAGAAATCGCAAATCAGCTTCATTGCTTGATTGTGATAGTCTAAAATCAACCTAATACAGGCGTTCAAAGCACAGGTCCTCAATGAGAATACTGCTAGTAGAAGACGATGAGTTACTGGGAGGGGGTATCTGCAAAGCCCTTCAAAGAGAGGCCTACACCGTAGAGTGGCTTATGGATGGAAAACAGGCCCTGAGTGCAGCGCTCAATGAAGAGTTCGATTTAGTCATACTAGATCTGGGCTTACCTTCTATGAATGGGGTTGAGGTATTAACCGCTTTACGTCGAGAGAAATGTGGCGTACCAACATTGATTCTCACTGCCAGAGACACTGTTCAAGATAAAGTAGCCGGACTCGACGCTGGGGCTGATGATTATCTTGTTAAACCCTTTGAATTAATGGAATTAAAAGCAAGAATACGCGCTCTAAGTCGTCGTTCATTGGGGCAAAATACAAATATCATCGAACAAGGGCCCATTAAACTAGACACCTCTTCTATGGAGGTCTGGCTTGATGGTGTCATAGTTGAATTAAGTCGGCGTGAATACGCCCTCATCCTAGAGTTTGTTAACCATCCAGGCCGCATACTCACACGACAACACCTCGAAGACATCATTTATGGGTGGGAAGGTGACATCTCAAGCAATGCTATTGAAGTACATATTCATAACCTTCGAAAAAAGCTTGATTCTCGCTTAATAGCAACCGTTCGCGGAATTGGTTATCGCCTGAATGAAAACTAAATACTCACTAACATCACGTATAACCCAGCGGCTGCTGATTTCCCTATCATTGCTCATGCTCTGCTCTTCGGTGCTCGTCTATTTAGACGCTCGGGAAGAAGTGGATGAGCTATTTGACGCGAGTTTAGTCCAAACAGCGCGAGTACTTAATGGCTTGTTAACGCTAGAAGCAATTCAAGAGAACAAACAACGCTTACTCAATGCACTTGCTAAAAAAGATACTAACTTAAGTGACTTTACAGAAGCAGCCACTCCGTTAGGGCACAAATACGAGAAAAAATTATTCTTCCAAATTTGGAGCGTAGATAAAGAGTTACTCCTTAAATCCGCCAGTATACATACAACCCCCCCGATTCAATTCAAACAAGGATTCCGTGATAAAGTTGTTGATGGACAGATGTGGAGAACCTTCACCCTTTTTTCAAAAAAAGATCCTTTTTGGATGATAGTCGGCGAACGTGATGACATCCGCACAGAACTCGTCCACAACATATCAAAAGATCACGCTTATCCTCTGCTAATATTCATTCCACTCTTTGCGTTAACAGTATGGTTATTAATTCGTAGCGGCTTCAGACCACTACACCAACTTGTAACACATGTTAAAAAACAAGAATATAACACATTAGAATCTTCTGAAATCCCCAATACCCCCTCAGAAATCATTGCATTAAAACACGCACTCAATGAACTATTCTCACGCCTCAGTACGTCTTATCAACGAGAAAATCGCTTTGCAAGCGACGCTGCTCACGAGTTTAAAAACCCGTTGGCAGCCCTTTTGATACATGTGGATGATTTGCTTGAAACGTCTAACAACCAAGAACATACCTCATCATTACTAAGTATTAAGAAAGCTGCTCAACAGTTATCTCATCTAGTGAATCAATTGCTCGCCTTGAGTCGCGCAGAGGCCTCAATGGAACCCAAAACAAACGTTGATTTACGGCGCATTTGTTACGAGTGCTACGACCAACTTGCCTCAAAAGCAGAGCATAAAAAGCATCAATTTTCGTTAGACATTGAAGAGCCTGATAACAACGTAGACAAGGCACAGGAAAAAAAGTACCTCATTCAAGCAGATGAGATTTTACTTATTCGATCAATATCAAATTTACTAGATAACGCCATACGATACACACCAACAGAAGGGAAAATCCGCCTGCACTGCTTTATTGAAAACGAACGCCCTTGTATCACCATAGATGATTCCGGCCCCGGGATACCAGACGTTCTCTGTGACAAGGTTTTTGATCGCTTCTTTAGAATTAACGGGTCAGGCCAATCCGGCAGCGGCTTAGGCCTATCTATCGTACAACAAGGAGCCAACTACCATAATGCTGAATTGTTACTAGACCAATCTAGCCTTGGCGGATTAAAGGCGAGCTTTACTTTTGAAGCACAAAGCCAATAACCAATCCATTCCGCCGTAGAGTTTTCAGCCTCAGGACTATAGTGCGAAAGCACTTAGCCCACGGTGTCACAATATCCCTTACGTGTATCTTATCCCCCCTACAACCCAATCTGCTTTGCGATCAGCTCTTTCATAATCTCAGTAGTGCCTCCACCAATAGAAAGAATTCGGTTATCTCTATACAGCCTTTCCACCAATGATTCCTGCATAAACCCCATCCCACCAAAAATTTGAACGGCCTCATGGGTAGCGCGATTGCTCACTTCGGTTGCAAAGTTTTTCGCCATCGACACTTCTTTTATCGGGGTTTCTCCGGCATCCATTTTTGCAGCGGCTCGATAAGTATATTCTCGAGCAATTTCTATTTCCGTCGCCATATCAACAAGCTTGTGCCGAATCACTTGGAACTTACCAATAGGCCTTCCAAATGCCTCTCGTTCTTTCACATATGACAGCGCCGCCTCATAAGCCATTTGTGCAGTCATATATGCCATGATACACAGTGATAATCGCTCACTTAAAAAATTGGACATGATTGCAAAAAAACCTGAACTTTCAACACCAATAAGGTTATCAACCGGAACCATTACATCATCAAAGAATAACTCTGCGGTATCACTTGCTCGCCAACCCATTTTTTTAAGATTACGACCCGTAGTAAAACCCTTCATACCTTTTTCAATAAGTAACAAACTTATTCCACCGTGGCCTTCACCTCCTGTTCTCACCGCTACCGTATAATAATCCGCCCTGATACCACTAGTGATAAAGGTTTTGCTGCCATTAACACGATAATAATCCCCCTCCCTTACGGCTCGTGTTTGAATATTAGCAACATCAGAACCACCACTCGCTTCTGTGATAGCTAACGCAGATATTTTCTTTCCCGTTAATACCGATTCAACGACTTTATTTTTAACGGAAGGCGTTGCCCATTTCGCAACAGGAGGCAACCCAATATGCAAGGAACCTAAACTTGCCACCAGCCCTCCAGATGTCGAACGCATAAGCTCTTCACTGATGGCTACTTGCATAAATACGTCACCCTCTGCTACACCTCCCAGCTCCTCTGGATAACCAACTGCTAACAATCCTGATTCCCCAGCCCTCTCATATAACTCCCTGGGAAACCCTCCCTCTTCTTCCCATTGGTTAATATGTGGCAAAATATGCTTCTCTACAAATTGCTTCGCTGATCGTCGGACAATATTGTGTGTTTCATTAAAATACTGTTGGTAATCACTCATATTACGTTATCTCTCAGGCATTACTTGGGGTGGAGTGGCGTGTATTACCTGAGTGTTAACGATCTACCAAAAACGAACAATGACATATCACTTCAACCACAGTGACTTATTCGTTTAAATCATCTCAAGAGGGTGATAACCGGTATGCGCCTGGGGTCACTCCTGACCATTTTTTAAACGCGCGGTGAAAAATCGACACATCTTGATACCCTAACAATTCAGATATTTCACTAATGGGTATGGTTGATGTTGTCAGGTGATGAATAGCTATGTCCCGACGAATAGCATCTTTAATTTGTTGATATGACGTATTTTCTTCACGAAGGCGCCGACTTAATGTCGAAGGCGTCGTGTGAAGCGACTCAGACAACACGTCTAACGTGGGAAACGTAACACGCTCAACATTAATTAATTCATGACGTATACGTCGAGTCACACTATCTGCAAATTGAGGGGGGAGTAAAAAACCATAGGGCGCATAACGCATAAACTCTATCAGTGATTGTTGGTTTTGCATTATCGGCATCGAAAGGTATTCTTTGTTAAAACTCAAATAGCTTTGTGAGCAAGAAAACTTAATATCCTTGCCAAATAACAAAGGGTACTCTTGCTCATGCATCGGTGCGGGATAATGGAAGCCCGCCTCATGAATTTCTACTTTCCTATCCACCAACCAGCATATAAAGCGATGAACAGCCGTAAAAACGGCCTCAACAATAAACTGCTGCGTCTGTCGAGAGTCTGCGGGTAACTCCAGCGCAAGGCGCGCTTTATCATTATTGATGTTCAATTCAAAGTTTGGCGCCCCAATCATAAGTGTATAAAATCGACAAGCTCTATCAATCGCCTCTTGTAAATTGCCACAATGAATAGCACCAAAAGCCATCAATTCAAAGGTACCTAATGGGGCCTTTTTATCAACTAGCCCTAAAAACTCATCCTCTAACTGCTCCGTTACTTTATGAACCAATAGGGAGAATTGCCGGGAGCTAACACGCGTTTTAGGCTCATTAATCAGATTAAGCGGAATATTTGCTTCAGCCAAAAGGGGCCTGATATCTCCTCCAGCCTTAACCACACCACTTAATGCAGCTAGTACAAAATGAATGGGTGCTGAAGGTTGCTGATCTACCGATACAAATACTCTTTTACTAATAGCTACACCCTCTAATGAATCGCTAACAATTTGCTATGTATCCTTCACCCCACCTTACCCTAATCTAAAAAGAAGCGCCCACTAAAAAGAAGCGCCCATAAAAAAGGCCTCCTTTAGGAAGCCTTTTTTACGCTAAACAATTCACGCCTGATGCTGCTTATTTGTAAAATGCATTATCTCGAACGGTATGATCCGTTACATCTGTTACACGCTTAAGCTCTGGAACTCTTTCTAATAATGTCTTTTCGACACCTTGAGTTAACGTTGCATCTGCCTGACCACAGCCCTGACAACCGCCGCCAAACTCTAGGACTGCTACCGTATCATCTTCCACTAACTGGTTTAGCTGGATATGACCACCATGAGATGCTAGCTGAGGATTAATCTCAGTTTGCAGGTAATAGTTAATACGCTCTTCTACCGTTGCATTCTCATGCAGTGAAGCCATTTTGGATTTAGGGGCCTTAAACGTGAGCTGACCTCCCATTCGATCCTTAGAATAATCGATCACTGCATCTTCAAGGTAAGGGACACTGATTTCTTCTATATGTGCAAGAAAGCCATTCAGCTGTTGCACCTTATCAGACTCCTGAGCGTCTTCAGCCGACGTGTACGCCATACAGCACTCTGCCGTCGGGGTACCGGGCTTTTCTACAAAAATGCGCACACCCATATCAGGGGTATCTTGCTTTTCTAACAATTCGAGTAAATATGCTTGCGCACTGTCTGTAATAGTTAAATAGGTTTCGCTCATACCAATATCCAATCGATCCAATAATCCGGCAATAATATCCCTTTGCCTCTTAAAAACCAACCAAATCACTCAAGTTTTCATCCCAATGTAGCACCCATGTTAGTGGTAGTAAAATAAGCAGGCAATCTATATCAACTTTTTTTGATATAGATTGGTAATTTTAGCTTCCAAAGCCAACATTACCTGAATGAATTTGCTACACTTCGCCCGTAATTCACTAATAAGGCCCTTAGAATGAACCCCAGAGACAACTCAATAAAGCAGCTTCACGAACTTCTTGCTCAACGTATTCTTGTATTAGATGGTGCAATGGGCACCATGATTCAAGGCTACAAACTTGAGGAAGCTGATTATCGAGGTAAAGAGCTGTCTGATCACCACAAAGATCTCAAGGGCAATAATGACCTATTGTGTATCACCCAGCCCCATATAATTAAAGACATTCATACTGAGTACCTTGATGCTGGTGCCGATATATTAGAAACCAACACCTTTAACGGCACCCAGGTTTCACAAGCTGATTATGACTTGCAACATCTTGCTTACGATATCAATAAAAAAGGCGCTGAGATTGCCCGCCAAGCCGCTGACGAATACCTTCAAAAAACACCCAACAAACCTCGCTTTGTTGCTGGTGTTATAGGCCCCACCAGCCAAACAACCTCGCTATCACCCTCTGTAGAAAACCCTGCTCTGCGTAACATTACGTTTGACGAACTAGTAGAAGATTATAGCGAATCTGTTAGAGGTTTAGTGGACGGTGGATCTGACATTATCCTTATTGAAACCGTCTTTGATACGTTAAATGCTAAGGCTGCTATTTTTGCCGTTAAACGCCACTTTAAAGAAATTGGCTATGAACTTCCCATTATGATTTCTGGGACCATTACCGACAGTAGTGGCAGAACATTATCGGGGCAAACAGCAGAAGCATTTTACAATTCACTCTCTCATGCCGACCCAATCAGCATTGGGTTAAATTGTGCGTTAGGCGCAGACCAACTGCGACCATATATACACGAACTTTCAACTAAATCCTCTTGCCTGATAAGCGCGCATCCTAACGCTGGCCTGCCCAATGAGTTTGGCGAATACGATCAAACGGCTGAAGAGATGGCCGACATCGTTGGTGAATTTGCAGATAGCGGTTTAGTTAATATTATTGGCGGATGTTGTGGCACCTCCCCTGCTCACATTCGTGCTATCGCAGACCGCGTTGAAAGCGTTGCGACACGTATAGCGCCAACCATCAAACCAGCCATGCGCCTAAGTGGCCTAGAGCCTTTCACCGTCGACTCCGACTCATTGTTTGTTAACGTCGGTGAACGAACCAACGTTACCGGCTCTGCTCGATTTAAACGTCTCATTCTCGAGGAGAAATTTGAAGAAGCGTTAGATGTGGCTCGCGACCAAGTTGAGAACGGTGCGCAAATCATCGACATCAACATGGATGAAGGCATGCTTGATTCCAAGAATGCCATGATCACCTTTTTGAATTTGATCGGTATGGAGCCGGATATTTGTCGTGTACCTATCATGATTGACTCATCTAAATGGGACATCATTGAGGCAGGCCTGAAGTGTATCCAAGGTAAAGGCATTGTAAACTCCATTAGCCTTAAAGAAGGTGAAAAAGAGTTTATCGAAAAGGCAGAGCTTTGCCGTGCCTATGGTGCAGCGATTATTGTTATGGCGTTTGATACCGATGGACAAGCAGATACAGAAGAACGCAAAGCGCAAATATGCCAGCGCTCTTACGACATACTTATGGACATTGGTTTCCCGCCGGAAGACATTATTTTTGATCCTAACGTCTTTGCTGTTGCTACTGGTATTGAAGAACACAACAACTACGGTGTGGACTTCATTAACGCCTGCCAATACATAAAAGATAACCTGCCTTACGCAAAAACATCGGGCGGTATCAGTAACGTTTCCTTCTCCTTCAGAGGAAACAATCCTGTACGAGAGGCTATTCACGCGGCTTTTTTATACCACGCAATACAAGCTGGCCTTACCATGGGTATTGTTAATGCCGGACAACTAGCCATTTACGCAGATATCCCAGAAGAACTAAAGAAAGCAGTTGAAGACGTCATTTTAAATCGCACCCCCGAGGGAACCGACAACTTGTTGGATATCGCCGAGAAATTTCGCGGGGATGGAACAGTCAAAAAAGAAGAAACATTAGAATGGCGCACGCTTCCCGTCAAAAAACGACTAGAACATGCCTTAGTTAAAGGTATCACTCAATTTATTATTGAAGATACCGAAGAGGCAAGACTGGCAGCCGACAAGCCCATTCATGTTATCGAGGGGCCTTTGATGGATGGCATGAACGTTGTTGGCGACCTATTTGGTGAAGGTAAGATGTTTTTACCACAAGTGGTTAAAAGTGCTCGCGTAATGAAACAGTCCGTTGCACATTTACTGCCTTTTATTGATGCTGAAAAAGGCGATACTATCAAAACAAACGGCAAGATACTCATGGCCACCGTAAAGGGTGACGTACACGATATTGGAAAAAATATCGTAGGAGTTGTTCTGCAATGTAACAATTACGAGATCATTGATCTCGGCGTGATGGTTCCGACTGAAACTATTTTGGCGGAAGCAAAAAAACACAACGTCGATATTATCGGCCTCAGTGGTTTGATCACACCATCACTCGACGAGATGGTAAATGTTGCCAAAGAAATGCAACGACAAAATTTCAACCTGCCTATTCTGATTGGTGGCGCGACCACCTCTAAAGCGCACACCGCCGTTAAGGTTGAACCAGAATATAGCAATGGCCCGGTTGTTTACGTTGCCGATGCGTCTCGAAGTGTTGGCGTTGCAACATCTCTACTCAGTAACGACTTAAAAGATGACTTTATTAAGGCGAGAAAAGAAGAGTATCAAACCGTTCGAGAACGTAGAGCAAGAAGTGCCAAGAAACGCAGTTTTCTTCCTATCGCTGACGCAGAAAAACAAAAGTTTGCTATTGATTGGCCTAAAGCCAACATTAAGAAGCCTAACTTTCTTGGCGTAAAGCGTATTACCGACGTTAACATTGCTGACTTATTGGATTTTGTAGACTGGACTCCATTTTTCATCTCTTGGAACCTAGTGGGTAAGTTCCCCGCTATTCTAAACGATGAAAAAGTAGGAGAAGCAGCGACCAATCTTTATAACGAAGCACAAGTGATGATTAAAAAAATCATCGCTGAAAATTGGCTAACAACCGATGCTGTTATTGGCATTTGGCCAGCCAACACCAATGATAAAGATGCTATCGAAGTATACAACGACACTGGCGATGTCATTGAAACCTTATTTCACTTACGTCAACAAGAAGATAAATTCAAAGACAAACCTGCTCGTAGCCTTTCAGACTTCATAGCGCCAACGAATACAAGCATCACCGATTACATAGGTGGCTTCATTGTTAGCACGGGCAAAGGCGTAGACGAGCAAGTTGTAAAATTCGAAGCCGATCATGACGACTATAGCGCCATCATGCTCAAAGCCCTTGCAGACAGACTTGCAGAAGCATTTGCAGAATACATGCACGAAAAAATTCGAAAAGACATTTGGGGCTACGCTGCAAATGAAACTCTCGACAACGAGGCATTAATCAAAGAGAAGTACCAAGGCATTCGACCTGCTCCAGGCTACCCAGCCTGCCCAGATCACACAGAAAAAGCCTCTCTATTTTCTCTTCTTGATGCCGACAACAACACAGATGTCGTACTGACAGAACATTTTGCGATGTACCCTACTGCAGCGGTTAGCGGCTGGTATTTTGCAAACCCTGAGGCAACTTATTTCCCAGTAGGGAAAATCAACAAAGATCAAGTTGAGCAATATGCAGCAAACAAAGGCATAACGCTTAGCGAAGCAGAGCGATGGTTATCGCCAAACCTGGGGTACGACCCAGAATAGGACAGCAATGATACCGACAAAAGTACGCACCCAACGCATTTTCGGCATAGCCCTCCCTATCATGGGGGGGATGGTGTCTCAAAGTATTTTAAATCTTGTTGATGCGTACTTTGTTGGTAAATTAGGCAGTGTCGCCTTGGCATCTGTTGGTCTTGGTAGCTACGCAGCTTTTTTAGCAGCCGCATTAGTTCTTGGCCTTGGCAGTGGCGTTCAAGCAACGGTCGCGCGTCGTAAAGGCGAAGGTGACAACTCCAAAATTGCTACCCCTCTTAACTCAGGGCTCGTCCTGGCTGTCATCATTGCCATTCCTCTAATGGCGATTTTCTTTCTTATATCAACGCCACTAATGCAACTATTATCCAGCGACCCGCTTGTTGCCAGCGCAAGCTCAGAATATTTCACTGCACGCGTTCCAGGTATTCTCGCATTAGGGCTTAACTTTAGCTTCCGCGGCTACTGGAATGGAATTAATCGTTCGATGGTGTACATGAGAACGCTTATTGTTATGCATATCTGCAATGCAGTACTCAGCTACGGGTTTATTTTTGGAGCCTTTGGCTTACCGGAAATGGGCGTACCTGGTGCAGCTATAGGTACCACCCTAGCGTTATTCATCGCCAGCCTACTTTATTTCATACAATGCTATGCACATTCTCGCCCATTTGGGTTTCTTGCCGAACGACCTAATCGGCAGGCACTAACTGCCATATTTAAACTATCGTTTCCGGCCTCTATTCAACAGTTCTTTTTTGCTGCTGGGCTTACTGCATTATTTTGGATTGTTGGCCAAATCGGCACCGCCGAGCTTTCCGTGGTTCACGTTCTTATCACCTTTGTACTATTTTTGATTCTACCATCAATGGGAATGGGGCTTGGTGCAGCATCCCTAGTTGGGCAAGCTCTGGGTCGCGGAGACAAAGATGACGCGTACCAGTGGGGAAAGGATGTCACGGTACTTGCGGTGATTATGCTTACGGCCATATCCTTGCCGCTATTGCTCTTCCCCGACGTTGCGCTCGGGTTATTCCTACACGAACAACACCTTATTGAACTAGGGCGTATCCCTCTTCAGCTATCCGCGTTATTTATCGGCGTTGACGCAGCAGGGTTAGTGCTAATGCATACACTGTTAGGTGCTGGTGATTCTAAAACGGTAATGAAAATCACTGTCACTACTCAATGGCTGTTGTTTTTGCCAGCAGCCTTTATCGTAGGTCCAATATTGGGCTATGGACTGTTTAGCGTGTGGGTTCTTCAATTATTGCAACGACTCTTAGTCGCCCTGGGGCTATCCTATCATTGGCGGCAACGCCGGTGGGCCCACATCGATCTCTGAGCAACCCTATAACCTTACATAAAACAAGGTAATGATGGGTTCTTCTAAAAATAGGACCTATATATAACCATATATCGAAAAATTTCTTTTATCCCTAAAAACATACTGGTACCCTTCACGCCTTCGCAGCGCCTGCGTGTTGCTGTATCTAATTTAGTTTGCTAAATCAGTATGTAAGAGAAGTGAATATGTACGCTTATAAAGAGTATGACCAACAATTATTGAATGAGCGCGTAGAACAATACCGCGATCAAACACAACGTTTTTTTAAAGGTGAGTTATCTGAAGATGAGTTTTTAATACTCAGGCTCCAGAACGGCCTTTATGTGCAACGCCATGCGCCCCTCTTACGCGTTGCCGTTCCTTACGGCATGTTAAACACTGAACAAGTTCGCAAGCTTGCCCACATTGCCCGTACCTACGACAAAGGCTACGCCCATATCAGTACTCGCCAAAACGTTCAATTCAACTGGCCTTCAATGGAAAATGTTCCAGACATCCTAGGTGAGTTAGCAAGCGTTCAAATGCACGCAGTACAAACAAGTGGCAACTGTATTCGTAATACAACTACCGACCAATTTGCCGGTGTTACTGCCAATGAGGTGACAGATCCTCGCCCTTACTGTGAAATCATTCGCCAGTGGTCAACTCTTCACCCTGAATTTGCTTACCTACCACGTAAATTCAAAATAGCAGTTACCGCTGCAACAGATGAAGACCGAGCGGCAATTCGTTTTAACGATGTGGGCTTACGCATCATTAAAAACGATGCTGACGAAATAGGGTTCGAAGTTTTTATTGGTGGAGGCCTTGGCCGTACCCCCCTAGCAGGCTCGCTAATCAAGCCATTTTTGGCGCCGAAAGACTTGCTCTCCTATCTTGAGGCCACACTGCGTGTTTATAACCGCTACGGTCGCCGAGACAACAAGTACAAAGCTAGAATCAAAATACTGGTAAAAGCACTAACACCAGAAGTATTTGGTAAAAAAGTAGATGAAGAGTGGCAGCATCTTCGTGATGGCGCACTAGATCTACCGAATACTGAAATAGAGCAAATGAAAGCCTACTTCCCAGAGCCGGCCTACGAAACACTTGAGAACAACCCTGCATCCCTAGTGGATGCTAAGAGCGAAAGCGGAGCGTTCTCAATCTGGCTTCGTCAAAACACCAACGAGCATAAAAAAGCAGGCTATCAAATAGTCACGCTTTCACTTTCACCTACAAGTGTTGCCCCAGGTGACGTTACGGATAACCAGCTAGATGTCATTGCCGATCTTGCTGACAAATACAGCTTTGGTGAAATTCGAAATACACACAATCAAAATATTGTGCTTGCTGATGTAAAACAAGAGGATCTTTATGATCTTTGGAAGCAATTGCAGACACACGGTTTCGCGACAGCAAACATTCACACTATCAACGACATCATTTGCTGCCCTGGCGGAGATTTCTGCGCCCTAGCAAATGCAAAGTCTCTGCCCATTGCAGATCAAATTCAAAAACGATTTGATGATTACGACTTTGTTTATGATATCGGAGAAATATCTCTTAACATCTCTGGCTGTATGAACGCCTGTAGCCACCATCATATTGGTAATATCGGTATTTTGGGAGTAGACAAAAAAGGCAAAGAATTTTATCAAGTCTCCCTTGGGGGTGACGCCGGATTTAGCGCAAGCGTGGGTAAAATCATCGGGCCATCATTTAACGAAAATGACGTTGCGGATGTTGTAGAAACCATAATCCAACACTATATCGCCAGCAGAATAGAAGGTGAAACCTTCTTAATGACCTACCAACGCATTGGTATGGCACCGTTTAAGGAGAAGGTTTATGCCAAAAATAATTAAAAACAGAGAAGTCGTTGAAGATCAATGGACCACGATTGATAGCCCAGAGCAAGACCTGGCAACTACCGATGACAGCGCCAACATTATTGTTGAGCTTGCTTATTGGTTAGAGAACAAGGTATCGCTAATTGCTCGAAAGGGGAAAGTTGGCGTTCTATTGCTAGGTTCAGACGAACCAGAATTATTCCACCAAGAACTCGATAGCATTGACCTAATCGCCATTAACTTTCCCAAATTTGGCGACGGACGCGGGTACAGCATTGCTCGCTTATTATGCGAACGCTACGGCTACCAGCAAGAGATTCGTGCTGTTGGTGACGTTCTGAGAGACCAGCTACGCTTTATGGAGCGTTGCGGATTTAACGCATACGCCCTTCGAGCTGACCGGCATATAGAAGAAGCGCTAGCCAGCTTTAGCGCTATCTCCGTTGATTATCAGTCCGATGTAGTGGAAAAGAAGCCAATATATAACCGACGCCCTTAATACTCAAATGAACGCTCTTTGCAGGGCTCACATCAAACACTGGTATTGGCAGTCTTGCCAATACCAGCATCCCGCCTTCATATTCTTCATACCTTCTGATTTTTTGCTAAACTTAGCCACAAGCTAATGCATTAACTCACTAAAAGGTAAGTAAATCATCTTATGGGAAACGACTCCCTAATATTCTCTGTGTTTCTTATCTTTAGTGGTGCCGGAGTCCTTGCGTCTTTTGCCCTTTTTACACGCCAACCACTGATCGTTGCTTATATTGTGCTTGGTGTTCTGCTTGGCCCCTATGGCTTTGAGCTCGTAAAAGATGCAAAAACCCTCGAAGAGATCGGCCACATCGGCATTATGTTTTTGCTATTCCTCCTTGGGCTCGATTTGCAACCTAGAAACTTCCTTCAACTTCTATCAAAAACCGCATTAGTCGCCATTTTAAGCGCTCTCGCACTAGGCTTCACCGGGTTCGGTATAGGCTGTCTATTTGGGTTTAGCCTTATGGAGAGCTCAATTATCGGCATTGCTACCACTTTCTCCAGCACAATCATCGGTATAAAACTGCTGCCCACCACAGTTCTTCATCATAAACATACTGGTGAGATACTTATTTCGATTTTGCTACTACAAGATATTCTAGCGATAATCGTACTTATAGTGCTAAATAGTGGCAATGGTACTGGTAGCAACAACACCAGCAACCTAGAAAACCCCGCCCAGATACTTCAACTGCTCGCCGCCCTGCCGGCATTAATCATATTTGCTATGGGCTTTGTTCGGTGGGTACTACTCCCCCTACTTCGGCGCTTCGATCGCTTCCATGAATATATCTTTCTGCTCGCTATCGGCTGGTGCCTTAGCCTCGCAATAATGGCGGAACACTTTCAGCTTTCCTTAGAAATTGGTGCCTTTATCGCGGGAATCAGCCTTGCAAACAGCCCCATTGCACAATATATCGCCATCAATCTGAAACCACTTAGAGATTTCTTTTTAATTCTGTTCTTTTTTACGATCGGAGCAAACTTTAACTTAACGTTACTTAGCGACATCATCATCCCCGCATCACTACTAGCAGCCGCTGTATTGATATTAAAACCAGCAGTTTACTCATTTCTGCTACGTAAAACGGGAGAGGAGAAAAACCTGTCGTGGGAAGTGGGGTTTAGACTAGGACAAACCAGTGAGTTCTCTCTACTGATTGCCTACATTGCAAGCAGCCTTCATTTTATCGGGGACGAAGCATCGATGGTAATACAAGCAACCGCTATATTAACGTTCTTGTTTTCCACGTATATCATTGTATTCAGATACCCGTCACCAATTGCGGTATCTGACCGACTACGGCGAGACTAACCTGCTATTGAAACCAAATAACGACCTTGGTGCTTACCATCCAGCACGGTTTCTAGCGCATCTGGCACACCGTACAAGGAGATGGATTTACAGAGCAACCCTTCTAAAACGCCCGACTCTTTAAAATTCCACTCATCAGCCAACATCCGCCAGATATCAATCTTCACCTCTAAAGGCAACTCCACGGAATCAACTCCCATCAAATTAATGCCGCGAATAATAAATGGGAAAACACTGGTGTTTAACTCTGTACTACCTGCCATCCCACAACAAGCAACGCTACCACCATATTGCACAGCTTTTAACGCATTTGATAACGTATCTCCACCAACGGTATCAACAACTGCAGCCCATTCGGTTTTTAACATAGGTTTTTTTGTTGGCTCAGAGATAATATCTCGATTAATCACACTGGTCGCCCCCAGAGCGGTAAGCCATGGAGTTGCAGCCAATTTACCCGTTGACGCCGTAACCTCAAACCCCAAATTAGACAAAAGCCACACTGCAATAGCACCAACACCACCCGTAGCACCCGTAACCAGGACAGGCCCTTGACTAGGAGCAATCCCAACCTGAAGCAAGGTATCCACACACATTGCAGCAGTAAACCCCGCCGTACCCAGCACCATTGCCTGACGACAACTCAACCCTGAGGGTTTGTTGACCACCCAATTGGCAGGTACGCGTATAAATTCAGATAAACCACCCCACGTGTTCATACCCAAATCATACCCAGTGACAATCACCTCATCACCTTTATTAAAATTGGGAGAACTAGATGACTCTACAACACCCGCAGCATCGATACCCGGCGTATGAGGAAAGGACCGAGTCACCCCTTTATTACCACTAGCAGAAAGCGCATCTTTATAATTAATAGAGGAGTAAGAAACACGTATCAGCACATCACCAGGAGGCAAATCCTGTAGCTCTCGTCGCTCAACTCCCGGCAAGTAATATCCATTATCCTCTGTTACAACGAGCGCCTTAAAGTCTTCCATAGCGTTAGACAAACCGGTTATAGCGAGAGCTAATATTGGCCCATAAACGCGTCAAAGAACGTGTTGCAGCTTTCTCCGCAGCAAAACCCAATTTATCGGCCATAGTTTGTTTTATTTCATAGGATATTTCATAAACATCAGCATTCTTACTTGCTTCATATAAATAATCATCACTTGTTTTTAACTCATCAACTAAGCCTAATTCCTTGGCTTGAGAACCATACCAATGCTCTCCGGTTGCGACCTTTTCAATATCAAGCTGCGGGCGATTATGAGCAACCATGTCTTTAAATAAAACATGTGTACTTTCTAACTCTTCAACAAATTTTGCTTTGCCAGCCTCTGTATTTTCACCGAGCATTGTTACCGTGCGCTTGTATGCGCCGGCAGTGTATACGTCATAGTCAACATCGTATTTTTTCATAACCTTGTTAAAGTTTGGCAGCTCGGCAACCACACCAACTGACCCAAGGATTGAGAATGGAGCGGCAACGATTTTATCTGCAACACATGCCATCATATAACCGCCGCTAGCCGCAACTTTATCAACACAAGCGGTAAAAGGGATTTTCTTATCTACAATGCGGGACAATTGTGAAGCAGCTAACCCGTATGCATGCACCTGGCCACCAGGACTTTCTAACCGGATAACTACCTCGTCCTTCTCGGTTGCCATGGTTAATAGTGCCGTAATCTCTGTACCTAACGCCTCAACGCCACCTGCCTGCATATCACCATCAAAGTCCAATACAAACACTCGCCTTTTTTCTGGCTTCTCTTCAGTGTCGGTTTTTTTCTTTTTGGCAGCTTTTTTATCTTCTTTTTCTTTCTTCTTTTGAGCCTTATCTTCGTCCTTAAGCTGATCCTTCGTTAACACTGCAACTTTTAGGACGTCAGCCATCTCTTCGAAGGTTTCGTTTAGGTGTGTCACCTTTACTTGACCATGATCATCCTGACGACGACTCATGGAAGATGATGCGACCCCCCCAAATACAATCAATATGGCTACTACAACAGTAACAGCTTCGGCCAAAAACAACCCATATTCAGCTAGCAACTCAACCACACTCTATCCCTCTTTACTCAAGTTACATGACACCTCTAATCGGCGCCTTTTTTAATCGGCGCCTTATAGCAAGGCCATGATGAATTTTAAAATAATATTGTGATAGTTATATGGGGAGGTTTCAAGCTTTTACAAGCTTGCAAAGAGGCATAAATATTAGCAGCGCCAATTTAGCACTGCTTTCCGTGTTGTATTACTCCCATTCCTTTAACGCCAAGTCGGCCCTGTCGTTCAAAGGGCGCGCCACCAAGCCGGAATTACCCATACTTACCGAAAAAATAGCCCCATCTGCCATGGGTAAAAATGTTGCACTTCCATAAGCTGCATCCACTATCGACAGCCAATGTGCATTTTTCTTGATCGATGCCCACAGATCAAAACCCAAATCTGGCTCACTAAGCGCATATACTGTACGTTTGGCCGAACGCTCTTGCTCCAATGTAATATAACGCCCCTGCAAGCGATCTAACTTGTATCCTGGAGCAAAACCCACACCCGCAAAAAAACCTTTCCATTTGATCATTCGAGCATCAATTTGCCACAAATCACCGCGTATCTCATAACGCATTTCGGCCCCGCCAGGCTGAGAAACAGTAACATCATAGGTTTGACGTGCGCTTTTTTCAAAACTTAGCGTTGCAACATCTTGCTCTTTTTGCATCTGCTGATAGCTGAAAACATTAACCGCTAACAAGCCAAAAAATACAGCAATAGCGACAAAAAGCATTCCCAGCGAGCCTCGCAGCCAATTGATGAACCAATTTTTTCGAAATAATGTGATAACGCCAGCAACTAGAAATACAACACTGATTAAAATGACGATACCGGTTATCCAGTCATATCCCATGTGTTTCCCTCTTTTCTATTACAGATAGAACGGCAATTTACCGATAGTGTGCCCTTAGCGCTTCCATTGATCTGCGCATTGGTCTGCATATTGATCAATCAAATAGCGAGCTATCGAACCCTCTGGTGGTACCAATGGTAGCTGATCTACAAGAAACCAATCAGCCTCCTGAATCTCAATCCCATCAACCTTGATGTCACCATCCGCAAACTCTGCCTGAAACCCAACCATTAAGGAGTGAGGAAATGGCCACGGCTGGCTAGACTTGTAGCTTATATTTCTAATCGACACCCCAACCTCTTCTTGCACCTCTCTTGCAAAAGCTTGCTCCAGCGTCTCTCCAGGTTCAACGAAACCTGCCAAAGTACTATACATTCCAGATGGGAATGAGGCGGATCTCGCTAGCAAGATCTCTGGACCTCGCGTTATCAAGCCAATTACGCACGGGGATATCCTAGGATACTGAGTGTATTCACAAGAAGGGCACTCTTTGGCCCGATCCGTATGGTGAAATGCGGTTTCAGCACCACAACGACTGCAAAATTGATGATCAACATCCCATTGAACGATTTGCAATGCCCTGCCAGCAATGAGAAATACAGTCTCCTCAAATGTCGTCATCAGCCCACGTAGGTCCTTTAGAAAAAAAGGCTCGGGGAGGATGACGTCATCTGGAATATGGACAGCATAAACCGGCTGCCCAAAATAGAGGCCAAGAAAGTAAGTTGATTTGTAACCGACATTCAACTCTGAAAAATCAACAACTTGAGGAACCGACGCACCCTGTCCATCATCAAACATCATCAATTTGCCTGCCTGAAAAGCAAACCAAATTACAGGGCCGTCACTGCGTGAAGGTGCTATCACTCCAGGCTCAAAATTTTCGTATAACATTTATTTAATCACTGCCGTCACTGAGCCGATACGCCACAGATGCTTGACTTATGCTGCTTTGCTAGGAAAACCAAGCTCATCCATACTTTCCTCTGCAACATCAAGTACACCATCCCCAATAGGCTTATTATTTTCAATACTTTCAAGGTAATAATCGATACTAGTAATAGCATCCGCTAATGTTTCCATTAGATGTTCATCAGGCTCGTTAGAGCGATCGTTAATCAAGCGGTCATGTATAAACCCACCACAGGATTTCATCACGTTAGCCGCACGCTCCAGTTGCAAGAAAGTGAGGCCACCCCATACAGTATTCAACGTTGTAGGCACATTACTAAGATGCATGCCATCCCAGTTGGATTCCATGTACGATGTGAGGGCCCTTTTTGCCAAAGAAAGACCAGCTCGAGACTCCCCTATAACAAGACGCCTCGCTTCTTCTAGCTGGGTTATCGACATACCCTGCTTGGCAACAACTTCCGCTTCACTTTCTCCCACACTATGAGCACCACCCATTCGGGGAGCTAAAGATGCAATGCTATTTTCCACGTACAATAACGCATCAGCAACAGCATTAAACTCTTCGCTATCAGCGTCAATATCGGCAGTACTTGTCCAATTGGCAATATGTCCAGCCTGCTCTTTCAACAGCGAACTCGCATCAATCAAACCTAACATCAATAACGTGTTAGCGATCTTTATAAGTGCTTCACTAATGCGCGAGAAGCTTTCTTCATCATCCCCATGGGCTCCACGAGCACCTAGATCAAGTGAATCTTTAATATGGGACAACTCATCTTTAATAGCATCAACAACTGACTTAATAACACTGCCACTTGGGCCTTTCATTAATGCTTGCTCTCGCTGCATTTCTGAACCAGCCATCCTGTCCTCTACAACACCAAATTCGGTAAGAATCTCTGTGACTACGCCATCTAATTTATCAGCTAGTGACGTGACAAACACGGCTTCTCTTACAACATTATCAGGAGCTTCTTTAGCGAGCGTCACTTCCGCTTGCAAAACTGTAGCTTTGATTTGACGATCAATCATACCCAACAATGACTTACGCGAACTTGTTACCTCAACACCGTCATTTTCCAATGCGGCCAAAACACCCTGGCCCAACCACCATAATTTGGCCATAGGCACATCACCACTTAATGAATCTATACGATCAAGGGCACGACGCATAAGCTTAACATTGGGCGCGGTATCTTCACCTTTAAACACCCCTAACATTCCCACCTGATACATATGGCGCAACCTTCGGCCAATTTCTTCAAGCTTGCCATGATCTGCTGGCTCGCCAGTTTCTTTTGATGGTCTAGGGGGATTGCTGCCTAATCTAAAAAAAGTACTCTCTGGAATAAACGGCTTCTTCGCAAGACTTCGCACTTCATTGATGGTGGGTATCAACAACACAGGCAGTGTTGATTGCTTAACCTGAACATACTCTAGGTAATGAGCTAACACCATGATAGCGTTACTCAAACCGGCTAACGGCTTTTCTTGGTCAGAGTCTTGGTTATCGAGGATAAACTCTCCAAGCGCCTCCATTTCCTCAACCAACAGTGCTGCGCCGTGAAGATTAACAACAATCATTACGCCCCGTAGTTGTCGGAATTGATCAATACATTGTGTCAGACGTCGACTATTGGAGGGCTCCTCAGCGTATTGTTCCAAGCTGGATTCTGCTACTGACAGGGATTCATCCAACTGTTCTTTCACTAAGTTTAAGGAGGCTGTTCCTTCGATCACGACCATATTTACACCTTGACGACGCGGCTTTGCGAGAAATGTGTTTTGTTATTGTTCCAAGTATTAACTGTAGTACTGACTTCAGTATAGTAAAACATAATGAAACCATGATAATTCAACTGATTAAAATCATCATTCAAAGAGTACATTAATTACAGTGTTTAAGCCTATGATTTATAAACCTTTAAGATCTTTGAAACAAGAGACACACCACAACTTAGGCTTAATTAGTTGATAAAAAATCACCCTTAAAGGCAGGAATGGCTACTGAGTAACATTTTGACAATACCAATTTCAGCACCGAGCTTAGTTTTCACCCGGAAAAACCGTGCTCCATACCGCCCCACCATCACATTTCTTGGCAATAGCAGCAACTCTAGCGCTGTGATCGGTCATTTCTTCATCACTTGCTAATGTGATATTAAGCGCTGAGCGCTCTGAGCCAAGGCGAATAATGGTTGCCCCTGATATCTCCCCATCACCACCCTCATCACCCAAGATAAGTTTGGTTTGCCCCCCTGTCATGGCGAGATAAACGTCCGCTAATATCTCGGAATCAAGTAGCGCTCCGTGAAGCTCTCGATGTGTATTATTTATCTCGTAACGCCGACACAATGCATCAAGGCTATTACGTTGACCGGGATGCATTTTCCTGGCGAGCAGCAAGGTATCTAGCACAGAGGAATAATCCTGTGTTTTCCCATAGCGAGACCCGAATTTCTGATCACATATTTTAAGCTCATTATTCAAAAATCCGATATCAAACGCTGCATTATGAATAACCAGCTGGGAACCCTTGATGAACTCTAAAAATGCAGGAGCAACTTGATTAAAACGGGGTTTATCATCAAGAAATTCATTAGTAATACCGTGGACTTCAATAGCCCCATCATCAATCTCACGGTCTGGGTTGAGGTATTGATGGTAGGTATTGCCGGTTAAGCGCCGATCTATAACCTCCACACAACCAATTTCAATAATTCGGTGCCCTTCGGAGGGCTCAAGCCCTGTGGTTTCTGTATCTAAAACAACCTGACGCAAAATCAACTACCTTATTGTTAAAAATGAACGACTTTATAACTGCTATTTTGTTCGATCAACATCGTTGCTTGGATTACGCGATGCGGGTCTAACCAACCCATTAAGCGGTATTGGTACCAACGAAGGCCTTTGAAATCTTTTAGGCTTAACCGGTGTAAACGTAGCAACACGTTTTGTCGCAACCAATGTGTAAACAGCCCCAGTCTGAGACAGCCACCGCTTAGCTAATGCACCAACCCAAGAAAAAGCAGCTGAAGTTCGAGGATTCACTGTCGGCAGACCATAACAAACACACTCACAGCCTTCAATCTCAAAATCCAACAAGTTCAACCAATCGGAAAGCCTATAGGGACTAACAAAATTCCCATTCCAGGGCGCTTTGGGGGCATTTTTGAGAAATATTCTTGCAAGACCCCACCAACTCCAAGGGTTAAAACCAACAATCACAATTTTGCCGCCTGGCATTAGTGTGCGGGCAACTTCTCTAAGTATACCGTGAGGGTTGTCATGAAAATCCAAACTATGATGTAACACTGCAACGTCAATAGAATCTGACGCTAACGGCAGTTCAGTACATTTACTTTTTACCGCGGACATTTGAGAACGTAAAATTTCCCCGGGGTCATCACTATGTTTTTCTAACAGGTCGACCCCATCTTCACTGAGAAAAAACTGGTGCTTAATAGGGCTTTTTGACGAGAGTGAAGATGTATTAACCCCCCCCATCTGCATCAAATGATAACCAAATAGCTCCGGAAGCAACTGATCTAACACCCCCCTCTCCTGCTCAAGGATCTGCATCCCTAACTCACTTTTGTACCACAAATTCACTAACTCATGAGTGTACTGTCCATGAGCGGAATGAAACGGTCTAAATAACCGAGGCAATGCCATGATTTCGTCCTTTTAACAAATCTAATCCTATGACAGTAGCAAAATTTTTACTGCCACTGTTAACTTAATAGAAAGAAGTCTACACAATATTACGTTATCATTTGGAATATCTATCAAACCACGCTGTCCAAGACCGCTAATATCAACTCGCCAACATCAACCAGGACTTAACATGATCGAAATCCTCCCCATTTGCGCATTTTCTGACAACTACATTTGGGCTATCACAGATCATGAACGCGTCGTCGTCGTTGACCCTGGCGATGCAACACCAGTCATTGAATTTATTGAAAAAAGAAACCTTTCTTTAGCTGGAATCCTGGTCACTCATTATCACCCAGACCATATCGCTGGTATTGGCCAACTTATTAATGCCTACCCTGACATTCCAGTTTGGAGCCCAGCAAATGAAGCCGTTCCACATTCAACGGTATCATTAAAAGAAGGTGACACTGTTTCACTTCCCATTGCAAACATCTCACTTAATGTCCTCGACGTTCCCGCACATACTGCAGGCCACATTGCTTACAATGGCACCCTTCCTAGCGGTCAGCCTATTTTATTTAGTGGCGACACTCTATTTTCATCAGGTTGCGGTCGATTATTTGAAGGTACCGCCGAACAGATGTTAACTGCCATGAAAAAATTTAACGCGCTTCCCGACAATACATTAGTGTATTGCACACATGAATACACATTATCAAATCTCGCTTTTGCAATGGCGGTAGAACCTGAAAATATTGATATTCAACAACGCACACTAGAAGTCGCAGCACTGCGAGACCAGAATGCACCATCAATTCCTTGCTGGCTTGGGAGTGAAAAAAAGGTAAACCCATTTCTGCGCTGGGACAGCCCTCAGCTTAAATATACTGTTGAAGATTGGGCTGATGAGAAACTTGATGACGAGATCTCATTATTCGCTGCAATTCGTCGCTGGAAGGATGTATTTTAATTTACTATGAAGTCTCTTAAGCATTTGGGCCCTAACACTCTATCAAGCACCTTGCTTATCGCATTACTCACGATGCTGATTAGCTGTAAAAATTTACCCTTAATTGGTTCTACCACCAGCGCTGATAACAATGCACAGTCAAGCACCAACAACACTGATGTTTTGGACAACGCCAAAGGAAAGCAATATCACGTAGACACCGCCCCCCTCGCAGCCCCCAACCGCCATCAAGCCACCCCACTGGAGGCAGTATCATTTTGGGAAGATTTATCAGCTAACTTTGCGTTAGATCTATCGTCAACCAACGCTAGAACTGTTGCTCAGAGAAACTGGTACGCATCTCACCCAGAATATATTCGTCGCGTTATAAAACGTGCCGAACCTTATATTTATTACATTTATCAACAGGCAAAACACCGAAACATCCCTGCAGAACTCGTGCTATTACCTATTGTAGAAAGCGCCTTTGATCCATTTGCCTACTCTCACGGCAGAGCATCAGGCATCTGGCAATTCATACCTGGCACAGGCAAAGCTTATGGATTAAAACAAACGTGGTGGTATGACGGGCGAAGAGACATCAAAGCATCTACTGATGCTGCATTCAACTACTTAACGAAACTCAATTCACAATTTGATGGTGACTGGTTATTGGCTTTAGCAGCTTATAACTCTGGGGGCGGAACAGTTCGCAAGGCCGTTAGGTACAATAAGAAACGTGGGCGACCCACCGATTTTTGGTCTCTAAAACTTCCCAAAGAAACACAAGCCTACGTACCCAAGCTAATCGCCATATCTCAGATATTTAATACTCCTGAAAAGTATGGAATAACATTACCTACAATCCCCAACACCCAACAGGTTGCTGTAGCTTATACAGGCTCACAGATTGATATGGCGCAAGCTGCAACCCTCGCCGAATTAACCATCGATGAACTTTACACACTTAACCCAGGCTTTAATCGATGGGCGACCGACCCAAATGGCCCACATTCATTACTTTTGCCCATCAAGAAAGCTGAAGCATTTACTGTCAGATTATCAAAGCTGCCCAAAGAAGAACGGGTTACCTGGTCTCGTTATAAAATAAAATCTGGCGATAGTTTGATCTCAATTGCTAGAGCGAATAAAACAACCCCATCCATGATAAGAGATGTTAACCATATCAAAGGCAATAAAATAATTGCTGGTAAAACAATTTTAATCCCCTCTGCTACACAATCATCAAAAGCCTATCGACTTGCGCTTGACCAGCGCATGAAAGCCAAAACCAGCAGAGCAGTGAAAGGCAAACGTCGTGTACACCACTATGTTCAATCAGGCGATAGCTTTTGGAAAATTTCAAAACAATACAAAGTCAACACTCGGTCACTTGCGAAATGGAACGGCATGGCACCAACTGACCCCTTGGTAACGGGCAAAAAACTCACCGTATGGGTCACCAACAAAAGCTCAACTGGTCGTAAAAGTGGACGAATAAGAAAGGTAAATTACAAAGCCCGTAACGGCGACTCATACGCTCGTATCGCAGATAAATTTAACGTATCAATTAATGAGATCAAGCGATGGAACAAGGTTGATTTGAAACGTTATTTACAACCCGGACAACTGTTAACACTGTATGTTGATATTACTAACGCTCCTTAACATACAGGTTTACTTTAACGCTGATAGAGCAATGCTCGCCTGTTGAGCGAGCATGCTAAAATTCATAAATTGTTGCCCTGTAAGCTCTGCTCCCGAAACTCTTTGGTCGGCATAAAACACACCAATAGGCTTTCGCGAGACAACTATCGGAGCAATAAAAAAGCCCCCTTGACCAAGTGCTTTAGCTATAGATTTCGAAACAAGGTAATCTTTAGCGCCTGTCTGATCTCTGCCGGCCCAAAATGGCTGGGCCTGTCCTATCGCATAAGAAAAGGCATTATCTACATCTACTTTGAACTCAAATGATGACTCAAAATCCTCCGATACATCGCCACCAAAAAGCTTAGCCTTCAACACCTTCCTATCTCTAGATAGCAGCGCCATCGCTACACGCTCCAAACCTAGCGCATCCTTCATAGCTTCCAATATTAAAGTAAATATTTCATTCACATTAAGTTTTTTTCCCGCAAGCAGGTCACCAATCTTTTGCATATACTCCATATGTAAATCGGTGTTGACTTTCTTTTCTAGTGAGACAGCCGCAATTTTTTTATTTTTATTCTTATTTGCTTGCGTCACAGCCTCAGTCATACCTTCAGTACTCAAGCCTTCTGAGCTTTGGCTAGATTGGCTTTCAGTTTGTGCTAGCAATACCTTCATTGGAGGCAGCGGTTCTTTACGTAAAGCTGCATCAATCATTTCGGGTGTTATATCAAGCTCTACCATTATTTTTTGTTTTTTCTGAGGAATCTCAGCCTCCTCCTTCACCTCAATATTAACAACAGCATCCGGCGTAGAACCTCCCAAACCCTCAATCTTGTTTTCAGCAGCGTCGGCTGGCACGATGACTTCAACGTCCTCCGTGAAAGTAATAACGTTCAAACGCTCCGCAGTATCAACCGTGTAATTAGACGGGGGAATAAGATGCTTTACTGCATCGGCACCATAATGGCTGGCTACCTCTCGTGCATAGTCTGCAACCTGCTTAGCCTGATCTAAAGCTGTTGCAACATCAATCCCACCAAAATCAGCGATACGTTTAACCACAGAACCCACGGCTTCAGAGTCCCACCCAAGTCCTGCGACTTGGCTCAATTCTTCGCCCAATAAAACAGCTTCAACTGGGCGAGACAATTTTGAAGTAGGGCTGACTGCCTGCTTCATCATGTCACCCAAACTCCAACTATTTGCCAAACCTAACGTTAATTCCTGAAAAGAAAACCCCAAGACTTGTTGGGCTGCCATATCTGGTGAAACACCCTGCTTAGAAATCAGATGATCAAGTCTCCGGCTTAGGTCATCATCTCGAGAAAGTACCGACATCTCCCCTAGGTGATGAAGTAAGCTTGAAATAAAAATCTCTTCTTTGACACCGTACTTGGCGCTACTAACAAGGCCCTTGGCTTGCATTGCCGCATGAAAGGACTTTGCCATCACATTCTTGAGGTGCTGCGTGGGGGATTTTTTTAACATCTCATCAAGTACTTTCATCGACAATGAAATATCACGTATAGAGGTAAAACCCATCAACACAATGGCCCGCGTAATGGTATTCACTTGACCAGACCCACGATAAATCACACTATTTGCGACCTGAAGTACACGTGTCGTCAACGTAGGGTCTTTTAACACCTGCTCAGTAAGCTGAGACACGCGGGAGTTATCCGAAGAGGTAAGCTGCCCCATTTGATTAATGGAATTCGCCATCGCCGGCATGCTTTTTTTACTCAACGAATCAATTAATTTATCGATACTTTCTGTTTCTGTCCGTTCCGCGGCCATCAACAACCTGCTTATCCTCAAGGTATTAGATACAGTTCTAGATCTTATAAGAATAGTTCAAATTACGAACATTGCCCTCCTCTTATATCCAATTATTTGAATGGTCTTCCTTCCATATAGCTAGTAATAGCAACAGCTATGGGGTAGATTAATCTACTTGTCGTATTACACCTGCAGCAAGCACTTGCACCGCGGTATAAAAACATATAATAATCAAAAAGGTAGCGCGCTTAGCGCTCACGAAAAACATCAATGGAAAGCCGACGTTAAATGCATAATTCAGCAAGATTTATAACGTTTATCTTATCCTTATTAATATCCCAATTGCTATCTGCCGAAAGCTTTGATCAAAACACTACCAAAGCTTCATCACTTAGCCTCTTTGACAGTCCATCCTACCCAGCAACAAGTACAGCCAAAGACTATGTAAACCCAAATGCCCCAAAAAAAGGCAAAATCACACTCCCTGGCTTTGGTTCCTTTGACACCCTAAATCCCTATTTATTAAAAGGAATCAGCCCAATCAATACTCCGGGCATGGGAATGTACGGCTTTAGTGAAGCCAATGAACCCCTGATGGCAGGAACGGGAGATTACCTGCCCTCCGGTGACGAAGCGCAAACTGCCTATTGCCTGATTTGTGACACCATTGAGTATCCAAACGACCTGTCATGGATACGCTTTTCCATCAACCACAATGCAAAGTTTCATGATGGCACGCCCATCACAGCTAATGACGTAGAAAACAGTATCCGACTATTGCGAAGTAGCCTTGCTCATCCAAGGTATCTTGATATTTACAGGAACATCACCTCAATCAAGGTGCTTAACTCTCATTCGATACAATTCAATCTCGAAGGGCCAAATAGAAAAAGCCTTATGTTACGCATTGGCGAACTGCCGGTTATGTCCAAAGCACACTGGACAAAACATGCTTTTAACGATGCTTCAACAGTAGCTCCACTGCTTAGTGGTCCATATCGTATTAATAAATTCCAACTGGGTAGCCATATTGAATTTACTCGAGTTGACGACCATTGGGCTAAAAACCACCCGCTTTATCAAGGTCAGTTTAATTTTAATTCTGTCCGCATTGATTTCTTTAAAGACCGCACTGTTGCACTGGAAGCTTTCAAAGCCGGTAACATTGACGTGTTTTACGAATACATATCAAAAGATTGGGCGACGGCTTATGACTTTCCTGCACGTAAATCTGGACAAGTAATAACCGAGGAGATCAAACACAAAATCCCAAGCGGCAGCCAAGCTTTCTTTTTGAACCAAAGAAGACCGCTGTTTAAAGATATACGTGTACGCAAGGCGCTCTCCCTTCTATTTGATTTTGAATGGACTAATAAAACCATCTTTGCCGGTGCATATAAACGCTCAAATACCTATTACCCAAATTCTCCTTTTGAGGCCGCAGGAGTTCCAGAAGGCCCTGAACGGGAATTTTTGTTGGCTCACCAAAACGCATTACCTGACAATATTTTTAGCACAGCGTTTAAGCTTGATACCACAAAAGGCAATGGAAACATTCGCGCCCAACTAAGGCAAGCAACCGCCTTACTAAAACAAGCAGGGTGGGTCTTAACAAACAATCAGCTTATTCATAGCAAAACCGGTGACAAGTTTGAATTCGAATTCTTAGTAAACCAACCGAGTTTTACCCGAGTAATTAACCCCTACATAAAAAACCTTTCTCGTGTTGGCATTTCGGCAACCGTCCGGGTCGTTGACAGGGGGCAATACAAAGTAAGGTTGGATGAAAAAGATTTTGATGTTATCACTTTCGTTTACCCACAAACCTTATCGCCAAACCACGAACAACGACTATACTTCCACTCGTCTCAAGTAGACATCAGTGGATCTAGAAATTTTGCGGGCATTAGCAACCCGGTCATAGATATGCTCATTGATAACATAACATCTGCAACCGATAGAACTTCATTAACAGCAGCAACCAAAGCCTTAGATAGGGCTCTATTGTGGAATTTCTACACAATACCTCATTGGCATTTAAATTATCATCGTATAGCGTACTGGAATCAATTCGCTCGACCCGTTGTCCAACCTCAATACAACCTTGGCTTTACAAGCTGGTGGATAGAAAACAAACACTAACGGATTTAATAGAACCTTCATGCAACACAAACACATACCAACATTATTGCTTTTTACAATATCGCTAGCGGTTTCATCATTCTGCGCGCACACTCAGGCATCAACTAAAGGGGTACATGCATTAGCTATGCATGGAAAGCCAAAATACAGTGAGAACTTTTCTCACTTTGACTATGTAAACCCCGAAGCCTCCAAGGGCGGCAACATTGTTCGTTCGGCAAATGGGTCTTTTGATAGTTTTAATCCATTTATTCCCAAAGGGGAACCTGCCACCGGCGTTGGTTATATTTACGATACGCTCTCCGTAGCATCAAATGACGAGCCTTTTACCCAATATGGTTTGATTGCCGAACGAATTTCGGTGTCAAAAGCGAATGACTCAGTCACCTTTTTTATTGATAAGCACGCTTACTTTCACGATGGGCACCCCATCACCACAGAGGACGTATTATTTAGTTTTAACACACTAACAAAGCAGGGCCGCCCTTTCTACGGAGCTTACTACGCTGACGTAACAGATGTTAAAATCCTCGATGAACACACAATCACGTTTCATTTTCGAGATGGCAAAAATCGAGAGCTACCGTTAATACTTGGCCAACTTCAAATTTTACCGGCACATTACTGGAAAGGTAAAGATTTTACTTCTGCAACACTCTCTCCACCATTAGGCAGTGGCCCATACAAAATAGCTAAATTCAGCCAAGGTAAAGATATATCCTACCAGCGCGTGCAAAATTACTGGGCCAAAGATCATGCTACACGAGTCGGCCACTTTAATTTCAACGAAATTCGATTTGACTATTATAGAGACCCTAATGTTGCATTAGAGGCTTTTAAATCAAAAAACTTCGACATACTTGAAGAAAACAGCTCAAAAAGCTGGGCGACACAATACAACGGCCCAGCGTTTGATGACAAAAGCATTGTCCTAGCAACGATACCACACGAAAACCCTGCTGGAATGCAGGCCTTCGCAATCAATACTCGCAGAGAGCTTTTTAAGGACCCCAAAGTTCGCCAAGCTCTTGGCTTAGCATTTGATTTTGAATGGACAAATAGAAACCTATTTTATAGCGCGTACACAAGAAGCACTAGTTACTTTTCAAATTCCGAACTGGCCTCTAGCGGGGTACCATCAGAGAAGGAACTTGCACTACTTGAACCATTCAAAGACGACCTTCCAGTAGAGCTATTTTCTAAAGCGTACCCCATCCCCAAAACAAAAGGTAACGGTAAAAACCGATTAAACCTTCGTGCAGCAACTAAACTTCTTAAAGAAGCAGGCTGGACAATCCAAGAAGGTGCATTAACAAATAAAAATGGTAAACCTTTCAATTTTGAAATTGTCATTTATCAAAAAACATTTGAACGTGTGATATTACCGTACACTAAAAACCTTGAAAAACTAGGAATCAAAGCATCTATTCGAGTTATTGACGGCTCTCAATTCATTGAGCGGCGACGTGAGTTTGACTTTGATATGATCATCCAAACATTTGCACAATCCTCCTCGCCAGGAAACGAACAGCGTGATTACTGGTATTCCGGCTACGCCGATCATCGTGGTAGCCGCAATCTTATCGGTGTAAAAGAACCCGTTGTTGATCACCTGATTGACGAAATCATTGGCGCAGAATCTCGAAACGATCTAATTACCGCATGCAGAGCTCTTGATCGCGTTCTTCTCTGGGGCCATTACGTTGTTCCACAATGGCACATCAGCTCTTATCGCGTTGCTTATCGAGATTTTTTTAGACAGCCCAAGATAGCACCAAAATATAGCCTTGGTTTTGACACCTGGTGGAAAACTTCTGATCAATAACTGATTCTTTTTTATGACTTCATATATCATTCGACGATTACTACTCATCATCCCAACATTGTTTGGAATTTTGGCGATTAATTTCGCCATTATCCAATCAGCACCGGGAGGGCCGGTAGAACAAATGATCGCAAAGTTAGAAGGTTTTGAAAGCAACACGGCTAATAGACTAGGAAATTCTACAAGCTCAGAGGTAAGAAGCTCATCCAGCGGTCAATCCGATTATCGCGGAGCACAAGGCTTGGACCCAGACCTTGTGAAGAAAATTGAGGCGCTTTACGGCTTTGACAAACCCGCTATAGAACGTTTCGGGGACATGTTAGTGAACTATTTCACTTTCGATTTTGGCGATAGTTTCTTTCGTGACAAGTCAGTCATCGGACTTATTATAGAAAAATTACCAGTATCTATTTCTCTCGGGCTGTGGACAACATTATTAGCCTATTTAATTTCCATTCCACTTGGCATCAAAAAAGCGATAAAGCACGGCGAACCTTTTGATATATGGACAAGCAGTATAGTAATTATTGGTTACGCAATTCCAGGTTTTCTGTTTGCTATATTATTAATCGTGCTTCTGGCAGGGGGTAGCTATTTTAATATATTTCCGTTACGTGGTTTAACTTCAACAAACTTTGAATCATTAAGTACTTTTGCTCAAATCAAAGATTACCTTTGGCACATTACTTTACCTGTGTTCGCATCAGTCGTAAGCAGCTTTGCAATGCTAACAATGCTAACAAAAAACTCTTTTTTGGATGAAATCGGAAAACAATATGTAATTACCGCTAGAGCCAAAGGGTTAACAGAGCAGCAAGTCCTATATGGTCATGTATTTCGCAACGCCATGCTAATTATTATTGCAGGCTTCCCTTCTGCCGTTGTTGGTATCTTTTTTACTGGCGCGCTGCTTATTGAGGTCATTTTTTCACTGGATGGATTGGGGCTTTTAGGCTTTGAATCAGTATTATCTAGAGATTACCCAGTGATTTTTGGTACGTTGTTTATTTTCGCCTTAATTTCACTCTTTATGAATATTATTAGCGATATTACCTACACCCTAATTGACCCTCGAATTGACTTTGAGTCGAGGGAATAGCATATGAAAAACCCAATTAACCAACGGCGATGGGAAAACTTCAAAAACAATAAGCGAGGCTGGTATTCTCTTTGGATATTTTCAGCCTTATTCACAGTTGCACTTTTTTCTGAAATTGTCGCTAACGATAAGCCCATCGTTGTCAGTTATGATGAACAAATTTACTTTCCATTCTTATTTACGTATTCTGAATTAGAGTTTGGCGGTGAGTTTGAAACCGAAGCAGACTATCGAGATGAATATGTCGCCGAACTGATTAATGCAAAAGGCTACCTCGTCTTCCCACCCATTCCTTTTAGCTACAACACTATAAATTACGACCTATCAACACCAGCCCCCTCCCCTCCAGATAACGTTAACTGGCTAGGAACCGACGACCAAGGAAGAGACGTATTAGCACGAATCTTATATGGATTTAGAATCTCAGTAATTTTCGGCATTACACTAACTTTTTTCAGCACGATTATTGGTGTTTTCGCTGGCGCAATCCAGGGTTACTATGGCGGTAAGCTTGATTTAATCATGCAACGCATTATCGAAATCTGGGACGCATTGCCTATGCTTTTTTTACTCATTATATTGGCAAGTATTGTCACTCCCAATTTTTGGTGGCTACTAGGCATAATGTTACTCTTCAGCTGGATGTCTTTGGTCCGTATTGTTAGAGCGGAGTTTTTAAGAGGTCGAAACCTAGATTACGTAAAAGCAGCAAAAGCTCTCGGGTTAGATGACAAAACAATCATGATCCGGCACGTATTACCCAATGCCATGGTGTCTACCCTAACCTTCATGCCATTTATCCTTACGTCCTCAATAACAACGCTTACCGCTTTAGATTTTTTAGGATTCGGTTTGCCCGTTGGAGATCCATCACTAGGAGAACTCATCGCTCAAGGCAAAGCAAATCTACAAGCACCCTGGCTCGGAATTTCAGCCTTTGCCGTTTTATCAATAATGCTCAGCCTTCTTGTATTTATCGGAGAAGCCGTACGTGATGCCTTCGACCCCAGGCTTAATTAATGAACGATAAAAACACCGAAAACATACTATCAGTTGACAACCTTTCAGTAACATTTACACACGGAAATGAAACCAATTGTGCCGTAAAAAACGTTAGCTTCAACCTACAAAAAGGTAAAATATTTGCCCTTGTCGGCGAAAGCGGGTCAGGAAAGTCCGTTACCGCACATGCAATTCTTCGTCTTTTACCTGAAAAATCATGCCAATTCCCATCAGGATCTGTAACCTATAAAAATCGCAAATTACTAGATATCCCGTTGCTTCAGATGCAATCGATAAGAGGCAACGGCATCGGGATGATTTTCCAGGAACCGATGACTGCACTGAACCCTTTACACACAATTGAAAAGCAAATCAGCGAAACCCTTATACTTCACGGCAAATTATCATCAAAAGGTATAAAGCATCGCGTACTAGAATTATTGTCGCTAGTAGGTATTCCAGATCCAGATCAAAAGCTATCATTTTACCCTCATGAGCTCTCTGGTGGGCAACGCCAGCGAGTAATGATTGCAATGGCTCTATCTAACGAACCCGACATACTTATCGCAGATGAGCCAACAACGGCTCTCGATGTCAATATACAAAAACAAGTACTAAGCTTATTAAAAGAATTACAACAAAAAATGGGCATGGCGATCTTACTGATAACCCATGACCTCGGCATCGTAAAACGATATGCCGACACCGTTGCTGTAATGAGTGAAGGAAGGCTAGTTGAGACAAATGACTGTAAAGCCCTATTCGAATCTCCTCAGCACCCTTACACTCAAAAATTACTAGCCTCAGAACCAGGCGGAGCTCCTTGCAGCGAACCCACGACGAACAGCACCCTACTGGAAGTCTCCGACTTTAACGTATGGTTCCCTATTAAGAAGGGGGTATTTAAACGTACCGTCGGCCATGTGAAAGCAGTAAACAAGGTAAACTTCACATTAGCCAAAGGGAAAACACTCGGAATCGTTGGGGAAAGCGGTTCCGGAAAAACAACCCTAGTACAGGGTTTGTTACGGCTCTGCTCAAGCCGGGGCTCCATAAAAGTTAACGGCGTGGAGATCCAAAACCTCAGTCAGTCTGAGGTTAGGCCTTACCGCAAATCATTACAAATTGTGTTCCAAGACCCCTTTAGCAGCTTAAGCCCACGAATGTCTGCAGCTAACATTATTTCAGAAGGCTTAGCCATTCACAATCCAATGCCGAAGCAAGCAAGTGATCAACTAATCATTCAGATCATGAAGGAAGTTGGACTTGATCCAGCCACACGCCATCGCTATCCCCATGAATTCTCGGGTGGGCAACGTCAGCGTATCGCTATTGCAAGGGCTCTCATCTTAAAGCCCGAACTTATCATTTTAGATGAACCCACTTCCGCTCTAGATCGTTCTGTACAATGCCAAGTGGTCGACCTATTACGCACATTACAAGAGAAACACCAATTTAGTTACGTGTTTATTAGCCACGACCTAAAAGTAGTTAAGGCCCTCGCCCACGACATCATGGTACTAAAAGACGGAATTGTCACCGAACAAGGCCCTGCAGCTGATATTTTTCAAAACCCTCAAACGGAATATACCAAAGAGCTAATATCCGCCGCACTTAATCTGTAACAAAGGATTAAACGGGGCTTCCCCCGAGGGACACTTTGATTCACACTTCAGCATTATAATTGCCGGACTACTATTGCCTGATAACAATTGCCATTACATGGTCGATTTCCAATCAACAATATAGCCTCTCGAATTCATCTGTTTAAACTTATTCATTCAAAAGAGTAGCATTATGGGATTTCTAGCAGGAAAGAAAATATTAATTGTAGGCGTTGCTAGCAAACGCTCAATCGCTTATGGCATCGCTGAGGCAATGCATAGAGAAGGTGCTGAAATCGCGCTTACTTACCAAAATGATAAGCTAAAGGGTCGAGTAGAAAAGTTTGGTAAAGAGTGGAACACAAGCCTATGTTTCCCTTGTGACGTAGCGTTAGATGATGAAATCGAAGCTGTTTTCACCTCATTGAATGAACATTGGGATAGTCTTGACGGTATTGTCCATTCCGTAGGCTACGCTCCAGCACACGAACTAGACGGTGATTACGTAAATGCCACTACTCGTGAAGGATTCAAGATTGCTCATGATATCAGCTCCTATAGTTTTGTAGCTCTTGCAAAATACGGAAGAAAAATGATGCAAGGTACCAATGGCGCACTACTCACCCTATCCTACCTAGGTGCAGAGCGCGTAATCCCTAACTACAACACCATGGGGTTAGCAAAAGCGAGCTTAGAAGCCAACGTACGCTACATGGCATCAAGCCTTGGCCCAGAAGGTATTCGTGTGAATGCTATCTCTGCAGGACCAATTAGAACGCTTGCAGCATCGGGAATCAAAGATTTCCGTAAAATGTTAAGTTTCAATGAAGCACAAACTCCATTACGAAGAAATGTAACCATCGAAGAAGTTGGTAATGTTGCAGCGTTTTTATGCTCTGACTTAGCCAGCGGTATCAGTGCTGAAATCACTTACGTTGATGGTGGCATCAATACCGTTAGCATGGGAAACCCTGAAAAGAGCTAAAATAGACAAACAAAACACCAGATAATAAAAAACCCTCGATAGAGGGTTTTTTATTATCTGGTGTTAATCCATGAATCAGTTTCTGGTTATTTGAGCATTTTCTTTCAACGTTCCAAGATATCCCTGAAAGTCGCTCTGCCCAAAACGACCCGCAACTACCGAGCCCATCTGAAAAGCTTCTTTATCCGACAGTTTATATTCACCGTCTGAAACCCCTGACAACACAATAACTACCCAATCACCATTTGATAACTGTACTGATGAAGTTGTCTTCTTATCAGCTTCAGGTTTAGGCAACTCAAAAATCTTGCTAACCACAGCACGATCAAGCTCGCTATTCTGTCGAGTAACGGCATCAGTTACTTTCCACTCAACCGCGTACTCGCTCTCAATGTCATTAGATGACTTTTCGTCTTCAATGCTCTTAACAATTGCACTTGCATCAGACTTGGCCTTTTCAATAGACTTTTGTTTTTTCAGCGCTGCTACAACCCTTCCTTTAACTTCCTCAAGTTCCAAGACTCTAGCACCTTCATGTTCAGCTAATCTCAATACAACAAGGCCATTCTTTTCAGTTTCAATTACCTCGCTATTATTTTGATCTTGAAGCACTGATTCTGCGAAAGCGGCTTTAGCTAACGAACGATCAGCAAACAATCCTGGACCACCTGCTTTCTGAACCCAACCTGATGTTTGAACAGTAATATTGAACTTCTCACTGATCTCAGAGAGATCACCCGACTCAAATGCCAATCGGTTTAGCTCATCAACAGCAACCGCCAATTCCTCTTCAGCCTTATCAGCTTTGAGTTCCTTCGAAATACGGCCTGATTCAGCAGTAAATTCAGGAAGGTCTGGGGTCTCAATATCTACCAATTTAACGATATGGTAACCAAATTCAGTGCGTACGATGTCTGATACCTGCGCCTTCTCTAAAGCGAAAAGCGCATCATCAAAAGGTGCGTCATAAATCCCTCTTGCAGAAAAACCAAGATCGCCACCCGCCTTTGAGGTTGCTATATCTTCTGAAAGTACTTGAGCAACGGAATCAAACTCTTCACCACTATCAAGCTTAGCTTTAGCCTCTTTAATTTTAACCAAAGCCTGCTCTTCTGACTGATCATCATTAATTTCAATCAAAATATGTGAAGCTCGACGACGCTCTTTCTTTTTCAAATCTTCGATTTCACTATCAAAACGTTCTCGAATATCAGCTTCGGCTATCTCTAGGTCCTCAGACAAAAAGTGGTCTGCTGTTATGTTTACAAAAGACACTTTGACCTTTTCTTGTGTTTGATACTGATCTGTATGAGCCACATAATAAGCTTGTACATCTTCATCGGTTAGTTCTAGCTTATCCTCATAACTCTTTGATGAAAGTGTCACTATTGCAACGTTTCGTTTCTGGCCATCAAGCACAACCAGTGCCTCTAGCTCTTTTTGAGTGACAAATGCCGTCGCCGAAACACCCTTTTGTAATTGCTCAATTAATAAGCTTTGAGATATTTCTTCAAAAAATCGAGTGCCGCTATAACCCACCTGAACAAGAACACGTTCTAATTTAACCTGAGAAAACTCTCCGGTAGCATCGTCTTGAAACATTGGCATAGCACGAACATAGGAAGCAACCGCTTCTTGAGGTAGATATAACCCCTCAGCACCAATTGCTGTTTTTAACAAACTCTTTTGAATTAGAGTTTCTTCTACGCCAGGTCGCAATAAATCAGAACTAAGTACAGAAGGATCTATGCCTCCGCCCATTCGTTGCGCAAGATTTTGTCGCTGTTGCTCGATAGATCTTTCAATCTGAGTGTTGGTTATTTCTTCACCATCCACGATAATGGAAGCATCACTTCTGCCACCCGTTTGAAATAACCCCTGGATGCCAAAAAATGCGAAAGGTAAAATAAAAATCGTTAAAAGTACTTTACCGAACCATCCCTTGAGCAGATCTCTAAAACCCTGCATAGTTTATCTCTCTTAACTGACTAAAATTCAGAATGTTAATATTTTTTATTAACTTATTATTTGTGTTGCTCTAAGCCTTTGATATAGCGGCCTACAAGCCAAAAAAAAAGCGTATCCGATGATACGCTTTTTTCTTTTGACTTTAAAAGCTTTTGTTCTCGTTTCGGTGAATTGGCGGAGCGGACGGGACTCGAACCCGCGACCACCGGCGTGACAGGCCGGTATTCTAACCAACTGAACTACCGCTCCTTTAATCCAACGTACCTACAAACCAGAAACTTACTTATTGTTTACTGCATCTTTAAGCGCTTTCCCAGCTTTAAAAGCAGGAATAGTTGCTGCTGGGATATCGATAGGATCACCAGTCTGAGGGTTACGACCTGTACGTGCAGCACGGTCTTTAACAGAAAACGTACCGAAGCCGACCAAGACAACCTGTTCGCCTTTTGACAGTGCGCCAGTTACAGATTCCAAAACTGCATCTAGTGCTCTACCTGCTTGAGCTTTAGGAATGTCCGCTGAAGCGGCAACTGCATCGATTAATTCTGATTTATTCACAAAATTCCCCTTTTAATTTTTGTCTACTGATTACACCCATAGGATTTGGTTGAAATCTTTAGAACCGTTTATTTTCGGGCCTTTACGCCCACCCCGAATAGAGGAGCCACTTTATACCAACTTAGAAAACGCACTGTCAAGCGAACAGTATTACCAATAAACATTTATTTTTTTTCAAGGCCTTTTTGTAAAATTTCTAGCAATAAAAACTCATTAAATTGTTTTTTTTAGACAAAAAAAAGCATTACCTAGAAAATTGGTAATGCTTTCAACTAAATCATTTACTTAGAGTTTTTAGTGTGTACTTACTCGCCCCTGAGTTTTTTCATCAGAATCTTCCTTAGATACGACACTTTCAAATTTTTCCTCAGGCAAAGGATCAGGCAAACGTGTCAATGCCAACTCCAACACATCGTCAATCCATTTTACACAATGGATGGTTAAATCACTTTTAATATTCTCAGCAATTTCTTTAAGATCACGCTCATTTTCAGCAGGAATGATAATAGTCGTAATTCCACCTCGATGTGCAGCCAACAGCTTTTCTTTTAAACCACCAATAGGCAGAACCTGACCACGGAGTGTAATCTCCCCCGTCATCGCTACATTAGCCTTTACAGGTATGCCTGAAAAAACCGACACAAGTGCCGTACACATTCCTATTCCGGCACTTGGACCATCTTTAGGAGTAGCACCCTCTGGCACATGAATATGTACATCATGCGTCTCTAGGTAGTCTTTTTTGATCCCTAGCTTATTTGCCCTGCTACGAACTACGGTATACGCAGCCTGAATCGACTCCTGCATAACATCACCGAGGGATCCTGTTTTAATCTGTCGCCCTTTACCAGGTACAGCTGCAGCCTCGATGGTCAATAATTCACCACCCACAGACGTCCACGCCAAACCGGTGACCTGACCAACACGATCCTCTTCTTCTTTTTCACCATAGCTGAATTTTTGAACACCACTATATTCTTCGATATCAGCTTCGGCAATAACCACACTGTCGTGAGTTTTTGCCAACACATTTTTCTTAACATGCTTTCGACAAACTTTCGCAATCTCTCTTTCTAACCCACGAACACCAGCCTCTTTTGTATACAATCGAATAAGCTGCAAGAGGGCATCTTCTTCAAATGCTAATTCACCTGTTTTAAGACCATTGTTTTTCAGCTGCTTAGGTATCAAATATTGCTGGGCTATATTTGCTTTTTCATCTTCCGTATACCCTGGTATACGTATGATTTCCATTCTATCTAACAATGGTGCTGGGATATTCATAGAGTTTGATGTGCAAACAAACATAACGTCTGATAAATCATAATCAACTTCTAAGTAATGATCGTTAAACGTATTGTTTTGTTCAGGGTCGAGCACTTCTAATAATGCAGAGGCAGGGTCACCACGCATATCTACGCCCATTTTATCAATTTCATCTAACAAAAAGAGAGGGTTCTTAACACCTACCTTTGAAATCTTTTGAACCAACTTACCAGGCATAGAACCAATATACGTTCTCCGATGCCCTCGAATCTCAGCCTCATCCCGCACGCCACCTAATGCCATACGCACATACTTCCTGTTTGTGGCTTTGGCGATAGACTGACCTAACGAAGTTTTACCCACGCCAGGAGGCCCTACCAAACACAGCACTGGCCCCTTTATCTTTTTGACCCGAGATTGAACCGCTAGATATTCCAATATTCGATCTTTAACCTCATCAAGGCCAAAGTGATCTTCGTTCAGAATTTTTTGAGCACGCGCCAGATCATGCCGAACCTTGCTCTTCTTTTGCCAAGGCAGGTTAACAATCCAGTCTAAGTAACTACGAACTACCGTCGCCTCTGCTGACATTGGCGACATCATTTTTAGCTTATTGAGCTCTGCAGTTGCCTTTTCTTTGGCTTCGCTGGTCATCCCTGCTTTTTCAATTTTTGACTCAAAACCATCCATTTCGCTGGCGCCTTCTTCCATGTCGCCTAGCTCTTTCTGAATAGCTTTCATTTGCTCATTGAGATAATACTCTCTCTGGCTTTTTTCCATCTGCTTCTTTACACGGCCACGTATACGTTTTTCAACTTGAAACAAATCAATTTCGGACTCCATAAGGGCCATTAAATGCTCAATACGCTCTCGCAACTCAAACATTTCCAGCACTCGCTGCTTCTCGTCTATTTTCAACGTGAGGTGAGCAGCAATAGTATCCGCCAGCCGACCAGGCTCTTCAATACTCGTCACTGAAGTTAGAATTTCAGGTGGTACTTTCTTGCTCAACTTCACATATTGCTCAAACTGAGATAGCAATGAGCGGACAAGAACCTCTGTTTCCCTGACGGTAACTTCCGGCAGGACCACCTCAGTTACATCTGCAGCCAGAAACCCGTCTTTTAATGTTGCGACATCCACTTCTGCTCGGTATGCCCCCTCTACAAGCACCTTCACAGTACCATCTGGCAATTTGAGCAGCTGCAATATTGTTGCAACGGTACCTATGGTATACATATCTTTCGATACAGGGTCATCGTCAGTAGCATTAACCTGAGCAACAAGCAGTATCTGCTTATCATCAGCCATGGCAACTTCTAACGCTTTGATTGATTTTTCTCTACCTACAAAAAGCGGGATAACCATGTGGGGGTAAACCACAACATCGCGAAGTGGTAACAACGGCATATTTTGAGAAGTAGCCATAGAGTCTTGCATAGATATTACCTAACGTTTACGCATAACGTACAGCTGTCACACGCATCAATTCGAATGAATAAAACAATATTGCTTACGTTGCAATCAATGTTGGTAAACCAATTATCATTGTACGCTCCCGCAATATTAAATCTATCGAGCAACCTGCAAATCGGTCCTTAATTAAAAAAGGGCCTTTCAGGCCCTTTTTTAATTACTTATGCATCAGGTGCTGCTTTTTTCTGTTCGGTATTTTCGTAAATCATAAGAGGTTCAGATTCCCCTTTTATTACCGCAGCATCAACAACAACCTTCGCGACACCTTCTAGTGACGGCACTTGATACATTGTTTCCAGCAACACAGATTCCAAAATGGATCGAAGGCCACGCGCACCTGTTTTTCTTTCCATCGCCTTTCTCGCGACAGCCGTCAAAGCATCGGTACGGAAGTCCAACTTTACATCTTCCATTTCAAACAGCTTTTCATATTGCTTGGTTAACGAGTTCTTAGGCTCTGTAAGGATTTGAATCAGCGCTGTCTCATCCAATTCTTCAAGTGTTGCCACAACAGGCAAGCGCCCGACAAACTCAGGAATCAGACCATATTTCACTAAATCCTCTGGCTCAACTTCTGCAAGGGCCTCTCCAATGTTACGAGAATTATCCTTACTTTTAACCGTTGCAGAGAAACCAATCCCACCCTTCTCAGAACGATCTCGTATAACCTTATCTAATCCGGCAAAGGCACCGCCACATATAAATAGTATGTTAGAAGTATCAACCTGCAAAAACTCTTGCTGAGGGTGCTTCCTTCCGCCTTGAGGAGGAACAGATGCTACAGTTCCTTCTATTAGCTTCAACAATGCCTGCTGAACACCTTCGCCTGACACATCTCTGGTAATCGATGGGTTATCCGACTTTCGAGATATTTTATCGATCTCGTCAATGTACACTATGCCCATTTGAGCCTTATCTACATCATAGTCACATTTTTGCAGCAACTTCTGAATGATGTTCTCTACGTCTTCACCAACATAACCAGCCTCAGTCAAGGTAGTCGCATCAGCAATCGTAAAAGGAACATTCAAAAGGCGAGCAAGAGTTTCCGCAAGTAAAGTTTTACCACTACCCGTAGGACCAATAAGCAAAATATTACTCTTACCTAGCTCAACCTCTCCAGCCTCAGAAGTTTTTGTTGTCTTTGACTGACCAGAGCGCAATCGCTTGTAGTGATTGTATACCGCAACAGAAAGAACCTTCTTTGCGCGCACTTGACCAATAACATAATCGTCAAGGATGCCTTTGATTTCCATTGGAGAAGGCAGCTTCTCGCTATCCGTTTCAGGTGCTTCTTCTTGGACCTCTTCACGAATAATATCGTTACACAGATCAACGCATTCATCACAGATAAACACTGATGGCCCCGCAATTAACTTGCGAACCTCATGCTGACTCTTCCCACAGAAAGAGCAATAGAGAAGCTTCCCGTTGTCTTCCCCTTTACCGTCTCGCTCGTCTGTCATTTTCTACCTCACATAACATTCTTTGTGCCGCACATCATTAACACGGTTGATACATATCAAGATGCATTTATTCTTTCAATTTTTCAAGCTTTCTAACAACCTTAAACTATAAATAATCTAGATAAAGGCTGTAACACACTGATTACTCTGTATCTCTACTTTCAAGCACTTCATCAATTAGGCCATATTCTTTGGCTTCTTGAGCGCTCATAAAGTTATCACGGTCAGTATCATTCTCTATTGTCTCAAAGGGTTGCCCCGTATGGTCAGCTAAAATAGTGTTAAGCTTTTTCTTAATGCCTAACATCTCTTTAGCATGTATTTCAAAATCAGAGGCCTGCCCCTGAAACCCACCTAAAGGCTGATGAATCATAACGCGAGAATTTGGTAAGCAAAAACGCTTGCCCTTGGCTCCTGCAGTTAATAGGAATGAACCCATACTTGCTGCCTGGCCAATGCACATGGTACTAACATTTGGCTTTACAAACTGCATTGTATCGTAAATTGACATACCTGCAGTCACGGACCCCCCTGGTGAATTGATATACAAATGTATATCTTTATCAGGGTTTTCTGATTCCAAGAACAGCATTTGGGCAACGATTAAGTTGGCCATATGATCCTCTACCTGTCCGACCAAAAAAATGACTCGCTCTTTTAATAGGCGAGAATAGATATCAAACGCTCTCTCTCCGCGAGCGGTCTGCTCTATAACCGTTGGCACAAGTGTATTTTGTATAATGTGTGCACTTTCGTGATTAAATAGTCGGTCAGACATACATGTTCCTTAATAATTTGGAAACTCGTTATCATTCACACGCTTATACGTGCTTGTAAACCAAGGTAATGGGTCTTAATAACGGGCTTTTCAACCCCTTCATTAAAAAAAATAAGTTAGGCTAGCCAACTTAAGCATCAATGCTCTTAATGATAGCCTGAGATTTCATTTTTTGGCCTTGATTTAGGCAAAAAAAATGCGCAGCCACCAGGCTGCGCATTTTTTAAACTAAACTAACAAGGGTATTAGCTACCCTTAACTGCCAATCGAGCTTAAGCTACTTCATCCGCTTCTTCTTCTGCCTCTTGAGCAGGAGGTCGAACAGCGTCTTCATAAGAAACTTCTTCATCAGTAATGCTTGCTTCAGCAAGAACTGAGTTGATAGCCTGATCTTCAAGAACCAATGACTCAACTTGCTTCAGTTGCTCATCATTTTCATAATACCAAGTAACAACTTGCTCTGGATTCTCATACGGCTGAGCCATTTCTTCGATGGCCGAACGAACCATGTCGGCATCAACAGAAATATCCTTCTGCTTGATCAACTCACCAAGCAATACACCCAACTTAACTGAACGTGTTGCTTGTGCTTCAAAAAGCTCTGCAGGCAATGTTGAAGCGTCAAACTGTGCACCACCACCGAACTGCTGAACCATTTGCTGACGCTGGCGATCAATTTCACTATCTACCATTGTCTTGGGAACATCAAATGTGTTCTCAACCAGCAAACCATCCATTACCTGCTGCTTCACCTTATTCTTAACGGCATTTTTGAGCTCTCGCTCCATGTTCGCTTTAATTTCAATCGTAAAGCTTTCAATCGTATTCTCTTTTGGGTTGAATTGAGCAATAAACTCTTCATCCACTTCCGGCAACTTTTTCTCAGACACGGACTTTACTGTTACAGTAAACTGAGTCGCTTTGCCTTTAAGATCTTCCGAGTGGTAATCGGCAGGAAATTCAAGATCAAGTACTCGCTCATCCCCTGCTTTAGCACCAACAAGTCCATCTTCAAAGCCTGGGATCATAGAGCCAGAACCAAGTAGCAACTCCGAATCTGTCGCCGCTCCGCCATCAAAGCTTTCACCATCAAGCTTTCCGTCGAAATCAATAACTAACTGATCGCCAGTAACCGCTTCTTTTTCTACAACTTCAAAAGCAGCACGTTGCTCACGAAGTTTTTCAATCATTACTTGAACATCATCGTCAGAAATCTCTGCCGTTTGACGAGTAACGGAAACTTTGTCCAAACCACTCACTTCAACTTCAGGATATATCTCAAAAGTTGCAGTGAAGGAGAAGTCTTCTCCCGCTTTATCGTTTACACGCTCGATATGGGGCATACCAGCCGGGTTCAGCTTTTCTTGTGAGACAGCCTCATAAAACTTCTGACTTACGACCTCACCAATGACTTCGTCACGAATTGACTTGCCAAATCGACGTTTAACTTCACGCACTGGCACCTTACCTGGTCGAAAACCATCGATACGAACTTTATTCGCCGTCTCTTTTAGTTTTGCATCAACAGAGTTATCGATATCTGCAGCAGGAACAACAACGCTTAAACAGCGCTCTAAACCAGAAGTGGTCTCTACGGAAACTTGCATAATGGCCTCGCAATTTTGAGAATAGTAGTAGCCAAAAATAGCGGCTCTTTAACGTAGAAACCGGCAATACCTTTCGATATTGCCGGTTTCTTAATGCTGGGGTGGACGACGGGGATTGAACCCGCGACCACCGGAATCACAATCCGGGGCTCTACCAACTGAGCTACGCCCACCAACAAACTCTTAAATTATCAATTGTAGCAGCGGCTTACATGAATATGACATGGTGCGCCCGGCAGGACTCGAACCTGCAACCCTCGGCTTAGAAGGCCGATGCTCTATCCGGTTGAGCTACGGGCGCAGTACGCTGCCACTATTGCTTACTACCAACTGATATTGTTAACACTTTCTGCTAACTGTCTTTATCTATCACCTTATATGTTAACCAAGATAAAACGGATAATGACCAATATATGGTCGGGGTAGAGAGATTCGAACTCCCGACATCCTGCACCCAAAGCAGGCGCGCTACCAGGCTGCGCTATACCCCGTTTTTCTCTTCAGTTGGGCAGTGCCCTTGAAGAGGTGGCGATAATATACAGCTACCCCACCTCAGTCAAACATTTTTTATAAAATTCAATGAAATAAAAGTTTTTAAGATCATTTGCGCACTATACTTTACGCGGCTTATTCAACAATGAGAAAATGCCCACCTCATTTCCATTCCTGAGAAGCTTGGACTTTTTCATTCGCTTCTCACTATACAACCAGGTCCTTCATCAAATTAGCCTATGACAGCACAAATCATTGACGGCAATAAAATTGCCGCCGATCTACGACAATCCATATCTGAAGCCGTCTCACTCCGTACCGAACAAGGATACAGACCTCCAGGGCTCGCCGTAGTCCTAGTAGGCGACGACCCCGCCTCCTCCGTTTATGTCAATAAGAAGCGCAAAGCCTGTGAAGCCATAGGATTTATGTCCAGAGCATACGACCTGCCTTCAGAGACAAGTCAGGAAGCGCTAGACGAGCTTATCGACGACCTCAATGAAGATGATAGTATTGATGGGATTCTGGTACAGCTCCCATTACCTGAATCACTGGACGCAAACGAAATCATTAATCGAATCAACCCTGCAAAAGATGTCGATGGGTTCCATCCAACCAATGTCGGGTTACTTGCCCAGCGCATGCCTGGATTACGATCCTGCACACCAAAAGGCATTATGACTCTATTAAAAACCACAGACGTGGATCTTCACGGACTTGAAGCGGTCATAGTAGGGGCATCAAACATTGTAGGCCGCCCAATGACACTGGAGCTATTACTTGCAGGGTGCACAACGACGACCTGCCACCGATTTACTGCAGACCTAAAAAGCCACGTCCAGAGAGCCGACTTGCTTGTTGTCGCGGTAGGAAAAACTCATTTTATACCAGGGGACTGGATAAAGCCGGGCGCTATCGTTATTGATGTTGGTATCAATAGAGGCGAAGACGGCAAGCTACGAGGGGACGTAGAATTCAATACTGCACAAAACAACGCAAGCTGGATCACCCCAGTACCAGGTGGCGTTGGCCCAATGACCGTTGCAACTCTTATGGAAAATACGCTAACAGCAAACATCCAGCGATTCCCTTAGGTCACATTATTCAAAATCACTGAGAAAAAAATAGCACCAAAAATTGGCAACAAGCAAAACACCTGATATAACCCTTTTACACACACAAAATAGCTAAGGCATACAACATGGAACTAATCCTAGTCATCCTCCACACAAACTTCGGCAACATCACGCTAGAGCTTGATAAAGCAAAAGCCCCCATCACCGTTGAAAATTTTGTTCAATACGTAAAGAAAGGCCACTATGACGGTACCGTTTTCCATCGCGTTATCAGTGACTTTATGATCCAAGGCGGCGGCTTTGATGTAGACATGAATCAAAAACCAACAGATGCCACCATTAAAAACGAAGCTAACAATGGGCTTAAAAATACCGTTGGTACAATCGCTATGGCTCGCACGTCTGATCCACACTCTGCCAGCACGCAATTTTTCATCAACGTAAAAGACAGCAGCTTCCTTGACTTTACATCCGAAAGCCAGCAAGGCTGGGGCTATGCTGTATTTGGTAAAGTAACCGAAGGCATGGATGTTGTAGAAAAGATTAAAGTCGTAAAAACCGGCCGTAGCGGCGGACACCAGGACGTACCTGTAGAGCCTGTTATTATCGAAAAAGCTGAAGTTGTAGAAAAAGCAGCCGAATAACCAGGATAAGGTAATAATCTCAATACCATGAGAACCGTGTTTATATCTGACCTGCATTTAACGGAAAAGCGCCCGGACCTAACCCAGGCGCTTTTCTCGTTTATCGATCGAGAATGCATCAACTCAGACACACCAACATCTGCACTCTATATCCTTGGCGATTTTTTCGAAGCCTGGATTGGAGATGACATATCTAGCCCGCTTACTGAAAAAGTTAAGGCTCACCTAAAAACCATTACTGATGCAAAAATTGATTTATATATTATGCACGGTAACCGCGACTTTCTGATCGGGCAATCTTTTTGCAATGATATAGGTGCACAGCTTATTAAAGATGGCACAATCATTCACCTTGATGAGAAGCCCGTAGTACTAATGCATGGCGACACACTCTGCACCCAAGATGTTCAATATTTAGCGTTCAGAGACGTTGTGAGAAATCCATCATGGCAACATGACTTTTTATCTAAGCCCATATCAGAGCGCCTCAATATCGCTCAAGAGCTCAGGCGGAAAAGCCAAGAATCAGCGGCCGACAAATCAGAATACATAATGGATATTGACCAACGGGCCGTAGAAGAAACACTCAGCGCAAGCCGTTGCAGCATTTTGATACACGGCCATACGCACCGACCAGCAGTCCACCCCCTAACAAATCCCGAAGGCGGATGTCGTTATGTACTAGGAGACTGGGATAAGTATGGCTGGATGATTGTGGCTAACGATGCAAATATTAAACTCAGCAAATTCCAGATCACACCTCTCTAAGCAGGAACACCACTGTGAAAGCGAAACTCTGAATCAACACTTTCAATCAACTTTTTTTCACACTCCAGAAATACCTCAATGCGACTTCCAATACCCTCCTTCGCATACAACTCTGCTAACGCCAAGTAATCTTCATAGTGGCGACTTTCCGATTTCAATAAAAATACATAATAGCGCCCTAGCGCCGCTGTACGCTCATTCTCCATCAAGCGAGGCGCAAGTGCCGCGAAGCGCTCACACGAGCGAGCCTCTATAATAGCGCCAACAATCAACGTATCAACCAGCCGATGCGGCTCATCTGCACGAATATCCTGACGAAGCTCTTTTGCGTAACGACCCGCAGTCATATGATCATATTTCACATCAAGCTGGTCCATAAATTCAAGAACCTGCTCAAAGTGAAGCAACTCCTCTCTTGCCAACTGAGACAGCTTAATCAGCAACTCCTTCCTATCAACGTATCGAAACAATAAACTCATTGCCGTAGAAGCGGCCTTCTTCTCACAGTGAGCATGATCGATCAATATGACATCAAGGTTTTTCTCTGCCTCTACCAACCACGCCTCTGGTGTTGCACACAAAAGAAATTGTTGTATGTTACTAATATCAACCATTTATCACCCTGCAATGTTGTCCGCTTACTTGGATAGGCGCGCATTTTACTCTATTCTTGCGCTTAACTAACCAACGTTGACAAAGAATTATTGTGAAAGACATCCTCGCCGCAAGTTTTTTTAGGGCCGTCGGCTCCCTTCCCCTCTCAATTAACCACCAGCTGGGCAAAATTGCCGGCTGGTCGCTATGGGCTAGCAACTCTGAACTAAGACGCTTCACCGAAATAAATATAAACCTATGCTACCCCGACCAGTCGCTCGCAAAAAACCATAGGCTGGTAAAACAAAGCCTAATAGAGACCGGGGTAACTCTATTTGAACTAGGGGCCGCCTGGACCAAAGACCCCCTACAACTTATACAGCGGATAACAGAGGTTGAAGGTGAGGAGCTTCTTCGTGATGCGATAAAAGACAACAAAGGCGTCATGCTACTTGCCCCTCACCTAGGGAATTGGGAAATAGCAGGTTATTTTTTGACCCACTTCTATTCAATGACCACTATGTACAAACCCAGCAAGCTCGAAGCTCTCGATAAAATGATATACAAAGCCCGAACTCAACTAGGCTTGAAAGTCGTTCCTGCAACGAATCATGGCGTTATAGCAATATTTAAATGCCTAAAACAACACGGCATTACTGGCATTCTACCAGACCAAGAGCCCGATACATCGGGAGGTGTGTTCGCACCATTGTTTGGTATCGAAGCACTTACTCCCGTCATCGCCTCAAAAATGCTTCAACGCACAGACACAGTTGCCCTCGGTTTTTACTGCCTAAGACTCCCTAAAGGTAAATACCGTTTAGTTTTCAAAAAAGCTGACCCCATGATTTACTCTAAAGATCTCCTTGAATCGGTTACCGGCATGAATCGGTCAATAGAGAGATTTATAGCCGATGCCCCAGAGCAATATCAATGGGAATACCGCCGATTCAGCAAACGCCCAAACAAAGAACCCAAACTATACAAAAAAAACACCCCCGCTTAGACCTACCGACGAATACCGGGAACTAACCTAGGCAGCGTTGAAACAAAAAACCCGAGAGCGTTTCCGCACTCGGGTTTTTTCATACCTTAACCAAAGAATCCCTTAAAGGTTAAGTAGTCCCGCCAAGGGCAGGACAGGGGCAAATCAAGATTAAAGCATTTTAACCGGAATAGATGGTCTGCTTAGATCGTCTGACGGTGGCGCAAAAGAAGTCAAGTTAATGCCCTTCACAGCACCCTTGTACTCTTCAAGAGTCGGAGTACGACCAAGAATAGTCGAAAGCACTACAACTGGCGTAGATGCCAACAATGACTCACCCTTCTTCTCGCTGGTATCTTCTACTACACGACCCTGAAAAAGACGTGTAGAGGTTGCCAACACAGTGTCACCTTTTTCAGCTTTTTCCTGGTTACCCATGCACAAGTTACATCCTGGGCGCTCCAGATACATCATATTCTCGTATTCTGTACGAGCAGCTTCTTTAGGGTGGGCATCATCAAATTCGAAGCCGGCATACTTCTTCAGAAGATCCCAATCACCTTCAGCTTTCAGCTCATCAACGATATTGTAAGTCGGCGGCGCAATCACAAGAGGTGCGTTGAACTTAATTTCACCATTTTGCTCTTCAAGGTTTCTTAGCATTTGGGCAATGATCTTCATATCGCCCTTATGAACCATGCATGACCCAACAAAACCAAGATCAACCTTCTTAGTGCCTTTGTAGAATGATACAGGACGAATAGTGTCGTGAGTGTATCGCTTAGATACATCCGCGTTATTCACATCCGGATCGGCTATCATTGGCTCGTCAATCAGATCCAGATCAACAACCAGTTCAGCAAAGTATTCAGCATTGTCATCTGGAGCAAGCGCAGGATTTTCGCCAGACTGAATGCCTGCAATACGCTTGTCAGCTAGGTCGATCAAGCCTTGTAGCATGCTTGCGTCGTTTTCCATGCCTTTGTTAATCATTATCTGGATGCGACTCTTAGCAAGCTCTAGCGACTTGATAAGCGTTCCGTCTTCAGAGATACAGATAGACGCTTTTGCCTTCATTTCAGCAGTCCAGTCTGTGAACGTGAATGCCTGGTCTGCCAATAGAGTGCCAATCTGCACTTCAATTACGCGACCTTGGAAAACGTTTTCGCCAAACTTCTTCAGCATCTGCAACTGAGTAGCATGTACCACATCACGGAAATCCATGTGGCCTTTCATTGTGCCTTTGAACATCACCTTAACGGATTCTGGAATCGGCATAGCCGCTTCACCTGTAGCCAAAGCGATAGCAACCGTACCTGAGTCAGCACCAAATGCTACGCCTTTAGACATACGAGTATGCGAATCACCACCAATGATGATTGCAGAATCATCGATTGTAATGTCGTTCAACACCTTGTGAATTACGTCCGTCATTGCGTGGTAAACGCCTTTAGGATCGCGAGCAGTGATTAGGCCAAACTTATTCATAAACGCCATTAGCTTAGGAATGTTGGTTTGTGCTTTGCTATCCCAAACAGACGCCGTGTGACAGCCTGATTGGTAGGCACCATCAACGCTTGGAGAGATAACGGTTGCTGCCATCGACTCAAGTTCCTGAGACGTCATCAAGCCCGTTGTATCTTGCGAGCCAACGATATTCACTTTAACGCGAACATCAGAACCTGCATGTAGTGCCGTTTTCGATGCAACACCTAAAGCGTTCATGTTGAAGATTTTCTCAACGGCCGTCAGGCCTTGAGCTTCATGAGAAATCTCTAAGGAAGGTGCAAATACCAATGGCGCTTCTATGCCAAGTGCTTCTGCAGCAAGAGTCTGAAGCTTTTTACCGAAGACAATGGCGTATGAACCGCCCGCCTTCATAAACTCAACCTTCTGAGGGGTGAACGCGGCAGATACATCAACAAGTTCTTTGTCGCCGTTATACAGTTTTTTCTCTTTGGTATTGATAGTAAGCACGGTACCAGTTGCAACGGAATAAGCTTGCTCTAATACTGGATCGCCATTTTCGTCAAGAACAGTTTTACCGTTTGCATCTAGCTTTTTCACCCAATTTTTCAGGTCAAGCCCTATACCGCCTGTCACACCAACAGTGGTTAGGAATATTGGGGAGATATCGTTCGTTCCCGCTACAACTGGTGCAAAGTTAACGAATGGAATATAAGGGCTTGCTTGCTTGCCAGCCCAAAGAGCAACGTTGTTAACACCAGACATGCGAGATGAACCTACGCCCATGGTGCCTTTTTCAGCGATCAACATTACTTTTGCATTTGGGTTTTGCTTTTGAAGATCTTGAATTTCTTGCTGCGCTTCAGGCGTGATCATGCACTGGCCGTGAAGCTCGCGGTCTGAACGAGAGTGCGCCTGGTTACCAGGAGAAAGTAAATCGGTAGAAATATCACCTTCAGCGGCGATATAAGTGACAACATCTATCTTCTCGTCGATCTCAGGAAGCTTGGTGAAGAAATCGGCGCGAGCGTAGCTCTCTAGAATATCTTTAGCGATCGCATTGCCCGCACTAAGTGCAGCTACTAGACGATCAGTATCAGCTTCGTATAAGAATACTTGTGTCTTCAGTACTTCTGCAGCAGGTGTTGATACCGATGCGTCATCAGACAAGGCCAAATCTAGAAGCGCTTTAACAGATGGGCCGCCCTTCATGTGAGATAACAATTCAAATGCAAATTCAGCTGTAATTTCTTCTACAACAGATTCGCCTAGAATGATCTCTTTTAAAAACTGCGCTTTTACATCTGCTGCACTGGTTGTGCCTGGTAAGGTGTTGTAGATGAAGAAGTTTAGGGAATCCTTGCGGTACTCATTGTCAATGTCTTTAATCTGAGCAATGATCTCCGCTAACAACTCGGCGCCATCAATAGGTTGAGGATTCAACCCTAGGTCCTTTTTACGAACCGCAATTTCTTCTAGGTATTCTGAATACAAACTCATACAAATCTCTCTCTCTCACACTCACAGTTTTAATATTGGCTGTCAAAATAACGCTTTTACATAAGCGGCTTCACCCACGCCCATAAGTGCGTGGTTTTTCAACAGATTGATAAGGGTTTATTCTTCACCTGTTGTTAGGTTTTTAACCAACTAAATAAGGCCAGCGGTTTGGTTGCAACGATATCGGCTTTGTTTACAGTCAATTAACTGTCATATGCTTAGCATTGCCGATTGGCGGTCTTTATTTTAAGAATGCCTCAACTGTATGTCGTAAGGAATAAAGTGTAGACCACACTCGTATTTACGCGCCTGTATCTTACGCTATTTCCTTCTAAAAGTTAATAATAAGCTTAGTTTATGGGGTGAATACCCAGCATTCATCGTCTGTATATGCCACCTACACCAGCCGAATACACGTAATTAGCGCTGGCCTGACACGTCAGTAATAAAAAAGGCCCTAGTGATTCACTAGAGCCTTTTTTATTACGCTTTTATCAAGTTTAAACCAGCCCGACAACTCAATGCCTAGGCGTATTCACATACTTAATTTTTTGAAGATAAACTCTGGAACATGTTTAATAATAAACATAATAGCCCACCAAAAACCCGGTAAGTAAGCCTCATTACGCTGCTTATCAACGGCACTCACGATCCCTTGTGCCACCTGCTCAGTACTTGCCCACAGTGCACCTTTATCAAATTCCGCAGTCATTGGCGTATCGACAAACCCCGGTTTAATCGTAAGCACATGCACGTTAGATTTTACCAATCGATTCCTAAGCCCCTGCAAAAAAGAACTTAACAATGCCTTTGCAGCGCCATAAACATAATTCGATTGTCGACCTCGATCCCCTGCTACCGAAGAAATCACAGCAATATCCCCATGCCCCCTAACTTCGAAACGATTAGCAACCTCAGTCAATAGCGAAATAACACTCAGTGCATTGGTATGAATTTCTTGATACGCAACATCATAACTTTGCTCACACGCCTTCTGATCCGGCAAGGTACCATGAGCCACAAAAACACCATCAATATGGCCCATTCGCTTATCGGCTTCATCTAACATAGAAATATGCTTCGTTGTTTCGTTTGCGTCTAAAACATAAGTTTCAACTTGAGACGCACCACGAACACCAAGGTCAGCTTTAATCATATCCATCTTGTCTTGGTTTCTCGCAACAAGAAATAATTTATACCCACGTCCAGCCCAAATCCGCATTACTTCCTCTGCTATTGCAGAAGTAGCTCCTAAAATTAACCAATTTTTCATTATTTCTCTTCCATTACTCGAGACCAAAAACTTGAGGATATAGCGGGATCAATAAATTGCTTAAATTGCTCAACTTTTGGGTAATATTGATTGTAGTGAGAACCACTCATGTGGGCATCTTTTGCAGGGTAGATAGCCCCCTTGGACTGGAAAACAACATCGTCCAACTGATCAAGCAAAGCCAATGTCTTAGTGCCTTGATAAGGAAAATCCAATGCAAGTGTTGCCCCAGGACGAGGAAATGAAAGCAACCCAGGCGAAGGCACATCTCCAAATACTTTTAACACCGCCAAAAAGGAACCTCTATTTGCAGCAGAGATTCTTTCCAATATTTCGCGAATAGCTGATTCGCTGTTTTCAGGAGGAATCACACACTGGAACTGTAAAAAACCTTTCGGGCCATACACTCTATTCCAGTTTTTAATACCATCAAGCGGATAAAAGAAAGGATCATAATGGACCGTACTGTATGCCCTCTCCTCTTTTTGACGGTTATAGTACAAGCTGTTAAAGGCCTTTAACGTCAGCGAATTAATCATCGAAAGCGGTGGATCAATCGGTACTGATAACGTCATTTTAGGGCGGCTTGGTTTTACCTGATTCTTGGCATGATTAGCCCGAGAGAAATGACCTCGCCCCGCCTGCTCTCCCTTTGCTAAACAATCCACCCACGCGACGGTATACTCATAATCCTCTTCCGAGTCTTCTGATAAGGTAAAAAACTCACTCAAGGAGTTATATTTGATATTCTCCACATTAACAGCAGAATTTTCGACCTTTTTAAGGTTCAGCTCTACCCACACAATAAACCCAGTTAAGCCTAACCCCCCTATAGTTGCAGCAAAATAATCTGCATTTTCTAAAGGCGAGCAGACCATTCGAGTACCATCAGATCGCATAATCTCAAACTGTGTAACGTAACAACCAAAGCTACCGGCAACATGATGGTTTTTTCCATGTACATCATTTGCAAGCGCACCACCGACAGTGACAAATTTGGTGCCTGGAGTTACATGTAAAAACCAGCCATGAGGTTCGACCAAATCAAGTATCTGATTTAGCGTCACTCCCGCTTCACAACGTATCAAACCCGTTTTCTGATCATAATTAATAAAGCGATTGAGCTTACGTGAAGAGACCACCACTCCATTTTGATTCATACAGCTATCGCCGTAGCTTCGGGCATTACCCTGAGGCAAGAAATTGGTGTTCTCAGGTAACTCTTGATTTCGCCATGAGAAATCAAAACCTTTCTGTTGCTTATAAGGGTAGCGCCCCCACGAAACATATTGTTTTGCCATCATATCTATCCTTTACAGAGCCATTAAAAGGTTGCAGCCACCATAAATGCGCCAATGATCGCGCCGCATACAACACTCACTTTATCCTTAAGTGCAAAAACAATTGGATCATCATCCATTTGCCCTCGATGTGCAAAAATCCATAACCGACTCACCCAATACAGCATCACCAAACAAATTGGCCACATCACCATGGGATTGGAATACAATTTTAAAATCTCAGCACTATTGATATACAACGCTAAAACCAGTACAGAAATATATCCGCTAGAACCACCCAAAGAAGACAGCAACTCCAAATCTTCTACTTGATAACCACGCCCAAGCGTCTTTTTCGAACTACGTCCTTTCAACGAAAGCAACTCGGTATAGCGTTTTAATATCGCCAAGCTCAAAAACAAAAACACTGAAAATGCCAACAACCAGAACGATAACGCTACCGATATGGCCGCCGCACCCGCAACAATTCGAACTGTATATAAACTTGCTAGTGTCACCACATCCACAAGAACAACACGTTTAAGATAAAAGCTGTAGGCAAACGTCAAAATGTAATAACTGAGCAATACCAAAAAGTATTCTATAGGCAAGAACAAGGTAATACCGAAAGCCACAACCAATAACAATGGAGCAGCTAACAGGCCATGTAAAAGATCTAACGTACCAGCGGCAAAAGGTCGGTTCTTTTTAGTTTTATGGCGCCGATCATCAGGAAGATCCAATAAATCGTTAAGTAAATAAACACTCGAAGCACACAAGGAGAATGAAACAAACGCGAGCAAACATGCAACAAGAGCATCTACATCAGACATCCGGTGAGCCGCCAACAACGGGACAAATATCAGTGCATTTTTAACCCACTGATGAACTCTCAGGGCTTTTAACCAAACCTTCAAACCACCCTGGGAAGTATCAAAATGATATTCAAGCTCACAAAGTTTTTGGGATTGCTTTGCAAGAGACTCACTACCAACAACAATCGCAGCAGCAGACTCCTTCCAAACCTTCAGGTCAACGGAAGCATTGCCCGCATAAACATAGCCATTAACACCAAAGTCTTCACTTAACACCTCACATTTGCGCGACCCAGAAAGATTCACGCCATTCTCTGATGCGTAAACGTTATCAAACAAACCTAAATGATGGGCAACATCGTTAGCAAATTTCCTATCCGATGCGGTAGCCAGAACAATGGTTCGACCGATCTTCTTCTGTAAAGTTAAATAGGTAACAAGTTCTTTATTGTACGGAAGCAAACTAACCGGCAAATCCACTCGTCGCGCGATTTCCCGCTTCATAAAAGCTTTGCCACCTTTTATAAGCCAATACACAACAGCAAACATTAATAATGGATTTTGCTTGATTAGCAATAAAAAAGATTCGATAAGCAAATCTGAATGGATCAAGGTTCCATCTAGATCAACAACAAGTGTTTTTTGTTCTTGCGTATTTCTCGACATAACTTCTAGCGACATAATCTAATAACCTAACTCTTCTTTGCAAACTCTGGTGCCAGTCCAATACTGGCTAACCAGCCACTGACTCCTAACCCTATAAATACTGCGAACCACAATGTTGCAATGCGACACACCAGTGTTGCTGCAATAGCCACTGAACTATCAACACCTGACGCAATTAACAACCCACCCATAACGGCCTCAGTACTTCCTAACCCACCCGGTAAAAAGGACAGCGCACCGATCAGCACAGCGATACCATAAATACTAATCGCGAGAGCCATATCTACGTTTTGACCTAAATATTCAAGGATCAACCAAAAACCCAGCCCCTCGGCAGTCCAAGCAATAATACCAATGATAAAACCACCGTATAACACTCTATTCTTCAGCAACACCGAAGAAGATCGAAGCAACTCAACAAGGTGCGTCAAGGGTTTAGATAATTTTGTAGACTTATCAGCAAACCCTTTTAATAATGCTATCAGCCAAGCGCTGTGTAACAAAGGCAGCGCAGCAAAAATCGCAACCGCTGTAATCAGCACAAAGACGGCATAATCCTCGAATTGAAACGCTACTAACACAGAGAGCAATACAATCGTTAACAAATCCAAAAAGCGTTCAACAAAAAAACTACTGATACTCTGATTGTAACTAACATCGTGGCGCTTTAGATATAAGGATCTGATGGTCTCGCCCGCCTTTCCAGGTGTCGTGGAAAGTGCAAATCCCGCTAAATAATAGCTAAAATGGCGTTTAAAAGGGATTTTGATGCCAGATAACTCTCGGATATACCAATCCCAACGATAGTAGCGCAACAGATAATTGATTAAAGACAGGCCTATAATAATACCCCAACCAAACAGAGGTATATTGTCCAAGGCCTGCTTGGTTGCTTCATAATCACCAAAGAAAAGCGCACCAAAATACAATGCTATCGCTATGATGATAGAAATGAACAGCGGCCGCTGAAAACGACTCATTTCAAACCCTTTTATTATTATGTTTCAAGGCTTTAGCCTTAAACGTCGAACCTTTTGTTTAAACAGAATTTTAAGCTTTTTTTGACGTTTCGACAGTGTACCACCAACACCCTGACTATTCCCGATATTTTCCATAGCCATACCCCCGTACCGAATATCATCATATAGCTGTGTAATATCACGAATATCTTCAGCACTACCAGGAAAAACAAGAGATACACGGTCACAGTATGACCACACTCCCTCCCCTGAATATCGCTCACTCCCCTTACTGGCAAGTTTTTCACCAAAACGCAGATACACCCGATCTACTGGGTCAAGCTTTCTCCTTCCTCTTTCTAGCAGGATATAGGCAGCCAAAACCAGCATTACCCCCCCCAAGAATGCGAACATTACCATCACAATTTTTTGCGGGGTGACGTCATTCATCCAGCGCGAGAGAAACTCAGTCTGTGTTGAGTTGTTATAACCGACCACCCAACGAGACCAAAGAAAATCCACATATTCCATCTTTGCTCGCAAATTACGTATGAAAGCACTATTACGAAACAACAAAGGCGACAGCGGCGAATCCGAAGAAAAACTGTCATCGGTCACCGCACCATCCGGCCCAGACAGCACCCTTTCCGGCGCGACTGCCGCCGTGGGATCAACCCGAACCCACCCTCGGCCTTGAAACCATACTTCAGTCCAAGCATGAGCGTGATATTGTTTCACCATTAAGTGTCCGGCCTCATGGTACTCACCACCTTGATACCCACCAACCATTCGAGCAGGTATACCAACGGCACGCATCATAAAGACATAAGCTCCCGCATAATGCGCGCAGAAACCTTGCTGAGTGGAGAACAGAAAACCATCTATCACATTAACCCTCAACAAAGGCGGTTTTAAGGTATAAACAAAATTATCTCTATTAAACCAGCGCAACACAGAATCAGCATAAGCGTGATAATCACCATTAACTGCCTCAAACATTTCCTTAGCTTTTCGCTTCGCTCGGATATCAGTTGACGGCAACTGCGTATTTCTCGCTCGCGCCTCGGCACTTAACCCCGCCCCTTGATAAGCGTAATGAGGGTGACTCACCACATCGTAAGAAACTAATGATGCAATAGGCTCCTTTCTCGTTAACACCAATGACTGAGTCTGCTTAACATTACGCTCGTTAAGTATCGAATATGGTAACGCGAACAACCAGTGGCGATAATTAGGCTCCATAATAACGCGGTATTTAAACTCATCCGGCTGAACAACAAGCTCACTCTTTATTATCTTTTTAGCGGTACTGTATTCATCGAGAGAATCCCTTCGCCACGTTCTCCCGTCAAAATCAACGTAAGTTACACCGCGCCAGTACAAATCTTTTTGCGACGGTTTATCGCCAAAAAACTCAACGGTAAAGGCTAACGCAGGGGACTTTGAAAGATTCGATATATCACCAGGGGAAACCGAGTCGCTTAACCCTGTTTTTGCATGGCTATTATCAATATTTAATGCCCACTTTGGACTAACCCTGGGCACAAAAACAAATAGCACAATCATGATAGGAATAGCCTGCATAAACAATTTTGCAGCAATGAGCAATGTACGCCTTGGCTTCACTTCTCGCATTGTCTGATTTAAACCCACAAGTGATGCCGTAACAAACAACACAACAATCATTGTATATAAAGAGGATAACAGAGAGGTGGAAAACAAATAATTTGTGGCGATAATAAAATAGCTCAGAATAACAATCAGAAACGCATCGCGCTCCTTATACATCTCTAACAACTTAAACAGATACGCTAAAATCAACAATGCCACACCAGCATCAGGCCCCAAAACGGTTCCATAATACAAAAATATTGCCACCATACTAACGAGAACCATAGAAAAGCGCACTATGCGACTCGGAAAAACCCAGCGCTCTCGATATACCTGAACACGCCACCCTACACAAGCAGCTGCAACAACCGGCAACCACAAAGGCAAGCGAAGTATATGGGGTGCAATGGCAAGACCTACCGTTACCAACAACAACAAAAGGCTCGCTCTAGGAATAGGGTACACAGCATTTATCTTCACGCTTGAACACCATCTAATCTCTCGTGACTATCCACGCCATATAACGCTAATGCTCGCAAACAATTTACTTCATGATCCTGACCTGCCGCGGGAGCTATATCTCCAGAGGGCAACGATAAACCGAACACTCGATTTTCTTGACTATAGGTAATAACCCAGTAGCATAACATTGACAATTTCATTTCTACATCCGTTGATGGTACACCACTCCACCGTAACCAAAATGTATCTCCTGCTACACCATGAAAAACTTTGGTTAGTAGCTTTTGGCTATTTGCATATTTTTTCCATGCTATATTTTTAAGTGAATCTCCGACCCGGTATTCTCGCAAGTATTCAAATTCATCTTGCCCTGCCGGAATTTTTATATTGCCATCTTTTTGCCCATCACCTTCTGTTCCGACATATTCACACTGAACCGGCATTGGGTAAACTATTGCAGCAATATCCAACTGTATCCAAGACCACGTACGCAACAATCCCAAAGGGAAAGTACTTTGCACTTTAAAACGTCCGGGGCTATACCGCCCCCTCTTAACTGCACGCAATGACATTTCTACAGGCCGTTTGGTTCGCTCAACAACATTGATCAGCTCCGATGTTTGGCCTTCCCAAATAACTTGCAAAGACTCGTGTTGCCGAGAAGACTCTCTTTCAAGAGAAATTTCAAACAATGCATCTTGGCCTTTAAACGCAGGTTTAGTCCCCCCTGCCACTAACACCAAGCCTGATAGATTTTTAAAGGTTTGCAAAATTGCGACCAAAAACAAGCTTACAAGAAAGAAACTAAGGTTGAGTATCAAACTATTTTCATAATTAATTCCGCCCATAAACAACAAAAAGGCAGTAAACAAAAAGAAAAAGCCGTAGCGCGTTGGAAAAATAAATACCTTGCGCTGATCTAATTCAACGCGCAATGCTTTCGGCACGCGAAGCTGAATCCAACGCTGCCAACGGGCATTTACATTTTGTCGTATTACAGAAAAAAGGTTAGCCACACTAATTACCCGCTACAACAGCAAACGATCAATAACATCTACATCGGACAACATTTGCTGAACAACACTCCTTCCAGCATGCCCCGTTATATCCTGGCTACCTTGCATACGATGCTCTGCTACGGGAGCAAGCACTGCCTGCACATCTTCCGGCACTACATGAGCCCGCCCCTCAACTAGCGCATAGGCTTTAGAAGCAGCCACAAGAGCTAAAGTTCCTCTTGGAGACAACCCTACTTGATTGAGCGAAGGTTGCCGAGAGAATGCTACCAGTCGTTGAATATAATCAATCACGGCATCTGACAGATGAACTTTAACGGCCTGCTCTTGCAATTCATAAAGTTGCTCAGCATTGATGGCGGGTTTCATTTCCTTTATTACTCGCCTCCTATCCACCCCTGTAATAAGTTCTCTTTCTATTAATGGATCCGGGTACCCGAGATGGATTCTCATTAAAAAGCGATCCATTTGTGATTCCGGCAAAGAAAACGTTCCCATTTGGTCGCTAGGGTTTTGTGTTGCAATGACAAAAAATGGAGAAGGTAATGTATAAGAGTTACCATCAAGTGTTACCTGCCTCTCTTCCATTGCCTCAAGCAAAGCACTCTGAGCTTTAGGAGTGGCGCGATTGATCTCATCCGCTAGCACCAATTGAGAAAAAATAGGACCCTGACGAAATTCAAATTCAGTGGTATTAACATTAAACACACTGACCCCAAGAATATCTGAGGGCAGCATATCGCTTGTAAATTGGATGCGCTGATAACTCATACCAAGGGCTTCTGCCAACGCATGTGAAAGCGTTGTTTTCCCCATGCCGGGAAGATCCTCTAACAACAAATGACCCTTCGCTATTAAACAAGCAACACAGAGTTTAATCTGCCTGTCCTTCCCGAGAAGAACACTTCCAACACTCTGAACGATCTTCTGAATCAGCTGGCTCGACACACCCTACTCCTGAATATAGTTACACAAGCCTATTCACATGAATAGTCATTAAGATATTCAGTATGGCTAAAGAGTTCCTGCTATTCGAGCTTTTTTGTTACTGAGTGAGACTTACAGCCAAGATAGTCCATTCCAAAAAAAAGCCCCGATCCATTATAGAATGACGGGGCTTTCAAATTGACCAAAGATTCTACGCTAGCTTGAAAGTGCCTTTAACCCTATCGCCAGGTCTGCTTTGATATCATTAACATCCTCTAGCCCAACAGCTACACGAATCAAACCTTCCGTAATTCCTGCGCTGGCTTTTGCTTCATCACTTAACCGCCCGTGAGTCGTAGTTGCTGGGTGAGTAATTGTTGTCTTTGCATCACCGAGATTGGCGGTAATAGAAAGAAATTTCGTTGCATCAATCAAGCTCCATGCCGCCTTTCGACCGCCTTCCAGCTCAAAAGATACAATTCCACCAAATGCCTCTTGCTGCTCGCGTGCTAGCAGGTGCTGAGGATGAGTCGGCAACCCGGCGTAAAACACCTGCTTAACGCCGGGCTGACTTTGCAGCCAATCCGCCAGGCGCAATGCACTTGCACTATGTGCTTTCATGCGAAGGCTCAAGGTCTCTAACCCTTTAAGAAAAACCCATGCATTAAAAGGACTTAACGTTGGGCCCGCACTACGCAAAAAGCCATACACTTCTGCCATCAACTCGTTACTACCAACTACAGCTCCGCCAATACAGCGGCCCTGGCCATCAAGATATTTGGTAGCGGAGTGAACAACAATATCTGCTCCCAACGCCAATGGCTTTTGAAGCGCTGGCGTACAAAAGCAATTGTCAACTACCAACAATACACCTCGAGTTTTTGCCAGCGTCGATAATGCTTTAATATCCGCAATTTCACATAAAGGGTTAGACGGAGTTTCCAGAAACAGTAGTTTCGTTTTATCCGTAATTGCTGCATCCCACTGTTCAAGATCAGACAAACCAACAAATGTCGTCTTTACTCCGAACTTTTTTAAGTACTTTTCAAACAACACATTTGTTGTTCCAAAGATACTGCGAGAAGAAACAACCTCATCACCGGACTCAAGTAAAGCCATCATGGTACTTAAGATTGCAGCCATACCAGAAGATGTTGCAACGGCTTTCTCGCCACCCTCCATAGCCGCCAAACGCTCTTCAAACGCATTAACGGTGGGGTTAGAAAAGCGAGAGTAGATATTACCTGGCTCATCACCTCCAAATCGAGCTGCAGCTTGTGCAGCATCTTTGAAAACAAAGCTGGATGTCGTGAAAATAGGCTCTCCATGAGAGCCTTCATCCGTTGGCAACTGACCTGTACGAATAGCAACGGTATCAAACCCATAACCATCCGTTTGCGCAGAGTCACCGCCAACATCTTTTATCGTATTAGACATATAAACCTTTAAAACAAAATATTTATTCAGCTTTAACGATCAAAACCAAGCGTAGCAAAACCGTTACTGCGGGTTATGCAAGTCGATAGCTTCCTCATCGACGTTTTCCATTGGACCACTCTTAGCGATATCATTACGTCGCTGCTCTAGTTGATTGAGGTAATCCTCATCAATATCACCCGTAACATATTCACCATTAAATACTGAACAGTCAAACTCCTCAATACTCGGGTTACCTTCTCTCGCTGTATCAACTAGATCTTGAAGGTCTTGGTAAACCAACCAGTCCGCTCCAATCTTTTCCTGTATCTCTTCGACCGTACTATCATGTGCAATTAGCTCTTCTGCAGAAGGCATATCGATGCCATACACATTCGGATAACGAACTGCAGGGGCGGCCGATGCAAAATAAACCTTATTGGCTCCAGCATCTCTCGCCATTTGGATAATCTGGCTACACGTAGTACCTCGAACAATGGAGTCATCCACCAGCAGCACATTCTTACCCTGAAATTCTAACTCTATTGCATTAAGCTTTTGTCGCACCGACTTCTTACGCTCGCTTTGCCCCGGCATAATAAAGGTACGGCCGATATATCGATTTTTAATAAAGCCTTCTCGAAACTTAACACCCAACGTATTCGCCAGTTGCAATGCACTTGTGCGACTTGTATCAGGAATCGGCACTACAACATCGATATCATGATCGGGCCAAACGCGCTTAATCTTATCAGCGAGCTTATCACCCATTCTTAAACGTGCTTTATATACAGAGATACCATCCATGATGGAGTCTGGTCGTGCTAAATAAACATGTTCAAAAATACACGGGGAATGCTTAGGGGTTGCCGCACACTGTCGTGTAAATAGTTGACCATCTTGACTTATGTAAACCGCTTCGCCTGGCTCAATATCACGAACCAACTGAAACCCCATGGCTTGCAACGCTACACTTTCCGATGCAATCATGTATTCAGTGCCTTTTTCTGTTTGGCGCTCGCCGAAACACACTGGTCGAATCCCATGAGGGTCTCGAAAACCGACAATGCCATAACCAGTAATCATAGCAACAACACCGTAAGCGCCACGGCATCGATGATGAACGGCGGACACTGCCGTAAAGATATCTTCTTCCGTCGGCTTCAACTTACCTAACACTTGAAGCTCATGTGCAAAGATATTCAGCAACACCTCAGAGTCTGAGTTGGTGTTAATGTGCCGAAGGTCCGACTTAAATAAGTCCTCCCCAATCTCAAGAGCATTGGTCAAGTTACCGTTATGGGCAAGCGTAATTCCATAAGGAGAGTTCACATAAAACGGCTGAGCTTCTGCTGATGAGGAGCTCCCTGCCGTAGGATAGCGAACATGGCCAATCCCCATATTCCCGACCAAGCGTTGCATATGGCTAGATCGAAATACATCTCTGACCATACCGTTGTTCTTACGCAGATATAACTTACCATTATCACAAGTTACTATTCCCGCCGCATCTTGACCTCGATGCTGAAGAACCGTAAGCGCGTCATACAACGTTTGGTTTACATTGGAGTACCCAACAATACCGACAATTCCGCACATGGATTTACCCGATCTCCTAGTTAAATAAAACTAAATGAACTTAAATGAAGTTAAATAAGCTATTGCCACCTTCCCGCTCTGCCTATATTAGCAGTTTAGGTCAGCTACCACTCAATGCCATTACTTTTTGCCACGCTAAACGCCCCATATCATTGGTCCATTCCTCCACCAACAACAAATGGGGAATAACCGTTGATTCACTCCACCAAGGGTCACTAGACACCTCAGTAAGGCGAGAAAGCATAGAAATACAAAAAACCACAAGAACAAGGCCGCGGGCCGCTCCGAAAACCATACCCAAAATACGGTCAATTGTGGAAAGGCCTGTTGCACTAACAAGCTCTTTGAAAAGCATTTTGATTAAAGCGCCTATAATAAGCGTCAGTATAAATAGCGCAGCAAAAGCAAGAGGCTGCCTGGCAGAGGGTGGATCAACAAAGTCCGTTAACAACGTTGCCAATGGCAAACTAAACAATTTAGCTATGACGTAAGCAGAAATCCAAGTCGCAAGAGAAAGCGCTTCCTTAGAAAATCCCTTTCTTAAGCTTAGCAATGATGAGAATGCTATAACGCCTAAAATTATGTAATCAATCAGTGTCATAAGGAAACGCAAAGGCCTGTCTTAAGAAGATGCGCATTCTAACAAAGGGCGCCTAAAAAACCTACGCTTTCCTTAAGATTGTTACTGCCTACTCACACTCATTGCCACTCGAAGCATCATTTCAATTGCTATGGATTATAAGACTTAATCATGCCTGCCAACTTAAACTCTTTCTTTAAGGCTTGCTGGATGATTCTCGCCCTATTTTTACGTAATTCTGGCCCAACAAAAACACGATGTAATGCTTTAGCTTTTCCGCCACTGGAGACTATATAAGCCATATATGATTTGGCAATCAACTTTGATTGCAACACCTTAGCATTCTCAAGCTTAGAGAATGCTGCAACCTGCACGGTCCAGGCGTCCGCCAACGCCATTTTACTTTGCACAGGTGTTTTCTTAACTTTCTTAGTCTCAGCAAGCTCTTTGATAAACTGTACGCGAGTTTGGTCAATATTTGACTGCTGTTTAGCGCTAACCGCTCTTTGTTTGATTGGTTGTTCTGTTTTTTGCGTTTTTGGCATTAGCTTCTCAGCCTCAGCCTCAGGAGTCCGGTCAACAACAAACTGAGCCTTTGCCTTTTCTACGCGCTTCTCAACGCGGTCACTTCCTTTGTGAGTAATCTTAATCACAGGCTCTTGAGGTGCACGATAGACCACCTCATCATGATCCTCATCACGACCATCCAGTATTAATGGAAGAAAGATAATAGCCAACATCAACAACACCAACGCTCCGACCAATCGCTGTTTTAAGCCTTCTTCCACCGTATTACACCTCTAATAAGTCGCAAAATCCCAAGGATTGTATCAAAGAGCTAGGTTGAAGTAATCTAAAGCTGCCGCAGCCGTAAAAAAGGAGCCAAATACCACCAGTAAATCAGTATTTTTCACTGAAGAGCTCTCGACAAAACGTGTTAACGCATCACTTGGCTCATCAAAGCTGCCATCTAAAGGCACACCTTTTGCCGCAAACTTCCGCGCGATCATAGAAACAGATGCTGCACGCCCAACCCCAGGCAAACCCGACACCATCCAGTGATCCACTTTTGGTGACAATATATCAATAACCCCATCAATATCCTTGTCCTCCATTATCGCCATTAGACAATAGACCTCCCCTGACTGCGACTGCGCATCAAGCAAACCCCGCAGCGACTTTGCCGCATGAGGGTTATGCCCAACATCAACAACAATACGCTTACCATTACACGACGTTCGCGGTATCCATTGCTGCCTGCCTTGCACTGCAGTACTTGCAGCCGCCTCTTCCGCTTTCTGGGGACTAAATTCTGGAATAACCAAAGCGCACGCCTGCAAAGCACAGGTCACATTATTCTGATGAAGATTAGGCAAACATGTTTGCTTTATACGAAGCTCTTCACCCGCTTTGCTTTGATAGTAATAGCCCTTAGACTCACCAGCTAAAGCACCAAACTCTTTACCGTTAAAATATGCAATAGAGCCAATCTTATCGGCATATTCTACGACTGACGCCGGAATATTAGGGTCACCACAAAGAAAGGGCTTTTTTGCCCTAGCTATTCCCGCTTTTTCAAAACCAATAACTTCTCGGTCATCTCCTAACCAATCTATATGATCAATATCCACTGAAGTCACGATGGCCAAATCTGAATCAACCATATTCACAGCATCCAGTCGCCCGCCAAGACCAACTTCTAAGACTACAAGATCCAAACCTGCTTGAGCAAAAATCAACAATGCCGCCAACGTACCAAATTCAAAATACGTAAGGCTAACACTACCCCGAGCCTTTTCGATTCGCTCAAAAGCACCCACTAACAATGCATCAGACACAACAATGCCATTAATACGCACGCGCTCATTGTAATGAAACAAATGAGGGGACGTATAGGCACCAACAGATTGCCCATGAACAATAGCGATTTGCTCTATCATCGCCACCGTAGAGCCCTTGCCATTGGTTCCACCGACAGTGATAACACTGGGAAGTAGCTCACACAGCTCCAGCGCTTCATATACAGAAGTCACTCTGGCGAGCCCAAGTTCAATTTCAGAAGGATGTAATGATTCGAGATAACAAAGCCACTCATTAAGTGGCTTAGATATTGTTGCTGGCATTAAGACCTACGATGCTGCGGACAGGTGATGCGTTAACTTGCTCAACACACTATGCACCTTGCCTTTCATTTCTTCACGGTGAACAATCATATCCAACGCACCATGTTCTAACAAAAACTCACTGCGCTGAAACCCTTCAGGTAGTTTTTGGCGAACCGTTTGTTCAATAACTCTGGGGCCAGCAAAACCAATAAGTGCATTAGGCTCTGCTATATTCAAATCACCCAACATAGCCAAGCTTGCAGACACACCACCGTACACAGGGTCAGTCATCACGGATATGAACGGAATACCTTGCTGACGCATACGCATCAACGCTGCGCTGGTTTTTGCCATCTGCATCAAGGAAAACAATGCTTCCTGCATTCGAGCTCCACCACTGGCAGAAAAACACACCAACGGGATTTTCCTTTCAAGACATACATTAGCCGCTTGTACGAACTTTTCCCCAACAACCGACCCCATAGAACCGCCCAAAAACCGAAATTCAAACGCAACTACAACAACCGGCAACTGATGAATGGTTCCACTTTGCGCAATCAATGCATCGTTTTCACCCGTTACTTTCTGTGCCGCCGAAATGCGATCTTTATACTTTTTACTATCTTTGAACCCCAGTCTATCAACGGGCTTCAAGTCTGCTGCTATTTCCTCGCGACCCTCTGCATCAAGAAACATATCCAATCGGCGACGTGCACCTACTCTAAGATGATGATCACACTTGGGGCATACATCAAGATTCTTCTCTAACTCAGGTCGATAGAGAAACGCACCGCACTTGGCACACTGCTTCCACAAACCTTCAGGAACATTGGCTTTTTTGGGTGCGGTGCTTCTGCCTACAACCGGTAATATTTTTTCTAGCCAGCTATTACTCATGACGTTATTTTGCCCTTCTTAGCTAGCACCCTCGGGGAAAGGGTGCCTTTATGATTATTATCAAAAGCTGGTAATTTCAAGCATAATTTAGATGGCATCACTTAAAGAGCGAGTAACTTCGCCCAACTGCTTCAATAACGCAGCTTTATCGTGCTGATTGTTAGCGATTATATTCACCAACGCACTACCAACAACGACACCATCAGCAATCGCACCTACCGCTTTTGCAGATTCAGGGTCTTTGATACCAAACCCGACGGCAATGGGCAAATCTGTACTATTTCTAATTGTTTCAAGCTTCTCTTTAACAGCACCAACGTCCAACCTACCAGAGCCCGTTACACCTTTAACAGAAACGTAATACAGGTACCCACTACCAGCGGCAACTATCTTTTTCACTCGCGCCTCTGTTGTAGTCGGTGCAATCAAAAATATGGAATCTATATTTTGATTTTTAAGCTGACCGACAAATTCAACTGAAGCCTCGGGTGGCAAATCAACCGTTAAGATACCGTCAACACCCACATCTCCCGCATCTACTGCAAATCGCTCGTAGCCGTAAATTTCCACAGGGTTCAAATAACCCATTAGTACAACTGGGGTTTTCTGATCGGTTTCCCTAAAACGTTTAACCATCGCTAATGCGTCCGTTAAACTTGTGTTGTGTTCCAATGCCCGCTCATCAGCAAGCTGAATAACCGGGCCATCCGCCATCGGGTCTGAAAACGGTATTCCAAGCTCAATAACATCAGAGCCATTCGCAACCAGGGTGTGCATAATATCAACGGTCTGATCAGGATGAGGGTCGCCTGCCGTTACAAATGGAATTAACGCTGTTTTACCTTGTGAAGCCAATGCTTCAAAACAAGCCTTTAATCGACTCATTTACGTACTCCTACTAATCTATTGAGATACCATCAATTTTTGCGACGGTATGAATATCCTTGTCTCCGCGACCGGACAGGTTCACGATAATGATCTGATCTTTATCCATGGTTTTGGCAAGTTTCTCTGCATAAGCAAGCGCATGGCTAGACTCTAAAGCAGGCAATATACCTTCAACAAGCGTTAGCTGTCGAAATGCGTCAAGTGCTTCTTCATCATTGATACCAACATATTCAGCACGCCCACAGTCTTTTAACCAAGAATGTTCTGGGCCAACACCCGGATAATCAAGACCAGCAGAAACTGAGTGGGTTGGAATAATTTGGCCATTCTCGTCTTCCATCAAATACGTACGGTTTCCGTGCAACACACCCGGCTTACCCACGCACAATGGTGCAGCATGCTCTCCAGTTTCAATACCATGCCCTGCTGCTTCTACGCCAAAAAGCTTAACCGACTCATCTTCAAGAAATGGGTGGAATAAGCCGATAGCGTTAGAACCGCCTCCAACACAGGCGACTAGCGCATCAGGTAACCCGCCCGTTTGCTCTTGACACTGGCGCTTGGCTTCGCGACCAATAACACATTGAAAATCCCGAACAAGCTTAGGGTATGGGTGTGGCCCTGCAACAGTACCAATAATGTAAAAGGTATCGTCGACATTGGTGACCCAATCCCTCATAGCTTCATTCATTGCATCTTTTAAGGTTTTAGTGCCTGACTTAACAGAGTTAACTTTTGCACCCAACAAACGCATCCGGTAAACGTTAAGTGCCTGGCGCTGAATATCTTCTTCGCCCATAAACACTTCACATTCCAAACCCAACCTTGCTGCTACCGTTGCTGTCGCAACGCCGTGCTGGCCCGCTCCCGTTTCAGCAATAATACGGGATTTCCCCGTATGCTTGGCCAACAATGCCTGACCAATAGTATTATTAACCTTATGAGCACCCGTGTGATTAAGATCTTCTCGCTTCAGATAAATCTTCGCACCACCAATTTTATTCGACCAACGCTCAGCATAATACAACGGAGAAGGACGCCCAACATAATGAGCCAAATCCCGATCAAACTCGGCAATAAATTCAGGGTCATTAGATAAACGATCGTAAAGCGCTTCTAAATCTTCAAGCGCAGCCATCAGCGTTTCTGATACAAAACGGCCGCCGTAGGGGCCAAAATTACCGAGTGCATCAGGGGTATTAAGATACTGTTTCTGCTGTGTCTCAGACACGGTGAACTCCTTCTATAAATGCTTGTATTAAGCGATGGTCTTTCTTACCTTTACTCTCTTCTACGCCACCACTGACATCAACCGCCCAAGGGTTAACAACATCAACGGCTTGGCGGATATTCTCCGGGGTTAACCCGCCCGCTAGAATGATAGGTTTGTTTAAATTTTGGGGGACTTTATTCCAATCAAACGCTTTACCGGTTCCCCCAGGCAACACAACATCATAAGTATCCAACAAAATACCTTGAGCACTGGGATATTGATTTACAACATTTAACACATCAAGTCCTGGCTTCATAGCAACAGCTTTGATGTAAGGTCGGTTATAACAGGTACATTCTGCTTCAACTTCAGAGCCATGAAACTGAAGTAAATCCAGTGGAACAATATTGAGTATTTGTTTAATTTCATCCACAGGCTCGTTTACAAACAATCCTACGGTAGTAACAAACGGCGGTAACTGAGCAATAATGGAAGCCGCTATTTCAGGTGGTACATATCGCGGGCTTTTTTTGTAAAAAACCAAGCCGATCGCATCTGCACCCGATGCTGCCGCTGCCAGCGCATCTTCCAACCGAGTAATACCACATATTTTTGTACGCACAACCACAAAAAAACCTACAAATTGAGTTTGATTTTAGGCGGAACAGTTTACCCTAGAAAACGCAGTCGGGCACGAAAAAGGCGCGCTACAAGCGCCTTTTTCGGAATTACTAGGTTACATCAACGTTCATTCAGTTTTTGAGGGATATATATTTCATCAGAGAACGGCATAAAGGGTATTTCAGGCGTCGTATAGGGGATAGCAAACTCCTCTGGATACTCAACCTTCATAAAATACAACCCATAGGGGTGCGCGGTATTCCCACCCTTAGTTCTATCCTTCGCCTCAAGAACCTCCTGAGCCCACTCCACAGGTCGCTGCCCTGCACCTATCGCCATCAACACTCCCGCAACATTACGAACCATATTTTGCAAAAATGCATTGGCCTGGATATCCATAACAACAAGAGCTCCTTTTCGAAACAAACGAATCATTTGAATCTCTCGCGTAGCATGCTTTGCCTGGCAACCCGCCGCCCGGAATGACGTAAAATCGTACGTTCCAATTAGGTAGTTAGCAGCATCCTGCATCTTTTCGATATCTAACGGACGGTAATCCCATGTCATATATCTATTAGCCAACCCCGGCTTCACCGCACAATTGTAGATAACATACCGATAGCGCCTAGATAACGCGCTAAACCTGGCATGAAAATCATCAGATACCGGCACAGCCCAATGCACTGTAATATCCGGCGGCATATTTGTATTCGCACCGAACACCCATGCTTTCTCAGTTCTCACAACATCGGTATCAAAATGAGCAACCTGACCAACACCATGAACACCGCTATCCGTTCTTCCGGCACACATAACAGAAACCTCAGAGTTCGCCACCTTGCTGAGAGCTTCGTCTAGTTTTTGCTGAACAGTGTTCGTATCATGGCCTTGACGCTGCCAGCCATGATAACGACTGCCATCATATTCAACACCTACTGCGATACGCATATTTCCTCTCTTTTATAAACAAAAAAAGAGGGCTTTCGCCCTCCTTTTAATCCATCTTTTTAACGCGGCCTTTTAGCCAAGCTTGGCGAGCAACTCTTTCGCATCACCTTGCTGGTCATTAGTACCCTCTATCAACACTTCATCTAGAATATCTTTAGCACCATCTCGATCACCCATATCAATATATGCACGGGCTAAGTCTAGTTTTGTCGATATTTCATCTGCATCCGTTAGAAAGTCCATTTCCTCTGCCCTATCCTCATTTGCCGCCTTAGCCACCACAGGAACAGACTCTACAACGGGAGACATGATAACCGTTGCATCACCACCATCAAGTCCAGGAGAATCATCAATACTTAAATCATCTTCAGCGGTATCTATATCAAGGTCAAAGTCGCCATCAAGATCAAGTTCATCGGCAAGTTGAGCGGCTGCACTAGAATCCAACTCTAGCTCACTAACCTCCGAAGCTTCGGAAGCTGACTCCGATAAATCGAGCTCCGCATCAACATCCAGATCAAACTCTAAACCATCATCACTCTCAGAAACATCGCTTTCCGCTACATCAATATCAAGCTCAGCATCTATATCAAGCTCATCTTCAACACCTAGATCGACATCCAAGCTTTCCTCTGCTTCTGCAAAATCACTGATTGGCTCAACATCAATATCTAAATCGGCATCAAACTCCAGATCATCTTCCGCCAAATCCAAATCATCTTCCGCAAGGTCTATATCAAGATCCAAGGTTTCATCATCAAGAGAGAAATCTAACTCAGCGTCATCTACCTCGACTTCAGCTTCTATCTCAGCTGCAACTTCTACACCTTCATCTACATCAAGAGAAATGTCGTCACTTTCAATACTTTCAACTGGTTCCTCTTCGGAAAAATCGAGGTCAAAATCCAATGACGAATCTTCGCTAAGTACGGACTCTTCTGAATCCAGAGCATCGGGAATTTCAATCTCCGGCTCCTCATCAACAGACAAATCCATATCGAAGTCCATGGAGCCCAAATCGTCACCACCATCTGCGCTAAAGTCAGTAGACCCTAAATCTTCAGCTGACATGACGGCTGTCTCTTCACCAACCTCATCATCAATAGACAATTTACTGCGTAATTCAGCGGCCTTAGCTAAGTGATCATGGCTACCCACAGTCTGAAGCACTGCATCATGGCGCTTAAATACTTCAACATCCTCAGCTTCAACAGCAACTTCTAAAAGCTTAGATCGAATATCAGGGCGATCCGGCTCATTCTCTGCAGCCTTCTCCAGCATCTCAATTGCCTGAGGGAAGCGACCGTATGCAATATAAATATCAGCCTCCCCAATAACATCGGCAGTTTGTGGAACAGTTGCCTCTTCCGGTGCCACGTCATCTTCAGGGAAGCTATCCGCCTCAAGTTCATCAAAGCTATCGGGTGCATCTTCTACATCTGCACCACCAATGCCATCAAGACTAAAGTCATCAGTAAGTGAATCTGCTACATCATCCCCTTCTTTCTTCTTACGTCCCGCCAACATTGCACCGACGATAAGAATCAAAAGCAAGCCACCACCGGCAGCCAAATAAATAGGGTTGGACGTTAACGTAGTTAAGAAATCTTCCTGTTTGGGCTGCTCTTTAACGACTGGAGCTTCTGCTTCAACAGGTGTTTGAACCGTCTCTTCAACAACAATGGCTTGTTCCGGAGCTTCCGCTTCCGGCGCAGCCTGCTCTTGAGCAGCTTCTTCGTAGTTAAAATCTACTGGCTCCTGACTTGCCTCTTCAGCAATCTCAGTTTCTTCAACAATAG
>MAAL01000018.1:0-15657 GCA_002163245.1 Gammaproteobacteria bacterium 42_54_T18 | reverse complement strand
GGTAGTACCAGCAGCACCAGCTTTATCTTTCGCCGTTTGCATTTCCTTCTCAAGCTCTGCAAGCCTGACCTGAAGGGCAACGATTTGTTCGTTTTTCAATCCAATGACTTTATCACTGGTGTCTAATTGTTCTTTTAGATCAGAATTTCTAACCTTTAGGTCTTCAGTAGCCAAACGATATTGATCTACTTGCTCCTCGGCGACCTGCAGATCACCACGCAGCGCAGCGGTATTAGCACCACCGGCACCACCTTGACCACTATCTGCATCAACAGCATTAGATGCAGAAACAAGCTTTAGATGCGCCCCTGTATCTGAAGGCTCAGGGGCTATATTTTCTACTGCACGACCCGATGTATCTATTTGCGGAGCTTCCGCTACACGACCACTCTTTTTAGAAACTCTATCCTTCCACTCTCGGTTTTGTTGGGCTACCTGTGCAATAGCCTCTCTTGAATTTAACTCTCTAACCTGACCTTCAGAAGGGCCACGTAATACCTGGCCTTTTCTCAATAAATTAATGTTCCCGTTTATAAACGCATCGGGGTTTAACCGCTGTATCGCTACCATTGTCTGCTGGATACTGACAGATGAGGATGGTCTAAGCTCGCGGGCAATAGCCCATAAACTATCGCTACTCTTTGTTGGGCCATAGGTACGACCTTCGCCGCTCGTAGCTGCCTCTGCTTGTGTAGCCACAGGCGCCGGAGCACTCACTGCGGGTGCAGGTGCCTTAACTACAGGGGCTGGGGCTGGTGCCTTCGCGACCTTAGGTTCAGGCTGAGGTGCAGGTACAGAAGGAGCCTTTAAAATAGGTGCTTCTTTTGTTGCACTGAAAACAGGTGGGTCCAGTAACAACGTATACTCACGCAATAAACGTCCCGCAGGCCAATTAACTTCCACAAGAAAATTAAGGAACGGTTCACGAATAGGTTTACGTGTTTTTAACTTAATATAGGATTTGCCGTCGGGAGATACGACAACATCAAATTTTACGTCAGTTAACGAGTGGAAACGCTCAACACCCGCATTTTTAAAGTCCGCTGCCGTAGCCAAATTAACCAATATTTCTTCTGGCCTAAGCTCTCTTACTTGCACCAATTGTATTTGTGCCTCTAGCGGCTCGCTTAATGCTGAATCGAGCTCTATCCCTCCCAAACCAAGGGCATTGGCCAATCCCGGAACCATTACACCGACACCAATCAACGCTGCGGTTAGTTTTCGAATCATTAGTCAATTCCTTTCAATACTTTGGGAGACACATCGTCTCTTAGAAAAAGAGACATTCAATTTATTATTCTGGGTACGCTGCAAGAAGCTACCCCTAATAAGGATAGCTTCCAATTCTGCAAAGTCAGGCTTAATTCTGAAGTTTCTTAAGGTGGTTGGCACCAACATCTCGAACTTACCTGATCTTATTGCGCTAAGTATCAATTATAAATAGTCTTTTATCAATACTTCGGCGATCTGAACACTGTTTGTTGCAGCACCTTTTCGCACATTATCGGCAACAACCCACATATTTATGCCTCTTGGGTGAGATATGTCTTCTCTAATTCGACCTACATACGTTGGGTTGTTTCCAGATGCATCAGTTACCGCAGTAGGATAACCGCCATCATTACGCTCATCGATAACCTCAACGCCTTCAGCAGCGGTCAACAACTCCGTTACTTTCTCTGCGCTAATCTTCTCTTTAGTCTCTACATGAACCGCCTCTGAATGCCCATAAAACACAGGTATCCGCACACAAGTAGGGTTTACTTCGATAGAATCATCCCCAAAGATCTTCTTGGTCTCCCAGACCATCTTCATTTCTTCTTTTGTATAACCATTTTCCATGAAGACATCGATGTGAGGCAAAGCATTAAAGGCAATCTGCTTAGGGTACACATTGGTCTCAATCGGCTGGCCACTCAAAAGATTCCGTGATTGAACCGCTAATTCTTCAATAGCCTCTTTTCCTGAGCCTGATACCGCCTGATAGGTAGAAACGTTAATTCGCTCGATTCCAACAGTGTCCAATATTGGCTTTAACGCAACCAGCATCTGAATAGTGGAACAATTTGGGTTGGCTATAATTCCTCGAGTCTTGTACTCCCCTACTTTCTCAGGGTTTACTTCAGGCACAACCAACGGAATGTCATCGTCATAACGAAAGTGAGAGGTATTATCAATAACAACACAACCGGCTTCTGCGGCAATGGGAGCAAACTTTTCAGACAAACTTCCACCAGCCGAAAACAACCCAATTTGTGCTTTGCTAAAATCAAACTCCGCCAAGCCCTCAATCTTGTAGGACTTCCCTTTAAACTGAAGGGTTTTACCCGCAGAACGTGCGCTAGCTAACAGATAAAGGTTACCAACGGGAAAATCTCTTTCTGCCAATACTTCCAGCATAGTTTCGCCAACAGCACCGGTCGCCCCAACTACTGCGATATCATATGTTTTACTCATTTTTTCTATTCCTAATACGTATTATATTCTTAATTCACAAGTAGCTATCTAAGCACCCAAAGCAGCCAAAACTGCCTCGCCCATCTCGCTAGTTGACGCTTTTTTCATTCCGTCAGTATAGATATCACCCGTACGATAGCCTTGATCAAGCACACTGCTTACCGCGTTTTCGATACGATCAGCTGTTTCGCCAAAGCCAAAGGTATAACGCAACATCATTGCCACAGAAAGGATTGTAGCTAACGGGTTAGCAATACCCTGGCCAGCAATATCAGGGGCAGAACCGTGACAAGGCTCATACATACCCTTTCCATTTTTATCCAAAGAAGCCGATGGCAACATGCCAATCGACCCCGTTAGCATCGCTGCGGCATCCGATAAAATATCACCAAACATATTGCCCGTTACTATCACATCAAACTGCTTAGGAGCACGAATCAATTGCATTGCTGCATTATCAACATACATATGGCTAAGCTCAACCTCTGGATACTCTTTGGACAGATCTTCCATGATTTCACGCCACAATTCTGTTACTTCCAGCACATTTGCTTTATCAACAGAACATAACCGCTTGCCACGCTTCATAGCAGACTCAAAGGCTAAGCGACCGATGCGAATAATCTCAGACTCAGAATACACATAGGTGTTATAGCCCTGTCGTTCGCCATTTTCTAAAATGCGAACCCCACGAGGCTGACCAAAATAGATGCCGCCCGTTAGTTCTCTCACAATAAGAATGTCTAACCCCGACACCAATTCTGCTTTCAAGCTACTGGCATCAGCAAGCTGTGGGTATAACATTGCAGGGCGAAGGTTGCCAAACAACCCCAACTCAGAACGAATCCCTAGCAAGCCTTTCTCAGGGCGAATTGCCATATCCAAAGACTCCCACTTGGGCCCACCAACAGCACCAAGTAAGATTGCGTCACAAGCCTTTGCTTTAGTCATTGTGTCTTCAGGCAGAGGCCCACCTGTTGCATCAATGGCTGCGCCCCCTAGTAGCGCCTCATCAATAGTTAAATCCAAGTTATCCTGAGAGTTTACTAACTCAAGGACTTTAACCGCCTGCGCCACAATCTCTGGGCCAATTCCGTCACCTGGTAAAACCAATACATTGTTAGTCATTTCTTATCCCTGTTCTATTTAAATCAAGCCGTTTCAATCAAGTCGTTTCAATTTAGCTATTTAATCGCAGCTTCTGCTTTGATGACGTTAAAAACCCACGGTGCTGCAGCCTCGTGTTTTGATTCAAACGCTTTGATCGCATCCGCATCCGCTAACGTAATACCGATATCATCCAAACCTTCTAATAAGCAGTGTTTTCTAAACGGATCAACATCAAACGGAATTGACTTTCCATCAGGCGTATTAACAACCTGGTTAGCCAAATCTACCTCTAGTGAATAGCCCTCTGCCCCAAAAACACCCTGAAACAACTCATCAACAATTTCTTCCGATAAAACAATAGGTAACAACCCATTTTTGAAACTATTATTAAAGAATATATCGGCAAAGCTAGGTGCGATAACCGCTTTAAATCCAAAATCTGTTAACGCCCAAGGAGCATGTTCCCGGCTTGAACCACAACCAAAATTCTTACGCGCCACCATCACAGACGTACCCTGATAACGATCTTGGTTTAGCACAAACTCTTTGTTTAATGGACGGCCACTGCAATCCTGCTCAGGCAAACCTTCATCAAGATAGCGCCACTCATCAAACAAGTTTGGACCAAACCCTGTACGTTTGATGGATTTTAAAAATTGCTTCGGGATAATCTGATCCGTATCGATATTGGCTCGATCTAATGGAGCAACAATACCGCTAAATTTTTCATACTTTTCCATTATATTGCTCCTAGTTATTCGCCAATAATTCACGAACGTCTACAAAACGCCCAGAAACTGCCGCTGCGGCAGCCATAGCTGGGCTCACTAAGTGAGTCCGCCCACCATACCCCTGGCGACCCTCGAAGTTCCGGTTCGATGTAGAAGCACAATGCTCGCCATCACCCAATTTATCTGCATTCATTGCCAAACACATAGAGCAACCCGGCTCACGCCATTCGAAACCGGCTTCAATAAAGATTTTGTCCAACCCTTCTTCTTCAGCCTGTTTCTTAACCAAACCTGAACCTGGCACAACCAGCGCTTGAAGCACCTTTGCATCCACTTTACGGCCCTTGGCAATCTCAGCAGCAGATCGCAAATCTTCAATACGAGAGTTAGTACATGAACCGATAAACACACGATCAGGAACAACATCCCCCATAGTCATGCCCGGCTTTAAATCCATGTATTGATACGCTCTTCGCATACCTTCCGCTTTAACAGGGTCTGATTCTGTCTCTGGATCAGGTAATGCCTGATCAATAGCAACCACCATTTCTGGAGACGTTCCCCAACTCACCTGAGGGATAATCTCCGCACCTTCAAGTTCAACCACAGCGTCAAACACCGCATCATCATCAGAGTAAAAACCTCTCCATGACTGAACAGCCTGATCCCAAAGCTCACCCTTAGGTGCAAAAGTTCTGCCTTTAAAATAATCGACAGTGATATCATCCACCGCAACCATACCCGCACGAGCACCACCTTCTATCGCCATATTACAGACGGTCATACGGCCCTCAACAGAAAGTGCTTCTATGGCTTCACCGGCAAACTCAATCGCAAAACCAGTACCACCCGCAGTGCCAATTTTTGCAATAATCGCCAATACAATGTCTTTTGCCGTAACACCAGAACCCACATCACCGTTTATACGGATCAACATGTTCTTCATTTTCTTTTGAATCAAACATTGCGTAGCCAATACGTGTTCAACTTCAGACGTACCAATACCGTGAGCTAACGCTCCGAAGGCGCCGTGTGTTGCGGTGTGAGAATCACCACACACAATAGTCATACCAGGCAATGCTGCGCCCTGCTCTGGACCAACAACATGTAAAACACCCTGACGAGGGTCGTTCATTTTATACTCTAAAATACCGAACTCATCGCAGTTGTCATCTAACGCCTGTACCTGAATACGAGCAACGGGGTCTTCGATCCCGACACTTCGATCAGTAGTTGGTACATTATGATCAGGTGTGGCAATGTTAGTATCCAAACGCCATGGTTTTCTATTCGCTATACGAAGACCCTCAAACGCCTGAGGTGATGTCACTTCATGTATAAGGTGTCGATCAATATAAATTAAAGCAGTGCCATCATCGCGCTCTTTAACCAAATGCGCTTCCCATAATTTATCGTATAACGTCTTGCCCGCCATGGGTGTACCCTCAAAAGCTATGTGTGTAATCAAGATTGTGTAATCGAATACTATCCTTGACCAACGCATAACTCCAATTTATATTTATTATAGTTTGGATAACTTTTTGGAATACCACTTAAAATACCACCCGGAACAGTACAGCTCATGGACACTCCCGCATTAAAAGCTTTTGTAATGGTCGCCGAATATCAATCATTCTCGTTAGCGGCAGAAAAACTGTTCATCACACAACCCGCTATAAGCAAGCGTATATCAGGGCTAGAGCAATCTTTGCACTGTCAGCTTTTTGATCGGATTGGCAGAAATGTTGTATTAACAGAGTCAGGGAATGCCCTACTTCCGCGAGCCAATGGCATCTTAAGAGAAATAGAAGAAACACGCCGCGCAATGAGCAATTTATCTGGAGAAGTCTCAGGGGCGCTATCGATGGGAACCTCTCACCATATCGGGCTACACAGATTACCTATCGTTTTACGGCAATTCACCACTCAGTACCCCAATGTAGAAATGGACTTGAAGTTTATTGACTCAGAACAAGCCTATGACTTGATCATGCAGGGCAAACTTGAGCTTGGCGTAGTAACACTTCCATTAACTGACCCCGCACCATTAGAAATACTGCACATATGGGAAGATCCCCTGTCCATCGTTGTAGGACAAGACCACCCTCTGACAAAAATGGGCAAACTCACACTACAAAACTTATCAGCCCACACTGCAATTTTGCCGAGTGAGACGACATTCACAAGAAGATTGGTGGAAGCTCTATTTGAGGAACAAAATCTCAACGCCAACGTGTCCATTTCAACCAACTATTTAGAGACCATAAAAATGATGGTCTCTATTGGACTCGGCTGGAGTGTGCTTCCCAGTGCAATGATTGATAACGATATCGAACAGTTAGTTATTCCCGGTTTCAACGTAAAACGTGACTTGGGCGTGTTATATCACCCTGGACACTCGTTATCAAATGCAGCCCAAGCAATGCTGGCATTGTTGAAAAGCCACAAAGCAGATTAACAAACATCCAGGTCTTTCAATATGCCGTTATTGATGTTGTAAATCCAACCATGGACGGACAGCTCGACTCCATTTCTTAAGGCATTCCTCACAACACTGGTATTGCGAACATTGGATACCTGCTCCACCACATTGAGCTCACACATCCTGTCCAGCTTTTCACAGTCACTTAGACTTTCTAGCTCGTTTACATTAAAACGCTCAACATCCTTAATATGGCACAACCAATTATCGATCAAACCATGATCATCATCTTCCATCGACGCTTTCACACCGCCACAACCATAATGCCCACAGACGATAATGTGTTTAACCTTCAATACTTCAACAGCATACTGAATAACCGAAAGACAGTTAAGGTCAGAATGAACCACCACGTTGGCTATGTTTCGATGAACAAAAACCTCGCCAGGGGGTAAATTAACGATCTGGTTGGCTGGTACACGACTATCCGAACAGCCAATCCAAAGATACTCAGGGTTCTGCTGCTTCGATAAATCACTAAAGAAATCTGGATTCTTCTCATGGATGTCCTTGGCCCATTCCATGTTGTTATCAAATAAATGCTGTAGATTTTTCAAAAATATCCCCAATCTCTGTTAACCAGGCAAGTATGAATACACCTGGCGTGTAGTATTTACCAGAAGTATAACACCCTGAAAAGCCTTGCAAACCGATCCCAACGTTTAGTAACAATCAAATTCAAACGCTTGACTTAGATCAATCCTTGCCCAGCACAACCCCAAGCTAGAAGCCAGTGAACAATCTCGGTAAAGGGGTATGTCACTCAATGATAAACTTACGATCAAACTTAGACATCAACAGGATTTTTTTGATGTTGGGCCGGCAATTAATGATTGATATCGCCGTATCACCGCCCAACGCCTTGCGAATATTTAACAACATACCTAAGGCGGCTACATCCATGTGCTCAGTGGTGCTCATATCAATAATATAATTCAATCCCGGCTTTTCAGGGGTATAAGTCTCTTTGAAATCTTGCACCAAATTACAATCAAAGCGTCTTGCCATATTAATAGTCAAGTCTTGGTCATCATTTGACAACGTACATTCCAAAGACATCTGCATACCCCACTAAACACGCCATTCTAACTACGTATTGATTACTTATAGTGTACAAGAGGCTATTGATAGAAAGGGGTTTATTCTCGGTGGCTTTAGGTTAATAACCTATATGTAGTGGTACTTTGGTTATAAATGATCTACAGGCCAATCATGGCATTGCAGTAGCGGCCACCTTAAATATTCTCTGACCTAAAGTATTGTTTATTTATATACGCTAGGACTTTATCCTCACCAATATCCTTACATTTAACCTCGTAAACCATACCAGCCTCAACTTTCAGTCTAATTTTAGGGTTAGCAAATGTATAATAGCCTGAACATCTTATTGTGATTTGATATTCACCTGGTGTTAAATTTATTGTTCTTGGATAACCAAAAATGACATCCATTAAGCCATTGTATTCATCGCCCCCCCAGACTTCACGAACCCAGCGATGCTAACTCCAACCCATTCATCCATTAAGTTGTAACTACCTTTAACCACTCCAAATTCTTGAGTCGTTAACTCACCCCTCGAAAAATTGTACGCTGCAGGCGCAGCACACCCACCGAGAGCCAATAAAAGAACAACTATGATAATTTTATTCATTTAATAATCCTTATATTAATACGACGCGACACTAAAAACATTCTAACTGGCATTACTCCCCCCTTAAAGCCACCATAAGTTTTTGACAACTTAGGGATTCTCTCCTTTTAACGGGCACCTACACTTTAAATTCGTTGAGCATTTATATTTCCTAATACCTCTAAGTCTGAAGGGGTGTAACGATACTCTTTAATATATTCCCCTCCCTTTATTGGATCTACCTCACGTAATTCCGTTTTGTATGACCCGCTATATGCTCCAGATCTAAAATCATGCTGTCGGTACGCAAAATAGTATTTTTTTCCAGCTTCTATCTTTTTTCCAACGTTTAAATTTGATGCGCCGACAGTATAGTAACCTTCATTTAGGTACACCCATGAATATCCACTCATGTGTATATTCACTACCTTTTTGTTATTTATTAAAAAATCTGTCCCCCAAAAGCCTCCTTGGGTATCATAACTATTCATAAAAAACACTAATGCCATTCCTGAACCTGCTGGTTTAGGATCAATATATTGCGGCCCAATGGCACAACCAGAAACAAGCAGTGTCATTACTACTATGCATAAATATTTCTTCATTCTTCTTCCCTTCTGTTCGATTTTTGGCAGTGCACACATCACATTGTTATTACTGCCCCCGTCATTTTTTAATAACAAGATACTTCCCCCAACAATGCGTGGCTGAATCATCATACATTACATCAACAGACATACCCGTCGACAAAGCTGTCAGGGACGCAGACAAAAATGCTTTTGCACCATCTGTTGTTACACCGACTTGGTCGGGGTAAATATATAGGGAAGAGGTTCCTGCAGTCGTACATGTAGGGCTTACTTCAGAATCAAAATAAATTATCATCCCCCCCGTCTGTACTAGCTGTACGGAAACAACTTTTTTAGCACCCATCCATGTATCTGCTACCAAAACTTGTGACAAGGGTAAACAAACGATCAACATCAACATTGTTACAACTACGTTCTTCATTTCTATTTCCTTTTTTAAACTATTAGTACGTATGACTATAATGGGCGAGAGGCCGTCGTCTTTAGGACTTCCCTAGCTATTCCTTACACGTCAATTAAAACGTAACTATCAATCTGTTAATTGGGCATGTGGCACTAGTGTTTTCAAAGTTTGCAGTGATCTCTTTTCCTGTAGTGCCAGCAGTTAATGCAACAGACAACATATTTCTGATTCCTTCTGCTGTCACACCACTTTCATTAATCGTTACATAATGGTATCCATTAGGATGCAAACACCCTTCTGCTGGATTTGTAAAAATAATAACAAAGTCACCCGTTGATAACGGGTAAATTTTCTCTATCTTAGATGTGTGCCAAGATTCCCCTGCATATACTGAACTTATAGTTGTTAACATCAAAAGTGTAATTATAACTACCTTTTTCATTTTCAATTTCTCTATATTTAAATTTCAAAAAGAGCCCCGTCCGATTGGAGCAAAGCTCTATATTAGTTGTCTTTTTTGCGAATGACCGCCAAGGGCGAGAGGCAGACACTAGCACTAGGGTGGCTCCCCCCACATTCATCCTTAGGGCGAGTAGCCGCCTGGATGACATATTTAGTTCATAGCGACTGCTGACATTCCTTACAAAGAACCATACCTTCCTTTTTCTCCGATCACCCTGCCATTCAGTCCTTGTCAAAAAATAGACTGTCGTTTTTTAATAAGTCCAAGTGCTTTAGCCTCGTCTCTTTTCATAACATAATTCAATGGTGCTATTTCAGCTTTACAAGTATCAAGGCTAGCAGGGTTGATATCTGCACTCTTCATTAAAATATTAAAGTTTAGTGTTAACTTCATACAATAAATATGACCTTTCTCAAACGTAACCTCACTTCCGCTACCCATACCCGTATCGGTACGAACAACCTTAGCGCCCGCCTCTACATCAGTTTGAATAAACGAGCCGTCCTCTAGCGCCCCAACATTTATCTCATCAATAAGCACATCGTAAGTATTGGCTGCACCGACAAAGCTCTGTTCCCGATAAACATAAACTGTTGCTTTGCCTTCGCCAACCCGGGTTAACCCCTCATAACCACCAACCTTTACCATTGGAACAGTGCAGCCCCCTAATATTGTTGCTGATGCTATAACGATAGGTACTGCCAACTTTCGAAGATTCATTTAATTTCCCTTAGTAGATTTATTACATTTTCACACTGAACATTGACGAGCTGACTTAAGACGTCTCTCAATACGCAGAGGCCGCGCCTTTAACGTTCGTAATAGTCATTAAAATCAACAACGAATTCACCGTCAGGTTGTTCTTTAACAACATATAGAAAATCATCAACATTATGCAAATTACGAATTGCACCTTGTATAAATGGATTTTCTAACACTACATATTCTACATATGGCCAACCATTCAACGACACCCATTCATTCCTATGAATAAACTCTCCGCCAACGTTAGCCAGACTAATCGTTTCCATCAGATCATCTACAAACTCATGCGGTGTTTCGCACTGACTATCGCTAAAATACTTATTCACACCTTCAATACTATTGTCGGTGATACTAAGCGTCTCTATTCTGTAGAGCGCATCATTAATTTGATATATAGTAAATATCGCTCTCAACTGATCACTATTAGGGCCTGCGGTTATAAAAATCAATTGCCAATAGGCGTACGTCTCGCTATCGACTAGTCTGCAAGTTTTTTCCCACACGCCAAGGTAGGGATCAATAGTGTTATTGTCCCTATCATCCGACTCTCCCCCTGTCCCATTACTCGAACCACTCCCACAGCCCTGCAACAAGAAGACCAAAAACACACTTACGATTCCCTTAACCATTCGACTACTCCTAAAACCACCTGAATTAAAATTACTTTTTCGTTAACAATTCCAACGACCACCGCGATGCACAATAAGAGAGGGGTATACTAAGCGACCCTGTCACAACCAAACAGGTTAGTATTTGTCGCTACCTTTGAGTCTAATAAAAACGTGCGGTGACAGCCAACAATAGCGACTATAAATGATATAAAAAACATCAAGCCTAAAACAACCATTACTCCTAGTTTCCATCCAAGTATATCCTCCCAGCTAAAACCTTCCGCCTTGTAAAAAAGCTCACTACCTAAGAGTTCAACAAAACCCAATAAAAGTGCATAGGTAACAACCAAGGGCATTCCTACTTTACATAAAGCTCGAGTATGCTTTAGTGGCAACGCAAGTGCTTCGGTAAATGTTTTTACTACAGGCAACTTATATGTATTCAAAACTCGCAATCCTTACAAACATAACTTCAAGATACTGCCAACGCCCTAAGATTATTACGCAGCACGTTGGCGATCAGACTTAAGAAGCCTTTCAATACACAGTGACTGCTGCCCCAACAAGGGCAATTCATCTAAACAACTTTGCCAACTAAATTCATCCAACCCCAGCCGTCGAAGTATCGGCGGCTGCCTGCTATTGATGAACCCTTTCTTTTTCGGGTGAACAACTCGCCCGCTCCAATCAACTAACTCTAGATAATCCATCCACTCGAATGGAATACCTTTTGGTTTTCCAATCTTATAACCCCCAACAAAAGACACTAAATGCTCATCATCATTCTGTATTCGGCTCTGAATTGATGTGAATTCTGAGTCTTCAGGTGTCTCTGCCATAGCAGCCCGAATTGGGTTTAAATCAACGTATGCCATAACCGCTAGCAACGACGCTTCATCAAGTAAAGCCTGGCTTTTAAATCGACCTTCCCAAAAACGACCAGTACACTGATCCTCTGCGTTTGCCTCTCTGGCAATAGTTTCGTTCACTCCTCGCATAAACCAGCTAATGTCGCACAAACGCTCACGCCACTTATCGACAACCTCATCAACCACATCCAGCTCAGGCTTGGTCATCTCTACACCAGATAAATACCTGCCAATAAGCACATTCCCTGAATATAGCTGTCGCCAGCGATCAATTACCTGCTGGTTTGAGAGTTGCTTTTGTTTCTCACTATCGACTTTAACAACCACATGCCAATGATTACTCATCACCGCATAAGCACAAACATCAATACAAAACACGTCGGCTAGTAAACGTAAACGCTCAACTATCCACTCTCGACGATGCTCATATGATTTACCGGTAAACCGATCCTCTCCGCATAAAAAGGCTCTGCGCACACAACGTGAAACACAGTGATAATACGGTGTTGCCTCTAAGCTTATTAATTCCTTACGGGCTCTAGTCATCCTTAACCTCCAAATCCATAACTGTAATTACATACAGCAAAAAGAAGAGTTTAATTGTATTGCTAAAGCCTGTCAATTTAAGTGACTAGCTGTTGATTCCAGCTATTCCCTAGTGATTTACCCAATCTTCAAAAACCAGCCCTTCAACGCGCTGAAACTCTCTCGTATTATTCGTTACGAGAATACAGCCAGCTGCGATCGCGTGACCTGCAATCGCCATATCATTACTGCCAATTAGAGTCCCGGCATCGTTAAGTGTTTTCTTAACAGTCGCAGTCGCATCAACAGCAGCTTGATCCCAAGGCAAAACACCATTTAATCGAATCATGAATTCATCAACCAATACGTTATGTTTTGGTGACGCTTTCTTTCCTATTGCTCCAAAACGCATCTCTGCGTAAGTGATTGCAGAGACAACAATTTTTTTCTGCTTATTCACTTCTTTCTGTAACTTCTGCAATACACTTATTGGGTGCTCTCGCATAATAAAGCTGCAGATACACGTATCTAGCATGAACGTCTTGCTCATAACTCAAATCGCCCTTCGTCATCCATTACGTCAGTACGCTCATCCATAAAACCATCATCTGCTTTATCAAGATCCTTAAGGGACAGCCAATCTGGCCGTACTGGGCTTAAGATAATGACATCGCCATCCTTTTTAATTTCAAGCTCACTGACACCATCAAATTCCATATCTTTGGGCAACCTTACTGCTTGGTTTTTACCGTTTTTAAATATTGACACTGTGCGCATGAGAACCTCGATAAGCCGAAATATGACCTTGTTAAGATTACCAGCTCAGATCAACATATGCAAGACATATGCCTTACATCAATTAAGTCCGATACTCACAGTTACCGTAAGTTTGAGGGTGGCTGTCCTCGTTATTCTCATCGTTATTCTCACACCTTTTATTCTTCCTTTCATTGCCCTTATTCCATTTACTGTAATAAAGCTTGAAGCTGCCAGCTAGATGTTCGAAGATAAACAAGTATCAACCCCAGAGCAGGAACTCCACCAAACAGGCAATTAAAAGGCCTCCTGTAGAATTAGCTTCAAAGTTAAGAGAAACCGTCCATGCAAACACAAAATGCAAAGCAAGAAGCCCTCAATGCCATTCAACAACTACCTGATACAGTCGGCACTGAAGAGATCATGTATCGGCTTTATGTGCTGGAGAATATCCGGCGCGGCCAAAAGGACTCAAGCGAAGGCAAAACCGAGTCCGCCAAAGAAGTGCTCAAGGATATCCAATCATGGTGAAGTGGTCTCACCACGCAAAAGCCCAGCTTCGCCACATTCACGATTATATTTCTGAGGATTCACCACTATACGCCAAACGTGTCAGTGAAGAGCTAGTACAAAAAACCATTGGCCTTGATGAGCTACCCCGTAAAGGGCGTACGGTAGCTGAACTAAACAATGATGCCGTACGAGAGCTGAGGCTTTACTCCTATCGAATTTTATACGAAATCAAATCTGACAACCTCATTGAAGTGCTAGCCGTCATTCATAAGCGGCGACATTTAGAGGAGGAAGATATTCCAAGATAGCCATACACCCCTCATCCAATACTCATTGACTATCCGGCGCCTTGTTTTTCAACTGCCCTTTAACTTTTGCCAACCAAGCATTTCTGTCGAATGCCTTCTCGGGCTCTGACTCTGCTAACGCCATATCGATAGCTTCACGGCACTTAGCCTTATCTAACACATCATCTTGTAAGCCAACACTTTCACGAAAACTATGAACAATATTAAATAAGGCCGGCAAGTGCTCTTTTGGTATATGTTTAATCTCTTCTTCTAATTGTTCAGTGTAATTCATAGCTAACCTCACTCAGATAATCCATTGTTATCTTTGCATTTTTTAGAATTCAGAAAGAAGAAACGGGGTGATTTAGACGATTTATGCCATTCACATATATCACCTCTTGCCCTGCTACCTTAGTCCGATACTCATAGTTACCGGAAGTTTGAGGGTGGCTGTCCTCGTTATTGAGGAGGACACTCATTTCAACGAGAGCATCACCATACGCCCAAGCGTCCGGTATTCACAGTTATCAGAAATTTGAGGGTGGGTGTCCTCGCTATTTATACTCGCTATTTATACTTATGGTCTTTTTTACTGTTGAGGGTTAAAACACCTGGCTAATATCCCTTGATACGCTCAACACTCTAATCAGTTCGATACCATTATTTAACGAGCGATAAAACAGCACATAACGGTCAACCACGAAGCTTTGAATGTCCTTTCCAAGCTCTGGCCTGTTAACGCCAATATCACTAAACTCTGCGAGTCGCTGTACCTTCTCATTTAGCTTATCAATAAATCGATCAGCATTTATGGGACTGTCCTCAGCAACAAACAGCCAGATTTCCAGCAAGTCCCTTTCCGCCTCTGGTGATGTAATACATTGGGGCATTCGCCATCATCCTTTACTTGCCGCTAGTATCGCTCGACCTCGGGCTTTGATGGCTTCCACATCCAGCGCTTTACCCTCTCCACCTTCGAGCGACTCAATACCGTGGTTAATGTCTGCTCTTAACGCCTCAAGCTTCATCGCTTGCATGGTGTCACGTTCTTCCAGCAACCTTAAGGCTTCCCGTACAACCTCGCTGACAGAGTTGTACATTCCAGCTTTAACCTTTTGTTTCACATAAGATTCTAGCGTTGGTGTCAGTGATACATTCATAGTATCTACCTCATTCATTTGGCTAACAACCCCCTCATAATAACAATCTTTGCTATAAATTGTTATCTCCAAATACCCCCTAGGCTCTATATTGTCGATCTTCTCTACCCCTACCCCATCTGTAAATCAAGGGTCTGGAGCGCATCCGCTCGCCTCCGATACTCACAGTTATCGGAAGTTTGAGGGTGGGTGTCCTCGTCGTCGCCCTCGATTCCCTCCGTTATTCCGTCCCCGGTCTGAGGGTGGCTGTCCTCGCTATAATTATTATTACCACAATTATTTCTGCATTATGGATGTCCTTT
>MAAL01000087.1 GCA_002163245.1 Gammaproteobacteria bacterium 42_54_T18 | reverse complement strand
TTAAATCCTCGGACGTCAAACAACAAATTCATAACGCCTTCACCCAAGCCAATGAAGAAGCGGCCCAGATGTTTGACGGGGATCAACAGCAAGCTTATCGCTCGTTAAAGCTGGAAGGCATTTTGGAAGCCCCCATCAACCTGTGCATCACCTGTGATCGCTCCAAAGCGGGCCCCGTGGTATTGGGGCGTACCCATATTAAAACCATGGACTTGTACAGCAGTGTCTGCGCGGTGCAAAACTTGTGGTTGGCAGCCCGTGCCGAAGGGGTGGGTGTGGGATGGATGAGCATCATTAAGGAAGAGGCGTTTCATTCCATCCTGGGTATTCCCCAAGAGGTGGTGCCCATTGCCTACTTGTGTATGGGTTATGTGAGTCACTTTAATAAAAAACCGGAATTGGAGGCGGCCAAATGGCGTGAACGTCTGCCCTTATCCCAGCAAGTATTTTTTGATCAATGGCAACAGACTAAAACCGGCGAACAGGATGGGTTAATTGCGGAGTTGGATTTAAATGCCGATTTTCCACAAAAATTTACCAATCCATACCCTGGTTAATCGCACCGTTAAATTGGTCAGGTTTTTGTGTTTTATTGATCCAAGGCTTGAACTTTACTATTAGTGTAACTTTTTGTTAATTTTCATCGTAAGAGACGCTATTATTTCCGGTGATAATAAATGGCTTGTCAGAACACTGGTCTAGACAAGCCAATAAAAAAAACCAAAAAGTGAAATAATATGAAACTTGAGTCTCTAGCTCTGCACCACGGTTATGAATCAGAAGCCACTACTAAGTCGGCGGCTGTGCCCATCTACCAAACCACCTCTTATACCTTTGATAACACTCAGCACGGCGCCGATCTGTTTGATTTAAAGGTACCGGGTAATATTTACACTCGCATCATGAACCCCACCACAGATGTTTTAGAACAAAGAGTGGCCGCCATGGAAGGGGGCATAGGCGCCTTGGCAGTGGCGTCTGGCATGGCGGCAATCACCTATGCTATTCAGGCCATCTGTGAAGTGGGCACCAATATTGTCAGCACCAGCCAGCTTTACGGCGGCACCTATAACCTGTTTGCCCATTCTTTTCCCCGTCAGGGCATCGACGTACGCATGGTAAGTGCGGATGATTTTGACGGATTTGAAAAAGCCATAGATGAAAATACCCGCGCCATCTTTTGTGAATCCATAGGTAACCCGGCCGGCAATGTGGTAGACCTTGAAAAACTGGCGGCCATCGCTAAAAAGCACGGCATCCCTTTAATGGTGGATAATACCGTTGCCTCTCCATTTTTATGTCGCCCTATTGAGTTAGGTGCCGATATTGTTATCCACTCACTAACCAAATACATCGGCGGTCACGGTACTACTATTGGTGGCATCATAGTGGACTCGGGTAAATTTGAATGGGCCGGTAACCCAAGATTTGCCATGATGAATGAACCGGATCCGTCTTATCACGGTGTGGTTTACACCCGTGATTTTGCCGAAGCTGCCTACATTGGTCGTTGTCGTGTGGTGCCATTACGTAACACTGGTGCAGCTCTTTCTCCTCAAAGTGCTTTCCAAATTATGATGGGCCTTGAGACTTTGGGTTTACGCATGGAGCGACATTGTGAAAACGCCGAAAAACTGGCCGAATATTTATTGGCTCATGACAAGGTAGAGTGGGTAAATTACGCGGCTCTGCCCGATAGCCCACATAACGAAGCGTGCCAGCGCATTACCTCGGGTAAGGCATCTGGCATCGTAAGTTTTGGTATTAAAGGGGGATCAAAATCCGGTGGCGAATTTATCGACGCCTTACAGATGATTTTACGTTTGGTGAACATTGGCGACGCCAAGTCACTGGCTTGTCACCCGGCTTCTACTACTCATAGACAGCTAGATGAAAAAGAACTTCAAGCAGCAGGCGTAAGCTCTGATTTAGTGCGCATCTCTGTGGGTATTGAGAATATTGCCGACATCATTGCCGATGTTGAGCAGGCTCTTGCTGCGGTAGCTTGAGCTTTATCCACCACATAAACTGATGAATATTATCAGTTTATGTGGTGGGGACTGCTTTAAAATAACCAAAACAGTCTGTGAGTCTGCTAGCCCGTAGCAGGGGTTAATATCACTGAGGTCGCCGTGAACCCATCCATGGGGGCTTGCTTTGGCATCCATGCCAAAAACATCCTCATTGATACCAACCCCTGCCACGGGCAAATTTTAATTCTGCAACGCTAACTAAAGATGGTGACTTAGCAGTGATCTGATTTAGCTTGGAGGTTTAATGATTCAGTTTGCGGGTATCTTTGGCATGGATGCCAAAGCTAAGCGCCCACGGATGGGTTCACAGCGACCGCAAACTGAGTCGTTGAACCTCTAAGCTGGCAGAATTATTGTTTTAAATATTAACAACCTGGCTTACGTTAACCTTCATATTTAAAATTCCAACTCATAACGATTAATTTTATTTATTAAACCCTGCCTAGTAATGCCCAGAGCTTGCGCGCTGTGGGTTTTATTGTTGTCATTTGACAGCATGGCCTGAGTAATTAATTTTTTCTCAAGTTGTGTCACCTGGTGCTCCAGGCTGTTATTTACAATTCCCCCTTGATCTTCTTGTGCCACTTTATTTTTTGGCATATCACTGCGAATTAACGCAATTTCTTGCACGCTAATCTTTCCCCCCAAACAAATGGCGGCGGCACTCTCCAAAGTATTTTTAAGTTCCCGCACGTTGCCCGGCCAGGGGCTTTGGCAAAACCAGTTAATAACGTCTTTTTCCAGGGTGAGCTTAAGCTGATTACTGTGGTTATAGTTTTTTAAAAAGAAATGCAATAACAGGGGAATGTCTTCGGATCGCTCTGACAGGGCGCTGGTGGACAAGGTAAGACCCTTGATGCGGTAATACAAATCATCCCGAAACTCTCCTGTCTGTATGGCGCTGG
>MAAL01000187.1 GCA_002163245.1 Gammaproteobacteria bacterium 42_54_T18 | reverse complement strand
AACAACAGGTCAAACTCAAACCAAATTGGACTTTAACTAATGGCAAAAATCACACTTGAAATAGATGATAAAAATATAGATACAGTAATGACAATTTTAAGTAATCTAAAAATGGGGCTTATTAAAAATATGTCTTCAGATAAAACTAAAGAACAAAAACCACTACCAAGTAGTACTAGTAAGTATTTATCCAAAACTGCTTACAAAGAAAAATTAAATAAAAAGAGATAAGTAAAATAATCTAAAAGACGAGTCAAAACTCATCTTTTAGAAAGAATTACTAAAATCCTTTAGCACTCGATGTACTTCTTCGTGGATCTGCCCCACCATAAAACTTTCCATCTTTAATCATAATACTTTGAATAGCACCCATTGCTTTTTTCTGAACAATTTTGTGCCCTTTTGCTTCAAGCAACTTGATAGTATCAGGACTTAGTCCCTCTTCAATTCTGATTTCATCAGGTAACCATTGATGATGAATTCTAGGAGCACTAACAGCTGCTAGAATATTTAAGTTATGATCAATTACATTTGAAATAACTTGTAAAGTTGTAGTAATAATTCTTGACCCTCCTGGGCTTCCAGTAGCAAGAAAGTTTTTACCATCTTTTTTTACAATAGTTGGAGACATAGAACTTAACATTCTTTTGTTTGGTTCAATCTTGTTGGCTGCTCCTCCAATTAAACCATAAGCATTAGGCACTCCTGGTTTTGCAGAAAAATCATCCATTTCATTGTTTAATAAAAATCCAGCTTTATTTACAACAATCCCCGAACCGTACGAAAAGTTAATTGTATAGGTATTTGATACAACGTTTCCAAATTTATCAGCAATTGAAAAGTGAGTTGTTTCATCACTTTCATAACCAGCAGGTTTACCTGCTCTTAAATCTTTTGATGATGTTGCTTTAGACGTAAAAGTTGAAACCAAATCTTTTGCGTATTTTTTAGAAGTTAATCCTTTAAGAGGTACTTTTACAAAATCAGTATCTCCAAGATACTCAGCTCTATCAACATAAGCTCTTTTCATAGATTCTGCCATTACATGTAATGTATCTGCACTATTATGTCCCATAGCTTTTATATCAAAGTTTTCCATCATGTTTAATATCTCAACCACATGTGCTCCACCAGAACTTGGAGGTGACATTGAATAAATATCGTATCCTCGATAGGTTCCATGTACAGGTTTTCTGATACTTGGTTTGTAGTTTTTTAAATCTTCCATGGTAATCATACCATCATTTTTTTCCATATCTGCAACAATTAACTTTGCAGTCTCACCTGTATAAAACTCTTGTGCACCATATTTAGAAATTCTTTTTAATGTTTTAGCCAAATCAGGTTGTTTGAATACTTCACCTACTTGATAAGCTGAACCATCTTTTTTAAAAAATACATTTTCACTAGCTTTAAATCTTTTAAGTCTTTTTTCTTTTGACAAAACACCTTTATAAAATCTAGGCGTGATTACAAAACCTTCAACTGCTAATTTAATAGCAGGTGCCAATGCATCTTGTAAAGAAATAGTTCCATAATTTTTTAGTGCCAGTGCCAAACCTGCAACGGTACCTGGAACTCCTGCAGATTTATGTGAAAATCTTGACAGTTTCTTATCTACATTTTTATCTGCATCTAAAAACATATCTTTATATGCAAGTGCTGGTGCTTTTTCTCTATAATCAATAGCTACCACTGAATCAGTTTTGTCATTTGAGACCAACATAAAACCACCACCACCAATGTTCCCAGAACGTGGTTGAGTAACAGCTAGTGCAAAAGCAGTAGTAACTGCCGCATCAATTGCATTCCCACCATTTTTCAATACTTTTAAAGCTTCATTTGTTGCTAAATAATGGCTGGTAACAACCATACCATTTTGAGCTTCCACAGGAACACTACGGTCCCCTTCTAAAATACTTTGAGCAAATACTGCTTGCGTCAAAACCAGTGCTGCTAAAACTTTTGTTTTAATCATTTTTCTTCCCTTTATATTAAAGTATTTTAGTCTATCTCACAGATATGACATGAATGTGACTTATTGGGATTAATTTATAATTTTTATATTTACTTTATATTGAATAGTTTTGAGAATTTATCATTCTTAGGAGATAAATTTATGTGTTAATTTATTTATTGATTTTCTATGAGTGTTTCAAAAGAAAAATTATATTTTTTATCTTTTGAGTTTAGAGTTTTTGAATATTTTGTGAAATCGATTTGTTCCCAATTTTGCTCCGTGAGTAACTTATAATACTTATCAATATTTTCTTTTGTTAATAAAGACATTTCAGTTTTAATTGTTCCACCTAACTCTTCATAAAAATCCTTACCATTCATATAGTCATATAGTAAGACCAATGCAAAACCAACTTCAGTAAAATGTCCTCCTACTGAGGCATCAAGTTTTCCATTTTTGATTCTTTTTATGGCATCTTTTGTCCAGTCAATTCCACCAGTTATTATTTGAGATTCTTTATTACTTTCGAGTATGGCTTTTTTTATACTTATGGACATCGAATCGGATGCTGCCCAAAATACATGTAAATCATCATTTCTAAATATCAATCTTTGACTCAACCTAAATGCCATATCTCCACTCCAATCAGTGAATGCAATTTGTTTTACAACAGCATTTTCTTCATGCGCAGCTTTTCTTAGACCTTCATTTCGCTCATGGGTAACTGAAGTTTCCCTATGTCCTGTAATTCCTACCACATTTATTATTTGATTTGGATGATTCATTTTTTGTTTCTGTATTAAATATTGAGCCAATAAATAGCCAGCCTGAACTTCATTGGGGAACATGTGTCCTAAAAAATTCGGGTATTTATTTCTAAGATAATTTTCATTTTTTTCTTCTTTTGATATAGCACTATTTACCATAAATATTGGTGTATTATATTTTTTTGAAAGCTCTAGTATATCTACTACAATTGTCTTATAAAAG
>MAAL01000061.1 GCA_002163245.1 Gammaproteobacteria bacterium 42_54_T18 | reverse complement strand
CTTTCATCCCTCCATCATGGTGACGATTTGACTAATTCAGACTCATCTTACGTTAGAATCAACTACCCCCTTCAGACTCATCCCGTATTGGACAAGGCTGGCGCTCGCTTTCTGTAAAATGGATGGTAAACTATGGGTAGATTACCCATCTAAATTGTTGAATTTATTAAGAATAATCGTGGCTGTAAATAAAATTCGATAACTGTAAATGTCTTAATATGACAGTTATAAAATGCACTGTAGAAGGCATAATTAAACGTGAAGAAGCTAAAGAACGAAAAAGAGTTGGTTAAGAAGGCAATCGCCGAAGGGATGAAGTATGGCGAAGAAAGAGGTGTTGTTAAATTCGAGCCTACGGATTCAGCCAGTGAAAAAATCGAGTACATTTATCGATTGCTGGTACACGACAAAAAAATACAGCCCCTTCCTCAGGATAAAGTGTCTCAATTGACCATGAAACACAAGCTTGCTATATGGGCATCAAAAATGAAATAAGAAAGGCAGGCGTTTCAAGGTAGAAACAAAGAATACGGCTAATGACGATAAAATGACATTAGATATTAAGATTGTTGATTAAATAAAGGTAGTAAAAATGCTCAGATTATTTCGAGCCATAAGTATTATGGAAGGGGTGTCCTATCTGGCAATATTGAGTGTTACGTTAGGCTTGATCAGTCGAGATTATGTTTCCCAAATTGGTATGGGGCACGGTGTGTTATTCATGTTTTATCTGTTCTTATCGATATTTGTCTCTGATAAACAAGGTTGGTCGTTAAAAATTTGGCTCCCATTATTTTTTGCGTCGATTATTCCTTTTGCTTTCTTCTTGGTCGAGCTTTACCTGAGAAAGGGATTTGAAAGTGAAGGATTGCCTGAAACGTCAGCATAAATAAGGCTGGGTTGATGGGGCTTTATTACATTGCGCGGCAGGGAAGGTAGCTAAGTTTAGATGATTTATATTTAAGGTCATGAGGCTTCTATTGTGTTTGATTTTACTCCAGGTATCGTTTAATGGGGTTGCAGAGGATGAGCCTCTCACCAGCGATTTAAGTGTGATAGGAGCGGAGATGATTGAGGTTGAGCTTAAGGCTCAATCTCTAGAAGATGCGCTCATGCAGCTTGCCACTAACCATAATATCCCCATTATGTTTAGATCAGACAATGTAAAAAATATTTACGTTCAGGCGTTACGGGGAGAAATGAGTTTACAGTCTGCGTTGGAGTTACTATTGGCGGGTACCCAACTTATCTTTGCGTTGGTTGACAATACTTGGATAACCATCACGTTATCAATACCTGTAGAAGCACCTGTAGGTGGTTCGCTAAAAGGTGGTATTGATATAAAGCCACCCTCGATTTCTGAAGTTATGGTGGTTGGCGAATACCTTACTTCAGGTTGTTGTCGACATTCACCATCGACGGCAACAAAAACCTATATTCCGACAATAGAGGTACCTAAATCACTAGAAGGTATTGGCGCTGATTTGTTTAAGGATAGAGGTAACGCAACAGTGTCCGAGGCGTTTAGGGATTATTCTTCAATTAACGTTACCGATGTGCAAGGAAATATTAACGTTAGAGGTTTCAAGTTATCAGGTAGATCAATACTCAAGGATGGTCTGTCGATTGTTGGTCATGGGGTTTCTTCATTGACGTTGAACAATGTCGAGGGTATTGAGGTAGCCAAAGGTGCAAATGCTGCATTGTATGGTTTTGGGCAGCCTGGTGCAGTTGTGAATATTATTACGAAAAAACCGAGAGAACACGCGTTTACGAATATCATTCTTAGTTCAGGGAATTATGATCAATAATTTGCGGTAGACTCCAATGGCCAGATTTCCTCAGACGATGATCTTTTGTATCGATTCAATGGTCTGATTCGTGAAGAGACGGCCAACAAAAAATCACGTGGAGCGTTAACGCAGATAGAAGTATCACCATCGATGAGTTATCAGATTAATAACACGGATAAACTGTTTGTGGCTGTCGATTATAGCCATCAGAGCATAGAAGGCGTTGGCGGCATAAGGCCTTATGATGAGCTAGATTCTAGAGGTGTGCTTGGTTTTGATTTGTTTGATGTTATCTACCCTCTTTGGAAAGGGGAGGGGGCTGACTTTTATCCTTATACCGGCCGCGTAGATGAGGAGGTACATGACTCAAAGATAATTGAGCTAAAGGTGAGTTATCAAGGTTTGACGAAGTCGGGTTGGGATGTTGCAGTAAATGCGTACTATGGTAATAGCAGAAAGGATCAGGAATATTCTAATGATGTGAGTATTTGGTTAAACCCTATATTTGACCCGCAGGTTTTTCCATCACCAGCCCTTGATCCTTTAACTTACCTTAAAGTATTGTTTAATAATAATGTAGATTTCATACAGAACTATCAGGATGCTCGCCTGGATTTTATTGGGTTGATGCAGGAAAAATACGGAGTCGGGTTGCAAGATATTATTGATACGTTATATAACCAAGGAAAGAATGTTCCTTTTTGGGGAGACGATGAAATTCGTTTTTACCAGATTGCTTTGGATCAGGACGTTCGCTCTAATCAGTTCAACCTTGATATGTCAGGTGGTAGAGGTTTTTCGGTATTTAATGCAGATCATTTTATTTTGTTTGGTTTACTATATACAGTAAGTGAGATCGAAAATAATTCTAATCAGCGATATAGCAAAGATCTGTTTGAAAAAGGTGCTGATCGAGTGTTGACGGCCACTAACAGTGATGATCTCTACGTTGGTTGGGCATTGCAGCGGTATGCGATGCACCCCTGGTATTTCCCTTTTCATCCAAATAGTACGAATGGCATTAGCCTTCCCACTGAGATATCTGAATTAGCGGGTATCGAACAAGGGCGGAACTTTGATTTAGATGGCTCTTTCCCTTATCGAAATGCCATAAGCAAAACGACATTGACAGGGTTTTATTTGCAGGACCAGATAGCAATCAATGAAAATTGGAAGCTATTGGTGTCAGCTGGTTTCTATCAATTTGATAGAGAGTATGAGGAAACCACCATCAATTCATTGTTAACACTGGTGGGGGAGCGAAAGTACATTTCGAGCAACAGTACAGCCAGTGATAATTTTTTCGCTCCTCTAATAGGCGTAACGTATCTTCCTAATGAAGCGCTTTCGTTATACGCAAACTATGGTCTTCAGTATGACTTGCTAAACGGATTGAGTGTCAATCAAATTCCTCTTGATCCTGAAGAAACAAAAACGTATGAGGCTGGCGTAAAGTGGTGGCCAACAGAGGATTATAGTGCGTCTTTGGCAGTGTTTCAGATGACAAAAAATAATTGGTTATTGACTGATGGTGATAACGTTGGGTACCAGGTGCAGGAGGGGGAGTTCCAAAGTACAGGTGCTGAGTTCTCTTTAGTGGGATTTGTTACCCCCTACATAAAGACCGCGCTAAATTATACAAAAACTAAAACAAAGTCTCTAAAGAATCCGGCGGGGGGGTTGGATGATGCTTTCTTAAGGCAGAGCCAGGTAGGGGTGCCATCCGATAGCGGTAGTTTATGGGTTCAAGCCCATACCAAACCCTTCGGTACACACGGCTGGTCTTTTGGATTGGGTATTTCTCATATGGGGCGAAGGCATTTTAATCAGCAGTTTGTGGAATCCAAATTATCGAAGTATACATTGATTGATGCCGCTCTTGCTTATCTACATGAGGATTTTCGTGTTGCCTTAAATTTTGATAATATCAGTGATGAGAAATGGGTCGTAGGATCAAATATGACCCCCTTAAATACAGGCAGTCCACGCTATTTATCTGAGGGCCCTGGAATTAGGTATAGGATAACAACGGAATTGTACTACTGATGTAGATCCCAATAATAACAGCAGGTAGGTTGCCGGTAGTTTAGGGTATAGTTTGTTTCGCATTGAAAAGGTATTATCTGGGCACTAGAACAGGAGCGGTCTCACAATAAACTAAACGATATAATTCAAAGCCTTCGAAAGAATTGCGATTACTTATTTTTGGATGAAACTATGTCTCAATTACGCCCTATGTATTTAGGGGATTTACACAAAGTTATAGCAATTATTGAAAGCCATGATGAAGACGATGCTGAATCAGCCGCTGCTGATTTTGCAGACGGTGATTTCTCTAATCAATATGTGCTTGAGAAAGACGGTACTGTGATAGGAATAACTGGGTTTCGCCCCGTAGAAGCAACTGATAATACCTGTTGGTTATCATGGACTTACTTAAATGGCGCTGATCAGGGGCTTGGTTTGGGGCGAGGTATGCTAATAGATCTATTAGGAAAGCTTCGTGATATTGATTGCCGGAAGATTTTTGTGAAAGTATCGGATTATAAGGAGGAAGGAGAGGTTGGTATTTACGAAAAGGCGTTAAAAGTTTACCTGTCGTTGGGCTTTGAGGAGGAGGTGGTAAATCAACATTTTTATGATAAGGACGAGAATCAGATGATACTTGGCCTTTCACTGCGAGAGAATGGAGATGAACCGTTAGATGGAGATGCTCAAGTTGGAGAGGAGAAGCCCAATATTAGGTTTAACGGCATTCATGAAATAGCTGAGACTGACGGCGCATATTCTTTTAGTTGGGAAGTAATGCCCCCAAAACGATTTTTTGGGAAACAAAGCTTCACTGTTGACGATCTAATGATTGGTATTGATGAGTCGAGAAATAGAGGAGGGCGTAAGGTATTTTTAACGTTCCCCTCCAATTTGCCTTTAATCCATAATCCTTTACAATCTGCAGGGTTTAAGTATTGCGGGCAGTTGTCGAATTATTATGAAGAAGGGGTTCATGAATTCCACTTTATGTGTGATTTAAATGATAGCTGATGCCTTGAATATAGAGGCAGTAAATTAATTAAAGGATTGAAGGGTAGGGATTATGGGTAATATTGGTAAGTACGTAATGATAGCGGCGGTTATTGCAGGTTTTTATTTTTATGGTCAATCGAATACCTCAGATTATGTTGAAGATGATATCGATTTAAATGTTGTTCTTGATATCACCGTAGATACAATTTATAGCTATGAAGATACAATTAAAGCTCAAGGGGAAGAGTCAGTCGATTCTGATGCGGCGTTTATGGGTTTTACTGAAGATTTAGGCGTTAATCTTAACAATGCACTCCCCGCGATTTATACTGGCCGGATTGGTGTCAGCCCCCAGAATGATGCGTCGGTATATGCTTTCGATGATAAAAATGCTAATAAAATAGCTGATGAAGGTGAGTTGGGTCTATTTGTGATAGAAATTGATGGCGAGAATTCACGAGTCATTGCATCGAGTCAGAGCGGTGCAGTTAATGATCATCATTTTAGCGGTACAGGAATATTAACTGGCCTTCTTATTGGGAGCATGTTAAATCGACAGCGCGGCGCTGGCGTGAACACTAAAAGTTTAGCGAGTAAAAAGCCTGTTACTGCAAAAGCAGCCGCACGAGCTAGAGCTGGTTCCGGTAGTCATTCAAAAGGAAAATGATTTTTACGCTTTAAGTGTTATGCCGGTTGAGATGAAGTCTCAACCGGCTTTGTTTTTTTAGAACCTCTATTTTTTAACATTAAAGAGACAGCTATGTCTTCCACGCAAGCGGTTACACCTTCAACGCTTACCAGTAAGCAGGCGGGTGTTTTATTATTTTCTATTTTAGTTGTCGCACTTTGTGGCATTGTTTATGAGTTGATAATTGGAACGGTCTCCAGTTATTTGTTGGGCAATAGCGTTTATCAATTCTCTTTTACCATTGGTTTTTTCATGTTCGCCATGGGTGTTGGCTCACTGGTGTCAAAATACTTTGATAGTAATTATGTCCGTAATTTCATTTGGATTGAAATTGCTATTGCGTTAATTGGAGGGGTGTCTAGTATTTTGTTGTTTATGGCATTTCCTTTTGTTCGCGTATTATATGAACTTGTAATGTATAGCCTTATTTTGATGATAGGTGCTTTAGTTGGAATGGAAATTCCTATTCTTACTACACTGCTTTCAGAAAAGGCGAGCACAAAAGAATCTATTGCGAATGTTATGTCGCTGGATTATGTTGGGGCGCTCATTGGTTCTGTAGCTTTCCCTTTGTTACTGCTACCTTCTCTAGGTTTGGTGCAGTCTTCATTCGCTGTTGGTTTGATCAATATCTTTGTCGCAATTGTTAATGTATTAGTATTTAGACATTACTTAGCTAACTTTAAGCAAATGTTGGGGGTATGTATGCTCATACTGTCATTGTTGATCACCTGTATGTTCTACGGTACCTATATATCCCGTTTTGCAGAGAAACATTTATATTTTGATCAAGTGATTTATTCCAATCAGACGCCTTACCAAAGAATTGTAGTGACTCGATCTACAACGACTCGCGAACAACGGCTTTACATCGATGGACATATCCAGTTTTCTACGCGCGATGAGTATCGCTACCATGAATACCTAGTGCACCCAGTTATGTCAGTGGCAGGCCCTAAGGAAAATATTTTAATCCTTGGAGGTGGCGATGGGTTGGCTGCGCGAGAAGTTTTAAAATATGAGGAGGTGAAGAATATTCACCTCGTGGATATTGATCCTGAAATGACGCGTATCGGTAAAGAATTACCTATTTTAACGCGGCTTAATCAAAAAAGTATGTCATCCGATAAGCTTGTTGCCTATAACGAGGATGCCTTTAGTTTTATTAATAAAGCAGGGGTAAAATACGATCGGGTCATCATTGATATGCCTGACCCTCATAATGAGGCGATAAATAAGCTTTATTCACGTGAATTTTATACCATGATTAAGCGTCGTATGAACCCAGGGGCTGTCATTACTACGCAAAGCTCTTCGCCATTTTTTACACGCCATGTATTTTGGTGCATCGAAGAAACGCTCGGTTCAGTATTTGAGCATACGTTAAGTTATAAAACGACACTTCCTTCATTTGGAATATGGGGGTTTAATATGGCTAAAAATAATACTGAGTTCCCTGGCGAGTTCCAGTTTGATGTACCTACGCGGGCAATCAGTACGGCTTCAATGAAGGCTGCGATGGTGTTTGAAAAAGATATAGTTAAGGTTCCGACTTTGGTAAATTCTATTATGGAGCCCATCCTATATCAGTTTTATATTAAGGATCTAGAAAGTTAATTTCACTATTATTTATAAGGGAGTGTAGGGTGATTAGAAGAGTCTTAATGTGGCGGCTGAAGAATGGAAGCGACGCTGAAGAGATGAAAGAAGCTCTGCTATCAATGAAAGGCAATGTTAGCTCCCTCTTGGATATTGAGGTGGGAGTTAATATATCGTCTCATAAGTCTGCTTATGACATTGTTTTTATTGGGACTTTCGCTGACAAAGGTGCATTGTTGGAATTTGAATCGGATGAATTTCACAAGTCAGTGGGGGGCCTTGTGTCGAAATTAAGAGCCGACCGGGTTGTAGTTGAGTATGAGTGCTAAGTTATTACTCCGCTTTGATGTTTTTTAGTTTTTTTTCATAGTAACGATCCCTGCTTTAAGCTCCCGCCTGTTTTCACCACTGGGTAAGTGTTGTGCCTATACCTCCCTGGCGGCGAACCTCTTATGCCTTATGCCTTATGCCTTATGCTTGTATGTTACGGTTTTTCGCCAATGGTTTGTTAATGAATCCTTGTTGAATCACTAGTGAATCACTAATAATTCAAATTGTGAGTTTTATGTGTTGTTGTTGTTGACTTAGTGATTCTTTGTTGTCATTATTGTCGCACAAAATAGATTCACATCTAAACGGGTTGGTTGTAACTATGAAACATGATCTAACAGAACGGTTAAAGCAAAAGATTCTTGATGCCGGTACACAGGATGGGGAACCGAAACCACTTAGCTTTCCCGAGTCTAGCTTTGAGGAGTTTAATGAGGCTGGTCTATGTAAACCCTTTTCCACAAGAATTCCCATTTCCACAATTAAAGCATTAGAAGTGCTTACCAACGCTACTGGTGAAAGCAGATCAGAAGTGATTAATGCGCTGGCTTTAGAAGCCCTTGCTGCCATTACGGAAGATGAAAGCATGGCCAAACTAAAAGAGGCGATGACAGCAGCGGCGAACGCGGCGATTCAAGAAGAATTGGAAACCGCTTGTAAGAAGAAGCCACGAAAGCGACGTAAGCGTCGCCACTCAACTGACGATGAGTAAGGAAAAACATGGGACACATTATTATTATTTTTGGAACATTCATTGCGATGAACTTTGGTGTTGGTCATACGGTCGCAGATAGTTTATATGAAGATGAAGCGACAAAAGGTGTCGTTGAGGTGCAAGAAGAAGCGCCAAGACACACAGAGATATAACGTACGAAGATAAGAGTAATACGATAAAGCGTGGAGCTATTGGCATAAATACTTAGTTTAATGGGAGAGTCATTGTGAGATCACCTAATAATTTAAAAATCATTCCTCGAGATATAACGGTTAATCTCGCAGATGCCTTAAAAGAAAAGCCGTATTGGCTCGACAACGACCCTGTTAAGACCCATTTTTTTAACGCGCTTCAATCAGCATTTCCTGAAGGTGAGCGGTTATTTATAGATTCAGCTCGGGATGTGAGGGACAAATACAATGATCGACTGTCAGAAACACTGAAACAGCAGATCAAGTTATTTATCAAACAAGAGGCTTTTCATGGCGCTCACCATGAAGAGTGGAATAGGGCGTTGTCGGAAGGAGGCTATCAAAAAATAGCCACCTATAGCCAGTGGTTTCGGAAGCGTCGCCTGCTCTTGAAAAAGCGTATGCCGCCATTGTATCGATTGGCAATGACTGCTGCGGGGGAGCATTTTACCGCAATAACCGCTCGGCTGAATATTCATGGAGACCCTGAATTTATGGGTTCGGTAGATCGACCTTTCCGCGATTTGATTCTTTATCATGCTATTGAAGAAATTGAGCATAAAGCCGTTTGCTTTGATCTTTACCAGCAAGCAGGTGGCGGATATATTACCCGAATAATGGGTGCAGCTTCCTTCACGTTTGGCATGATTTTCCATGTGCGACGGATCCACGTTTATCTACTGAAAAAAGATGGGCTGTGGAATAAGGAGGCAAAGAAAAAAGCGCGCCAAGAAGTATGGGGTAAGGAAGGGCTGGTACGTAAATTGTTACCGGATATATTCGACTACTTGCGTCCTAGCTTTCACCCTTGGGAAACCGATGATCGAGAGTGGTTATTGAAGGACTTTAATGAAGATTTAAAAGAGTACGGAATTGATCCGCCGGAATACGCTTAATAAGTGGTAATTCCCGAGTAAAGAATCGTTGATGTGTCGACGAATTTTATGCACTAGCGATTAGTAATCGCTAGTGCATTTTTTGCTGTCTTGACTTTAAACGTCGCGAAAGGAGATTGGTAGCATTTAATCATCCGGTGCCTTTAGGGCGCCAAATTATCTCATTAATTGCAATTAACCATCTAGTAGGAATAAAGCGTGGTTGTTTAGTGGCGATCTTATTAATGATGCCGTCAGTAACAGTGGCGCGACCACCTAGTGTGCTGAGACTGGAGCGTACAACATCTTGAGGTGTTCGTTGTGATATGGGCATTTTCTTGTCAAAACTTGCACTAGACCTAAAATCGCTAAGCGTGTCACCAGGGCAGACCGCTTGAACACTAACACCTTGGCTGCGTAACTCTCCACTGAGACTTTCTGCAAAATATCGATTAAAAGCTTTGGTGGCGGAATAAGTTGCCATATAAGGTGTTGGCATGCTCCCCACCACGCTCGACAGGCAGATGATTGCACCGCGCTTATTGTTTTTCATCGCGGGAAGAAAGCGATGGGTGAGTGAGACAACCTGACGGCAATTTAGGTCCACCATGTCAGTTTCACTAGTGATATCCAAATCATCAAAACGGCCGTAGCTGCCGTAACCCGCATTATTAACCAAAATGTCCACTTTACTATTAGCACGATCGAAAATAATATCTGCAGCATCATGGGCAACTAGGTCTTGAGCAATTACCTGTATTTGAATGTCATACCGCGTGCGTAGGTCTTCTGCAATTTCATTTAAAATATTCTCTCTGCGAGCAACAATGATGAGATTAACCCCTTCGGCTGCCAGAGCTTCAGCATAGGCTTTTCCGATACCAGAGGACGCACCGGTAATTAATGCAGTTGACCCAAATTTTTCTTTTATGTTGTACATAGCCACACTTTCCTGGTCCTTATGGATTGGTCAGCGGATGATAGAAAAACTACCCATTAGCGTCTGTGCACTGGCGCACAATGGTTGACTAAATAATTTTACCGAGGTCGGCGTAAAAAGCCTATAAATTGAGCAGCCAATCAGTTTGTTAAACCTGATGTATAAATAATTCTCGATCAAACCGAACCTGGGGCCAGAATACACCGTCATCGGCGCGCTCTCCTGCGGCAATCACCATAATAGGTAGCGCGTTATCGGACAGTTTGAGCAATTTACGTACGCGCAGTTCATCAAACCCTTCCATCATGCAGCTGTCAAACCCGTGGGCTCGCAACGCTAATACCAGGTTTTCACAGGCAAGCGCAGTACTTTTTGACGCCCATAATTGAACTTCACTGCGAGTAAAAGGGCCACGTGGGACTGGGGCGAAAAAGCCACCAGCAGATATCGCCACCTTTTTTATCATCGCAAAGCTGTTTAAGGGGCCGGGGGCGTAGCCTAGAGGAATGAGTTGGTAATATTTCTTTACGGCCTCTGGAACGTCCGGCATAGGCCATTCACGTAACATTTTACGTGAGAACTCATGGACACGATCAGTGCGGGCGACACAAACAATCAATTCTGAGGCAGTCTTGGCTGCGGATTGGCTCATGCATGCTTTAACCAACCTTGCTTTCTTTTGTGGGGAGCGAACAATGTAAAATTCCCAAGGTTGTAAACCCGATGAGCACGGCGCCAGCATTGCCATATCAAGGCAATCATCAAGCACCTCCTGCGGTATTGGTTTGTTGGTGAATTTACGTACAGAACGACGGCTTTTTACAACTTTCCGAAATGACTCGATATCTATATTGCTAGGCACGGGTTCATGATAACGAGCTTTTCCGTCTACAGTAACGGTATTTAGTTTCGACACAGCTTCGGCGGACATATCTTAATACTCACTTATTAAGCTATTAATACATTGATAGTTTTAAAAGTATCAAAATGTCGTTGGTGAGTCAACGCCTCCTATAGGAAGGAGTAGGGGGGCGTGATGCCTTGCATTTTTTAGAGAATAGGCCGTAAAGGGGCGTTGATAATTGGAGATAGAGGTTGTGATAAGAATAGACGTTCGCTTTCTACAAATTGGATGGTAAACTATCGGTAAATTACCAATTTAAATTATTGAATTTCTTAAGGATAGTCGTAGCTTGGATACGGAATCTGAAAGTTATAACAATAGTCGGTACAATGAACGTCGCCAAAACCGCTTTATCTTGTCGGATAAGCGGTTTTGGCGAGTATGCTAGTTTTATATGCGAACTGGTGGATTCGGATATAAATTTTAATTTTTCACCAACAATCATGAGTAAAGAAGATGGCTAAAGGTACAGTTAAGTGGTTCAACGCAGACAAAGGTTTTGGTTTTATTACACCTGAAGACGGTAGTAAAGACCTATTTGTTCATCATTCAGAAATTCAAGCAGGCGGCGGTTACGCTACATTGAGTGATGGTCAGGCTGTAGAGTTTGAAGTTGGCCAAGGACAAAAAGGTCCATGTGCAAATAAGGTTGTTCCTGTATAAGGGCATAACCTGTTGCAGCTCAGAGACTTGGTGCTACTGTTACCTTGTTTGCAAAAAACCGCAAATGAGTCGCCAATTTCACCAAGCTCCTGAGCAATGCTTAGCAAAAGCATAAAAGTAGCAAAGCTTTACTAATTGTTAGGCGTTCGATGGCAAAAAATGGAATAAATGCCAGATAAAGAAATAATTGAAAAGAGTTCGCCTACTACGTGGGTAATATGGATATATCTGTAAATTCAAATGGTTTATTTACTGGGTTTGTTTATTGCTATTAACAAAAGCGTAGCGGCGGGACCTTAAATTTCGTGCTCAGTTTGCGCATTCACTTTGTTATAAGATTGCACCCACTCTACTTGGGTCTCGATACATGCGCGTTATTCCTTGTAGTTGTATTTACTGTAGATAAGAAGAATTCAAAATGGTACAAAATACTGAATTACCCCCTGGATGGAAGCTCCCTGAAGATATTGTTCGACGTCTAGGTTCTAGTGTAGTGGCCAAGTAAAGCTGGCCACGGTTTTGTAGTTTGTACGTATTGTTGGGACCCTTTGAGAGTAACTTCTTTCAGCGATTATATTGATAGGATTTTTCTTCGACACGGGAGGCAATTCGCCACCCCTTATCAGTACGCATATATTTATCGATATACCAAAAGCCTAGAAAAAACACCGATGTATCTGTTGTTGACGTAGTTTCCATTGGGTTAAAGCACATGATACGTCCAGTAGCCTTATCATCAGTAATTTCAAACTGTTGATTGGATATCATATGCTGATAATTCGAAAATCGTGGCATTACCTCCTTAAGAAAAGACACGATCTGGTTGGGATTACCTTTGATTCCCCCCATCGAGGTGTAATCGATGTGTGCATCAGTGGTAAAGACTTGCGTTAATTCATCGAACAACCGTTGATCCAACAAATGGCAATATTGGTTGGTCAAGTCCTGCAATTCAAATCGGTCTGATATTTCTTGAATCGATAACATTATTCACCTCTCTTTAATTAGATTACATAATTCGTAGCATTGGTTACTAAATCGCGCAGACTTGCTCCACTTGCAGTACCTGTAAAATACGTCCATTCGCCAACAGCGCAGCAATGGTTGTGGTCATTTCATAAATTTCCACATCGGAAAATGCTGATTTCAACGCGTCAAAAAAATCATCATCAACTGCCAAATGATCACCGATAAAACGCTCTGCATACTCAATGGCTAGTTTTTCTTCAGAAGTAAATGTTGTGCTTTCTTGCCATTGCTCGATCTCCGAATAAAAAGTCTCATCAATCCCAGCTTCGACGAGCTCTGGAAAACGGTAATGCAGGCAAACTTGACACTGATTCAACAGTGCAACTCGCATACGAATCGCCTCCCGAATACGTACGTCCAACCCTGATTTTTGGTAAATAGCCTCTGAGAGCGTGGCCATTGCCTTACCCATCGCAGGCTGGAGCGACATTAAGCGGTGGCTTTCTGGTGCGTCACCTTCTGGAAGTGTTATTCGGGCCATGATTTCTCCTGTAGATAAATCTTGTGTTTTTAATGCTCAATAGTTACTTTATGTAACTATTGAGCATTTCACCTATCAATGTCAACAAGGTACACCGAGGTAACTGTGTTACCTAGAGATAACCATTTATGATAATACTTAGCCAACAGGGCTAAGGAAAACAAAGAGAAACCGAAGAATGTCTAAGCATGAGGTTAGATCAGGGGAGAAACGCTTGTTTCCAAACAACCCCAGTTGCCCTGTACGTGATGTACTCACTCCACTCACAAGCAAATGGTCTATGTTGGTGTTGTTCGCGTTAATGGAGGGGCCAGAGCGCTTTTCATCGCTCAAGCGTCGTATCGAAAGTATTTCGCAACGGATGTTGACGGTCACTGTTCGCCAATTACAGCGAGAGGGCTATATTTTACGTATTGCATATCCAGAAGTCCCCCCTCGAGTTGAATATCAACTCACCTCTTTAGGGGACGAAGTGGTCAAACCCTTGTGCAATTTGATTTTGTGGTCAGAAAAAAGACATGAGGATATTAAGTCAGCCAGAACGGTATTTGACTCTCAACAAGACTAGGCCAAATACCGTGATTCGTTAGAGGGCAGTGGGTTGTAGAGTATTTTTTAATGCGTAATTATAACTGTTGAGGGAGTTATGGTTGCCCGCATAGGTGCCGTATTGCGCAGTAAAGGTTACAGTTGTGCCAATATGTTGATACAAATCACGCCCCAAAATTGACGGTGGTAGTGTTGGTACTATGTCGCTGGTATTTACCACTCGATAGTTATTCGCCCGCCCCTGGTTTAGTGCACTAGTGAACTCAGGGTCACCTACCCGCGGGCTTGCTAGGTTAAAATGATTTATTGTTAATGCTGTGTTATCAATAATAAAAGGCTGATTTAGAATATCCGGAACCGCAAGTGTGGATAGGCCTGAACCTAAGCTGTGGCCGGTAATAAATAGTTGTTTGATATCAGTGCTGGCCATCGTTTCTTTGAGTGTTTGCAGTAGTGACGTTCTAATGCTTTTGTATAGTTTAAAAAAACCATGATGAACCTTGCCGTAGTTTTTCACAAGGCTATAGGCCGTTTGGTCAGCGTCACCGTCAACTAACCAATCTTCGGTTGATTCTGTGCCGCGAAAAACAACAAACACTTGGGTCTTATTTGAAGCAATCAGTGCAAATGGCTCGGCATGTTTGAATATCCACAGCTCTTTGGTTTCACCCCAAATTAACGGACTAAATGTAAATTCCGAGCTGGGAGGGTTCCAGTGAAAATCTTTCTGTGCCGGTTTTTTTGCGCTTATCCAATCGGCATACATATTATAAGAAATATTAACCAAATTTGAACAGGTAACACAGTCTGCTAGATCAAAAGGTTGGGGAGGTAAAAGTACGGGCATAGAGGTCATGGTTACGTCTCTGTTTATGAGTACATCCAGGTTGTAGCGGTATAGAACTATTTCTGTAAGTTTCTAGGCAAGGTCTCTAGAGATAGCCTAGAGACCTTTTATTACAACCGGTTAATTGTGTAATTTAAATGCTGGCGCTATTCAAAATTTCAGACGGCAACATGTACTTATAAGGCTCGGCCCGTTGACTGTTTCTGACCTCAATCTGTTGTTCAATAGCTGTCAATTTTTGAGTGAAACAGTATAGAGCGTGTTTTGCCAAAGGGTCGGTTAACTCTTTTGCATAATCGCCCAAAGTATCATAATGATAAATGGACAGAGAGTTTGTGATATCGATCTGCCCTAAGGCTAATGCTTGGGGTGGTGCGAAGCTTAGTAAAAAGGTGAGCTGCTCCTCTTGTGTTGTTTTCTCCTTAGCCAGGAATTCACGGTAATTGCTATAACCCGCTAAAGGCATATTAGGGCAAAAACCTATACAGGGATATTGTGGGTAATTGATAGAACTATGTCCGGCACTATTATGGAAAATGATGACAGAAAGGAGTTGTGATAGTTGTTTGATACTCTCTATCTGGCTCGGCATATCTTTGATGTTTCCACCGTGGACGCCGGTATCTGCTAAGTTTTTAGCCCATGCCTGCAATTCATAATCCTTCACTACATCTTCTTCATTTTTATAATAGATATTGACGTATTCGTTAACGTAACCAACCACAGCATCCCATATCAAAATACCATCGTCCCGATAAGGGTAATGGGGTAACGATTCCTCTGAAGCAACATTTCTTGCTTGTATTGATTCGGGGAATGTTTCTGTCACTGACCAAGATTTCGCCGCAGTAGTACTTATATCTAGCGACCCCTGTAGGGTTGAAGCTAACAGCATGTCTACGGGGCCACCTGTGTTCACAAGTTTTTCAATACCGGCTTGATTATTAGCCACCAGAAAACGCAGATGGGGTTTTAGTAAAATTGCTAGTGGGTGTTTAGGCGCTAGTTGACAGGGGGTAATCGCTCCAAAGGATTCTTGGGCAAAATGTGCCCGCCCTAAGTGAGTCGACATTTCATGGACATTGACATCGGCAATAGAGAAGCACATTTTGGCAATTGTCCAAAGTAACTCTGGGCTTTTTGGCGTAAGTATTTTTACTTGGTCACCTTCAAGGTCAACCTGAATGGCGAGAGGTAACAATCGGCCCGATTTTAAAGAGGGGTCCTTTAATTTTGCACCATCTTTATGCCAGTAAAATAAACCGATGGGTTTTGGTAAATATTTTGGAATGTAGCCGCCCGGGGAGGGTACTTTACCTTCAGGAATATCCTTTAGATAGGGGGATAGGTCCGTAATGTACAATAGCTCATCTTTTATGAGTTCATCCAAGTTTATGTCGCTATCCAAGACATCTTTCAATTGGCTGACATTAAACTTGGAGGCCAAATCTTTTGCATTTTTCACGCGCTCTATCATTACGGGATTAACACCAGAAAGGCGCTGCTCACCAAAACTTTCGTCTGTTAACCAATTTTTGGTAACAGCCGGCTTTGGGATATCAATAAACATACTTTCGTAATCAGCCAATCCTGTGAAGGGACCATAGGGATTTGTTAGCTGCGACATTACCTTGTCATGGTTCTCTAACAAGGGAAAAGTGTCAATTGCGCGACCGGCTTCGTAAATATTGCTGAAGGCTTCCTCTGCTGGGACTTCCTTCAGTAGCGGTAAGCCCAGGTCATTGTCGTTGCTCAAATGGTATTTTTCTTGAGTTAATCCCAATGCAGTACGGCGAGCCTCTTGCTCTGCTGGGGTATCGTTTTGTGGCAATGAAGGTTGATTTGATTCGTGTGCGTATTTCGGCCCATCGTGACCGACCATTTCGCTCTACCGTGACCGCTAATTACGGACGATCGTGAACGGTCATTTCGGTTGATCGTGACCAATTTTACGCCCTTCAGCG
>MAAL01000005.1 GCA_002163245.1 Gammaproteobacteria bacterium 42_54_T18 | reverse complement strand
ACATTTGTTTTGCAGCGTTACTCGTGCGGCTGATACGAACAGATTCTTCGCCTTCTTTTATTTCTATCTCATCAATACCTGATTCTTCTAGCAGCTCAATGAGCTTTTTAACTTTACGAATATCCATGCGTAGCGCCTACTTTGTAATGTGTTAGTTTTTTTGTAATTGCAATTGTGTCATCGCGGATTGCAGGGCAAATTCATAACCTTGCGCACCTAAACCGGTAATCGTGCCTTTTGCCACATCCGAAAAATAAGATTTGTGGCGAAAGGTTTCTCTTTGGTACACGTTAGAAAGGTGCACCTCGATAAAAGGGATGTTAACCGAAAGCAGGGCATCCCTAATGGCTATACTGGTATGAGTAAAGGCCGCAGGGTTGATAATAATATAATCGACCTGCTGTTCACCGTATTGGTGGATTTTGTTAATGAGTTCAAATTCGGCATTGCTTTGAAAGCATTCACACTGATACCCCTCAGCTACCGCAAGGGTAATTAAGCGTGCATTAATGTCTTGTAATGTATCGTTGCCGTAGTGTCCTGGTTCACGCTTACCTAACATGTTGAGATTAGGGCCGTGAAGAACGTTTATTTGAGCCATTGGGTTTTAGCCTTTATATGTTGAAATTATTATAGCGAGAGAGTTGTAGGGGGGTCTTCAGGTTTTAGCATAATCTTACAAATGGTTACAACATTTGGCGCCCATATCAGGACGATGGACGAAAATGGCGCCTACTTGTAACAGAGTGTGAGAAATTTAGTTGAAGGTGGAACGCAGGTGCTTTAAAAACGTACTTTCATCCTTGTACGCATATATTCGAGCGTGCGCTAATTCTTGGCCTTCCTTGTCAAAGAATAAAATGGAAGGAGGGCCTTGGAGGTTAAAACGATCAAGTAAGGCCTCCGCTTCATCGTTATCGGTCAAGTCAATTTGCAGCAATTGGTGATTTTGAAGAAGGGTGAGGACATTCGGGTTTTTAAAGGCACCGTGTTCAAGTTCGATACAAGAAATGCACCAGTCAGCATAATAATCAATCATAACCGGTTTATTGTTATCTTTTGCCGATGTTAACGCTTGATCAAGAGCACTCTGGCTACGGATTCGAGTGAAGGCTAAGCCGGCCTGTTCTGTGCTTGAGTTGGTTGCATTTTGACTGCTAAACCCTGAAGACGCAGGTGCAAATACATTTGCACTTGCAAGGATTATTGCTACCGCGAGTGCTGCTAAGCTAAGGCCAATGCCTTTAAATAGCTGTGATTTGGGTGTGGTTGCTGGTTGGAAGGCTCCAAGGTATACCGCTGCAATCATTGCGCATAACCCCCAGAACAAAAGAACAAGAGGTTCAGGTAATAGATGTTTAACTAACCACAATGCGACAGCGAGTAAACCAACACCAAACAGGCCTTTGATGCTGTCCATCCAACCACCGGCCTTGGGGAGTATATTGCCACCCGTTGTGCCAATGACCAATAGCGGGGCTCCCATGCCTAGGCCTAAAGCCATTAATGAGATGCCGCCAAGTAAACCGTCACCGGTATTGCCGATATAAATTAACGCTCCAGCAAGGGGAGCTGAAACACAGGGGGAAACGACTAATGCGGATAAGGCCCCCATTACCGCGACGCCCGCCAGGGTGCCACCTTTTTGTTTGTTGCTGATGTCATTGAGGCGGTTTTGTACCGAAGAAGGTAGCTGCAATTCATAGAACCCAAACATGGACAGTGAAAGTACGATGAATACGCCAGCGAAGGTAAATAATACTGTGGGGTCTTGCATGTACAGCTGTAGCTTGCTTCCCGTTTTACCTGCAATAACACCTGCTATTGCGTAGGTGCTTGCCATACCAAGAACGTAGGCTAATGAAAGAATAAAGGCCTTTTTCCGACTGATATTATCTCCTTGACCAACAATAATGCCGGAAAGAATTGGTATCATTGGTAATACGCAAGGAGTAAACGTTAGGCCCAAGCCTAATATAAAGAAAATGCCGATAATTGCTAACAGACTACTTTCATCTAAAACCGCTGCAAGCCCTATGGCAGACGAGGTGTCTTGTTGGGCTGGTATTACGGCAGGGTCGGTGTTGGTCGGTGTATTATTTGTGCTACTGATATCGTGTAGTGGAAAGTACATTGCTGTTTTTTGTGGAATGTAACATAGCCCTTTATCCGCACAACCTTGGTACCCCACTTGCACTTCTATGCTGCCGGAGGTTGGTGAAATAACAGGAACACTAATATCAACTTCATGATAATAGGCTGTTACTTTCCCAAAGGTAGGGTCTTGTTTTTCTTTACCTTTTTGTTGGATAACAGGTGTGCCCAACACTGCGCTTTCGGGGGTAAGAGCTTTGAATTTAAAGCGGTGTTGATAAAGGTAGTACCCGTCGGCAATAACCCAGTGGAATTTGAGAACATTGCCCTGAGGGCCGCTCTCAATAGTGCTATCAACTTTAAATGCCTCGCTTGCAGGCAAAAACTCTTGTTCATTTGAGTCACTAAATACATTGTTGTTTGTGTTAAATAAGCTGCCGGATTCTGCGAAGGAGTTGAATGAAATGGCTTGTAAAAACAGTAGGATAAACGTTGTTGTTAAGATTCTCAAAAAATGCTCCGGAAGCCTTATGTATTCATGTTAACCATGTTGGCAAGTAATGTAGGTGAACAGTGTAGATGAATAGAGTGTGTATAGTGTGATCAGAGGTCACAAATCCAGCAATGGGATATGGGCCTATGTCTTGGACAGCTGCTATAGTGAATAGATCCGTTATGTGGCTGGATGTAGCTGCCTTGTAACGAAATCCCATAATATAGCCCACAATATTGTCGTTGGTTTAATTGAATCATGCACTCCTGTTTATGAGATCATGCGGGTCGTCTAACGCCGCAGTATTACATATTTTCTCCCGCAGTATGTTAGTGATTATGCTGTGGTTGGTTGTGTGTAGTGTTAATGCGACAGCCCAACAGTCCTCTGAGCTAGAGGGTTGGGCAATAGATACGGCAACGCTGGATCATTTTCAGCGTCAATACGGCGATGCTGCGGCGCAAAGAATTTTATCCTGGCAGTACCTTTTAGGTCACCTGCAAGGTAAGCCCGAAGAGGTTGTACTGGATGAGGTGAACCGATTTTTTAATCAGGTACGTTTTTTAGGGGATGCTGATCACTGGAATCAAGTGGATTATTGGGCGACGCCCCTTGAGTTGCTAGCAACCAACGGTGGTGATTGTGAAGATTTTGCTATTGCCAAATATTTCTCACTTAAATGGCTAGGAGTGCCGGTTGGCAAGATGCGCCTTACATATGTTAAAGCCGTGGAATTA
>MAAL01000154.1 GCA_002163245.1 Gammaproteobacteria bacterium 42_54_T18 | reverse complement strand
AACCTGGACCGTGGCCTGCTTAAGCTTTGCCGTGAGCCACAACTACCAGCAACAGGGTTTTGCGCTAGCGGATATTTGCAGCCCGCCAAACAAGACCTTTGCCCACGTGATTATCTATATGTCCAAGGCCAAGGCGCGTCTGGGCTTAATGCTGGACTACGCTCGCGACTGTCTGCAAGAAGATGGTGAAATCTGGGTAGTGGGTGAAAACAAGGGAGGCATAAAGAGCCTGGCCAAACAGCTTAAGGGGGATTTTGACAAGGCAGACAAGATGACCAGCGGCAAACACAGCGCCATCGTCTGTGCCTCTGGCCCACAAGATAAGAAGCCGTTTGATATCAACAGCTATTACAGCGACCAGCAAAACGAATTGGACATTCCCCTGCAAGCCCTACCCGGTGTCTTTAGCCAGGAAAAACTCGACAAGGGCACAGCAGTTTTGTTGAAAAATCTGCCACGCAAAGTCAAAGGCCGAGTACTGGATTTTGGCTGTGGCGCCGGCATCATAGGGTCCTACATTAGCCAGCACAGAGAAGTAGAAGAAGTTGAATTGATCGACGATGATATCCTGGCGGTGAAGAGCGCGCAGAAAAACATCGAAGATAATAAGGTTGCCTACAGCGAAGCATTTTTAAGCAACGGGTTTGAAAAAATTGAAGATCGCTACCACTGGATCGTGAGCAACCCACCGTTTCATCAGGGTGTTAAAACCGACTACAACGTCACCGAGAATTTTTTAAAACAGGCCAAAGAACACCTAAAACTCAGCGGCAAGTTGTTAATTGTCGCCAATGAATTTTTAAATTACGAAGTGATATTACGAGAAAGTTTTAATGGCGTGAAACAAATCGCCAAAGAGAATGGTTTTAAAGTGTTGCAGTGTGAAGGCATAAAACGCAAACCTAAATAGAACCTGTATTACTTTAAAAAGAGGCGACATACATTGGTATGCCGCCTCTTTTTTTATTTAAGCTTTAACGATTACGACCTAACGCATCGTGACTGGATACCCAATCCCCTGCCAGTACCGCCGCCCCCAACGACAACTCTCCCGCCAACACAGTGGCTCCGATAATTTCGGCCAGCTTATAAACCTTGCCTTTACCGTGACAGTCCATGATATCCAGACACTCTTTTTGCGTGGCCAAACCTGTGCCGCCTCCATAGGTGGCTACAATTAATGACGGTATGGTAATGGCAATATAATAGTCCCCGTTTTCGTTTATGTCGGCAAAGGTGACCGCCGCCGAGGATTCCGCCACGTTGGCCACGTCTTGGCCGGTGGCCATAAACAGCGCTGTAATGCCATTAGCAGAGTGCGCGCCTGTGTTGGTGGAGCCGGCCATGAAGTTACCTACCTGGCTGATGGCGCGCATCTTATACAAGGTTTGTGCGCTCACGCCCATTAACGATTGCAACAACTCACTGGGAATAGTGGCCTCGGCAATCACGCGTTTTCCGCGAGTGTGCAAGGTATTAAGCTGCGAGTGTTTTTTATCGGTATCCATGGCGCCAGACAACATGTATTTACGAATGCCCGGATAGGTTTTCTTGATCCACTCACAAGCAAAGTAAGTGGCCTTGCTCACCATATTTTGTCCGGCGGCGTCGCCGGTGGTGAAGTTAAAACGCAAATACATCATGCGTGCTGCTGGGTATTTTTCGATATTACGCAGCTTGCCCGACGAAGTGGTTTTTTCTGCCATTTCTTTAATGCTGTTAAAGTTTTCATCTACCCACTTGCCAAATTCACGGGCCTGGCGGGCATCATCAAAAATAAACACCGGTGCCCGTTGCATGGCATCGTCTACCACACTCACTGTGACACCACCCGCTTCTCTTAACAGGCGCATGCCTCTGTTGTAACTGGCTACCAGAGTACCCTCAGAGGTGGCCATGGGTACATAAAATTCCCCTTGGGCATGCTCACCGTTTACCAACACCGGCCCTGCCAGCCCAATGGGCACTTGAGCGACACCGATGAAATTTTCAATGTTGCCTGCGGTGTTGGCCGGGTCAAAAGAAAACTTGCCCACGTGTTCAAGCTCAACACCGGTTTGCTCTTTAACAAAATCACGACGAATCTGCGCCATTTCAAAGCTATGATCGAGTTTTTTATCTCTGGGGATACGAGCCGACATGTTATTACCTTTTATTTTGAATATTAATCTCCCTGCCAGTGTTTCAAAACAAAAGACCCAACACAGTTAAAAATGTTACATTTCATGTATTCTTTCTAAAAAACAAGCTCACTATGGCGGCAAGCATATTAGAACAACTGGATAAAAGTGGTCTGTTTGGTGACTTCCCACAAGATGTTAAACAGCAACTGGCGGATATATCCAGTACTCAAGCCTGCACCGATGGGCAAGTGTTATATCAAAATGGCGATATGCCGGATGCCCTTTATGGTGTATTAACTGGCGGCGTAAAAATGGTGGCCGAAGATGCCAACGGCAAGTATTTTTTATACGGCCTAGTGCAGCCCGGTTGGTGGTTTGGTGAAATTTCGGCCATCGATGGTCAACCCCGTGGGCAAACCACCATGGCCATAGGTGGCACTCAGCTTTTAAAGATCCCCCGCAATGAGTTGCTGATTTTTCTGGATAAAAACCCGCAACTGTATCGTCACTTTCTAAACATATTATGCAGACGCTTGCGTCAGGCGGGACAGATTTTAGAAGATGGTGCTTTTTTGCCGTTATCCAAACGTTTGGCCAAGCAGCTGCTGCGCATCCATAAAACCAACCACCAGCACCAGGCAAAGTTAAGTCAGGAAGAGCTGGCTGCGAGCATGGGGGTGACCCGACAGAGTATTTATAGAGTATTAAAAGACTGGCAATTGAAGAAATGGATACTGGTTAAATACGGTAACATTGAGATTCTACAGCCTGAATCCTTGCAGACCTTTATTGAATTGAGCGAGCAGTGAGCATTAGGCAAGCTTTTCACTAAAGATTGATTTGTTAATTACCCCTTCAAAGATAAAAATTTAGCACATAAAAAAGGCGTGACCGGAAGGGACACGCCTTAATTATAATCATCCAATTTACTTCTATTTATTCATCATCAAAATCTCGCCCTTCATAAAACCCGGGGGCCAGATTTTCAAAACG
>MAAL01000023.1 GCA_002163245.1 Gammaproteobacteria bacterium 42_54_T18 | reverse complement strand
CCAAAGAGCTCAATAATTTTAACTGGAATACCGCCAATTCCTCCATCAGTGTTATTAATGTCAAACACCCACACATCTGCTCTCGATACATCGGCAGAATGTAGCTGAGGGTTACCTGCACCAGGAACCCCCTTTAACGAAGCATGATTCCTATGTTGTCCACGATGTGCAGTGGTAATAAATGCCCTATTTTTTGCAAAAACGATATCGCTTGGTTCGTCCCCTACTAGCAGTGTTTGCCGCACGTAAGGCTCCTCTCTATCAAAAGCCACAATACTCACAGAGTCCGACAAATGATTAACAACCCAAGCGTCGCCATTACCACTAACCGCTACCGCGACAGGCTCTATACCCACACTTACAGCGCTTAAGTACTCAAGTTCCCCTGACGCGTTAAATTCGAATATTTCCAATGACTGATTTGGGGTATTTGTAATATAGACACGCTTTCCATTAGGAGAGGTAGCAATCGGGCGGACTGCAACAGATTCGAAATTCACATAGTGCTTTCGCTCATTTTTTACATTATCGCCCCCGCCACCAGGGGGCTCACCATCTTTTCCTCCTCCTGCGCACCCCGTTAGCATTGTAACGATGAACGAAACACATAGTAACATGATCATTTTAGATGGTTTTATGCAAATACAAGGCATAGGTATACCCTCCGGATTATTGGATTTTTATAATAATTTATTTATTTCTTTCTAAGAGAGAATAAGAATCAGCTCATCCTAGAAACGCCAATCGATAGAAACGCTAACCGATAGCATTGATGTTTTATCGTAGAGTGTAATACGGCAGTATCTAATCCACCTTTTCTTTTGGTTCCCACCCAGGTGGTTTGATAATGTAATTTATTTTATTGATGAAACCATTTGCTTCCCACACCTGAATCGCTAATTTTTTTAACCCATGTGTAAATACCGTCCATGGATTTATCGAATCGAGAGGTGTTGTGATTCCGTAAATGACCTTATCCTTCTCTTCAGCAAATGTTCCAAACATCTTGTCCCAAACAATGAATATCCCAGCATAGTTTTTATCGATGTATTCAGGGTTTGATCCATGATGAACACGGTGATGTGATGGAGTGTTAAATATTGCCTCAAAAGGTCGTGGTAATTTCTTTACTACTTCGGTATGAAGTAAAGCTTGGTATAGCTGCACAAAGGCTTCCGCGAAGAAAATAATAATCGGATTAAATCCCAGCATAGCTATAGGAATATGAAAAAAGAAAGGCATCACTCCATCTAGAGGCCCAAAACGATAGGCCACAGAAATATTAAAATAGGGAGAGCTATGATGAACAGTATGAGTTGCCCACCCTATACCACATCGGTGCATAAACCGATGCTCCCAATAATATATCAAGTCTGCGATAACAACCGCTGCCAATATCGTCCAACCATTTATCGGAAGATGCATTACGCTAAAGTACTCGTATACCAAATAAAAACCCGCGACGTAGAAGGTTATTATCATCAGATAATTCAATCCAAAAAACATCGCTAATGTAATATAATTAGTAACTGCATCTCCTATGACATTCCACGTCAACGTACGCAAAATCATTTGTCGTATAAATTCAATCGCAAGAACCGCCAACGAAACAGTAAACCCCCAATCATTTAGCCATGTATCTAAATACTGAACGTATTCTTCTGAGAGTAATGTGCTGAGATATTCAACCATAAGTCACCTGTATTGCAAAAACGAGAACAAGAATTATTGTGTGTAAAGAAAATCAATCTGTGTAATGTCACCGCTGTTATCTAAAGCATATCGTTCGACAACATCACTCACTGGGTATTTAATCGACTGCCACTGCAACTTGAGTTCGGTCTCATTTACATCACGTTTAATCTGATATTTATTCCCCGATATTTGATGTTTCTTTTCAAAACTGGATAACTGAAGCGCGTCCAATGAATAACCAATGGATAAAATAGCTTCCGTAACTGTGTTATTGAAATCGTGATAATGAGCGTATATCTTTGGCTTGCTCGCCCAATTAACATGTTGATGTAATGCCCCTTTACCCTTGAATTTTTGCCAAAGCGCATTAACATCTCTCTCCATTGCTTCTGCTGATTGCATGTTAATAGATGCTTCTACACCAACTATTGTGATACCTGCTAACACTTCGGAAAAAGTCGCGGGTTGAGTTACATGACTTACTTTAACAATTCGTTCTTTCTCGACAGCTACAACAACCTGCTTACTCACCGTTTTTGAAACCTCCGCTTCCGCACGCAGCCCTGGCTTGTTTGGCTCAGAAAATCCAGCCTGATCGGTTGAATCAATAGTCGGCGTAAACCACACAGAAATAACGATAGTGCCAATAATAAAACCTGTTATTGCAAGTTGAATAGAGATATTATTTTTCATCATTGTCATCTCAGAAAAGTATTAGTAAACCTAAACAGTATAGATCTCAGTGGGTTGTGCGCTTAAATACATTTATTGTCATATTTGATAATTTACATCCTATTGATCAAATGATAGATTGTCAACAATGATAATTAACCATATTTGGAGTTGCTGGTGGCCAGGCCTAGTGTAAAAGCTGAAAGAACAGAAGAAATTCTCATCGCATTTGAACATTGTGTTGCACTCTACGGAGTTGAGGGGGCGACACTGGAGAGGTTAGCAAGCCAATCAGGGCTGCAAAGAAGCCTAGTTCGACACTACATGGGGAATCGAAATGAGTTAATCATTGCTCTGGTAAACCGCTTTTTAACGCAATCCAGGGTCAGTTTTGGTGAGCTATTCAACTACTTAGAGTCATTAGAAGATGATCAGGCACTGAAGATGGTTGAAATGCTGTTCGATACCAATTACATGAACACAACACAAACTGCAGTGGCTAGCGCGTTGATTATTTATTCAGGTAGCCACCTTGATATCGCCAATTTACTCCGCACTTGGGTGCAAGATATAGAGAATGGTATTACTGACGTGCTTAAGATGACCTATGAGAACGAACCGAATGATGATTTACAGGATATTGCTGCTGGTGTGCTGGGGATATACTTTAACGTTGATTCACTTGAAGTCTTAGGTGATATGGAGGAATTTCGAGTCCGCTCTAAGCGAAGTGCTGTACGCCTTATAAAGACGTTGTCCTAATGATTCTTATGGGGAAGCCACATCCACCTGGCCCTGCTCTAGCTGATCTAAGGCTATATTACCATCGAGGATGCGGGGATTACATTCAGACGCTTCCGTTTTTAATCGCAGGAATCAGGCTAGGCGGAATTGTTTGCACACATAGAAATGGACTCACATTATTTGCCACTTAGAAAAAGAGTCGACCTTGCGCCCAGGAAACCGCTTATGCTCAACTGGGCATAAGCGGTTTCCTGGGCCGGGCCTCTGTTTAGCGAGGGCTTTTTATATTTAAGAATTTACCTTAGGAAAGGGAAATACACCAACGATGTCAGATTTAATTCGCCCTTGAAAATAGAACTTCCAAACACCGCTATCGCGAATACCAAAGGTGGTTATATTATCACAAGCGCCATAAGCGGCGGAACTCAAATGGTTAGACATGGTTTTCCCGCCCTTCGCCAGTAGGCTCTTTAACTGCGTCAATTGAAGCTGTTGCTTCATGGCTGAATGCCGAAAGCCAATCGCAGCAGCGGATTTAGAAAAATTTGGGCTATTAATATTCAGTTTTGCATAACCTTTATCCACTTTAGCAATAGCTTCATGTTCGGTGGTATTTGCGTGCGCCACCCGGACTGCTCCATCGGGTGATGGGCTACCAATACCAAAAGAGCAACCGTTCATCGTAGCGGTGAACATAAAGTCCGCGTCAGATCCCAATGTAACCGCATGGACCTGATCAGCGTTATAGGGGCACCAGTAGGCTCTTAGACCTCTGCCAGAAACCAAAGCGTAGCTATTGTCCCCTTCACTTTCAATGCTCATGTCATAGACACCAGCGTTATCATTACTAAATTTCACCTGCAGTCGATTTGCCTCTAAAAAGGCAATGGGGTTTTTCAGGAATTCGGCTACCGCGGTCATCATTAATCTCCAACGTTTCTATTAAATAATTACACATTCTATTAATTGGTTTTGAAACCACCCACGAGAAAAGGTAACCCTTAACTCAACTTCCTGTCAGCAGATTATCGGGGAGTAACTACTGACCTTCCAAAGTCATAGGTACAACACAGACAGGGATTTCCCCCGCACTGGAAGCCTCTCTACCTATAAGAGCTGCTTTCCAGCGCCACGATGACAAACAGTGACAATATCCCCATCTCGCGTAGTCCAGTCTTTTCCGTAAGTGCGGTTAAAGTCACCGCTATCGATATCATAAACACTATAGACATCATCCTTTCCAAGACTAAGATAATCTATTGTGGGAAGTGGGTTATTGCCCGGATTAGCAAGTCGATTTTTATTGCTTCGTCTATTATTCCTGATAACGATCTGTTGCTGCTCACTTCGCCATACTGAACCAGCAAAACCAACAATTTTCACATTGTTAAAACCACGTTTGGCCATCGCCTTCGCAAGTCGGTGTGCATAAGGTTTACGTTTGACATCAAATATTCCATGACGTGTGTGCGTTGCCCCCCAACAACAAAACAAAAAAATCACAACGGGTTGAGTTGGATTTCTGCTCAAATGATCCGTCTGCAACAGTTTTGCCAAGTCGCTTGCTCCATAGCTTTTATCGTGCGTACCAAGAGCCGCCCCCAAATTACCATGGCCAATAATAAATAATTCACCACCGTTATCAAGATCTTGTAAAGACTGCCCAGCCGTTTTATAGGATTTGTTTGGATCAACGCATAAGTCGTACTTGATATAATTCTTAGTGCTTACGATAGCATTATCGTTGCCATCATAAACAGGAATATAGATTTCGTGCTCCAGATTAGCTCGCTGGTTTCCTATGCCTAGTAATCTTGCTCGTGCCCGCTGGGCTTGACTTACCTCGATCTTTGCATTGGGTTGCGTGGCTATCACATCAAGTGCAGTCGGGGGTGTGGCAGCATGGTGGCGACATTGATTTAACACCACACGATATTTCAACGCTAGTCCACTCGTTGAAATGCCAGTAACTTCAGTGACAACTTTATTGATTTCATGACGCAACACCCCTGCCCGCATCAACATGATGGCGCGCCGAAGTTTGCGATCATTCTTCGCGCCACTGGTAATGCTTTTACCAATATGTAACTTTTCACCTACACGCTTTCTATCGTAGGGTGTTGCATTTCTGTACCAAGTATCAAGTTTACCACCGACCATATCATTATCGTCATGGATGAATTGAATGGTTTCATCTAATCGATCTTCAAAGGATTTATTAGAAAATAGTTTCATGTCATAACTTCCGAAAAATTAAGATTTTTTCGCTTGTGCGATGTCATAACCAAACCGACCTTTACCACTACGGGCATTCATTTCGCCCGCTTCAGTGAAAGCGACTTCAAACTGTGAAAAACTTAGAGATAGGGTTTCACCAGGTTCTCCATCACCTGCAGCCCCAATCGAATAGCTGCTAATCAGAGTATCTTCTAATGTATAGGTTAAAAATTCTTGTAGCTGATCGCCACCAGTGGTTACAAAATGGATAAGCACTTTTTTGCCCTTGGTACCAATAGTAGATTCTTGAATAAGCAGGGCAGTGGCTTTATCGACAACTTTTGTCAGTGCGATTTCACTAACACTAGGGCGAGATGCTTCGCGGTTTGCCATACGACCAGCGCTCTGAGAGATATCTCGACCTACACTCCAATTGAAACTTGATATCTCAATCATTTTCTCATACCCCTTTGCTGTAATATTTCCTTCAATCCCTTCAATTTCTATGTAAATTGCCATATTAATAACCCTATGTTGATCCAGCTTGTATGATGTTAGTTTTATTTACGTTCAACCCCGAGTGTTTTCAGAGCATGAGACATTAGATAGAACCTAAGACTTTTTCCTAGCATCCCGTACTTGAGAAATCAGTATATGAGGGAAATATTCCCACATCAATGCTAAAAAATGTGCATTATTTACCTAAAAAAATATTGACGCACAGAGGGGGCTTCCTGGATAGCCCCACTCCCCTGTTATAAGAAGCAATATCACTGCAAACATCAGGGCTGGAACAGTTTGTTTCACACCATAAACACACTATTTCCACAGAGTGACTTGTAAAAAACAAGTTACTCGCATAAAGTGTTACTTGTGAACTGCAAGTTACTAGCTTTTCATTAAACCTTCATCTGAAGTTACGGCGATAAACGCCAAACAAACCGAGGTATACAGCTATGAACATTTTATTTTTAATTGGATTGATTGCTAGCACAGCGGTAATAGCAGAATTACGTCACCGTTTTGAAATCGAGGCACCTAAAGAAGAAAATAAAGATTCTGGCGTGCTCGATGTTTAAACCCTAATTAACGTTCTTTCTACAAAAATCATTAAGGTAAAATTATGCAATTTATTATGATCATGTCCGTATTAACATTTTTTAATGTCACTGGAGGAACAATGTTATCTGAGGCCGACTTTATGCAGCCACAAGGCACTGTATCTATTGTAGAGATTGAAGATGTGTCCAAATAATGAGGGGATTAATACTGATCCCCCTTCATAAACTTACTGCCAATCTTACCCTTGCTGTTACTCCCTGATATCTGAGTATTTTTTACGATAACAATTTCATCAGGGAGTTCCAGCCAGCACCAAAACTGCACCCTCCCCTATATCAACCCAGGAACAATCACCTTACGATTTTCTGGATAGTCAGAAAATTTCTCTTTGTACCATCGATGGGTTTGAAAGGCTCTCGGAATCAAATTTGCAGCAGAAATACCTAAAACAAATAATGCTCCTAACGACCAAGTGGCAATCGCAAATCCTGTAAATGAAATAAGCTCAGTAAAATAACTGGGGCATGTAATATAACGATACAACCCTCCTTGAGGAATTCGATACACCTTCTCGCCTAAAGCCACCTCTTCTTTTGATCTTAATGTCCGTATCACGTGATCACTATGTAAATTCATTACATAACCAAAGAGATAAATCCCCATACCAACAATAAATCGAGGGTCAGTAAACCATGCGTTCGTTAGATGTGTGCTTAAGTGAGAAATAAATACAGCGTTCAGATAACCATGAAATGCAGTAACAAACCAACCTGCGAAAACAATTCCAATACTGAAGCTACCCTTCTGTCCTTTCGCCACTCGCATTAAAAAAGGAAAGACAAAACCTCTATTTCCATAATGAATCAACCAAATAGATAGGAAAAATAGCGGTACCATCTCAAAACGGTTTTCACCTTGAAAATAAAAAAATACAAAACTCAATGTGGCCGGTAACTCCATCAGAAACCAGCCGACTCGTGGAGACAGATTTAGCCCTAAACTCTCAGTTGCAAAACGCCCATAGGGTGCCTTAACAAAAAAACCACCAATAATGACTAACACTAAATACACACCCGCGATTATTAGCGCGGTATCATAACTCGATTGACTAGTTAGTGATTCCACCTACTTTCTCCTATTACAACATTAAACTTCTAAAGATACGTGTCGCGATTTTTACATGCTCTTCAAACAATGCTTCTTGATCATAATCATCCCCCATCAAAGCCTTCTGCATTCCCATACTGGAAAAAACACCTAACGTAATATTGGTGGTGGTAATGATATTAACCACGGCTTTTCTCTTATCCATCGATTGGGTGCCATCGATAACATTGTCGATAAACACATAGGATTGCTCGGCAATCTGCTCCAACCAACCTATTACCTTGGGATTAATACGTTCAAACGGCAAACTATATTCCCGGTGTAATATCTGCGCAGAATACGGATGCTTTGAGTGCAGAGTTAACATGCTTCGCGGGATATCCACTAATTCTTTTAGCGTTAAGTTGTGAGCATTCCATTCGTTAATTTCTGTATAGAACGGCATTAACGCTCGATCAATCACTGCACCGTATACCGCCCCTTTGTTTGCGAAATGTGAATAAATACTGGGTTCTCGAATACCCACCGCCGTGGCAATCTGTCGTAACGTTGTACCGTCATAACCGTTTTCTGCAAATAACTTCTCAGCTGCATCAACAATTTTTTGATTGGTTGAGTCCACACTACTGCTTTTTGTCATCGATTATTCTTTCACATCCCACTTATGGCCATCTATACACTCAGGCAACAAAGACTATCGGATATTAGGCAGTTATTCAATTATATTGTCTTTTTTGTTGATTTACCCTTTTTCAAGGCGTAGATTTATAGCCAAGCCTAACGACCGATAGGCAAAACAATAAAAAGACTCACTGAGTAGGGAGAGCATCATGGGAAACATTGCAACGAATGTGCATTGGCATAACGGTGATATTTCGCGTACAGATAGAGCCAAATTACTTGGTCAATTTGGCGCAACTCTTTGGTTTACAGGCCTTTCTGGTAGCGGTAAAAGCACCATTGCTGTGGCGCTGGAGAAGGCCTTGGCTCAGCACAACAAGCTCAGCTACCGTCTAGACGGTGACAATATACGGCTAGGCATTAACAACAACTTAGGTTTTTCGGCTGAAGATCGTACCGAAAACATTCGGCGCGTAGGTGAAATCAGTAAGTTGTTGGTAGATGCTGGCGTTATTGTACTTTCAAGCTTTATCAGCCCTTACAGTGCCGACCGTGATGCCGTGCGCCAATTACACAAAGAAAGTGACATGCCCTTTATTGAGATTTTTGTCGACTGCCCTCTTTCGGCGGCTGAAGATCGAGACCCTAAAGGATTGTATAAAAAAGCCCGGGCGGGAGAAATCAAACAATTCACTGGTATTGATGCTCCCTATGAAGTCCCAAGTAACCCAGAGTTACACCTACACTCCGATAGCCAAAGCCTAGAAACAGAAGTCGCTCTCATCATGAATTTACTCACCGAAGAAGGTTTGCTAACCGTACAATCCCAGGCGGTAGAGGGCTAACCCAATGAGAGCACTCTTAATTAAATCACTGAATCTATTTCGTAAAACCAGTTTACTGATTCGAAAAATACGAGGAAAAACCGAACAGGATATTGCTAACGAACGCATCGTTAGTGGTCTTGCGTGGGAGGAGTTCTGTGACACATTAAAAGCCGCAGGCGCTTCTCTCACTTTCCCAGGAACCCCTCAAGATCCGTTTAGCCAAGCTGAAGGCTACCGATACTTAACCCGCTTAACCCGTGCAGGGTTAATGGCATTTGTCGAACATGCAGACCCCAAAGCACCTATGTTACATCGCGTAGTCCACGAAACGGTAAAAATGGGGGCAGATAACCCTGATAACTATTATCAAACAGCCGCCATAAGTGGCGACTATGAGTACCGTATTAGGGGTAAACGCAATACCGTTAAGTACTTAGGGTTTGGCACACAAATTGGACATTATGGACAAGGGGGCAGCATGCCTCCTTCGGGATACATCGAGGCATCAGAGATCCAACTCAATGACGACGATACTTTCGAGTTGATTTTAAGCTGCCAACCACAACCACAAAACTGGCTGCCCATGACACCAGACTCCGGCACGCTTGTAGTGAGGCAAACCTTTTTGGACCGCTCCACCGAAAGCCCTGCTGATTTGGTCATCGAACGCATATCGAGAAACCCGAACGGAGACATCATCCCTCACAATAAACCCTCTGAACTTACACCAAAAATAATTGATGACGGCCTACGATCCACCAGCACATTAGTTGCGGGAGCCTCTCTACTATTTGCAAAATGGGCCAGGGATTTTTCTGCCCATTCCAACCAACTCCCCCTATTCGACCAAGAGGTCTCTAATGCGGCAGGTGGTGACCCAAACATTGTGTATTACCACAGTCATTGGGCCCTAGCTCCGGATGAAGCGCTGGTCATTGAGGTTCAACCTCCAGAGTGCGAGCATTGGAATTTTCAGCTCAATAATTATTGGATGGAATCATTGGATTACCAACACTTCAACATTCACACCAATAAACACCTCGCAACATATCAAGCCGACCAATCGATAAGAATCATCGTTACCCATCAAGATCCAGGTTTACCGAATTGGATCAATACTTGCGGCCACGAAAGCGGCACCATGTGCTTTCGATGGATAAGGGCCAAGAACCACCCGCAACCCTCAACACGCGTGGTTAAAGTCTCGACTTTACAGGAACAACCAAAGATCAAGCCCGCCCCCCTTGCGACAAAAAAGACATCGGAGAAAATTGACGCATAAAAGACGTCAATTTCAAGTATTCATCATGGCAAAAAAACAATTAGAAACAGGCAACAATTACAGCACCCCTTACCGGCCTCTACCGATCTCACTATTTAATCACGCAGGTCGATTCGCGGAAAAGCTGGGGGTTAAAACGAAATTATCCGTTGGCTCACTCATTGCTAACGCAAAAAAAGCAACGGGGTTATCGGATTTTGGGGACGAATGGTTTATTGAGCCGTTAACTGTTCTTGTGGATTCAATTAACCAAGAAGCCAATCTAACCCCCTTGGGTAAACTCGTTCAGAGGCAGCGTTTAGAAAGCGCCCTAGCCATACGTTTACGGGTAGAAGAGCTGTGTAAAGTACAACCTGAAATGTTGGACATTGAACTCGGAAAGGTCATTGTTATTGCAGGGTTACAACGTACTGGAACCACAACATTACATCGATTGCTGGCCTCAGATAAACGCATGCGTGCGCTAATGTCATGGGAAGCAATCAATCCTATCCCTTTGCCCAATGAAACCCTTGGCAATCCCAAAAAACGTATCGCACAAGCCAAAATGGCCGAAAAAGGGTTGGCATATTTAGCACCAGAGTTTTTCGCTATCCACCCGGTAGAGCACGATGCTCCAGAGGAAGACGTTCTACTGCTGGATTTATCGTTTATGAGTCAAGCGCCAGAAGCCACAATGCATGTTCCAACATACGCCAAATGGCTTGAATCTCAAGATCATACGAAAGCCTATGAGTATTTACGTAAACTCATGAAAATCCTGCTATGGCAACAACCAGCCCCTAACTGGGTATTAAAAACGCCTCACCACATGGAATATCTGGATACCCTTTTAAACGTATTCCCTGAAGCAACTATCGTACAAACACATAGGGACCCACAAAAAACGACGGGGTCTTTTTGTAGCATGGTATCCCACGGTAGAGGAATTTTTAGTGATGATGTTGATGCAAAAGAAGTCGCTCGTCATTGGGTCAAAAAGGTCAACCGACTCATGGAGAAATCGATCGCTGTACGAGAGCAACTGGAAAAGAGCGGCAAAGAAAATCGTTTTATCGATGTATCTTACTACGATTTACTTAAAGACCCAGACAAAGAAGTAGAACGGATTTATCAATTCGCTGGCCTCCCCTTCGATCAGTCTGCATTACAGTCGGTGAAAAAAACCAAAAAGAAAAACGTTCAAAACCGATTTGGGAAACATCGCTACAACATCGAAGACTTTGCTCTGACGGTAGATTCCATCGAACAACAATACCAATTTTATCGTGAACGTTATGCAATCCCTCACGAATAACCCTTCTTACTGATAACAGGAACCCAATCATGAAAAAAGCAAAAACGGGACCAAATGCGGTAGGTCACAACAGTGTATTATCTGCCGTCACCACAGCATTATTTGACATGTTTAGCAATAAAGGCCAACTAGAGCCATTGAACGATCAGCAACGCATCGATGGAAAGGTTTGTCTAGTAACAGGGGCAAACAGCGGTTTGGGGAAGTCTATTGCGATACAGCTGGCGAAACGCGGCGGACACGTCATTATGGCCTGTCGAAGTGGTGTTCCCGAGGCTGGGGAAGAGGTAAAACGCTTATCCGGGAGTCACAAAGTCGAAATGATAAAAGTTGACTTATCGGACCTTGATTCCGTTAGCGAACTCTGCGATACCCTACGAGACCGCAAAATATCCATCGATATAGCCATCATGAATGCAGGCCTAATGCCGTTAAACTCCCGTCCTTCGGCCCAGGGTTATGAGTTGATGTTTGCTGTGCATTTTCTTGCCAATCGACTTATGTTACATCGCTGGTGCCAGGATGGGGTTATTAAGCCCTCAACGTCTAACAGCGGCACTCCACGCGTTATTTTTGTTTCTTCTGAAGCACATCAATCATCAGACCCCATTAATTTTTCCAAGCTGGGTGAATACGTTGAATATGGAATTAAAGACGGATTACGACATTATGGGACTAGCAAACTGCATTTGAGTACTTTTGCCAGCGAACTATCACGACGCCTCAACCCCGACTGGACTGACAACTCAGGCCATGTGGACATTGCCGTTCATTCACTCTGCCCCGGGCCGATCGCCTCAAATATTGCCCGCGAATCACCCGGGTTTTTGAAGCCAATCCTGAACCCTATCATGTCACTATTTTTTAACTCTCCGGACAAAGCAGCCGCACCTGTGATGCTATTAGCTTGCGCTGAAAACATGGGATACCGAACAGGTGTATATCTGCACATGATGCGAGAAAAGACTTGCTCTGAACATGCAAGTAATCCCAGTAACGGCAATCAAATATGGGAATCTAGCCAACCGTTGCTAGCGGATTATATAGGCTCGGAACACGCCCCAAAAAAAGCAGCGCAACAGAAAAAGAAAAACACGACTCCTGCGTAGATAAACTGATGACAGATACCCCGCAATTTGGACGGTACTAAAATTATGAACTTTGAAGACATCCCAAAAATGATACGCCATCTGGGTCGCACACTCTTTGGCTCAGCCCCTATCGCCCCGGTAACCGACCTCACAGGGAAAACGGCAATTGTAACCGGTACTTCGCCAGGCTCAATCGGATTTGAAACAGCCAAAACCTTAGCGGCTTGGGGGGCAAACGTTATTATCACCACGCGTAGCAACCCTGATGCCACGGTGCACGCACTAATGAGCGCATTAGCACTGGAAGGTAAAGTCGCCAATATCAAAGGACATACGCTTGACCTTACCTCTGCCCAATCGGTGAATACATTCGCTGAATGGTTTCAAGAAAATGATGAAGACCGCCTACACATATTGATCAACAATGCCGGTATTCATTTGGATTTGCTTTCTCAATGGAAGGAGCCCACCCGAACAGCCGATGGTTTTGAAATTCATTGGCGCACAAATTACTTGGGTAGCGCAATGTTAACGCATCTATTGCTACCTCAACTAAAAAATGCGGGAAAAAATAACGGTGACGCACGCGTCATTAACGTCTCCTCACATCTTCATAACAAAGGGCTCAACACTGAATTGTTCGCTCAACAACGTCCCTATAATTCTTGGGAAGCTTATGGTCAATCAAAATTAGCTACCGTACATCACGCCTTTGAAATTCAACGACGGCTTGCACAACAGTTTAATGTGAAAGGCTATGTATTACACCCTGGAGCGATCGCCACCAACATCTCGGGCAAGGGGTTAGAAGGCACTGGCTTATTGCAAAAACTGCGCAATCTGTTTTCCCCCATCGAAGCATTGATCTTACTTTCTCCAGTAGAAGGTGCGCAAACACAGATTTATTGCGCCACCCATCCAAGCATTGTCGGCGGCGTTTATTATGAGCGATGTGAGCGAGGGGATGTAAATCCAGAAAGCAACGACACACTTGTCGCCGAACGGTTATGGGATGAGACACAAACCTGGATACAAAGTGTTAGCAATAGCCCAACAATAGAAACCGAAGAAACCGCGATACCATAAAAACAGCCCCATAAAAAACACAGCAGGCAGAATCATAAACAGATGAAAATGTTCACACACACAGTTGTATCCGACACCGTTGAAATCAACGCGCCAATAGAACTGGTGTGGGAAATACTGGTGGATATAGCACAATATCCCCACTGGAACCCTTTCACTGTTAAGATAGAAGGAAATCTAAAGGTCGGCAACGCCCTCGACTTACACGTTAACATGCCAAAACGTGGTGATAGAGTACAAACAGAAATTGTTGAAAAAATCGATGCGCCCCACTGTTTATCTTGGGGCATGACACTAGGATTATCTCCATTATTGTCGGCTTTACGTGAGCAAAAACTAGAAAGCATATCAATTAATCGATGCAGCTATGTTACAAGTGACCGTTTTTCTGGATTGCTCTCTCCTCTGGTATATTTTCTGTTTTATGATGATGTATATGGCGGTTTTAATCGCGTAGCGTATGCGTTAAAAAACAAAGCAGAGATCGCCTGGAAAAATCAGAATTACGGGGACCAACATATGCGTGATATGAACAAAAACACCCTACTAACTTCCCAAAACGGAAACTGATTTTTCTACTCTAAATGTAACACCGATTTTATCTGCTTCTTCAGCCTATTGTTAGGTAGTACACTGACAGAACAAATTGATAAACACCTAAAAACCCCATCAGCTAATCATAAATATGCACGACTAGATCGCTATTTCGCCACTTCCACAATTACCTTGTGAGTATGATTGACGGCAATTATGAATCGTTATTCTTAAGAATTTCGGGATCAACAGCCCGATGAAAACCATTAAACGTTTCTGAGTTTGTGGCATCTCCTGGCGGCAAGGGCCAAATTGCAGGGGCAGACCCCATTGACGAACCACCATCCACTCGCAAACATTGACCAGAAATAAAGTTTCCACTAGGTCCCAATAAAAAACACACGGCTGCACTGATTTCCGCCTCGCTACCATAGCGCTTAAGAGGCACATGATCCTTGAGCTTCAGAAGAATGTCGGTCATCTCCTGATCGTACGTATCAAAACCACTAGAAACTATCCATCCAGGTGCCACAGCATTAACACGCACACCATACTGACCCCATTCCCATGCCTGGCTTTTGGTTAAATTTTCCATCCCTGCCCGTGCGGCGCCAGAGTGTGCCATCAACGGCATGCCATTTAAATTATCAGCGGTAATATTTACCACTGAACCGCCATGTTTTTTCATGGACTGTTTAAACACTTCTCTGGATACCAAAAAACCCCCAACTAGGTTGTTGTTTACCACCGCTTGAAATCCATTTTTTGAAATTTCTTCAATTGGCGCCTGAAACTGACCACCGGCATTATTAACCAGAAAAACGATTTTCTGGTGTTTTTTGACAATGCCCTCTATGGCTTTTGTGACGCTATCTTCATCGCGGATATCGAATGCAACCCAGTCACAATCACCGCCATCTTCAAGAATCTCCTTGGCTACTGTTTCCAATTTATCAGCACTGCGTCCTGTAATAATCACTCGCGCGCCAAGGCTAGCCAGTTCGTGGGCAACACAGCGACCAATACCACTGCCCCCACCCGTTATTACCGCCAATTTATCCTGCATTAGGCACTGATTGTATGTAGATTGATAAGCCATGGATCTATCTCGTCTTGTTAGTGAATTGTGGTGATAATAAGCCGAACTCACGATAAAGGAATGATCAAAAAATACAAATATTGATTTTAATTGCCAATTCAGTGGTAAATTTTTCGATTTTTGGGAGTATTATTGAGTTCTTTGGCTCCTTCACGCCAGGAATTGACTGTATATGACAACACTGGATTACAACCAACAGCATGCTACATATTTCAAATCACTACGTGAATGCGGCAATAGAAGGTGCCCTTGCTAAGGGGATCGACAAGCACTCTTTGTTGCGCCGAGCTGGTATTCAAGCAAATCAGCTAGCCCCCCAAGGTCAAGTTACACCACAACAACTCAATATTCTTTACAAGCTACTTTGGGCAGAGTTGCAGGACGAATTTTTTGGTTTAGGGTTAACACCCTGTAAGTTTGGTTATTTTCGCCTGTTAGCCTCCCATCACCCGCAATTAAAAACCCTTCGAGATGTACTGGAATACAGTGCTACGTTTTTCTCTACCACTCGCGATGATGTGTTATTTGAAACACAGGTTAATGAACATACCTCAACGTTGAGCATTACCATTGACTGTGCGCAGACGGATCCAGACTGCTTTCTTAGGGAGTACCATCTAATTGGTTGGCAACGCTATCTAAGTTGGTTGATTGGTGTTCGCATCCGACCAATCAAAACAGGGTTAAACTTCCCAAAACCCAAGCACTGTGCCTTATACCCATACTTCTTTGATGGTAAAATTACGTTTAACCAGCCTACATGCCACATCGTATTTGAATCATCACTACTGGACTGTAGCGTTATTCGATCCTTTGCGGATCTACAGAGCTATTTAATATCCTTACCGCTTCCCGTTTTTTATCGCCCGGTTGACAAACAGCCCGTCACATCACGAGTCGAACAAGTGCTAAAACACTTTTCTCCCTGTGCCCTACCCTCATTAGATAAAATGGCTGGCGAACTTAATATAAAGAAACGAACACTGCATCGGAAACTAAACGATGAAAATACTCACTACCGTAAAATAATCAGTGAATATCGCCTGCATTTGGCCATCGATTTGTTGACCAAACAATACCTGTCCGTCAACGCAACAAGTCTTGCATTGGGATTCAGCGAACCAGCCGCATTTTGTCATTTTTTCAAACGACAAGCCGGATTATCCCCAAAACAGTACACCCAATTTAATGCAGCAATGGTTTTAAAATCACATTCTTAACAATCTACTAGGCCTTTTTAGGCAAGTGTCGCTCCATAGCACTATAGAGAAGGTCTTTGTTGAGCGGCTTACCAAGAAATCCGTTACACCCAGCCTCAAGGGTCTTATCTATCTCCTCTTTACTGAATTCCGCAGTCAACGCATAAATAGGAACATTATATTCTTGCCTACGCAGATATCGTGTTGCCTCCAAACCGTTTCTATTCGGCATATTGATATCCATTAGTACAAAATCCGGCAAGGTATCGTCGCAAACCTGACAAACTTCGAGACCGTCTGAGGCTATGATGACATCCACACCAGACTTACACAGAATTCTCTCGATGAGCTTCTGGTTTACTACATTATCTTCAGCAAGCAGCACGGTACCATGTAATCTCGGTACATGATTTTTCCCTCTCATATTTCTACGTTTTGAAACCTTCTCTTTTTGAACCCATATCGTATCGGTTGGTATTTCAGCAGGTACCGTAAAAGTAAATGTACTGCCTTTACCTAGTTCACTAGTAACTGCGATATCTCCACCCATTAAGATGGCCAGTTTTTTAGATACAGCCAAAGCCAGCCCCGCCCCCCCGTCAATGCTGTTGCGTTAACAAATAAAACCTTTAAATACAAAAGGTTATGACGGATAATTCACGGCATGACAATGCAAAGCAGAGATGGCAAGATCATGATCAA
>MAAL01000092.1 GCA_002163245.1 Gammaproteobacteria bacterium 42_54_T18 | reverse complement strand
TGTAAAACTACGCAAGCCAAGATCGAAGAAGGGTTTTACCAGTATTAAATCCTAACGGCTTTGCTGCGGCTTATAATCTGTCATGAGGACACACTATAGGCCGCTTGCGACGTGCTATTTTTGATCAAGTTGTTGATTGTCTACGTGATCTAACTGTTGGCTAAACCACTGCACGCTATCACGCCATAAAGTATCTTTATTCTTTTTACGAAAAAATCCCATGTGTCCTAAAGCACCGTATGTCTTTGCCTGAATGGACCGTCTTTCAACCTGGCAATTAGGGAAAAACTTCAATAACCAATTGATGTTGATTTCAGGGGCAAGGGTGTCGTCATCAAAGCTCAGGCTCAGTAGCGGAAAACTCAGTTGTTGATAATTTTCCAGCGAGTAGCCCAGACTCTCATCAAATAGATAGTCTTTTTTCTTCATCCAACCGGCCCAGGTCTTAGCGATTACCGCAGGAAAATTCATCGAAGAAAATCCCACCGATTTAGCCGGAAATACCTTGCGTCCCATGCTGCAGATTGGCAATAACAGATAAACCGTAAGAAACATGGATAATTTACTAAAGCCATTCCAACGCTTCCAGTAGGGTGCTGAAGAGGCCACAAAAATAGCAGCCTTTACATTTTTACTGTTTTGAGCGAACCCTGAAATTTGCCCGCCAATGCTGTGACCCAGTAGCAAAACAGGGTTGTCATTTCCGTCATTTTGTTCTGTCAGTTGCTCGGCCTTGGCAAGCACACAATCTAGATCCTGTGTGCCCCAATCGGTCATGGCGATATTGTTTAAATTGCCCCGGTAGGTTGAATCGCCGGTACCTCGGTAATCAAAGGTTAAACAGGCAAACCCCTGTTGGCTCATATACTCGGCATATCGGCGGTAAAACCCTTGGGGTACACCTATTGCACTGGCAATAACTAGGGTTGCAAGGGTTGGTGTGCCTGGCTTGTCACAGGGGAAATACTGGCAACCTATGTTCTGGCCGTCCTGAGTCGTTAGCGATAATTTATCCATTCTTCAATCCCGTATTCAGAAGTGGCTAGGGCAGTAATTTACTAAACTTGCGTTGTTTGATTAAAGACACGGTGACATCCGGTACCGAACGAACACGAGTGGGGCGCTTAACCAGCTCCCCATCACAATTAGGACATACGCCCTGTAACTGATCCTTGCAGTCCTGGCAAAAGTTACATTCGAATGAACAGATATAGGCCAAACCCTTGGCCGGCGTGGCCGCACCACATTTTTCACAGCTTTTACGCATCTTCAACATGAGAATGTCCTGCCTAAGTGTATTTATTATTTTAAGCCAGTGCAGTATATTTCACATACCAAGGGTATGTAAAGGGGTTGTTAGGCACCATTGCCCAGTAGGAAAATGTGAGCAAGGGGGCGGTGTACCATCATTTTCAAAACAAGCAGAAAATGTATACGGCTTGTTATGAATATTAGGCTCAGCAGGTAGCTCAGTACATAGTGCAAGCACCGCAATGACGGCTGGCAAGACGCGTTAACTCGGTGCCAGGTCTTCCTGGATATTGTCATAAATAAGGGTAAGGGAAGTATGCCGTTGCAAGAAGTGATAAGCGTGTTGGGATATGATAGTTGGTGAATTCGGCCTTGAGCTTAAGTATTTTAAAGCCCACTAAACTAACCCTGCAGCAACAAAGAATGTTGGTGCAGGGTATGTTGCCTGGTATTCGTGTTACTTAGCACTAAATTTTTTAAAAGCACGAGCGTCATTTTCAGCGAGCTAAAAATGTACAGTAAAGTCACCCTATAACTCTGCTCGATCAGCTCCATAACCGCTTTTAACCGCGGCGCGATTTTACCTGCTAGTTATTGCTTAAAACGGCGATTAAATCGATATCATCTTCGTTATTCATCACATCCTCCCTGATTGTTTGCGACCCGTTTTAAGTGTGCCGTCTTTGAGACACTTAGGAATGGTTATCGTTTAAATTTAGACTGGGTTGCCCGATCTGCAAGCAAAATTTTATGAATATTTAAATAAAATTTTGCTCTGGACTCTCTGGCTGTAATAACGGTAATACCAGTCAAATTTTAGGGTTATTTACCGGCTAAGGCGATGTCTAATATTTTGCAAAAATAGTCTCGCCTCCACTAATTTACCGCCTAAACTAAACAAAGACCCATGGAATATAGGTGCCTTAATGCCAGAGCTCTCACAAGAAAAAGTAGAAGAGATACTTAAAGGCATTAAAATTCCCCCTCAACCTCAGATACTGGTAGACCTGCAGATGGAGCAGGCCATGCCAGACCCAGATATTAACCACATTGCCAAACTCATTAGCCGCGACGTGGGCTTGGCGGGTACGGTGCTTAAAGTGGTGAATAGCCCTTATTATGGCCTGGCCAATAAAATCACCAGTGTTCACCAAACCGTGAATATTCTGGGCATGAACAGTGTCATCAACATTGTGAACGGCATTTCAATTAAGAGCGCTCTATCAGATGACAGCATCAAAGCGCTTACTCGCTTTTGGGACTCGGCCATGGATGTGGCTATGGTGAGTATCACCATTGCTAAACAGATAGAGTATCCACAATCAGATCACGCCTATGCCCTGGGATTGTTTCATAACGTGGGCATCCCCATGTTAATGGCAAAGTTTGAGCACTATATGGGGTATATGCTGGGGGGGTATTCCTCTATAAATGAGCGAGTGATCGACTTCGAAAATCAACAGATTGATTGTAACCATGCGGTGGTGGGTTACTACACGGCAAAGTCCTGGCACTTGCCTGAAGTTTTATGTGACATCATTGCGCAACACCACAGCGCTCAAAATGTATTTGGCCAGGGGCAGGCAGAG
>MAAL01000103.1 GCA_002163245.1 Gammaproteobacteria bacterium 42_54_T18 | reverse complement strand
TGTGGCTGGTTTTTGATCATGATCTTGCCATCTCTGCTTTGCATTGTCATGCCGTGAATTATCCGTCATAACCTTTTGTATTTAAAGGTTTTATTTGTTAACGCAACAGCATTGAAGCTCCTCCCCCCCATTACTGATTCGCTCTACTTCATCCAACAATTGACGAATCGTTGTCATTCTATTCAACTCAACTGCCGCTATTAACTCAGAATAAAGTAGCCCGGGTAATACCAACTGGTCAAAATTCTGCGTCTCATCTAATATTTTTTTATTGTTATTATCTGCCCCTTCTTCATATTCATAATCTGCATTACAAAAATCAGTAAGTGTTTGATATATTTCATCAAAACGAAAAGGTTTTGAGATGTATCGATTAAAACCAACTGACATATAGTATTCAACTTCATGGGCCATACTGTACGCAGATATCGCAACACAAATTACGTTTGTATTCGAAAACTCACGCCGAATATGCTTCACGGCTTCATCACCATTCATTATAGGCATCCGTATATCCATATATACAATATCAACCATCTGATTTCGTAAACTATCCAACGCTTCCTGACCATTCGTTGCACTCACAACATCAACACCTAGATCTAACAATAATCCAGACAACATATCTCTATTAACTTCTACATCATCAACAACCAATGCTGTAATATTTGTACCCGGAGTGAGACGTCGTATTTTTCTATAGAATGTCTTTTCTACCATAACTTTCTTGGAAGCTAACGGTAATTTTAGGGAAAAGGTAAATTGACTACCTACTCCCAACTGAGAATCTAACTCCAACGCCCCACCCATTAATTCAACTTGACGCTTAGAAATAGACAAACCTAATCCTGTTCCTGTGGCGTTCATATTGTCGATGACTTGGTGAAACATATTAAAAACAAGGCCTTGTTCAGAAGAGGAAATGCCAGATCCCGTATCTTTTACTTCAAAAGAAAATTGATCATTATCACCTGAAATAATTCGTAGCTGCACCTCTCCCTTGCCGGTAAATTTTACCGCATTCCCTAGTAAATTTATCAGAACCTGCCTTATCTTTCCCTGATCCCCTCTAACCTCAATATTTCTATCGTAATCATTGATTAGAGACCACTGTAAACTTTTCTGATTACATCGCATTTCAAACATTATCGATATGTCATCAAGTAATTTTGACAAAATGAAATCAGAACCTTCTATTTTCATCTCTCCTGCTTCAATTTTCGACAAATCAAGAACATCATTGATGACCTCCAGCAAATGAATTCCTGCAACCTCAATTGCTTGAATCATGTCAAAATTTTCTTTAGGCAATTTCTCATTTCGTAACGATAGCTGAGCAAACCCCAATATCGCATTTAGAGGTGTACGAATCTCATGTGAAATATTGGAAAGAAATAGACTTTTTGCATTGTTTGCTGCCTCAGCTGCCTCTTTTGATTTTTCTAATTCGGCGGTTCGCAGTTTAACTTTTTCTTCCAAAACTTCGTTCATATTCTCTAACTGACATAGATCTCTATAACCTCTTAATGCCGTCACAACCGTACTGATCAATCTTGATGAGGTTAGATCGGCCTTATCCTTATAGTCATTAATATCGTAATCAATGGCAACTTTAACCTCCGGTGCCTGACCAGGTTGCCCCGTTCTTAGTATGATACGAATTAGTTTATTATCTAAGTCTTCACGAATTGCTTTTGCAACATCCAATCCAGCGTGGTCATTTTCCATAACGACATCAAGTAAAACCAATGCGACATCATCTGATTCTCTTAATAGTTCGAGAGATTCAGAACCCGAGTATGCACTAATGAAATCTATGGACTTCCCTTCAAATTGAAATCGCCTAAAAACCAACCTTGTCAAATCATGTACTTCAGGACTATCGTCAACAATAAGCACCTTCCATGCGGAACAATCAGAATCACGAATCACACCATTCTTTTCTTCCGATTCATTATTCGTAAAAAGAAATTCGTTATTAGCATCATTTTCCATGATCATGAATCTCTTAATTGGTTGCAGATATCGAGAATTTCCGGCATAAACTCAAGAAAAATATCCACTATTTTTGGATCAAAGTGCTTACCTCGTTCGGAATAGAAATACTGTTCAATTTTTTCAAGCGGCCAAGCCGGTTTATAACAACGTATTGAGTTTAGAGCATCAAACACGTCCGCCGCAGCTGTAATCCTTCCATATAGGTGAATATCCTCCCCACTCAACCCCCTTGGATATCCACTACCATCCCAGCGCTCGTGATGTTCATGTGCAATAATGGCCGCATACTCTAATGTTAAGTGTTTCGATTCTTTCAACATTTTATAGCCCACTTCTGCATGAGTTTTCATCACCTCCCACTCGTCAGGTAAAAGCTTTCCTTTTTTGTTGAGAACAGAATCTGGAATAGCAATTTTCCCAAGGTCATGTAAGGGTGAAGCCGATTTTATCCTAGCAGCGTTATCTTCTGTCAAACCTAGCTTGAGCGCTAAAAATTCTGAAATTTTTGCTACTCGCTTGACATGATTTCCCGTTTCCTCAGACCTTGTTTCTACTGCTTCACCCAATAAATAAACTATCTCTTGCTGAGCTTCCTCTCGCTCCTGTTTAAAATAGGCATTTTCAAAGGCTATGCCGGCATTACTTGAAAATATTTCTAACAAGCATTGATCGATATCGGCTACCACACGATAATGTGACACGTACAATAAATTTTCTTTCCCATGGGCAGTCATAAAATAAAATATATAGTAATCCTTACAAAATATATTCTTTTTCTGCGTACGTGCTTCGTCCAATTTTTCACATACATCTTGGGGCAATTTTTTTCTAGCAGTCTCATCAATAAAGGAAGCATACTTTCCTGTTGCCGACAAAATCCGATAATCATTATTTTCGTTTTCTGTAGCAAATCCAGAAATTGGCTGCATATAGGCCGAGTCTTCGTTAAGACCAATTAGAGCGATAAGCTGAATTAGAACAGCCGTAGTAAATTTCTGTAACGACTGAATTTCATATATCTTTGCGGATGAATCAATAATCAGTTCAAGCCCTTTTCTATTCTCATCTAAGGCAACAATATCACGATAGGATCGAAGTACAGAATAGAGTAACGTCCGCAATTTTGTCGCTGTTAACTCGGTTTTATCCTTATAGTCATTGATATCGTATTCGGCAATAACACTTTCCTCTGGTGCCTGACCAGGCTGCCCTGTACGCAACACAATACGTGTCAATTTGTTTTTTAGGTCTTGTCGAATATATTTCGCTAATTTCAATCCTGCTTGATCAGATTCCATGACAACATCAAGTAAAACGAGAGCAATATCATTCCATTTATTCAATATGTCTTTGGCGTCTTTTGCTGAATAAGCATGAAAAAAATGCAAAGGTCGATCTTCAAAAGTGTACCCAGTCAACACTAGCTTTGTAACCGCATGAACCTGTTCTTCATCATCGACAATAAGAATATTCCATGGTCGATAGACCACGACTGTTTCTTCCTTATTTTCTCTATCTGAGCTATCGGCAAATATGCCTGCATTTTTCTGCATAACCCTACACCTCTATCAACAACATTCTCTCAACCACCTATGGTTCACTCAACTATCGAGGGGATGTAAATATAAAACACCGTCCCTTTTCCAACCGTGCTCTCACACCTTATATTCCCCTTCAATTTTTGAGTCACTAGATTATATACAATATGTAATCCCAACCCTGTTCCACCTCGCCCTCTTTTGGTGGTGAAAAACGGATCAAACACCTTGGATAAGTCGTCCTTATTCACCCCCTTTCCATCATCCGAAAATGATAGAATAATGCCATCATCTTTTTGCTTTATATCAATAACAATATTACCGGCATCACTGTCGTCAAAAGCATGGATGATACTGTTCATAATTAAATTGGTTAATATTTGCGAGAATGTTCCAGGATAACTATTTATCTCCATATCATTTCCGCTTACCACTTCAATATTATGTTTTGTTTTCTTTATTCTAGGGTGAAGTGTTCTCAATATTTCACCCACATAACTCGTAACAAAAAAACAACGTTTATCTTCAGCTGTCTGATCAACCGCCACCTTTTTAAAGCTCTTTATTAGCTCCGTCGCTCTCTGCAAGTTGGACAAAATCATTTCTGTTGTTTGCAAACTACAGGTCAAAAAATCAGAGAAGTCCTCTCGTGTCATTGATTCATTCGTATACTTTTTCTCTATGCCTTTTGTCTCATCAGCCAAAAATGATGCTGCAGTAACTCCTACTCCAACAGGCGTATTTATTTCATGAGCAACACCTGCTACAAGCTCACCCAACGATGCCATTTTCTCAGATTCTATAAGTTGTTTTTGTGCGTCTTTTAATTTTAATGTTCTTTTTTCAACCATACTCTCTAGACTTGACTGATACTGTTTTAATTCATCATTCGTCAATTTCAGATTATCTGCATATTTATTTAACATACGTTCCTTTTCAATTATTTCCTTTGAAGACCTAGAAAGTTGTATATGCAAATTAATGCGGGCCAACAATTCATACTTAGAAAATGGTTTTGTCAAATAATCATTCGCACCCGATGAAAACCCCTCTATTAGATCTGTCGCTTGGTTTTTAGCCGTCACTAAAATAACAGGAAGCTCAATGGGCGAGTGTTCTTCCCTGAGTTTTTGGCACACTTCAAAACCACTCATCTTAGGCATCATTACATCTAATAAAATAAGATCAATTTTATTCCCTTCCCCTATGATATTTAGAGCGTCCAATCCACTTACAGCCTCAACTACTGTATATCGATGCAATGACAAATGATTACTAATAACTTGTAAATTTACTGGCTCGTCATCCACCACCAACACAGTGAACTCTCCATCACCACCAGCATCACCAGCATCATCAATTAAATCATCATCCGTTTTTCTGTCAAAACTTTGAAACTTTGATTCTTCTAGCTCCATATTTGGCGTCACAACATGAGAACCAACCCTTTCCCCTTCTGTCGGATAAATCGGTAACGATTTATCCAGATCTGCTCGCTTTGTAGCAGACAATGGCAATGTAAAAAAGAATGCCGAACCTATCCCAGGCGTTGACTTAATCCAAATTTCACCGCCATGCAATTCAACCAACTGCTTAGTGACGGCAAGTCCTAACCCCGTCCCACCATACTCTCGAGATATGGACTCTTCTGCTTGCGAAAAAGAGTCAAAAATATTTTTTTGCATATTTAGCGGTATTCCAATTCCACTATCGGTAACCGACACCTCCATTTTTTCACCCACTAAATACGCTGATATCGAGACATATCCAGAATTAGTAAACTTCAAAGCATTTCCAACGAGATTATAGAGAATTTGCTGCAATCGATTTTCATCGGCCTCCACTAGTGGCAAGTCATTTTCGATAACTTCAATTAACTTTAAATCCTTTTTCTTCACTAAGGTTTTGGATAATGTTAAAACGATGTTAGTAATGGTTTTTATATCAACTGGCGCTAACATAAGTTGGAGATCGTGATGGCGCATTTTTGAAAAATCGAGAATATCGTCCACCAAACTAGACAGCCGCCTTCCACTCGATACTATCATCGACAAATTCACTAGTTGAACTTCGCTAACATCCCCCGTAGCACCATCTATCATGGAGTCAGCAATACCAATAATACCGTTTAAAGGTGTTCGCAATTCATGAGAAGTATTGGCTAAAAATGAATCTTTTAGCTTATCCATTTCTTTAAGAGCTTCGATTTTACTCTGTAATTCATCAGATTTTTTTGCTAATTTATCCGACATCAAATTAAATTCAGAAGCCAGTTCACCCAATTCATTTTTAGAACGAACCTGAACCCTATGCGTCAAATCGCCTGACGATATTTTTTCTACACCGTCCATAAGCTGGTTGAGGGGTTTATTAACCAGTCGGCGTATAGCTGCAAAAATCGCCACCGTCGACAGTATCGTTGCTAATGCAACCAAAAGACTCATTTGTAAAAACAAACCTCTCGTTAATGTTGCCAAAACTGAAATTGGGCTCAGAACTACTGCTTGAAAAACATCGCCTCCAGGTTCTCCAAATTTTATTTTTTGCCAGGAATAATAGAAATTTTGTACACTTGAAGATACTGTCTGATCATTTTTCAAATAACCAAAACGCTCATTCTCTGGCAGACTACTTACCAATATCGTATCTTTTTTTGCCAAAGCAACGTCAATCCCCAATTGTTTCTTCAGTCTACCCAGCATATCTTCGTCTATAGTCTGATCTATCACCATCAATATTGCTGGCACACTCTCTGCTTCCCACGTTTCAGGATTCGACACTGGAACAAGTACGGGGGCCAGAGTTCTAATTACAGGTAATCCGTCATTAATAATGAGAGATGATTGAATTCGATCATTCCCTTTTAAATCTTCAATATCAAATCCATCATAAATCTCACTAATGCCTATCGTAGCCGCTATATTGAAATTAAACTTTTTATAAAACTCATGAATCGTTAATTCATAAACTGAACTCACATTGAATAAATCCGATGTTGGCGCCTCATAGTTCGAAAAATCCACATAATGATACGATCGATTATCAACCTTACCCTTTGTCTTAAACTGCCCAACAAAAACCCCCTCCCTGTCCATTCTTAACGACAGCACAGGCTTAGAATGTTCAAATTGTTCAAAAGGAGACAAATAAAAAAAACTGATAGATGATAACTGATGTATATTCTGAAAAGGTCGAAGCGCCTGTACAATTTCCAACTGTGATTGCAATGTGTATATTTTGTCAGATTCATCGATATCCCTATCCTTTTGTGATTCATCACTAAAATAATAGGGACCAAGGTTAGTAAGCTGCTCAAAACGATTTAGTAATAACGTATTTTTTTCTATATCGACGATACTCTCTACCGCATTCCTTTCCAATTCATGTAACTGTGAAGACAGTATCTTTGATGTTCTACCCAGCTCATCCAATGTAAGAGTCGCCAGATTATTAAAACTAGTAACGCCAACAACAATAGATAACCCCACAGTAACAAAAGCCATTATCAACAATACGATAATGATAATTTGCCGGCTTATCCCTATGTAACTTGAAGTCACTTTCATTGATTCTCCAACAGTTATTTTACCTTGGCATAACTTAATTTAATGCCTACAAATAATACACCGATGGTCACACCATCATTATTTACAACCGGTGCAGCTACCTGCGCAGCATAAGTTCCTGAACTATTATCAAATTCAACCGGTGTAATTAGTAATCGACCATTTCCTTTATTAAAAGCAATTTTAAATTTATCTTCATCACCTTGCCAATAATCGCTTGTCGCTGGATAGGCACCTACATTTGCACCTTTATTTCCTGTCAAAAATGCCTCGCTATACATTGCCCGATTCCTAAGTACCATTGACTTCAAAATCACCCCAGATATATTTTCTTGTAATTTAATTTTAAATTCTTCCGTATTGTGGCTAGACATCCACCTTTTATCTCGGCGTAATATTTCATCCATAACTAACCCAAGAGAATTATGCTTTTCTACGGCATGAACTATCGATTTCTTTGCCGCCATTGTCACTACAGTTTTAGCCTGTTCCAAGATAACTAACTGTATTTCGTTATAGTCATAGAGAATATCTTGCACATAAATTTCCGCACAAAACCCTGTACTTACCAAAAGATAAATAGCAATTCTCAACAGGAGTTTTTTCATCATCTCTTCCATCGTTTAATCAATGCATCATAAGGCATCGTTTTTGGTATATCTCGTTCCCTCTCATTTTTTGGCGACCCCTGCTTTTCCAACCAAAATATTCGTTCCCGCTTAGCATTGAGTTTTGGTGAATATTTTACCATTTTCATTTTTCCCATTTGACGATCTTGCTCTTTTGCAATTTCATCCATCGCCTGCTGAGGTGACAAGTCGCCTCTAATCGCCTTATCTAAGAACGGCCACCAGATTCGTGACAACACGGGATAATGAGGAACATTAAGTCCGGTATCCGTCCAACGCCTTTCTTCTGGGGACGCGTAAAAATCGATCATTCCTCCCCAATCTGCTTTTCTTTTTTGAACATATTCAGAGTGAATTGTGGATTTTCTAATCGGCGTCCCCCCAACCAAAAATTTCTTTAAAGTTACAGATTTGGAAACACAAAATTGTGCCCACAACCAGGCAGCTGCTCGCTTTTGACCTTTAATACTTTTGGGGATTGTCCAGCTACCAGCATCTTGATAGCCTACCTTCATACCTTCCTCCCAATATCGCCCATGAGGCGTAGGGGCAACGCGCCATACTGGCTTTCCTTCTTTATCAAGCATCGGGCTTCCAGGGCGAGTAAAGTCATCATGGGAAAGCCACGTTATATACTGAAAAATATGTTGGGCAATGTCCCCCCTCGCCGCTTGCGGACCTGCATCGACCCATCGCCACTGCTTTGTCTCTGGTGGCGCATACTTATCCATCCACTCAATGTATTTCGTTAATGCATATACTGCCGCGGGCCCATTTGTTGCACCACCACGACTAACGGATGAACCCACGGGCACACGGTTTTCTACCCGTATCCCCCACTCGTCAACAGGAATCCCATTCGGTAAACCAGTATCTCCAACCCCTGCAATAGACAACCATGAATCCGTAAAACGCCACCCCAGTGAAGGAGATTTTTTTCCATAATCCATATGGCCATACACTTTTTTTCCATCAATAGGGGTATTGGTAAAGAACTCTGCAATATCCTCATATGCAGCCCAGTTTATAGGCACCCCTAAATTATACGCACCACTCTTACCATATTTCTTTTCTGTATATTGACGAAATAATTTCTTTATATCATCGCGAACAAACCAGTCATGTCGAAACCAATAAAGGTTGGCAAATTGCTGGTCGGGTAATTGCAATTGTGTGCCATCATAATCTTGTCCAAATTCAAGGTTCATAAAATCCGACAGATCTAACATTGGATTAGTATATTTTTTTCCTTCAAATTTCATATAGTCGGTTAAGTTAACAACACCATGCACCCTAAGGTGCGTTCCAACCATGTCGGCGTCATTGACATAAGCATCATAAATATTTTTTCCTGTACTCATCTGCTCCAACAATGCTTCTACTACCGCGCCTTCACCAATGATTTCATGCTCAACACGTATACCTGTAATATCAAAAAATGCCTTCGACAGAACATCACGTTCCCAGTAGTGTGTTTTAATATCCTCTGCAACTGATTTTATGGTTTTCCCGCGAAACGACTTGCTAATATCTTTAAACCAAGTCAGCTCCTTTCTCATCTGTTCTTTTGATAATGTTGACGGCTGGAATTTCTCAATCCAACGCTCAATTTCAGCGTCTTTTGACTCTGCAATTAGATATGGGGAGAACAGAATGGACAGAAAAAAACTGATACAACAAAGAAAGGCCCTAAATCGTTTTTGTTCTTCTTTTTTAATTGAAAAATCACACGATAAATGCAAATTTATGAACACTGAACTAAAGCAACTAGCCATGATGATTGTCCCCTCTCGATGGAGCACACCATCGAAATGCAACCTTATAAAGATAGGTCACAGCAGGCGCACCTAGCGAATTCATTACCTTTGTATAGTCAACAAATAGTGATAATTCAATAGCTACGATATAGCATCTAGTTCTTATTCGATAACAACATAAATGAAATTTATAAGGATATATCTAAGCGGACTAAAAAAAGCAAGAAAACACAACGGCCCAACTGCGTTAACCTAAAAATATAAAAATATTACTTCTTTAAAAACAAACATATCCTTCAAAAACAAAGTAATTTTCACTTCAACCTTATAACCCAAAAATAAAAGCTTATAACCGATGACTACAGTATACACAACAGGGTCAATACTCACGTCCGCAGATATTTTATCACCGCTATCAAAGGTAATTTCATTACGATGGTAACCACTACCTACTAGAGAATTACTTCTTTGAGAACATTCGTCCCCAGATATTCATCACCTGCTGAGTAGGTAATAATCGGTGCAACCATGGTAACGCCGCTGCGCCAGGTCCAATTAAATAACTCGGCTTTGTTCGCTTAGGAAGAATGATTTTTTTGTACACTTGATCAGCAAAATGCTTAGCTGAATACAACTTAAAATTATCACCAATTGCTGTCGCACCATCTAAGAAAAACTGTTGATACTGTCCACGCAACGATTCAGGAATAGTTGCCCACTGCATTGCGCCAACATCCTCACCTAACGCAGTCATAGGCGTTTCAACACCACCCGGCTCCAGCGATGTCACATCGACACCAAAGGGTGCCATTTCCATCCTCATATGGTTAGACAGTGCTTTTAATGCCACTTTTGACACTGGATAAGATGAACCCATTGGAATCGTTAAGTACACGGAAGCAGATGTTGTATTTACCACGCGTCCTTTCGCTTTACGTAGCAGTGGCATAAATGCCTGAGCAACATTCAACGGCCCCCAAAAATTAATCTCGAAGGTTTTACGATAATCATCGATATCTGCCGCTTCAATCACACCAGAATTACCAGGATAACCGGCATTATTAATCAACAGATCCAACTGACCTTCTTCTGTTGTTATACAGTCTACAGCACTTTTAATATCACCCAATGATTGAACATCGCAACGCAATGGCACAATATTCGGTAACCCGTGCCAGCGTGTTGCTTCAGGGGCTGCGCTGCGAAACCCCGCATAAACACGCCAACCTTCTGCTTGTAGTTTTAATACTAACCCTTCACCGATCCCTGTCGCAGCACCGGTAATAAATGCACTTTTCATGAATCACACCCAGCAAGCTCACTAGTGCTCTTCGTATTATTTGACGATAACTTAAGTGCCATAGGTGTACGCTGATCTTCAGAAAAACTTTCCCCCTTTGCTCGTTTTACTGCATATTTTCCAGCACGGCGACCCGAAAAAACACCGTCGGCAATAGACAAACCACTAACATACGCGTTGGACGCAACACCGATTGCGGTACGACCTGCCGCAAATAATCCGTTAATGCTTTCACCTTCAGCGTTTAGCACCGTACCGGTACCTTCACATACACGCAATCCACCCAGACTAATTACCGAGGTAATATCACCTTTACCCACCGACATATTAATCGCATAAAATGGACCAGAGGTTAACTCACGCATATCGTCTTGTTTCTTGCCAAACACATCCTCAGATTCACCTCGAGCAGCCGCATTGTATTGTTCAACGGTTTTCGCCAACTGTTGCGGGTCTATTTTACACTTCGCAGCCAACACATCTAACGTTTCGGCTGTTCGTGCCATTCGTACCGCACCTTTAGCTTGTGCCCATGTGACAAAGCGGGAATTTTTCAAATTGAGATTGGCAACACTGTCGTCATATAATTTTTTATCCAAGATAAGTACAGCTTCACCATTATTTTCCTCCATCATTTTGGTGCCAATCGTTGCACCATAAAGCGCTTCGTTAACATAACGCTCACCTTTTAGATTCACCAATGCAGCTTTTGGCCAGTCAACGGGAGGGTTAATAAAACGCCAGGCTGTAGCAGTGCTTAAACGCTCTGCAATACCTCCAGCACTAACCCCTAAGGCCAGCCCTGACCCCACATCACCAGTAGTACCTAACTTCATTGCACGTTTATATTTTGGCAAATATTTTTCGGTCATTTCTTTATTGAGAATGTAACCTCCTGTAGCTAACACAACACCACCTTTTGCACGGTAACGAACCGTTTTACAGGATTTTTTCTCAATTAATGCGAGTTTTAAACGGAAACCTTTTGCCGCTGGCGCATAATAAATCTGCGAATACGATGCCAAGGTTGACCAAAATTTATGTTGAAATAATGTTAAAGCATTACCTTGGACTTGCTGCGCTTCCACACCAACAACATCACCCGCTTTATTCACCAATAAGCGCGACACTCGAGTTTTACGTATCGGAACCACGCCTTTTTTTAACGCACTTTTGATCAGTGGAGCAATAAATGCTGGACCAAATGCCGTAAAGCTTTTAATACCATCCGCTAGGTGTCCACGAGGGGCAGGACTAGCTTCCCCTGCATGCGCTAACTCATTACCGGAGTAATACAAACTGTTGCCATGTACAGGGTAACTGGTTTTTTTCGGAAATAGCGCTCCACTATATTGAATGCCATTGGAGGTTAACCAGCTAAAACTATCCGCACTATCATTACAAAACTGCTGCAATGTTTCTGGGGTTACTGCTTCTTGTACTTCGTGGCGCAAATAACGAAACATACTGTCCGCATCATCCTCTACACCCAAACGCTTTTGAAGCGTTGTACCACCACCAGCATAAATCACACTACCGCTGCGAGCCGTAGTACCACCTCCCTCAAACCGGTCGATAAAGGCGACATTCGCGCCACTTTCTTTTGCCTCAAGAGCCGCAGTCACGCCCGCAGCTCCCAAACCCACCACAATCACATCAAACTCACCCTGCCACTGGCTTTTCGTCTCATCAATAACCAACGCCTCATCAACGGACGTCCCAGGAAGATCCTTTAGGCTTGTTGCAACAGTATCACTTGTCATGATTTGAGCTCTCAATGTTGTGGAAGAGCAAAAAAAACGCTGCTCTTCACCGAAATTTACAATTTCCTCAAAAGAATGAAATATTCTTATATTTCAATTAGATAAGCGCCTATAAAGCTATAAAAAAGAGGTTCTTTTTGAGAATCGTATTGCGGCAGTCTATCATTTCGCTATATTATTGCAAATATACATGCAAATATAGAAACCTGCTATCATGTTACTGAAACGCTACCAGCACTAACACAGAGAGAACCGCCGTGAATAAGCTAGATTTAACAGACAACAACAATCGTATATTGCCAAAAATGTTAACTCTTCAAGCGCAACAAGTGGGCGACTCTGAGTTTCTGATTACTGATGAGCGTCGCGTAACTTTCGCTGAAGCCGAAAAAATCACAAACTCTATCGCCGCTGGCTTAAAGGAATTAGGGGTTGATAAAGGTGATCGTGTTGCGTTCTACCTTAACAGCGCCATGGAATCCGTTTTGGTTGCCCTTGCCGTTAACAAGATAGACGCTATTTGGGTTCCTATCAACACTGACTATAAAGGCGACTGGTTAAGTGAAACCATTGAACGTAGCCGCTGCAAAGTTCTCATCACTGAAACCGAGCTACAGGACAGAGTTACAGAAGTCCAATCATCTCTAAAGGGTGAAAAACTCGTTGTTGCAGGCACACAAGAGTCACTAACATTGGACAATGCCGTCACTCTCGATTTTTTGGCAAAACACAGTCCATTGGAACCCAACTATAACGAAATGAGTTACGGTGATACCTGTGCCATATTATGGACATCCGGCACCACGGGGAAATCCAAAGGTGTTTTGCAGAGCCATAACTCCTGGATTCGCCCTATCGCCGAAGCCGCATCCATTTATTACAAATCCCAACCTGGTGATGTTATTTATAACGTATTGCCACTTTATAACTCTGGTGCGTGGATCACGGCAATATTCCGTGCACTGTATGAAGGTTTGCCGGTTGTTCTAGAAAAACGTTTTTCTGTTTCAACATTTTGGGATCGTATCCGCCACTTTGGTGCAACCCAAACGTTCACTCTTGGTGCCATGCATATGTTTTTATGGAATTCACCAGAGCGCCCAGACGATAAGGACAACCCATTACGTGTTGCACAAATGGTTCCAATGCCAGATCAATTAAAAGAGCCGTTTTCTAAACGTTTTGACGTGGATCTATTGCCAATGGGTTACGGACAAAGTGAAGCCATGGTGATTTGCACCCCGGCACACCATGTTGGCAAGGTACCTTTTAGCTCATTGGGACTTCCTTTAGATGATATGGAAATCCAATTATGGGATGACGATAACAACGAAGTTGCTGAAGGCGAAATTGGCGAAATGTGCCTTCGTACATTAAAGCCGTTTACCATTTTTAACGGTTACTTCGATGACTCAGAAGCGGATAAAAAAGCCTACTCTGGCGAGTGGTACCACACTGGGGATTTAGGAAAGTTAGACCCAACAGGCGCCTTCTGGTTTGTGGATCGCAAAAATGATGCATTACGTTATGCTGGAAGAAACATATCCTCTATGGCAGTTGAGATGTCCGTTCGTAAACATCCCGATGTAAAAGATGTTGCCGCATTTGGTATTCCATCAAAGGATGTACCGGGTGAGTCAGAACTAAAACTCAATGTCATTTTAAAGCCGGACAGCAAACTAACGTATGAAGAGCTTGCTGAATTTATTAACGATAACGCACCTTATTACTTTGTACCCCAATATATGAATTTTGTTACCAACCTACCTTACACACCAACCAATAAGGTTCAGAAGTTCAAGTTGAGGGAAGAAGGCTTAACAGATGATACTTGGGTTCTTAAAACGTCAAATTATAAGCTTAAGCGTTAATAGTAAATATACTAGAGCGTTATATTCAAAGAATCAGATAAAATAATACAAAGGGGTGTCGTTATGCAGCGACGCTCCTTTTTATTAAGATTTATTTCTATAATTCACTTTTTCTTTATTAACATTCGATATTCACTAGGCGACAAACCCTCCCAGCGCTTAAACGCTTTATAAAATGACGCCGCATCAAAATAACCCAAGCGATAAGCAATCTCATCTACAGGCATTGTTGTCGCCATCAATTTTCTAGCATGCCCCCCACGAAGGCCATCACAAATTTCTCGGTACTTTATTCCCTGCCCTGCTAATCGCCGATGTAATGTTCGCTCTGAAAAACCCAATTCTGCTGCAACCTCACTGAGTGTCGGAAACCGAAATTCATATTTAGATAAACATTCTTCAATTTTGTTAACCAAACTTTCTCCATCATCGGTTGGAATAGGTTTGATAGCCTTTGCCATTGCCTCAATCAAACCAGAACTATAATAAGGATTTTCTTTACCTGCAATAACACCATAAAAAACAATCTGACACTCTGGCTGGTTAAATTTAACAGGTGCTACAAGTGCCGACTGATACCGCTGAAGTTCTTGCATATCACTTGGCGCAGCATAGGTCACAGAGAAATATTTAATCGCTTTTTTAATTAACTGGTCACCCCCTATTCCAGACAACATCGTTCGAATCATCGCAATACAAGATGATAACGCAGTATCCACCACAAACTTATTGATGGGATACACTGATTTTGATGGCATTAAGGTTATCCGAATTTCTTCGTTATCAACAAGCTGTAGAATTTTCATGAATGGTGCGTTCGAACGCTGCGAATGATTCACAAAAGCCAGCAATGACTCTGCCCCCGTCGGCGACGCAAATGCTAACGCCCCAACAGCCCCATGTTTCATAAAATTAAGCTGCTTTCCTAACACAATACCAATGTGAGGATCATCGGTTAATACCAATGCGGCATCAACAAGGCGAATAAAATACCGTAGGGGCACAATATCACGATGGAAAATATTTTCATCCAAATTTGCGCGAGCAACAAGTTGCTCTCTCGGTACTCCAAGATGCTCACAACATTTCGTTAACTGATGAATTTGATCAATGGGTATATACACAAATAGTCACACCGGATAAACAGGTCACCATTATTCTACCCGTAAATACCCAGTAATACCTACTAGCAAATGTCATTCTCTAACGAGTTAATTTATCTACCGGTTTATATTGAGGTTTATAATGTCCCAATTCTCGCTTCAACCATTGATCTGAATGGTGGCGCACCTTTTTATCCAACCAATTATCTAAGGGTCGACTATTTTTTCTGACGGTTTCTAACGCAAAAACAAAAGGAATATTCATCGCAGGAAACCATTTCCACATCCCACCATCAGGCAATTCATAATGCTTATGAGTTTGAGGTGTAATAAAGTACTGCGTCATACCCACCTGATAACGATAGTTTAACCTCTGTTTCAATCGTCTCCACATAGATGCATTTTTATCAGGTTCAAACGCTTTTAAGTAGCCCTGAGATAGTCGAGTTCCGTCATCGCCCGAACCTTTGATACCCTTAGCAAAAATGGTAAAAAAGAACCGCACTCCATCCTCATAACTTTCAGGATACCAACGAGGCTGAACTCCCATTAAATATCCAACATAACGCCAAAAATGTAACAACGCTTCAACATCTTTTTTATCAAAACGAAATCCCATTTTTTTTAACGCTAAACCCAAACCAACACTTCCCGCCGCCAACGTCACCATCGAATCCGCCTGACTGATTGGCACCCCCCACGCTTTCTCATCCCATAATTTATGGTTTGCTAAATGCCGTCGAACAACAACATGCATAACACGCACACGAACCGCCGTTGCACGCCCTTTTCCGCCTTTCTCCAACCCTCCAGGCTGGGCAACCTCGTTCCAGAAATTACATGTCTCCAAAAAGCGTTTATACGCAGTACTGCCATCATAAGCGCCCGTAAACGCCAAAGGCTTTGCCACCGAGGACTCTCGATACCCCTCTAAGGTAATTGCCCCAAGAAAATGAAACATAAACCAGCCATAACGACGAAATACCCGTGCGCCGTAATCCACTTTCTCAGCATCCATCCAACTAGGCGCCTGCTCCAACTCATCAAAGAGGGTAACTAAGGATGGCGGGGCTTCCGATAACGACTCCACACCTTGTTCTAAGGCCTGCAAAAGCATTTCCCGCGCCTTAGCCGCCTGCCCAGGTTTATAAAGATCAGCGATAACAGCTTCTGCGATAGGGTCACTATCATAATACGACTGCGCAAATTCTCGAATGCGCTCATCTGGTAACACAGGATCAAACCCCACCAGCAACTTAAGCAAACGGCGCATATTTTTTACATGGGGCTTATTAAGGTTATGCCAATACTGAAAGTCATCAGGACATCTATCCTGCGATTCCAAATCTAATGCACGCGTAACATCGGCACCTAACTCCCTCCCCATACTCAAACCCCACTATTTTGACGATTAACAATTACGTCATTCTAGTGTGCCTGCTACCTATGATGGTTGAAGGTTTTTAGATGCCAAATAGATGTTATTTTCTGCCAAACACTCTGTATCCAGTCATTACTCCAATCATGCCCCCAAAGTTCAGCAATAACGACAGGTTAGCCCCCATACTACCCGAGAAGTTAACCTTCCAAATTAACCTTTAGCCGCTTGATACCAACTTCTGCTCTTTTTTGCATAACTGATTTTGCCAACGGCAATAACAACATTTTAGCCATTCGGTTATTATTTCGACTATACATTCGCCACGACATCTTAGACGAAACATTATCAATGGGTTTAATCTCAATTTCCATTCGTGGAAATAAAGGGGAGAACTCACCCTCAGTCACAAAAAACTCTCCTTGTTTTGAACCTACTACAGAAATAGATATTTTTTTAAAACCCATCAATGGAATCTTAACTGTTTCTAAATATTTTTTACCCACTACACCGTGAGATTCTTCATTATTAGACGTTATAGATATAACACCTGGAAACCATGCGCCAAAGTTTTCCATATTTGAAACCACTGCTGTCCCACAGTTTGACATAAAAAAGGCCTAATTCTCGATAAGTGTTACAATGCAAGTGCGAACAAACAACGTAATACAAAAGGAAAATTAGGCCTTGGCACATAATAA
>MAAL01000188.1 GCA_002163245.1 Gammaproteobacteria bacterium 42_54_T18 | reverse complement strand
CTTGGTGTACTAACGCTGATGATGACGTACCCTATCTTGTGGAGTATTTACTGACATTGTAAATAAAAAGCCACACCGGCTTCACTATATCCAAAATAGTGAGCACGGCGTGGCTCTTTACTAAATTACATCCGACAGTTTATTAGATTGAAATCAACCCCAACGTTTCCTTTAATGCTCTAATAATCAACGTTAATTCTTCATCCACTTCGTCATTTTTTTCATGGCGAACTTCACATTCTTTGTGGTTTTTCAAAAACAAATCCGTTATGGAATTTTCTTGATGCTCACTTAACTCTAAAAAATGAAACAAGTCCTTTGCATCTTCTGCAGAAGATTCTTGGAACTTAACATATTCAAATTTATTCTGTTTATGTAAACCCACCAACCTATCTAATGAGACCTGAGTCATTTCAGCCATAGTCAGTAGCTTTAAACGCTGAGAATTCATCTGTTTTTTCAAAAACAAACTCAATATCATCGGCTCGCTTGCTTGTGCTAATGTTGCGAGAACATCCTTTAATTGCCCATATCGATTATCATCATCAATAGGCATATTTTTTATTAAAAGAGAAACATCTGAATAATTAATTAGCGTTCGATTATTAAAGTCCATAATACGTTTTTCTTCACGAAATCGATCAATAATATTTTGCTCTAATGGTTGTATAGTATCGTTATGAGAGTATTGATATTTCTTCTTCGGTGTTCTAATTTCAACAACAGCCGCCAATCCATAGGCAGCCAAGATATCTAATAGCCTATGCCCTAACGCATCGAAGTTCTTACACGTATACGTTCCCTGAATAAATTCCAATAACTGCCCAAGATCAGCAGCATTTCGCATCGCATCCAAAGCAACAGACGTAGCGGTATTGTCAACATTGGGGTCTCTTAACCTGACTTTAATATTCTTACAGGATGTCGCAATAGCGATTGATAGCTTAGCCTTAAGTTCATCGCCTACTATCGGTTTAGTGATAAAATCAGTCCCACCGGCCTCATAACTTTTTACAATCACTTTTTCAGTATTCATAGAAGACAAAAATACGATCGGAACCTGCTTTCCATCGTCTCGTTCTCTAATCATGCCAGCCAATTCGTAACCATCAACTTCAGGCATTTCGATATCTAAAAGAAACAAATCAGGAACACGCTGATCCATTGCACTCAGCACCTCCTTAGCACCCGAAGCACAGAGAACCTCATAATCGTTAACCAATACACTTTCAACAATTCTCTGCATACTGACGGAATCATCAACAAATATAATGTACTTATTGGACATTGCGTCTTACCACCTCCTTCGGCATGGCCCCTTTAGGGAGTCCCTTTTACATAATCCTTTAAGCATAGACAACATCTGATAGGTTAGAAAAAAACTTCGAAAAAGCCTCTACGCAATATAAACATAACGTCTACAACGATCACCAGGCCTTCTGAACTTCCGCATCGGGCGTAACAAAAGGCATAAAGGGCGGAAGCTCTTCTTCTGTGATTTTGAGCTCTAACACTCCCGGTATGTGTGCTCTACGGGAAACATATTCATCCAGCAAGGCATCCAGCTCCGTCAGCGAAGTTGCCGTCTTAGCCCAAATCCTCTCCTCACCGCCAAACCCTTTAGATATTGTTGCAATATCGACACTCCCGTAAGTATTTCCCTCAATCCTTCCCGAAAAATACAATTGCTGCCGGGTAACGCACATACCGTGCATATTATTGTTAAACACAATCCATAAAATCGGCAACTGAAGATCCACTGCAGTGTGAATCTCTAAGCCTGTCATCATAAAAGCCCCGTCACCACAAAGTACCGTTGTACGGGATGGTTCTGATTCCCCTAACTGCGCACCTATTGCTCCAGCAATAGCATAACCCATGCCTCCCATTCCTAACGCTATGTTGGTTGATACATTAGGCGGTATTTTAAGAAAGTGTGCAGCAGCAGCCGCACAGTTACCTGCATCAAACAGAATATGGCCCTTCTCAGGCAAATATTGATTAACTACCGTTAACGCAGCACTTTGAGTCAATCCATTGCACCTTACATTGGCCAAGGCGTCATCAACCAATTGTTGGTATTGTATTTTTTGCGGAGCAAAACAGGTTACTGGAGACAACACGTCATCAACAAAGAACTGTAACGGCGATGCCTCTTGTTTCTCATTAAGCGCGTCAAAAAATACCGACGCATCCGACTTAAGCAAGGTACAAGGATTCAAAGACTCATCAAGCTCTTGAAAATCACTGTTCACCATGACCAGTGATTTTTCCGTCAAAGCACTCTCTAAAGTTGCCCGTGTCATCGCTCTTAATTGAGTACCAACAGACAATATAAAATCTGCTTTTTCTTCTATAAATGAATGAGCAGACGGATGTCCAGCAACACCAATCATACCCATATAGCGTTTATCATCATTGGAGAATATGCCGGGACAAGACAATGTTGATACCACACGAATATTAGACGACTCCACAAAAGCTCGCGCCGCGTTCTCTGCGTTGTGCCTGGCAACACCAGAACCTAAAATCAATACCGGATTTTCCGCTCGTGAAAGTCGCTTCCACACTTCATTTATGTTTTGTTCGGAGTCTTGAACATCAGATTCAAGAGGGATAGAACTCAAAAAAAACTTAGGTATATCACCTACTTCCAACCCCATAACATCTCTAGGTAATAACATAACCGACGGACCATGACGCCCAGAAAATGGTTGTGCTAACGCCTCTAAAAACAAAGGCCAAAACTGATCAGCACTTTCAATTTTACAGGAAAACTTTGAAATTGCTTGCCACATTGCCAATGCATTTACTGTAGTTCCAATACCAGAAGAATCCTGAAACGACCCTCGCCCTTCTTGTGCGATAGGCGGTTGTCCTACCAATGCCAACACGGGTACAGCATGGGCATAAGACTCAGCAATACCAACAGCTAAATTCATCATACCACCCCCCGATGTTGCGCAACAAACACCAAGCGTATTGTGAGTGCGGGCTCTGGCATCAGCCATAAAAGCCGCGCCATACTCACTTTTTGTCATCACAGTTTCAAAGCCGTGCTGACCTTTACCCTGTTGCCCCAAGCGAAACACGGCATCATGAACGTGCTCAATATTGGCTCCGCTAACACCAAACATATAGCGTAAATCCAGCTCTCGTAAACAGGTAACTATCGCATCCGCTAGTATCATGTTATTTAGGCCGTATTCTTAACAGGGGTTGCGCGTTGACCGCTCGGCGAGCGATCACCATAACGCGTAGGTTTGGCTTGTGATTTAGGGCGATGACATACCATCCAGCTGTGAATATACATCACTCACCTCCCTGCCAATGTACAACAGATCCACAGGCGTAATCCCCTGCATGAGCAAAACCACCCAGCAAGAGGTTATCTCCTTTCTTTAATGCTCCTGTCTCAATCCCCTTTGCCAATGAAATGGGCAATGCTGCACCAAACAAATTCCCATGTTCAGGAAACGTATGAATATGATTTTTTTCCTCAACACAAACCGACTCACGCCAATTACGTAAAAATGTGTGGTTTGGCTGATTAGTAATTAATTTGTCAACGTTCTGCATTGATATATTCGCTTCTTTAAGCGCTGCATATAATGCTTCTGGCACAATTTTATTGCCACGGCCAACAATGGATGCCAATTTGTTTTCAGTAAATTCAATGTGCATAGGTGTCTCACGAGGATCCCACCACTTTTGACCGTCATCACTTACTGCGGTCATATCTTTTGCATACTCACCGTAACTTCGACGCACTATCGATTGAATCGGAGAGCTATCATTTGCCACCAAATATCCAACGCCACAACCATCTCCAGGTACAGCCGATTGCGGCAATTTTCTATTTTCGGGGTGCCCAAATATTCGGCCTGCAGCATTTTGTACATTACAAATCATTGCTGTTTTCGCACCAGAGCTTGCCATAAGACTACGAGCGATATCCATCATGTAAACAAAAGAAACGCACCCGCCATTGTGCACATCAATAATCCAAGACGGCTTTGCACCTAAGACATGGGAAAGTTCAGCACCACAGCCTGTAAATGGCATATCCAACACTGTGGTATTAATCAAAATAATATCCACGTCTTTAGAGAAATCTAGGTTTAGCCGATCACCCAGTTTTCGAGAAGCCTGCTCGAGCATATCTATAGCGGTTTCCCCTTCCGCCACATGACGACGAAACTCTGTTCCCTTAAACATTGGGTGATTACTATTTTCTGCTTTTTCACCATCAGCCATAGAATCTGTAAAAAATGTATTTGGAATAATATTTTCTGGTAAATAACTTGCTGCGCTAACTAAACTGATCGGTTGCATCTTTTTATCCTCCATTTATTGCCGTTAAACGCCCACAACCTCAGCTTTTCCAGAACCCTTAAGTTCTGGATCTTTTAGCTCTGAATCTTTTAATTTTGAACCCGCTCGTGCTGAGTCCTTTAACCATGACTCATCAAACATAGGCAACTTATTTTTGTGACGGTATTCCAATATATGTTTAAGATTTTGCATCTCCACCCAATGACCCGCGTAAAACATTGTCCAGAAATCACCTACCCATACAGGGCGCTTAGCCGGTGCTGTTTCTGGGTAAGCATTTTTGTCATAAAATGGATGATGGCAATTTGTCCATAAGACAACCGATCCCGGTTTATTCAATACCAACTCCGCGGGTACAACACGCATCAGGTAAATCATCCATAAATGTTCGCCTTGATCCCATGCGCAGTGATAGTCCACTGTCATCGCATCAGGGTTCACTTTTGTTTCACAAAAACATAACGTGTCATCGCCAATCATATCTTTGAATTCAAACAAGTTTTTCTTGTCTGTCGGCTTCATATCTCGAAGACTATAAGTCCACTCAGCTAAAGAACGTGTTTGTGCAAGGTAGCGATAAACATCTTCAGGTGGGCAATCAATATATTCTTCAATAGTGCAGTATTTACCATGTACTTCATCGTGCGGGTAAACAGCATGTGTCAATTCCATGCAATAACCATTCATTTCATTCGTCTCAAAGTTTTCTATACGACGAACATTTTCTATTGCATTAACATCGTGCTTTTTCATACCTTACCCTTCAATATGTCGTTATGTGGCTTATATAATCTTGTTAGTTCAATTTACTTTTTAACGCAGAATAACGACAAAAGCGCACCTCGGCTTATGGTATAGTCCGCTTCCATTACGGAATCATCCAAAAAGGTTAAGAATATGCATTGCAGCATTACCGCCGATATAGAAGAGCGACTACCTTTTCATGAGCACCCACCCCACGAACTAATTGTTTGTGGAAGTGATACAGGGAAACTAGAAATTAATGGCAAACTAAATGACTACAGAGTCGGACGAACATTCCTTATCCCCACAGGAGTTAGTCATCGAATTATTGGTAGCCCTGAAGATGTAGCACGCACACAATTCATTTGTTTTGATGACGGCTTTGCATCGTCACTGGGCATTTTTTCCTTGAAGAATTATTTAGATGACAAATACCTAAATCACTCCGTCAGCAGCCGTTTTAATCAACAACGTTTTCGAGAAAATGCAACCTTTGCACGGCGCCTACAAAATGAAATTGATTCTCCATCTTTGTTTGGTGATGTTATGGCAAAAAGCATTCTGGCTCAGCTGCTCATCAACCATTGTCGACAGGCGACAATTCCCACTCTCGTAAAGGCAAATAATAAAGCGTTTGAAATAGAGCGTTGCTGCGAGGCTATTCTTCAAGATCCATCACAACCCATCACATTAGAAAGCATGGCAAAAAAAGCAGGAATGTCTCGCTCCTCTTTTGCCCTTCAATTTAAAACCGTTACCGGTAAAAGCTTAATTGAATACACCAATCTCATTCGACTACAGCAGGCATGTCAACAATTAACCAGTACCAATGATTCCGCCACCAATATAGCTTACGATTGTGGATTTGGTAACTTAGGGCATTTCTACAATAGCTTTAAGAAGCAATATGACATGACGCCAGTTGATTATCGGCGATGGGCTCTGGAACAACAATCAGGAAAAACGCAAAGTCCGAAGTCTTCAACCTCTCTTGATCAATAGTGTCATCTGCTTGGATTTTGATCACATTATTATAAAAAACTAAATGAGTTTGGTAGTATTTAGTTTTTTATAATAATGTTAGCATTACTTTTCTAAAACGTGAATTAACGCAGTACATCTTTAGGTTAAGGTATTTTAACCACTTTATGTATGGAATATATGTCAACGGATGACACTCAATATCTTTATTTACTCATATCACCCCGGCTCATTAAAACCTTCCGCGCATTAATTTCGCTTTTTGACTCGTATCACACCTATACAGACATTAAAAAAGGAATCTTAAAATGTCGACATCGCGTACCTACAGGAAGAAGTTACAATATGCTTTTGTCATTTCTGCCGCACTTAGCTCGTCTTTCGCATGGTCAGTAGAACGAGAAAATGTTCGAATCCATGACATATCACCGCTCCAAAAACAACTTAAAAGCACTAACGAAAGCTCACAAAGAGAGGTAATCAGAGAGTCTTTAGGCTTGAGTGACAGCAACACACTATTGACCAAAAGCCAACACTCTGACAACAAAGGAAACACCCACACACGCTATATACAACAATATAAAGGTATCCCTATTTGGGGTGAACAAATCACCGTTCATCAGAATCAAAAAGGTCATCTAAAAGCATCTGGGTTTTCCATTAAAGGCCTAGACCAAAGTGTTATATCGGATATTGCCAACAATAAACCCAAGCTAACCGCCGACGAAGCTAACAACCTCGCTCTTCAAAAAAAAGGGCACGATCTCCCAGGTTGGAACACAAAAAACATCACATCTGAACTGGTGATTTATCTACAGCAAGATTTAACACCAAAAAAGGCCTACGTGATTAATTATGTTGCTGAACCCTCAGGCATACAACAAAACAACAGTTCAAACACTCCACAAAAACTCGCACCGACACGTCCATTTATTATTATTGATTCGGACAATGGAAAAGTTCTTAAGCAATGGGAAGGATTAACCCACCTAGAAATAGGCACAGGCCCTGGTGGAAACACAAAAACAGGGCAATATGATTACGGAACAGACTATGGCTTTTTAGATGTACAACAAACAGGCGACCTTTGCTTGATGGAAAACGCCAACGTCCGAACCGTCAATCTTAACCACAGCACAACAGGTTCAACGACACACAGCTACACCTGCCCCAACAATACAATAGAAGCCATTAACGGCGCATATTCACCTCTTAATGACGCCCACTATTTTGGTGGTGTCATTTTTAATATGTACCAAGATTGGCTCAGTGTAGCTCCGCTCACATTCCAGCTGGTGATGCGCGTTCATTACGACAACAATTATGGCAATGCCTTTTGGGATGGCTCAGCTATGACCTTTGGCGATGGTAATTCCACATTTTTCCCTCTCGTTGATATCAATGTATCTGCCCATGAAGTGTCCCACGGTTTTACTGAACAAAACTCCAACCTCATTTATAGCGGCCAATCTGGCGGTATGAATGAGGCGTTCTCAGATATTGCTGGTGAGGCAGCAGAACAATACTGGCGCGGATCAGTAGATTGGTTTGTTGGTGGTGACATCATGAAAACCGATGACGGATTGCGATATTTTGAAGACCCTGCTCTTGACGGAGCCTCAATCGGTCATAGCGACGACTACTACAACGGACTTGATGTACACCATAGTAGTGGCATCTATAACCGTGCATTTTATCTCATTACCAACACCCCTGGATGGACCGTTAGAAAAGCATTCGAGGTTTTCGCCTACGCCAACATGAATTACTGGGGGCCAAACGAAACCTTCGCAACCGGAGCCTGTGGAGCACTGGAATCAACGCACGATCTTGGATACAACGTCGGGGATGTAGATGCAGCATTTCAAACCGTCGGCGTTGATTGTGGGTACCTGCCATTTATTGATACTGACAACGATGGCATGGACGACAACTGGGAGCTTTCTTTTGGTTTAGACCCTACCAATCCTGGCGATGCTGAAGGCGACTTAGACGAAGACGGCCTAACCAACGCAGAGGAATATACACTTGGTACAGCGCCCAACAATATCGACAGTGATAGTGACACATTACCAGACTTCGATGAGGTGAACACTCATGGTACCAATCCTGCCAAAAGTGATACCGACGACGATATCATGGACGATGCATACGAATTGAGCTACAACTTCAACCCGTTGGATGCAAGTGACGGTGCCCAAGATATAGACAATGACGGTTACAGCAACGCTGAAGAGTATGAAATGGGTACTGATCCAACAGACCCAACCTCTAAACCTGCAATCCACATTGTTTCTTTTGAAAACAACACACTTCCCGAAGATTGGACAACACCAGAAGATGCGAATGCTAGCTGGGTTGTTGATGCCACCGAAGGGCAACACGGCACCCATAGTTTACGGGCGGATACCATTACCCATAACCAACAGGCGTTAATCGAGTTCAGTGCAAATTTCACACAAAACTCATTATCCTTCTGGGCAAAAACATCAACAGAAAATTGCTGTGATCACTTAAAGGTCTACATCGATAATGTTCAAGTGCTATCGCAACAAGGCAACACAGAGTGGACAGAACACCAAATAAACATAGCGGAAGGTTTACACACCGTTAAATTCCAATACATTAAAGATGCCAGCGTAAATACCGGTAGCGATACCGTATGGATTGACAATATCCGGTTCACTCACCCTGACCTTGATAATGATGGAATGCTTGATTCTTGGGAGGACTCTTATGGCCTAGATAAGAATAACCCTGCCGATGCAGCTTTTGATAATGACAATGATTTACTCACCAACCTACAAGAATTTACGCTTGGCACAGACCCTCTTAATCCAGACACCGATAGCGACGGCCTAACAGATGGTGAGGAAGTTACACTTCACAATACTAACCCACTCAACGCTGACACCGATAACGATGGATTAAATGACTTTTCTGAAATCAACACCCTCGGAACCAACCCTTTAAATAATGACACTGACAGCGACGGCATGCTGGACGGCTGGGAAGTATCCAATAACCTAGATCCAACATTAGATGACGCGGCCCTTGATAGTGATAATGACGGATTAAGCAACGCTGATGAGTACGCTCAAGGTGGGGATCCACAAAATGCTGACTCTGACAATGATGGCCTCAATGATTCAGAAGAAGTCAACATCGGTACCGATCTCAACAACCCCGACAGCGACGACGACGACCTTAGCGATGGGGAAGAAGTCTCCATTCATGGTACCAACCCGCTAAATTCGGATACTGATGGCGACAACATGCCTGATGCCTGGGAAATCACCAACAACCTAAACCCTCTACAAAATGATGCCAATATTGATTCAGATGAGGATGGTCTTAACAACATTGATGAATACGTTAACAGCGGCAATCCACATAACCCAGACAGTGACAATGACGGTCTTAACGATGGAGAAGAAGTTAACCTTGGCACCAACGTAAACAATGCAGATACCGACGGTGATCAATTATCCGATTTACAAGAAGTATCCGTTCACGGTACCAATCCCCTAGAAGCCGATAGCGATAATGATGCATTAAATGATTATGCAGAAATAACAGTACATAACACAAACCCATTAAATAGCGACACTGATATTGACGGGATGCCTGATGGCTGGGAAGTCTCCTACTCTATCGATCCATTATTCATCAATGACAGGCTAGATGCTGATGGCGACGGATGGACTAACATACAAGAATACGAGTACCAAACAGATCCAACCGATAGTTTATCGACACCATCCAACTCTGGCGTAAGCACAGGTAAGATAGGGCATTATGACTTAACCTCCGGAACAGGTTACAGTGACTACGAGCCACAACTTGAAGCCGCAGGTTTTGAAACAGAAAGCATTTCTGATCTAACAAACACTGATTTTTCGTTATATGACGTGTTATTTTTCTTGCAAGATAACGGTGATTACAGCCAAACCTACATCAATAACTTAGATCGAATTTTTACGTTTATTGAAAATGGTGGCGTGGTTATTTTTCATGACAGAGATGTTAGCAACGCTGCAGCTATTTTACCTGGAACACCAAGCACCTTTGTCGCCGGTAGTTTTAACGACTTATCTATTGGTAACCCAGAGCTTACAGACTTCTATGCTGGTCCAGGCGGAACCATCAACGATACATCAATGGATCAAGGAACCTCATCAGCTCATGGTTACATTCAATTAAATACCTTACCGCAAAATGCCACAATATTTCTAACACAAGCAGGTTCGGGGCATCCTGTCACTTACTCATACCCGTATGGTAAAGGGCATATGGTGTATTCTACAATCCCGTTAGATTGTTACATTATTACTTCTCGCCCCTGTACCCCCATTGATGCGTTTACCAACGTGTACCCCACCAACCTTCTGTCTTATATCAAAGGCAACCTTCTACAGCCTGACGATACTGATAGTGACGGCATTCCTGATGAATGGGAACTGGCACATGGTCTAGATATTAACGACCCTACTGACGCACTTGCCGATGGAGATAACGATGGTTTAGTGAACCTACAAGAATTCTTTAATAATACTAACCCATCAAATCCTGATACCGACAGCGACGGATTATCCGATGGTAACGAGTTCTTTATCCACCGTACATCACCTATCAATAACGATACAGATAACGACGGACTAAGTGATTTTGCCGAAATTAATACACACTCAACAAACCCTTTAAATGGCGATAGTGATAACGATGGGTTACCTGATGGGTGGGAAGTAGGCTACGAGCTAAACCCTCTTATTGATGATGCTAATATTGATCACGATAATGATGGGCTAACTAATGCTGAAGAATACAACATCAACAGCAACCCTCAGAATCCCGATACCGATAGCGATGGTCTTGGTGATTCTGAAGAGCTGGCATATGGCACACAAATAAACAACGCTGACTCAGATAACGACGGGCTTAATGATGGCGACGAGGTTCACCTACACTCCACCAACCCATTAACAGCAGATACCGACGGTGACGGTGTAGAGGATGGAACCGAGGTCAATGACATCAATACCGACCCCAACAACAGCGACACAGATGGTGATGCTATTGATGACTTTTCTGACAACTGTCCGACCACCCCAAATCCCGACCAGTTAGATGCAAACAATAACGGTATCGGTGATGTGTGTGACAACGACCTTATTAACCTTACTGTTAAACTCAACGGTGACAACGGCAAATATCAAGAAGGTTTTATTCACTTTATCACCACAGTAAGTAACACAGGTCCTGGCTCAGCAAATGAACTTATACTCACACTGCCGTTACCAGAAGGAGTGGTTTTTGTTGAGGTACAAAGTGACCTTGCAGAGTGTGGTTATGACACTGTCATCACCTGCACGCTTAACAGCCTTGCGAGCGACGAAAATTTCACTGCTAGAGTTACGACGTCAACAGAAGATGCCAAGGCTAAATACCTGTTCAAGGCTTCAGTGAGCGCCAATGAACTTGATCAAGACGCTACAGACAATCTCGACGAACGTAAATTTGGCGGCCCCGTTAGCATCATTTTGCTATTACTATTTTGTGGAATAGCAATAGCACGACAACTCTCAACCCGTAAAGTGGACACTCTTTAACGGATAACACAAGCATGATGGCAACACATAAGAATCAGTGTTGCCATCTATATCCCTCACAGCGCATTATCAATAACTTAAATCAGGAAAAAAAGATACTTTACACCATAATCTATTTAGGTCTATGATGAGCCCTTAGCGGCAGCCTTTAGGCTGCCTTTTTTCGTTGCATTTCTTTTTATAGTAAACGGTACGCACTCATGTTGTCTCACGGTTTGATTCCTACTTACGCTCAATTGCCCGTCACATTCGAAAAAGGTGACGGTATATGGATATATGATACTGATGGAAAGAAGTATCTCGACGCACTCAGTGGTATAGCTGTCTGTGGCTTAGGTCATTCTCATCCAGAAGTTACCCGTACAATATGCGAGCAAGCAGGACGCCTCCTACACACATCAAACCTCTACCAAATCAAACACCAACAAGACTTAGGTGAAAGGCTTGCCAGCGTAGCAGGTATGGATGGTTGTTTTTTTGGCAACTCTGGCGCTGAAGCAAACGAAGCCGCCATCAAAATTGCACGTTTATACGGCAACAAACAAGAAATAGACAATCCAGCCATTATTGTTATGGACAGCTCCTTTCATGGCCGCACGCTGGCAACTTTATCAGCCACCGGCAACAGAAAAGTACATGCTGGATTTGAGCCCTTGGTTCAAGGGTTTATTCGCGCTCCCTACAACGATATTGACGCTGTTAAAAATATTGCAGCCAATAACCCTAATGTTGTCGCTATTCTCGTTGAGCCTATACAAGGCGAAGGCGGTATCAATGTCCCTGACACAAATTACCTACCAGAACTTCACGCGATATGTGAAGAACACAACTGGCTATTGATGCTTGATGAAATTCAAACAGGTAACGGCAGAACTGGGAAATATTTTGCATTTCAACATCATGACTTCACCCCTGATGTATTAACCACAGCAAAGGGGCTAGGTAATGGCATGCCAATTGGCGCTTGCCTTGTTGCAGGTAAAGCGACACATTTACTAGCTCCCGGAAATCACGGCTCCACTTATGGCGGCAACCCCATGGTGTGTGCAACCGCCCTTACCGTTGTAAATACCATTGAGAATGAGAAATTAAGCGAACGCGCTACACATTTAGGTGACTTAATAGCCTCAGGCATTGAAAAGAAACTAAGCAACTGTAAAGAGTTCAACCATGTGCGCCATATGGGCTTGATGCTGGGCATTGAATTAAATACACCGTGCCCAGAGTTAGTCGGCAAAGCCCTCGACAACGGCCTACTGATCAATGTTACCGCGGGAAAAGTTATACGCCTGCTCCCTCCTCTTATCATGAGTGATACTGAAGCAGAAGAAATTGTCGAACGTGTTAGCCAACTCGTTCTTGCTTGGGCCGAGGGCCTGTAAGCAACCGTTAACAATACAAAAAAACAAAGGAAGCAATGCCATGACAACAAGGCATTTTTTAACGTTACTCGATTTTAGCCCCAAAGAACTAAAGCAGCTCATAACAAGGGCGTCTGAATTACGCACAATGCAGAACAATGGCATCATTTACGAGCCTTTTAAAAGCAAAGTGCTAGGAATGATTTTTGAAAAATCATCCACGCGTACCCGTGTATCGTTTGAAAGTGCAATGATTCAATCCGGTGGTGGAGCTATCTTCTTATCCTCAAAAGATACTCAGCTAGGCCGAGGCGAACCCGTTGCAGATTCCGCCAAAGTGTTATCGCGAATGGTCGACGTCATAATGATCCGTACATTTGAGCATGAGAAAATTGAAATATTTGCTCGAAATTCCAGCGTCCCCGTGATCAATGCATTAACTGACAGCTACCACCCCTGCCAATTAATCGCAGACATGCAGACGTTTCAAGAGCACCGTGGCGACATCTCAGGTAAAACTGTGACTTGGGTAGGTGACGGCAACAACATGTGCCACTCATATATCAACGCTGCACGACAGTTTGATTTTCACCTAAATATCGCTTGCCCTGCCGGGTTTGAACCTAACGCTCAACTTATCCAAGAAAACAAAGACCGGGTCACCCTATTTCGTAGCCCTAAAGAAGCTGTAGAGCATTCCAGCTTAGTGGTTACTGATGTATGGGCAAGCATGGGGCAGGAATCCGAACAAGATCAACGCGTTAACGCTTTCAATGGTTATCAGGTAAACCGCGAGCTCATGGATCTGGCAGAGAAAGACGCCTTATTTATGCATTGCTTACCCGCCCACCGAGGTGAAGAAGTTAGCGAAGAGCTAATGGAAGCAACCGATTCAGTGGTATGGGATGAAGCTGAAAATCGCCTTCATGCCCAGAAAGCTCTGCTAGAAATGCTGCTAGGAACATGGAAGGCTGACGCTTAAAAAGTATAAACAGATGTACGAGGGGGTATAGCCCCCTCCCCATTCATTCCCACTTCAACTTCAACACTCACCTCCGCTACCTAAATTATTTAAGCTGGCATTTTCATCCTTTCCACAAAAAATCAAATCCTAGCTATTCTTACTGTATACCCGAATAAATCAGGAAAACAGTATGCCCACAGGCGAATCCAATAACATCACCTTTGCCACCCGGTTAAAAATGATCACTGCTATATTAATGTTCTCATTAGCAGCTATAGCAAGTTTGTTTTTTTTACAGCAAGAAAGCTCAAGCGAAAGCACACAGCTGAAGAACGAGCTATCTGACTACATGGCTATTGCCCACAACATTCAATCGGATATCGTTTCTGCGAAAGGTATTATTGCCTCGACCTCCTATGAAAAAAACCAACAACAATTAGCGCAGCTTTCATCATTAACAAGTGAATTACAAAAAGGTACTCATGTCTTTTCATTACCCAAAGAGTACAAACACCTGGAAACTAAAGCTAAAAACCTGGTCTTTAACTTAGCTATCTACCATCGACAGTTAAAAGAGCTCACAGAACATCAAAAACAACTAACACCGACCAATAAAAACAACATCCCTAGCAATATCAGAAGCGCTGAAGAAAAAATCAACAATTACCTTAAAGAACAAAATGCGGTGTACTTATTTAGTTTATTCACCCAAATACAACAACGCCAAAAAGAGTTCACTCTCTCACATTCAAGCAAAGATAAAGACGCGCTGCACGAACTCGCCGCAACATTACGAAAAGAAATCCCTTCTTCCCCCCTCATAAAAGAAGACCACCAAGCACTAAACGCACTGCTGAGTGAGTACCTTTCTGCATTTGACATGCTTGTTTCTCACAGCGAGAAAACACAGGCGTTAATGGAGGAGCTTAACAAAACCTACAATCAACTATCCCCCATTGAAAGCAAAGACATAGAACAAATAAAACAAGCTAGCACTGCAACCATCAATTTTTCTAACAATACAGGCTGGCAACGAGAAACTATTTTTGTCTGTTTAATTTTACTCAGCTTTTTATGCTCGTATTTTTTATACCATACTCTGCATAAATCCATGGTGGTTTCCGGAAAATCCACCATGAGCCAATTATTAGTTTTAGCAACAAAACACAATGTACACATAGATAAAAATATGGCACCAGACACAGTGCTCTCACATTGCCTAGACGCCTTTGAGGCATCTATCGAAAAACAAAAAAGCGACATGCGATCCTTGCTCACATCCTTACAACAAAGGGAGCAGTCCATCATAAAACAACAAGCAACAACCAACACAAAAAATAGCGATACGTTAGAAAGCGTCTGCGATATATCCAATACCGTACAGGGTATATCAACAGAATTTAACACTATAATCCAAACAACCTCATCAGCCCAAAACAGCGCAATTCAAGCTCAAGAAAAGTCCCAACAAGGTCAAGAAAAACTTGCCCAATTAACCACTGAAATTGAAAAGCTCGATCAACAATTAGAAGACTCAACCTCAAAAATACACCAACTCACCAGTAATTGTGAAGCTATTGGTACCGTAGTAGACATGATCACCCATATCACAGGCCAAACCAATTTATTAGCACTAAACGCAGCCATCGAAGCAGCAAGGGCTGGGGAACAAGGTAGAGGGTTTGCCGTTGTTGCGGACGAAGTACGAGCATTAGCATCCAAAACAGCAGCGGCAGCAGAAGATATCAAAGTACAGATAGAAGAAATACAAAAAGGCTCGCGTGAGAGCGCATTGTATATGGAAAAAAGCCGGCAAATGGTTACCTCAAGCGTAGGTGGCGCTAAAGAAGCTTTTCATTCCCTTGAAGGCGCAACCGAATCGATACGCACATTACAAGAAAACAATCAATCTATCGCCAGCTCAGCTCAAACCCAAGCAGATCACGCGGCACAGGTATCTCAAGAGATACGGCACCTACATGATCAGCTAGAAAAAACGTTACAACTGAATATGTCCGACTTTGCTCAAAAGAACAATCTACAGAGTATTATTCAGCAATATTCTTAATCCCCAGTCCCGACATGGAGACCAAGAAATCAGTTCTTACGAACACGACTAACGGCATCAAGCCAGCCGCCGTATAATTTATCCCTAAGCTCTTCGGACATATCCGGTTCAAAGTGGCGCTCACAGTGCCACAACTCAGAGATACTCTCTAATGAGTCATAAATCCCTACCTGCAAACCAGCCAAATAAGCAACGCCAAGAGCTGTTGTTTCAATTACCGCAGGCCTATCGACATTCACATCCAATAAATCACTAATAAATTTGACCACCCAATTATTAGCAACCATGCCACCGTCCACACGTAGTGTTTTAGGTTTTAATGCACCATCCCTTTCCATTGCACTGATCAAATCTTTTGTCTGATATGCAACTGACTGCAAACCCGCCGTCACGATATCCTTAATTCCTGTATCTCGCGTTAACCCAAACATCGCTCCACGAGCTTCTGGATCCCAATATGGTGCACCTAAACCGGTAAAAGCAGGTACCAGGTAAACATTTTGGTCCACCCCCACCTCTTCAGCCATAGCTTCAGTTTCACCGGCATGATTAATTAACGATAGCCCGTCACGCAACCACTGGACCGCAGCACCAGCAACAAAAATACTACCCTCAAGCGCATAACACACCTTTCCATTAATACGATAACCAACCGTCGTTAACAGTTTCTGAGTAGAAACTAGAGCTTCATCACCGGTATTCAACACCATAAAACAACCAGTACCATAGGTACTCTTAATCATTCCCGGCTCAAAGCATGCCTGCCCGATTAACGCTGCCTGCTGATCCCCCGCAATACCTGCAATCTTTATCGAAGCACCCAACAATTCAGGAGTGGTATCACCAAAGTCTGCAGCACAATCCTCTACAGATGGCAGCATTGATTTTGGCACTTTCAATATCTCCAGCAACTCATCATCCCACTCTTGCGTATGGATATTAAACACCAAAGTGCGCGATGCGTTTGTCGCATCCGTCTTATGACTTTTGCCCCCCGTCAGCCTCCACAATAAGAATGTGTCAACGGTACCGAATGCCAACTCTCCGCGCTCAGCCCTTTCTCGTGCCCCTCCGACATGATCTAAAATCCAAGCAATTTTTGTTGCTGAGAAATAAGGGTCGATTAACAACCCCGTTTTTTCTTTTACTAGCTGTTCTTTACCTGCAGCCTTTAATTCTTTACACCATTCAGAGGTTCTACGATCTTGCCAAACAATTGCCTTATAAATTGGTTTACCCGATTTTCTATCCCAAACAATGGTCGTTTCCCGCTGATTGGTAATCCCTATGCCTGCAATAGCTGACGCTTCAATATTGCCGTTTTTTAACGCCTGCTGACATACTGCTACCGTTGTATCCCATATCTCTTCCGGATCATGCTCAACCCAGCCATCCGCAGGAAAAAACTGCTCAAACTCCTCCTGGGCTGACGTTACAATACTTCCACGATCATCAAAAATAATAGCTCGCGTACTTGTTGTTCCTTGATCTATAGAAAGAATATATCGGGTCATTATAAAATCCTTAAATACAAAAAATGAATGGCTCTTCTTAACCTACACTCTATTAACGAAGCCGTTAACACTAAATAATCATTCTTTTAACGTTCGACTTCGGTACTCTTTAGCGCTCTATTGTTACGAATTGCGTCTATCTAGCTCTACCGCCTCAAAAAGTCAGACGTTCAGCCAATTCTGTAGTATTATTTCTGACATAAAATCTCACTTTTCTATGCCACTATTCACCTGAAAGTTAACCTAAAAAGTAGTAGTTTTCTTATGTCTCAGCAAGCACGACACGAACACATTGTTGAACTAGTGAACGCCAAGGGGTTTGTCTCTATCGAAAACCTCGCGTCACATTTTGATGTCACCCCACAAACGATGCGCCGCGATATCAATACCCTTGCCACTGAGAACCGTGTCAGGCGTTTTCACGGCGGTGCCAGCGCAGCCCCTAGCACCCAAAATACAGAATACACCACTCGAAAACACCTTCAATCTCCAGAGAAATCTCGTATTGCAAAGATTGTTGCCAATCACATTCCCGACCATGCATCGTTATTTATTAACATTGGCACCACCAATGAAGCCATCGCAAAAGAGCTACTTAATCATAGCGGTCTTAAAATCATCACTAACAATTTACATGTAGCGTCCATTGTTAGTGGCAAAGACGACTTCGAAGTGATCATCGCCGGCGGTAAGGTTCGCAGTAAAGATGGCGGCATTATAGGTGAAGCTACCATGGACTTCGTGAGTCAATTTCGTGTGGATTACGGTATTATCGGAATCAGCGGTATCGATGAGGAAGGCTCACTGCTTGATTTTGACTATCAAGAAGTTCGAGTATCTCAAGCTATTATCGCCAACTCTCGCGAAGTCATTCTCGCGGTTGATCACACCAAATTTGGCCGACACGCAATGATTTGCTTAGGGAAGCTACAAGACATTGATCTGCTAGTTACTGACCAACCCCTTGAAAACAACTATCAAAATCTCGTTTTGAATAGTGATGTCCGCTGCCTTATTGCTGACAGCGAACTCTCCGAGTAAGCCCCCCCCCGATATCACACCAACCCTCAGCGTTCGACTGAGGGCAATCTCCTACCTCTTCTACCCAGACGCCAGCAACCCACGTGCTGAGCTCTGTTACGCCGTACCTTTACCAGTAGACGACGTTACTCCTGAAAACACCTTATCGCAACTTTTTCTTCATACCTGAACACTTTTCGAACATTACCAGGTCACGCCCTTAGTATTTTCGTTTTATTTTCGTTTGCGAAATACAACGAATGCGTATACACTACATTCAATCAATTTAGAACATCTAAGAAACCTTCATACCATGATTGCAAATGAGGCTCCTAATGACTGAAACAGTCGCTCATATCACCCCTGGCAACGCCAAGCATGCTGACATTGTTGATTTATTTATTGTCGGTGGCGGAATTAATGGAGCAGGCATAGCAGCAGACGCTTCTGGACGAGGGCTATCTGTCATCATGTGTGAGCAAAACGACCTCGCAAGCGCCACATCATCCGCCAGCAGCAAGCTTATTCACGGTGGGTTACGATACCTCGAGCATTATGAGTTTCGACTCGTACGAGAAGCCCTTGCCGAACGCGAAGTGTTACTACAAAACGCACCACATCTTATAAAACCTCTACGCTTCATTTTGCCTCATCGCCCCCATCTACGCCCTGCATGGATGATACGTATTGGCCTATTTTTATACGATAATTTAACAAAGCGCGGACAGCTACCTGCATCAAGAGGCTTAAAGCTTTCTCCGGCGAAAAAGGACAACCCCCTTAACGAAGACACTCGCTATGGCTTTGAATATTCTGACTGCCGCGTGGATGACTCTCGACTTGTAATTTCCAACGCCATCCAAGCCCAGCAACTTGGCGCCACTGTGCTAACACGCACGCGCTGTCAAAGCGCTCATCGAGAGAATGGCATTTGGCATATTGCTTACGAAGATTTGGAAACAGGAAAAATTCAACACTGCAGAGCCAAAGCACTGATCAATGCTGCGGGCCCCTGGGCTCAATCCTTTGTCGAAAACAAAATGCAGCTCACATCACCTCGCAACATTCGGCTCATAAAAGGCAGTCATTTTGTAGTACCCAAGATGTATGAAGGCGAGCAAGCCTATATCCTTCAGAACGAAGATCACCGTATTGTTTTTGTTATCCCCTACAACAACGAATTCACACTGGTTGGCACCACCGACAAAGAATACACTGGCGACCCTAAAGCTGTTGCCATGGATAGTGACGAAGAGTCATATCTGCTAAATGTAGTGAATGCTCATTTCTCACAACAATTAACATCCGATGATATCCGCTGGCGCTACTCGGGTGTAAGACCTTTGTGCGACGACGAATCTAACTCACCATCGGCTATAACCCGAGATTACACCTTAGAACTCGAAGCAGACGAAAACCAAAAAGCGCCTTTACTAAGTATTTTTGGTGGAAAAATAACAACCTATAGAAAACTTTCAGAAGCGGCATTAGCTGAAATAAAACCTTTTTTCCCCACTATGGGGGCAAGCTGGACGGCCAACAGCCCGATTACCGGAGGTGACATTGGCAACACATCCTATCAAGATTGGATGACAACAATTCGCGAAACCTACCCCTGGTTAAACACACCATTATTAACAAGGCTCACCAACGCTTACGGTACATTAATCCATGATGTGCTCGACAGCGCCAACTGCCTGAACGACCTCGGTGAATGCTTTGGTGCAAATTTACACCAACAAGAAGTCTCGTATTTGATAAAAAACGAATGGGCACGTAACGCAGATGATGTGTTATGGCGTCGAACTAAACTTGGACTTCACTTCAACTCACAACAAACGCTAGCACTTGAAACATATATCAAGACGGAGAGAAAGACATTACCTGCGCCCCAACCGGTAGATTCCTTAGAACTCCAGGCTAGTTAACACGCTTATAAACCCTACCTCACTCTTGTGGTTTTCGCTCAGGTCCACCCCTTGGTCCTGAGCTCTTTTTTTAAACTCTCATGCAATACATTCACTAAGCCTAAGTATCTCGCATAGACTGCAACCTAGGCCACATAAAGCTAAATTTCGCCCCACCCATAACACTCTCTGACACTTTCACCTTACCCCCATGCCAAAACGCAATTCGTGCAACAATAGATAAACCCAATCCGTAACCTCCTGACGCCCGAGTTCGGCTATCATCTAAACGAGTAAAGGGTTGAAAAACCCGCTTACGGTCCTCTTCCGGAATGCCCTGACCGTCATCTTCAACATCAACCCTAAATACATCACCAATCACACTAAATCTAAATACAACCTTACTACTCGCATAACGCAGCGCATTGCCTACAAAATTTTGTACGACTCGATGCACATAACGCTCCTCCCCTTCTGCAAAGCACCTTTCCTCGGGTAATTGGGGCGATTCATATATGATCTTTATATTCTTACCCAGCGCATTGGTTTCATCCTCAATTTGACAGAGCAACAGATCCACATTAATCATTGTAAAATCTAATACCGGAGTTCCTTCTTCCAACTTTGAATACGTAAGGATTTCATCAATCAACTTATCCAACTGTTCAATATCATTATCTATGTCATCAAAATTTTTCTGCCGCCGAGCCGCATCAGGCTCGTCAAACAACATCTCTAAACCAAAGCGAATTCGAGCAACAGGCGTTCTTAGCTCATGGGACACCGCCCTAGACAACTCTTTCTGGGCACTAATAAGACGCTGAATATGCTCAGCCATACCGTTCAACGTACCCGCTAATTGACCTATTGCATCACTACCTTCAACAGGAGCTCTCGCACTCAAATCACCACCTCGAATACGCAGTACCGCACGCTCCATTCGAGACAAACGACTTTCTAATGGCCTCACCAGCAAATATGCAGCCAACCCCACCATTGCCAAGGCAATAACTAACATTGCCCCCAACAGCTCAATCGGATACCAATTGAACATATCTTGTGGCCCCAAGTACAAGATCTCTCCTGTTTGCGGCAACAACACCATAGCCGTAATTAATGTGGATCCGCCACGTTGCTCATGAAACTGCACCACAACCTCATGATGCTTAAACAGGCGCACCTCACCACCACGATTGAGAGAAACCTGGTGAGGCGGGACACGGCGCACAGGAAAACCAAAGCTATCATTCACTTCAGCCAAAATAACACCCCACTCACTAACATCATGGCGCCCCAGGTAATCCGCAAGCATAATTGTAACGCCTCGCGCTTGCTGCTCAGTAATACGATCACCTTGAGCATAAAGGTATAGCGAATCTTCGTCTGGAATTTTAAGAATGGCCTCCCCTCGCCTATCTTCCTTTGATAGACGTAACACCAACTCATCACGGGCCAGCTGTGAAATTTCCTTAGCAGATAACGATAACGTATCGGCGGCTCTCAACTCAATTCGAGAGCCCATCATACGCTCAAGAAAGAGAACCCACTGCTCACGCTGCTCTGCGGGGCGCTGCGCAACACTACGCACCATTAACTCTAAAGGCCCCGCCACTAATTCATTACGAAAATGCTGAAGTCGAAAAAAATTAGTAGCTTCTATGGAGAAATAAAAAACAATTCCAATAAAACAACAGGCGGCAATCATGCCGCCATAAATACGAACAAAAATGCTGTTCAATCTCGAGAACCTACGTCAAATCTTTAACAAATAAATACCCCTTGCTTCGCACCGTTTTAATTCGGCGGGGATTCATAGGGTCATCACCCACTTTCGGTCGAATACGAGAAACACGAACATCAATAGAGCGGTCCTGACCATCGTATTGAATACCTCTCAGGCGCTCAAAGATCTCCTCTCTCGATAAGATAATGCCCGCGTTTGAAGCCAACAACCACAACAGGTCATATTCAGCGCTAGTCAAATCAACAGGTGCACTGGCCAACCATACCTCTCTTGCACTGTTATCGATAACCAAGTCACCAAATTCTAAACGACTCACATTCCCTTGGTCATCCACGCTACCGCCATCAGCTCCCGAGGTCTCCGATCGACGCAATAACGCTCGAATTCTAGCCAACAATACTCGAGGTTTAACAGGCTTAGCAACATAGTCATCTGCGCCCATTTCTAACCCAAGCACCTGGTCAACATCATCCGTTCTTGCCGTTAACATAAGGATAGGGTTTTTATACTTATCCCTAACCATGCGGCACACTTCCAACCCGTCAGCGCCTGGCAACATCAAATCCAACACAACAATATCAGGTTGCTGCTCAATAATTGCGGGGATCGCCACACTTCCATCCCCAATTACCTGAACCTCAAGACCATTGCTTTGCAGGTATTCTGCAGTTAATGACGCCAGGCGCTCATCATCCTCGACAATGATAACTTTCGATTTTTCAGTAATATCTGTTTGCATAGTAACCTCTCACGGCAATCCACCAACGTATTGCAACAATCATAGCAACAAGGGTGTCAGTTTTTATGTGGCTTCAGAGCAATAATAACGTTTAACCCTTACCATATAGCTAAGCATAAGGACAAGGGCGTCGCCAGATCAATTGATTACATTCTCTAAGCGTCGCTTATCGTCACACGAACAAATTGTTTATTTTTTGCTCACGCAAGCTCGTTTTTTAAAATCAGCCTTCGTTTTTACCTTTTCGGGAAACATTATGAAATATTTTTACTTATTTTTTAAGCTAACTTTCACTTGTTGTTCAATAGCTTAGCTTCTATCCCCACAATTACCACAGACTACACACATTTTATCCACAAGTTACCCCCACGGGGCGAACTTGCGAGCTTGGGGATTGACCACTATCTTGTTATTCCCCACACAGCGCCACGTTGGCAACACAAAAGAATGATGAGTGAGCAAGCATCTATGACGCCTAAAGTACATACCATCACATCCAGCTTCGCAACGATCGAGCAACTTGCGGAACTTGCCTGCAAGAATGCCGCTAATACCTGCGCCAAACAGTTATTGGATACTGCCGGCATTCACTCGACAGGATGTAACATCCTTGATCACCGCTCATCTCAAAACCACTATACCCAACTTATCATGGCGGCTCTCGCCCTTCGTGAAAACTCACCAACATACGACGCTACCGCATCACACCTGTTGTTAAGCAAACTTACCTCAGAGGTAAACCACTCACTTACATTCACACCGATCACCTCAACGAATATCACCAGCTCTGCATTGTCTTATCAGCAAGGTTTCTTACGCTACATCAGTAAAGGTATTGACCTCGGACTTATTCAACCAGAAATAATTGCTTACGATCTACAGTTGCTCGCAAAAAAAATTGTTCCAAACTTAGATTCAAATTTAACCTACTCAGAACTGCACAGCTTATCGAACCAGCTCCTAATGCGCTACCAAGGGCAATGCTTTGAATTGCCGCAATATGCTTTTATGCGCATCGCAATAGCCTTAGCTATGAAAGAAAATAAAGGAGAAGCCAGAATTGCCGAAATTTATCGCTTGTTATCAATGCGATCCTACTCACGCATCTCCACAAAGATTTTCAGAGAAGGAACTATCTCAAGGCCCTATGAAATACTGCACGGCAATACCGATAAAAATAACACAACCACTAAAAAAATACGCCACTTAAGGCTTGTTAACTAGCTCTTTAGATCCCCACCCTTGCTCGTAAACCAACCAACGAGCATTTATGCCCCCTTTTTCTCACAAAAGGGGGCATTTTTTTACAGTAATTACGTCAATATACCACGATAGGTATTGGAAAAAAACGATTCTAATAGTTAAATATCCTGTAAGCAATCACCTATAGGAAACCCAAATGATTACTCTCTTTCAATATCAGCCCGCCTTTGGGTTACCAAACGCCAGTCCTTTTTGTATGAAGGTAGAAGTTTTTTTAAAAATGGCGAATTTGGATTACAAAACAAAAGTTATCAACGACCCAAGCAAAGCCCCCAACGGAAAACTCCCCTATATTTCCGATGAAAATGAAACCATCGCTGATTCCGCGTTTATCCTTCAACACCTGACCAATAAACACAAGATAGACCTGAATCAAAACATCTCTGATCGTGACCTTGCCATTGCTGACGCCGTGGTTAGAATGCTGGAAGAACATTATTATTGGTCTTTAGTCTACAGTCGCTGGATTGACGAACGGTATTGGCCTGCAACAAAAAAATCTTTCTTTGCCGGCTTACCCCTGCCCTTGCGATTTATCATTCCTTCCGTGGCCAGAGGAAAAGTTAAAACACAAATCTTTCAGCAAGGCACAAGTAGACACAACGCCGACAAGATCTACCAGCTTGGCATTGATGATATCAATACCGCCAGCTCAATTTTAGCTGACAATGACTTCATTGCTGGCTCAGAACCCTGCGTACATGATGCAGCCATATACGCATTCCTTGCAAATGCGTTGCACCCTGAGCCCAATACGCCTTTGAAAGAGCACATCAAACACAAACCTAATTTAGTCGAGTATTGTGAGCGAATGCGAACCAGGTACTTCTCATGAAACTACCTATTTACCAAATAGATGCCTTTGCAGAAGAAGCATTTACTGGCAACCCGGCAGCAATAGTTCCTCTTGACGGTTGGTTAGAAGACCAGACCATGCAATCTATTGCAGAGGAAAACAACCTATCAGAAACTGCATTTATTGTCGCCACCGATAACGGATACCACATACGCTGGTTCACGCCCTCTTGCGAAGTGGACTTGTGTGGACACGCGACTTTAGCGGCAGCCTACGTTGCCATTCAATTCCTTCAGGAAACTCGCAATCCTATTTGTTTTGATTCAAAAAGTGGCAAATTATTTGTCTCTCATAAAATAGATGTGAACAAAAAAACAATCCTCACATTAGATTTCCCCGTTGCAGAGTACGAAGAAATTGAAACACCCCAAGCACTCATCCTAGGTTTAGGAAAAGCACCTATAAAAACCTATGCAGCAGCAGATTACCTGGCAATATTTTCGAGTGAAGAGGACATCCTCCAATTAACGCCAAACTTTAGCCAACTCCAAGAACTCGACCGACGAGGTGTCATTGTGAGTGCTCCTGGAAAAGAGGCTGATTTCGTCAGTCGTTTTTTTGCTCCTAACGCTGGGATTGCCGAAGATCCTGTTACCGGGTCTGCCCACTGCTTATTAACTCCCTACTGGGCAAACCGGCTTGATCGCACCGAACTAACAGCAATACAACGCTCTGCTCGAGGGGGCGCTCTAACATGTGCTCTACAAGGTAACCGAGTACTAATATCCGGTCATGCAACACTTTATTTGCAAGGGGGGATTTATATTTAATATTATTTTTATGTCTACTTTAAATGCAGCAGACAATAAAAAACCGAGATAATTCTCGGTTTTTTATTGTCTGCTGCATTTTGGCTTATTTACACTAGGTGAAAACCTAAGCCAAAATCACATATCAATGTAAAATCTGGTCGAACTCAGCGCCTAAATCAGTCGTTTCACCTAATGCATCAAACAACTGGCTAGGCTCTATACCAGCAGCTCTTGCGACCTCAGTAGGAAAATCTGCAATCGCTTCCTCTTCACTTAGCCCGTTTCTATTACACTCAACAAGGTATTTAGCAACATGTAAAATACCTGCCAACACAGAAAAATCATCTGAACTTAAAGGGTCTGTTTGCTCGCCAATTGCCTTAGAAATTTCTTCAGGAAACTTCCAACGCAATGCCAACTCTTCACCCACTTGAGGGTAACTAACGCCGATTTGAGACATTTCTAACTCGACTCGATCAGCACCAAGCTCCACTGCTTTATCTATGCTTAAGGCCTGCTCTGACACGCCTAAATGCAACAAAACACTTCCCACATTATGCAACATACCACAAGTAAATGCCGTTTCTGGATCAGCTTTTACATTTTTAGCTAACCACTTTGATATAGCTCCGGTTCGAAAGCTTATTTTCCAGAAATCCTCAATGTTAAAGCCTTCGGGTGCCTTAAAAGCTCCCGTAAGCCCTGATGCTAACACTAATGTACGTAATGCATTAAAACCCAGCAACACTACCGCATCATTCGTCGATGCTATTGTTCTAGACACACCAAAATGTGCAGAATTCGCCATTCTCAGTACTTTTGCGCTAAGCACTTGGTCCATTGCTATTTTTGACGCCAATTCTTCGCTATCCACATCCTCCTTCTTAAAGCTCTCAATTAGCTCCTGAACAACCTTAGGGATATTTGGCAGATTAGATATTTCAGCAAACAGGTTCTCAACATTCATGGTTTCAACTTCCTCCAGTGACTATTTTCTAGCATAGACAACCCCTCCAAAACTGTCGAATAACAATCAGCATTATCCCACCCTTTTTATAACCCTACTTTTTTTCAGGTATGGGTCTTGCCATAACTATTCGTAGAGAGATTTATACCGGGTTTGACGCCTCTATCAGCCTGATTTCAAAGGTTTTGCGCATGAGAGCTGCGCACCACCTGCGATAATCGCACCATCATAGAGCACAAACAACCAGTAAAACCAACAGCACAGGATTACACAATGATTTTCGGCCGTAAAAATAGAAAACCGATAACTATTGCAGATAAAAAAGTCGTCGAATGGAAACACACCACTTGCGGATACTGCTCAACAGGCTGCTCCATCGATGTTGGGATAAACGAAAAAGGTGAAGCCGTATCCTGTCGCGGCTCCGCGGGGGCTGACGTAAACCGAGGCAAGCTGTGTATTAAAGGTATATTTGAATACGAAATGTTCGATGCAGCCGGTCGTGGTGATAAACCACTAATGCGTGACAAAATCTATAACGATTACCAAACCGCTACCTGGGATCAGGCGTTAGATAAAACAGCGTCCGAAATAAAGCGAATCCAGGAGACCTACGGTCGTGATTCTTTTGCCGTTATCTCAACGGGCCAGATACTCACAGAAGAATTTTATACATTAGGCAAGCTCGCTCGTGGCTGCATTGGCTCTAATAACTATGACGGCAACACCACCCTTTGTATGGCTTCAGCGGTATCAGGCTATAAACGCTCTTTTGGCTCTGATGGTCCACCTGGATGTTATGACGACTTTGAACACACTCATTGCTTGATCGCATGGGGCTCCAATCTACCAGAGCAACACCCCATTATCTATTGGCGCTTAAAAGAAGCCATGGAGAAACGCAAGTTTCCTTTAATTGTTATTGACCCTAGAGTAACCATGCTAGCTCAGTTTGCTGACATTCACCTTCCTATCACACCAGGAACGGATGTTGTTCTTCAGAACTCTCTGATGCATGTTATTTTTGACGAAGGGTTAGAAGATCAAGATTATATAAACGCCCATACCAACGGCGTTGATGAAGTCAAAGCTCTAGTAAAAGAATATGACCCAGTCACCGCATCAAAAATTTGTGGTATTGATGAGGACACCATTCGAACCGTTGCCCGAATATATGCCAAAGCACCGGCGGCTATGGGGATCTGGACAATGGGAATTAACCAAAGTACTCATGGCTCAGACGGCGTTGTTGGTATCAACAATTTAGCGTTGATCACCGGTAATATCGGTAAACCTGGTGGCACAAGTTTATCCATTACAGGTCAATGTAACGCAATGGGTACGCGCGAATGGTCAGGCTGCTCAGGTCTTCCCGGTTATCGTGCGCTCGAAAACCCTCAGCACAGAAAAGAAGTCGCTGATTTTTGGGGTATTGATGAATCGTTCTTTCCTGAAAAACGGGGGCTATTTCAAACAGATATTTTCTCTGCCATTGAAACCGGTGAAATCAAAGGCCTGTGGTTAATAGCAACAAACCCAATGACATCAATGCCTAATACCACGCGTATTCGCAAGATTCTGCAAAAGCTGGAATACCTTGTGGTTCAAGATGCCTACCAAGATGTTGAAACAACACAATATGCTCATGTATTTTTACCCGCCGCTTTATGGGCGGAAAAAGAAGGCTGCTTCACTAATACTGAGCGTCGCGTAAATATAACCAACAAAGTTAAAGAGCCCCGTGGAGATTCGAAAGCTGATTTTTGGATTTTTAATCAAATGGCAAAACGTTTTCCAAATGGAGAAAAAATCCATTTCCCAGAAACCGTTGCCGAAGCATTTGATGAAATGAAACAGCTATCCAAAGGTAATGGTCGCATGCTTGACATATCAGGCATGAGCCATCAAAAAATTAAAGACAATTTTGGATTGCAATGGCCGCATAGAGAAGGTGAGCATAATACAAAAGGTGAGGCCCGCTTATACACCGACGGGCAATTTCAGTATGTAGACAAAAAAGCAAAACTGATTCCTCTTCCTTTTATTGATAACAACGAAGTACCCTGCGAGCAATTTCCATTTTGGTTTAACACAGGTCGCGTTATCGAACATTTCCATACCCGCACACGTACCGGAAAAATCGGTAACCAGAATAAATTCAGCCCTACGCCATACATGGAAATGAACCCTGACGCAGCAGCTGAGCTAAATATAAAACACCAAAGTTATGTACGCATTGTATCCCGTCGAGGAGATGCAGTAGTAATGGTCCAGCTAACACAGCGTGTTCCCAACAACATGGTATTTGTTCCAATGCATTATCACGAATGTTCAAACCGGGTGTCTCTCGGACTACTTGACCCTCATTCCAGGCAGCCCGCATTCAAGCAATGTGCAATAAGACTTGAACCCGTAGATCAAGATAAAGCCGCACAGCTAAACCTTCAACGTCGAACTTATTAAGGGGAGTTTATTATGAACAGCACTAACCATGAAGCCGTTGACACCCTTCAAAACAAGGCCGTCACTGAAACAAAACAAGCCGATGGCAGCACCATTTTTTCTATTCGCCCCCACGAGCGGGCGTATGCAAAACTTGCAGATAAAGAGATTAAGTCAGAAAACCGCTACGGCCAAAAAATAGATCTCATTGAGCTTACCCAAGGTAGCCTTCCGGTAAACCGCTCAATGCATATCAACGAAAACCCTGAAGTAGGAACCAATCCTAATCGAAATAAACAACATGGCTTTCACTTTACAGCAGACAACTGCATTGGCTGTCATGCCTGTGAGTCAGCCTGTAGTGAAAAGAATGACCTACCCGCTCACATCAGCTTCCGTTCAGTAGGTTATGTAGAAGGTGGAACCTACCCCGCCTACAAACGCATGAATATATCGATGGCGTGCAATCACTGCGATGACCCTGTATGTCTAAAAGGCTGCCCAACAAAAGCCTATACCAAACACGTAGAATACGGCGCTGTATTACAAGATTCAGAAACCTGCTTTGGGTGTGGTTATTGTACGTGGGTATGCCCTTACAACGCTCCACAACTTGACCCTGTAAAAGGCCAGGTATCAAAATGTAATATGTGTGTTGATCGCCTGGAGGTTGGTTTAAAACCCGCCTGCGTATCCGCCTGTCTTGGCAATGCCTTGGATTTTGGTGTCATTGAAAACACGCCAGAAAGACGAGAACAAACCCAAACTACCATTCCAGGTTTCCCTACACCGGACATCACCCACCCTAATATACGTTTCCAACAGATAGACGACATGCCCGATGAGGTTAATCGAACAGATTCAATGCCCATTAAGTATCGTAAAGATGAGGACGGCGCTTTTCAGACAATTGTAGACAAAAAACAAGACCTAGAAGCCAACTGGAACCTGGATCGTTTGAGCTCTCGTGAAAATCCACTAGTATTGTTTACCCTAGGTACTCAAGCGGTTATTGGTGCATTCATTTTGCTTTTCCTTGGAGATGCTTTTCAGCTGCCAGTGATCACTGCAATTACTGAGTCGGTTATGTACTTACCTATGCTTGGTGTACTTGTTGCCATCGAAGCAGCAGGGCTCATTATGTCAACCATTCACCTTGGCAAACCTATGCGCTTTTACCGAGGCTTCAATAACCTGCGCCACTCACCTCTAAGCCGAGAAGCTCTTGGTGTTGCGATGTTTTTTGCTGGTGTTGCTGGACATGCATTTTTCAGCTTGTTCGATCATGGGGTATTTAATTGGTGGGGAGCAACGGCTATCGCTGATCTCGTTCCATGGGTACCAACTGCATTAACTGCAGCGTTAGCTCAAGGGTTTGGTGTCTTTGGTGTGATATCAGGAATCGCTGGAATTTATTTCATGAACCGTATATATCGCATTAAAGCCAGGCCTTTTTGGAACCATTGGCAAGTAGCTACTAGCTTTGCCGGTACCGTTCTGAGCTTGGGAGCAGTACTTACAGGAATCGTTCTTATTCCTGCACTCGCTATTATGGGCGAATCTTGGGCTGCACTAGCAACGGTTTTAAGCCTATTAATTGTGAACGGCTTGATTATTGAGGGTATCGGATTATTTTTCCACGCAAAATACCTAAACGCAGAAACCAGTGAAGGCGCTGCATCTCATTACATTCAAAAAACAACATTTGGTAAAACCTACGCATTACGTAACGGTTTACTTATCGCCAACATTTTAGCCGTAAGTGCTTTAGCGATAAGTGGGGTAGACGGAATCGTAACTTATGTTTGCTGGGGACTAATTGCGGCATCCATTATTTTTGGTAGCCTAATAGGGCGAGCTCTATTTTATGTATTGGTTATTCCCACAACAATGCCAGGTGCTTTTTTCTGGAAAAATAAAGCATTCGAACAACACGCTCGCGATATTGGCTTAGCCAACCGCCCGCAAACAGGCGTCGTTCCTGATGCTCACTAAAGAATAAGCCCTTTTATCGGCTTACACCGATATTGAGAGTGCAACTTAAGGGCCACAAATTCTTCAACGAATCTGTGGCCTTTTTTTATTTATCTATCAGTTACAAAAACATCATTAACACATTCCACTTACAAGACAACGGCTTAGGTGGTGATAATATAAACCCCACCAATTATCCAAACCAATTACAACCCCCTTTTTTAGAATAATCTTGCGTGATAGACCCTGTGATAGAAAAAATAATCATATCGCCTTGAATATTTCCAAGTCCGAGTTATTTTTTAGTCATGGCTTGTGTAAAAGCATTGCTTAAAAAGCATGCAGTTGAAATTACCGCTGCACTATTTTCTTTTGGGGGAAAGCACTGATGCAAAAAAATGTAAATGATAATGATAATACATATAGGCCAACGAGCCTTGCATCTCATTCATTCGACGACCAGTCTGCTGGTATTGCAGAGCAGATGCTTAGTTACTTCATGCAACATGCTAAAGATGATATTTCCATGCAAGAAGTAGAGGACTTTAGCGCCGACCATCATATCGACGTTAATGACTGTTTTGGCGTTATGTCATGGTTACAGAATGCAAAGATCATTGAAAAAAAACTTTATGATAGGGTCACTGGTGAGCCTGTATTGCCAATATCAGAGCACCACTCAGCCAACACACCTATCAAACAAAACAACGTAGGAGTCCGCTGGACACTCAACGCCGCGTACTAACACTGCCTCGCATAATCTTATGGGAGGCTGGCCTCCCAATCTTCACCACCTCCTCCCTTTCCCTCATTCACCCCTCCCCCAAATTAAACACTCCATTTTTGTGACATATTCACACTATCCCTATCTTACCTTGACCCCTCATTGCAATTATTAGACCATGATAAAATTAAGCAAATTTCTTATTTGCTGTTATCCTTTTTTATAGGGGTAATGCGTTTCCCTACATTTAATAGGTCATCATGGGCAAAACCGAGCAAAAAATAGACGACGCCACTTTAATGCAACCCACTAACGTAACGTCACGCTATATACTACGATCCCTTGAAGAAGGGATCGAATACCCTGTGAACGTCCGCGAAGTTCTCATAGGTCGGGAGGTTGAGTGCCAGGTTCCTTTACGAGCAGGCCATGTCTCCCGTTATCACGCAAAAATAACGCTAACTGCTCACGCCGCCTACATCGAAGACTTACAGTCTACCAACGGTACTTTTGTAAATGGTAAAAGGGTCGTTGGCCGTCAACAGATTAGTATTGGTGACGATATTCGGTTTCATGACCAACATTTTAGACTTACCTCTGCAGAGTCAGGGGATGCTGATGCAACATTACTTTCCAGCTTTGACCTGCAAAATGGCAATACCACGCAACCGAGAATGGCAGCTCAGCCTCAATCTCAAACAATAGAAGCTCCTGCGCAACCTGATATAACCCCCTCTCGACCTCGACAAGAAGTACAAAAAACACGCCGACAATCGCCCCAGGCAGCCACACAACAAGCACCACAGCAAGAAAGAAGAGCAAGAAGGCGTCCAGACACATTACAAGAAGAGCCTGATGGGGATAAAACTAGCCTTCTCAGCATGAACGAGCTGCAATCACTAGCGGGACGCAGCAGCAAGTCCCAGAAAATAATTGTGGCTGGAGCAGGCCCTCGCTTTGTTGTGCTGACGGCACCCATTAGAGGAAAGATATTCCCGCTTAAGCAAGATGCCCCAATTGGTCGCCAGTGGGATGTAGGTCGCAGCCAAGATGCCGCTATTACGCTTGAGGACAAAACCATATCCCACAGCCACGCCAAAGTGGTGAACACACCTAACGGCTGGCTAATTACCACGGCAAGCGCAAAAAATGGCGTGATGGTTAATGGCCTTTCAGTGACAAGGGCATTTCTCAGCCATAACGACCGAATTCGATTAGGGCGAATCGAGCTGGCATTTATGACAGATGAAGGTGACTCACCTGCAGAGTCGATTTATGACTTACCTGTAGAAACGGGATACAACAAAGGTTTGGTTGCAACAGTAGGGATTACTGCGCTGGTTATTTTCACATTAGTGATTGCGTTAGCGATACATTAGACATTGGGATTTAGAACACTATCCTAGATTAAACGCCTAATATTAGAACCGCCAAAATACATCAGCCTACCCTTGCCTATAACTACCCTACATTGGGCACTCACCTCACCAGCAGGGTAGTTTGAATTGTTAATACCACATAGAGAAAAAGAAACGAATCACATCTGCATCAATACTATATTTGGATTCTTCACCCCCACCCGCAGTTAGGGCTTTATTTTCACGAGCATCGAGGTAATCATCATACTCAAAACTAATTCGGTCATATAACAAACTTATCGACACTTTTTCAACAAAACCCCAGCTCTGAGGCTCATACTCAAAAGTCACTCCAACGCCAATAGTTGTGTCTTTATACGTGCTCAGTTCTTTATCTCGAGCCATAAAGTTCTGCTCACGTTCCGATGCAAACAAATCACTATAAAACTCAGCTTTGCTCTGAGAATACCAGCGATAGTGAATATCAAAAATCAGATACTCTCCCCAGGGGTGAGTGTAGTTTATATCAAAATTCCATGCATCGATTTCCCACGAATCACTGTACTTTCTATACTCAAAACCTAATGCTGCACGATATGGCAGAAAGTGTTTAAAACGAATCGCTGCCGCATCACTGGTTCTTGTTTCAGGATAAACTTCATCGGCATACCCCCGCACAATACCGACGGCATTAGTTCCATTCACGAAGCTATATTTACGATAAGGGTTATTCAAAAAACCCTCATCCACATCCGTTTGCAACGTAATATTCATCAACCAATTTTTCGATAATATCTGAGTGAGTGAAATAATATATTTAAGATGTGTCGCCTCTTCTGTACCAAACCCATCATCATCCGTCTTACTGATTTCATCTGACCCATAAGCATAAGAAATACTAACGTTGCTCAAGTCTCCAAAAAAATCCTGACTGATTGAGCCATAGAAGGTGTCGGCAACATAATCATTCTCTGTACTATTGGTATACCCAAACCCCACAATGGTTTTGTTATTGAGGTATTCCATTCCCAACGAGTATTCAGTCCGCTCCTCTTTATATTCGCTGGCCAACAATTCCACATCAATTGACGCTCCAGAAATATTATCCACATAGTAGTTTGTCGAGACAGAAAACTTATCGAGAAAGCCCTTGCGCACTAAAATTGAAGGTCCATCAATAGTGACGCCACCACCATCATAAGAATGGTACATCACATCGGCGCGGTCTTCTGGCAGAACCGCCCCATAAACTATCGCGCCACTGCCCCATAACAAAATAAAAGCAACAACACATACGAAACGGTTTTTACGTTGAATAATATTTCTACTCATTAGTTACAACCACACCCGCCACCAGCGCCACCTTCTGCACCTTTAGCTCCTTCTCTAGCCTGATATACATGATGCATATAAGTTTCAGCAACAGGGTCGCGACCAAAGCGCATGATTGGATCAGCCAGATTGGTTCGCTCATATGGCTTAACCCAAGGTTTCAAGGAACACCCTGACATTGACAATAAAGACAATATAAAAAGGTTTACAAGCAACACGGAGCAAAAACGTTTCATAATTATTCTCATAGCTATTTTCTTAACTTTTCTCGTAACTATTCTCGTAACAACAATCGAATCTGCTTTTCATAATCAACTTCAAAACCTGGCTTATAACCGCGATGTAAAAAGCGCTTATTACCTTTTCTATCAATCATAACGGTGGTCGGCATAGAATCTAACTGATAGATTTCACTGATTTTACTTTTACTATCAAATACCACGGGAAACGATACTGAGATCTCTTTTAGTAAACCTTTTGCGTCGGAAACATCCTCATCAATATTCACACCTAACACAGTAAAACCAATTTTTTTGAAGCGTTTCTGCAGGTCATCTAATATCGGCATTTCTTGACGGCATGGACCACACCAAGACGCCCAGAAGTTTAACATCACCACATCACCACGAAAGTCCGATAGTTTTAATGGTTTGCCCTGATTGCTCGGAAGGGTAAAATCTTGTGCCTTACCACTTAATGTGACATCTTTTGCCTGAGCAAAAGAGGACAATAGCAGAACACACAGCACCAATGAAAAACGCCTTAAGATAATCACTAGGCTGCCTTTATTACCGTTTACAACATTATCTATAATCACTATCAACCCCTTAGAAAAAGAACGTTACACCAGTGTGAAAATCGAAGTTTTGACTTTTACTCTCAATACCCAATACAGTTCTAGAGAAAATATGATCTCTAAAGTCAAAGTGAAATGCCATCCAGTCTGTCAGAATTATTCGATACCCCAGACCTACATTCACAGTAAACTCATCATCACCATTAAATTCCGTTATCCCCGCACCTCCAATTACATATAGTGCAGAATTAAATGCCCATTTTTTGCCAATAAACACCTCACCCGGAAGCACGTTTAACCCCAAAGAAAGGTTATACATCGTGACGTTATCATCAGTAAACGGGTCTTCTCGTGTCAACGGATTATCGGCCTGATCCATGGTTGTAACCGCATAGTTCGCCTCAACAAACAAATCTTCAGTCGCATGAAACGTGGCACTTATGCCAAAAAGAATCGACGTACCCACCTCCTCCATACTAATTTGTCCAATATAAGTACCAATCTCAAAATTCTCAGTATTGATATCAGACTCATTTAAATCAGCTCTAACAACAAAGGGCTCTATAATCGGCGCTGCTCCAAGCTGCTCCGTTCTTTCAGCAGCAACCCCCCCCCCTGAACTCGCAAATATAAGGCATGCGGTTATTTTTAGAAAAATACGGCTAATCCGGCTTTCCATTCTTCAATCTCTTGGTTGTTACTTCCACTGGTTAAAATCACGCCTTTTTTATATTCTAAACGGATCATAAATTGTCGGCTCAAATGAATTTTAGTCCCCACCCCCATACCAACGGTTTTGTGATTACTATCCTCTGTCTGAACCAATGAGCTATTCGCATCAATTTCAAGCCTACCTGCACTAAGCATTAAGTAAGGAGATACCCTCCATAACGGAAAAGGTTGATTCAAAAGGTTTAAATTGTAGATGGTGCCGCTTGATAAATCACCAATTGCAACACCAGCCTCAAACTCAACAGATAGGTTTTCTGTTAATGACTTCCCAACAAAGGCGGATACAAAGGTTGAGCCTTCATAATCACCAAGCATGACCCCCACCTCACCGAATCGGCTGGAGAAGTCATCAAAAGACGGGTCCGTGATCGCAACCCTTTCACCTTGGGAATTAAGGGTTTTCTTAAGCTGGCGCTTGTGCACCCAACCTTCAACATCTCTCGGAGTACGAACTTTAAACCAGTCTGTTTTCCGAATCAGTACCTGTACCCAGTCCCCCCGTTCACCGACATAAAAAATAGGATACCCACGACCTGGGCCGGTGCGTAGATCCACGTAAGGGTCTTCGATTTGAGTGGAAGGAGCAATACCTTTGGCCCAAGCCTGATTAATAAACAAACACAGGCAAAGAGCAGTTAAGGTTCGAAACAACCTGATTAATTCGAATTTTGGCTGCAAAATAAATAGGCTTCTAAATTATGGAGTTTTAGGAATCATTTTTATCATTATTGTTTGTCACAAGGCATGTTACGATCATACCTTGTGACAAACAAGCGAAATCATAGCTTACTGTATAACAGATCACAGCCATAATTCTTTTCAATGCCCAGATCAATCTTCCGGCGCATCGAATGGGTTGTTGTAATATTGCCCCCCCAAATCAGACCATTCTTTAAGCAACTTTAATTCCGCACTTGTTAACCAATCACGATGATCCACCTCATCAGCAGCAGGTTCACGGCTCATTTTGGTGAAAAAACGTCCTGATCTAGCAGTTCCTGAAATTGAGCCATTCAAGCTCAAATCCCTAGGACTTTCTTCTGTAATAACGTCACCATTCACAAATGTAGGGTTCCCGTCGCCATCTAAGGCAGGGATCTGCTCAAAAGTCTGGTTCCCATCATCATCCAGCACGTCAACAATATCAACAATCACCTGACGACTTAAGACCCCCCCTTCCACAACCGCTCTAGGATGAGTTCTTCGCAAATGATCATAAGAGTTGTACCGTTCAGCATTTACGACTGGAATCGTAGCTGGCAAATCAGCATCCTCTCCTAAAAAAGCTTGCTGTACAGCTGTTTGAGCTGGATTTTCGTTTTCAGGGAACTCCAAAATATTTAAATTCCCTGCCGTCCTAGGGTCATTTGCGTTATCAGGGTCAGGCTGATAGTTATGACAAGAAACACAGGTATGATCTTCCAAGACAATTTCTGGTGCTGTATCTGGGTCAGCCGCATCTGGGTCAGGGCCCATCACACTGCGATCTTTACCCCACATTGGGTGAATATGCTCCTCATAATTTATAACTACTCGACAATTTGACACCCAGTCATCAAGGCAAGATGTGAAGTTAACCGGAGCTGAATAAGGAGCCTCATCCGTAGTGAGTCCCGCCACTAAATCTACATAGGTATAACTAAAACTAGCAGCCTTACTTCCCTCCTCGCCCCAAACATCAACAAACGCAAGGTCAGGAGATAAATTTAATTTCGTCGCATCTAGCCTCACCCGAGTCTGCGCCATAGTTTCTCCGAGTAACGCATCCATAGCAGGGTCAGTATTCGGGTAAGCGCCATCATTTGGTGCTCCTGTATTGACAACGTCCAAACCCGACACCCTTCCATGAGCTATTTCAGCTTCTGCCGCCTGATGAACATGGCACCCATTACACGTTAACGTCTCACCGGGACGAAGTTGCATCCAATTATTATGCCTACCACCATTTGAAATACGAACCCCATCTGCATTAACAATACTAAACGTAAAAGCTATATCCGCTGGTATTTTTGCGATAACCGACCCATCCGGTTGAATCTCTGCATACCCTACGATTTCATTCATCACATTACCAACACCGAATAAAGCCCCGCTAATATCTCGCGTATCTTCGTCCCAAGCTGGCACTTGTTTTGATATTCGTAAAAAACTTGCTGGACGATCTGCCACCGGCACAATCGTTGGATCTTTCATATCCGTTAACGTCGATGCAGCATTGGCATCTCTATCATCAAACACACCATCCAGGTTATAAACACTACGAATATGGAGAGTTCCCATGTTATCTCTCTCGACATCCTCCGCATCAGCTATCAATGCAGGCGCAGAGTGAGATTGCCCGACAACTATATCTGTGTAATAAATTTCTTCTTGGGCATAGCGAATTCTAGGTAACGCACCAGTCGCCGGATCATACATAGCCAATGCATAAAAGGGCGTCGCCTCTGTAAATAATTCCGAATTTGTATTCGAGTCAGTGCAAAGAAACTCATCCCCAGCGGCATCCACAACTTCGCATATACTCCAACTAATAATAAACCGCCCCGTCCCATCATTAGTAGCGACCGCTGCACTAACTCGTCCATCACGCGCAACCGTCTCAGGAACGGTTTGTGTTAATCCCAAAAACGTCATATCAATCGCAGCCCCAGTGCTACCACTAACCGACACGCCGACATCAATAAAATTATCTACATCCAAAGCAGCAAATTGAATTTGTGGCGTTTGATCATTATCTGCCTTTAGTTGGGCAAGCACTCTTCCGTCATCCAATGCAACAGGACGGGTGTAACGAATGCCTTGCTCAGGATCCAACCCTGCGTTCTCACTATTGCGACCAAACAACAATTCCATTTGACTGCCATCGGGGTTCATTCTATACAAGCTAACACTATCTTGAGCCCCGTGATTATCCCAGCGGCTAAATATAACTCGCCCATCACTTGCCAACGCAGGGTTAAAATCATGGCTTTGATTAAACGTCACTTGTTTTATTGCGTCTACATTTCTGCCAGTACCCAGAATGTGAAGATTAAACGTTCGAGCATCGGTTTCTTCTTCATCACCATCTTCTGTTAAATGACGATATTGAACCTTACCTTCATCACCCAACTTGAACTGTGTCGTTTTTTGTCGCGAGGATGAAAAAATAATACGGCCATCAGCCAAATATGCGGGGTCAATGTCATGAACATGATTTGCTGCATCGCCCGTTGTTAATTGGGCCAATTGAGAACTTGCAAACGTGTATTCCCAAATCCCCCATGCAGGTTGCACCGAAGGATCTTCACCCTCAACGTCAGCAACCATCGGCCCACGCATAGCGAACAATAAATTATCACCATCATAACTAACTGAAAGTTGTCGAACGTCATATTCACCAGCAGGTGTTATCTGTTTTTCGATACCCGTTATACTCGCGCGATTTAGGACATAAACAGCTGCTGAATCTCCTCTATACGCTTCAAAGTTCATAAAAGGCTCAACATCTGGCTGATCCTCCCCTTCCGGTACAACAACCGCTGCAATTACATCGCGTTTTATATAAGCAATTGGAATATCAGTTAACAATGCATCGGTTTCTTCCAGGCCGTCACCAGCGCTAGGACCATCACCACCACACCCAGATAATGCAACCAGCATCGGCAATAAAACTGCCATATTTTTTAAAAATAACTTCGTCATGGGGACTTTTCTCATTTTTTGCAACACAGGTCAGATTATCGCTCACTATTGCCTGCCTGTTCTGTGGTCAAAATCACGAAACCTTTATTTAGCAATTGGTAGAATCTTAACCAATGTCATGTTTATTCCATGCCTCTTATGTTGAGTACAGCAAATTGCTGAGATAGTGCAAATGCGATACTAACGTACGAATACATTCGCCAAGTTCTAAAAAATAACGTTTTTAGAACAAAGCAGTGTAACCAATGTGATTCCATAGCTCTACAAAAAGCAACCTTTGACCCAGGCTTAATCAATAGGTTTAGCAATAAAGCAGGACTCTCATTATGAGCATGCAAAATAAATTAATAAAGACCATCGTATGTGCCTCTACGGGCCTACTCGCTACGCTGGCAATTTCCACTGCAACTGCAGAGGTAGAAGAGCAAGCGAAACGAATTCATGATCGAATCGCAGGGGTACCACCAACCGCAACAGAGTTAACCGCTATGGTTAATGCAATGAATGCTGCGGCGGAAGATAAGGGCCGTGCCGCTGCACTAGCGGTTCCCCTTAACAACAAAAACTTCTACAACGTGACATTAAAAAATATGTACACGCCATGGACGAATGAAGCACAAACGGTATTCGCCCCACTAAATGATTTTACCGCAACTATGATTGGTATCATTCGTGATGAACTGGATTTTCGTACCGTACTTTATGACGACATTATCTACACCGGTATAGATGCTGCGGACTCTCTTCCTCCATACTCTGATGATAACAATGATCATTATGCAGCACTTGAAAGCCAAGGTATTGATTTATCCGACAGCGATAAACTTGCAATGTCAGTTCAATCACAAGTCACTAGCTTACCCGCTGGGGCAACATCTGGCGTGTTAACAACTCGTGCCGCAGGAAAAGCTTTTTTTGTTGGCGGCACCAATCGCGCCATGTTCCGTTTCACTACATTAAACTTTTTATGTAATGACATGGAACAACTTAAAGACACAACTCGTCCCACGGACCGGATCCGTCAAGATGTCACACGCAGCCCCGGCGGCGATAGTCGTATCTTTATGAATGCCTGCATGGGCTGTCACTCCGGGATGGACCCAATGGCACAAGCTTATGCCTACTATGAATGGTCGGGGGTTGAAGGCACGGAAGATGGACGCATCGAGTTCACCAATGGAACCGTACAACCAAAATATCATATCAACGCCAACAACTTTCCCTATGGATACGTAACTCCAGACAGCCATTGGACAAACTATTGGCGTGAAGGACCAAACGGCTGGGTCGGCTGGGATGCAACGCTCCCTGGTGAAGGTGATACTGCCAGTAGTATGAACCAAGAGCTTGCACACAGCGATGCCTTTGCTCAATGCCAGGTTAAAAAAGTATTTAGCACCATATGTCTAAGAGACCCCATAACTGCCGACGACCTGACAGAAATGGAATCGCTTGTAACGCGTTTTACTGGCACACACAATTATAATCTAAAACAAGTATTCGCAGACACTGCTGAATACTGCATGGGCGAATAGGGGGATTATCATGTCTAGAATCTATGTAAATACAAATGTTCGCTCGTTAACATCTTTCCTACTGATAGCATTATTCAGTATGTTTTTATCAGCCTGTGGAAGCAGCGGTGGCACCGGTGAAGATGTGGCAGCAGAAGAAAACACTGCTGACGCTGAAGATACTGGAATCAGCGTCGTCGCCGCATACAACCAAGATGATTCGAAAGAGAAAGCTGCTAGCGTTGAAGTAGAATCATTTATGTTGCGCGTGTGGGCGAATGTTGTCGACGAGAACCGCTGCGGAACATGTCATGGTGATAACCCTTCAACAGGTGCCCCACCTTTCGCTCGAACCGACAACATTAACTTGGCGTACAACAGTGCATTAGGCGTTGTAAGCCTCGAAACCCCGTCCTCTTCCAAGCTAGTCACTGAACTTGCTGGTGGTCATCAGTGTTGGGCCGGTGCAACAACGCAAGAATGTGCATCCGACATGACTTTATGGATAACAAACTGGGCCTCAGATACGCTAGGGAATGTCAGCGCCGTTGTGCAGTTGGTTGCTCCCGAAGTTCATGAAGTTGATGATACCAAGGTGTTGCCAGCAACAGTCCCTGGGAGTTATAACGAGCTACACACACTTCTCACAACGAATTGCATAGACTGTCATGTTGAGTCAGCACAGAGCGCTCAATCACCCTTCTTTGCATCCTCTAATCAGCAAGATTCCTACGACGCCGTACGTAATAAAATTGACCTAGCCGATGAAAACCGTACGTTAGCGTCCGCTCTCTCACGAATTGTTGTTCGTTTAAACAGCGAGAGCCATAATTGCTGGACTGTGAACTGTAGTTCTGATGCACAAGAGTTACTGGATGGTGTTATAGCAATAAGTACCAGCATAGAGCCTCAAGTAGTCGATGACCAACTAGAGATAAGTAAAGGCTTACAGTTAGGCATTGATGGTCTTCCAGCCAATACTGGGGGGCGGCACGAATCTGCAGTCATTGCTCGCTGGGAATTCAAAGAAGGTAGCGGTGCAACCTCCCGAGATAGTAGCGGCATCCAACCTTTAATGGATTTACAGTTTGATGGCGATGTTAGCTGGGTTGGTGGTTGGGGTATAAACCTCAATGGAGGAAGAGCCCTCGCAACCAGCAATGCCAGCGTCAAACTCTACAATCGAATTCAAGAAAGTAATGAATACAGTATTGAAACATGGGTTGCTCCGAACAATGTTACTCAGGAGGGCCCTGCCCGCATTATAAATTATTCCGCTGGCGATGATAATCGTAACTTTATGTTAGGACAGACTCTGTATAATTATGATTTTTTACATCGCAGCGAGTCCAGCGATGATACAGGTAACCCTGCATTGTCCACTGACGACGATGCAGAACGCCTGCAAGCATCTCTTCAACATGTCGTCGTTACTTACAACGCCCAAGAAGGCAGAAGAATCTATGTTAATGGTGAATTCACGGGAGATGAGGATCCCGCTGTGAGCGAGTCTATAGGAGACTGGATTAACACATACCAATTTATGCTTGGTACACAGGATACCGATTTTACCTGGCAAGGTGTTATTCGCATGGTTGCCATTCATAATCGCGCTTTAACAGCAGATCAAATAACAAAAAACTTTGAAGTTGGTGTTGGTCAAAAGTTCCTGCTGCTATTTAACGTATCTAGCTTAGTTGAAATTGATGACTGCTGGGATAGCTTTGTAGTCTTTGAAGCTGCGGAATACGATAGCTACAGCTACCTATTTAACCAACCTTACTTTGCTCGCATTTATACAAAACAAGAAGTTGGTGATGGAGTACCTGCAGAATGCACCACCGATGAAGAGCCAGCTCAAAGCACTTATAACTTTTCCATTAGCGATATGCGCTTAGGCATTAACGGAAAGATTGAACCCACAGGTCAAGGCTTTCAAAAACTGGTAGTAGCTGAAGTCACAGAAGATCGCCAAGTACTATCAACGATAGGTACCATTTTCAATCAACAAAATGGGGTAGACTCTGACCAGTTTTTCTTAGCATTTGGTGAAATCGCAGGTAACACAGGTGTGTATACTGACCCTACTTCAATTACGCCTTCGGCACCCGATCCAGGAGAAATGCCAGATCAAATAGGCCTACGTACTTTTGAAGAAATCAATGCATCATTGGAAACAATGACAACAGTAGCGTCAACTACATCAACCGTTGCAGCACTCTATACGGAAATTCAACAACAGCTTCCCGTCACTGAAACTATCCGTGATTTTGTTCCTGCACACCAAATGGCAATCGCACAACTAGCGATGGTCTATTGCAGTGCGCTGGTAGACGACACCACCAAACGAGATGCTTATTTCGCAGGGTTTGATTTTACAGCTCTGCCGAACACTGCATTTGATAGCGAAGCTAAACGCAATCTGATTTTTAACCCCTTGCTAAGCAATATGTCCGACGCTTCAGTGGAAACCAATGTCAACTTGACAGAACTTTCCGCACCGCTGGATCAATTGCTCGACGGCGTTCCTGGCCGGAACCCGTTGACCAATTGTAGTGGTAATTGCAATGCTGAACGAACACAAACCATTGTTAAGGCTTTATGTGCCTCAACAGCTGGCAGCGCAGTAATGCTAATCCAATAATCGAGCGACTGAAGATATCTTTTGAGGCAAATATTATGAAAAAAACCAATAAACCACTGGCTCCTGACGCTCCTTTATTTCACACGGATCATCGTCGCCCACGAACTAGAAGAGAGTTTATAAGTCAAGGATTTATGATGGGCACAGGTGCTGTTGTCGGCACCTCACTGTTCAGCTTAATGGCACCGGACAGCGCTTTGGCAGCATTAGCGGATGATTTAGAAGCCGCAAAAGATGCCTGTAACATCAGTGAAGGTGCTGGAAAAATCCCGTTTATCTGTTTTGATCTCGCCGGTGGAGCCAATATTGCTGGCTCTAATGTTCTTATAGGCAAACAAGGCGGGCAATTGGATCTACTCAACACCTCAGGGTATAGCCGCCAAGGCTTACCAGGCGATATGATTCCTGGTTTACCCGATGCCATTAATAACTCCACCGATTCTATTGACCGCAGCCTTGGGTTGGCATTCCACTCTGACAGCGCATTTTTACGAGGAATCAATCAAAGTATCACGCCAGAAACGGCTGCCAGTACCAGCGGTGCTGTAATACCTTCTCGCTCAGACAATGATACCGGCAACAACCCTCACAACCCCATGTACGGAATCGGTGTAGCCGGTGCCAATGGATCACTGCTTCCATTGATAGGATCTCGCAGTAGCGAGTCTGGTGGCAACTCAATGGCCCCGTCAAAAATGATTGAAATGGCTGCGGGTCTCGACTCCCCTGTACTTCGCCCGACTAAAATTGATCGCCCTTCTGACGCTACAGGGTTAGTTGATACTGGACAGCTAACTGCTCTTTTAGGGGACGATGCTGTATCCGTGATGGAAACAATTACTCGGCTAAGTGAAACAAAAGCTGGAAAAATCCTTACCGATATAAATGACCCCACCGATGCGAACGAGAATAACGTCCGTAGGATCATCAAGTGCGGCTACTTAAAAAGCGCTGTAATTGCAGATGATTTTAAGGATGGGCCATCTGTACTCAACCCTGAAGAAGATGCCGATATCGTAGGAGATACAGGAGTTTTCTCTCAAGCTGATTGGGATAGCGATGGGGAATTTAGAAAAACGGGCTCAGTAATGAAGTTAGTTATCGATGGCCGCGCGGGAGCCGGAACAATAACCATGGGTGGTTATGATTACCACACTGGCGATCGATCCACTGGGGAAATTCGCGATGAAAGAGCTGGACGTTGCATGGGGGCCTGTTTAGAGTATGCCCGCAGAAAAGGCAAGCCACTAATGATGTATGTCTTCTCTGACGGATCTGTGGCTAGCAATGGGGCTATTGACTCATCTGATGCTGGGCGTAACAAAGGCGTTTGGACCGGAGATAATTCTTCTACCGGAGCGTCATTTTTCCTCGTGTACAACCCTACAGGAAAACCTGTATTGAAAGGCAACAACGAAGATGAACAATTGGCCCGACAGCAAATTGGCTATATGGACTCAAATGGAGCTGTGCAAACAGGCTCAAGCCCCGCAGCAAACAACCCTAATTTATTGGCACAAACAGTTGTGCTAAATTATATGGCGTTACATGGGGAAGATGAACAGAATAGATTTTTTAATCTATTTGGTACCGACCTAGGCTCACAAGACACGCAAGCAGGGTTAGTTGCCTTTGATGGTATTGTTGATGTAACAATACCAACATAACCTACTGAATCGACCTAGCTCCTTCGATATCACTAGGTAGGAAGCCCACACAATGAGTGGTGAGCTTCCTACCTAGTGATATCGCCCTACCTCCTCTCGACACAATCTGTCACTTCTACAACAACTATTTGGCCAAATACCCCTTGGCTAGCTAACACTAAATAGCCTACTATCAAACGACCGTTTCAATTCATAAGAAATAATAGGCTGATAACCCATGGTGATTTTTAACATTTACGTATTATGCAGTATTCTGCTGGTCTCGATACTTGCAGTTAACGTGTCTCGCGTTCGTATGAAAGAAAAAATTGCCAATGGAGACGGAGGGAATAAAGAACTTCGCAATGCCATTCGCTCCCACGGCAACACTCTTGAATTTATTATCCCGTTTGCACTTCTTATCTTAGCGCTGGATATGGGGAGTACCGATAAAGGTTTGGTAGCATTTTTAGCATTTAACTTTATTTTTATCCGCATCGCTTATGCTTGGAGCATGATTTCTTTTTTATTCAAGCTACGACAAATCACCGCCGGTGCAACCTACCTATTTATGCTAATCGGCTGCGGCGTATTAGCTCGACAATTATTAGCATAAATGCTTCAAGAATAGCCCAATAAAAAAGCCAACAGAGTCTCTGTTGGCTTTTTTATTATCATAGATATTGTTTAGTTGTACCCCAACACCGAGCCTTTCTTATCAGCTAACTTTTCCGCTGACCGGATCACCACACCATTAATACGTGCTAATCGAGAATCTCCAAAAGGGGTGCCAATACCACTATTTAGTGTCATCGCAACAGAAAGTTGCCGACTAGGGTCGCACCATGCACCGGAACCACCATAACCAAAATGTCCAAACGCGTGAGGTGTTTTCGGACCCGTGGTAAATACTCGGTGATAACCTAAACGCCAACGCATAGGGATTGGTACAACTCTATCTCTGCGCATATTCTGAATTGTTGACGCTTCGCGAATCGTCGCACCTGACATGATTTTTTGACCGTTACCCTCTCCTTGATTTGCCAGCATATTATAAACCGCCGCTAAAGATCGGGCCGTAAACATACCATTCATAGAAGGTATACAGCTTTGAACCGTCTCTTTGGAATTAAAATCAAACGTAGACATACCGCGCGGTAATAATCCTGCTCGGATATTATTGGGGTTAGCACCTGATAACCGGATTGCCCCAGCAATAACTTGTTTTAAAATCAAAGATTGTAAACTTTTAGGCCTCGTAGAAGATGCTGCTTCAGGCACCTGGTGACTAATCAATGTCGACCGACGATGTAATTCATCATCAGGCAATCCAACGAACATTCCGTCTAATTCTAAGGGGTCTGCCAATTCTTCTTTTAAGACTTGTGCAAAAGGCTTTCCCGTCACACGAGAAACCAACTCACCAACTAGATAACCATAGGTTAATGCGTGATAACCATTAACCAAACCTGGACGGTGTGACGCACGACTGCTTTCTATTTTGTTAATCACAGTATCCCAATTATTCAGTTGGCTAGAATGATCGAGTAACCGATGCACATCATACATACCAGCTTCATGGCATAGCAAATGGCGAACGGTTATATCATGCTTACCTGCTTGACCAAATTCATGCCAATAGGTAGCAATAGGCGCATCGTATTTAATTAAGCCACGATCTGCCAAAATATGTAGCAACGTAGATGCTATACCTTTTGTTGTAGAAAATGACAACGCCAGCGTGTTCTCTTCCCAGCGTTCGCCCATTTCATTTTTTGTACCACCCCAAATATCTACAACCGGTTTACCACAATGGTAAACACATAATGCTGCCCCGCCCTTTCCATTACGGGGAATAAGCTTTTCAAACAAGCTTGCGACATTTGAGAAATTAGGATCTATATGCCCTTTAATCATTGAGTGCCCTCATACATAACGTATCTACTCAGAGTCTATTCAAAGCCATTGCCTAATAAAACAAGGGAAATTAGACTCCTCAGTCATTTAAATATATGGGGGATTTTTTATGAATGCAAGAATTTGGGGCGTAATAAAACGGGTGAAAATCAACGAATTAGATTTTAACGCACTCATTTCTGCGTATTAATTGCTAATTTAAGTGCAATATTGGTGCGATATTGCACTTAAACAAACAAAATCAGGCCCCGTTTTTTGTGATGAACGTCACAAAAAATCTGAAAAAATGAAGCTAATTTCGCACATCACGCTTATAAACAGATAAACAAAAAACGTCTATACTCCCATCGCCAAAGCAATGACGTACTATTTCATTAATTTTTTTGCTGCTTGTTTCTCTACTGAACGGACAGGAACATTATTTCTGTTTGCAATCTCGGTATATCTATTCTTTCGCTTTACGTTAATGTCCTCAACCAATGAAACTGCCTCCTTTTGTGTAGTATCAACCACAATCAAATAGCCCGTTGCAGTTTCTTTCACAAAACCATTTGATTTAGCTTCTTGTAAATTAAGCGCCCATGCCTGTGATGTTATCACTAACAGAAATACACTAGCAGCTGATAGATGCTTAATCGCCTTCGTTGTTTTTTTCATATTACCTCTCCCGCTAAAATAGAGCACTGTCGCTTGCAAATAGATCGTCTAATTCTTTATCAACTTTTACCGTAATTTCATGTTCAATTTTCACATTTAAATTAATGGTAATGGGTTTATCTGTCGCCACTCGTACGGTCGGTGTACAAGCCACCACGGTAGTTATCAGTAATATACTGATCAACCATTGATTCCTTATGTTCATATAATCCTGCCTTTTTAACCTCGAATTTACTAATTTTGATATTACTTTAATAGATTATCCTGCAAAGCAGAATCTATATTCGCTGCCTGAATCAAAGGGCCTATGTTTTGCTCCAAGTTAAGGTTCAGATGAAGCATTTGGCCATGCTTAACATTTGAATTAAAACCCTTCATCGCAATAGCGAGGTACAAATTATCAGGAGCCTTTAATGTCACTCCAGTTTCCAACGAATTATATTGAAAATCCTCCATTGCATCCAATACAAAGGCTAATTGTTGTTGGCCATTAGAATCACTAACCGCATCTACAACACTATTTCGTTGATATCGGATATACCCATTTTTACTGCCGAAGTGACCATCTGGAATCTCTATTACCGACTCGTTAATCGATACCTGTATAAATCCGCTTAACTGCCCCTCTCCCGATAAATCTTGATTTGACTGGAGCTCTAATAATTTATGCAATTCAACATTATTGAATTGCATTTCAAATTCACTGTTAAGTATCGGTCCAGTCACAGAAAAGGGTAACAAAGACATACTCCCTCCCAAAACATGCCCATCAACTGATGCTACATTAACTTGATATGCAAGTTCCGTAATATCAAAAAAACCGCTAAAAACACTATCGACCGAATCAATTTCAACTCCAGCCGACACCGTTTTAACAACCATATCTTCGGTTGAAAAAGACAACATTGAATCATCAACATCAAAATTTAACACACCGTTCAACCCAGAAAAACTCTTACCCTGACCAAGTACATTAATATCATTAAGCTGCAATTCCCCCTGTCCCCGCACAGATGAAATAATATTATGGACATTATCTACTTTTATATCTTGCAAGAGTTCCTCTATATTTATTGTCACATTAGCAGACATCTGAAGTTGTCCCTTTGAGAAAAGCACATCCTTACCCGCAAGCCTATCAACATGTTCCTGAACAAACGCTGAACGGTCGATACTTTCTTTTATATCTACATCAATCGATAACGACGTTGATAATTGCTTATAGTGGCCGCTAATTTCGCTCTCTAATCTCATCAATACTGGCTGTATTGATGGATTGGCGTTTGACAACGAGGGCACTAAATTGATAACGATTTTATTTTTAGCATTCAATTGTAATTTGACTTTTATTTCAGGTAATTCAAGATAAAAAAACGAAAAATATGTAAGCAGTAGGCCCTGTGTAATTGCTACACCTTGGTCACTGTGCACACGCCAATGATCATCGATGTGCCGAACCTTGTACTGATTGATTTCTACGCTATCTGCAGGCAGCAACAAAAACAGATCTGAAGGAATAGGGAAATTAGCAATTTCCACGCCTACACTCTCACCCGATATTTGCGGTGTAATCTTTTCAACAACCACCGTCAACTCACCCACACCAAGGCTCAGAATTCGTCTCTGCTTAATTGATGTCAAAGAGCTTTGAATAGATATATCCGATAAAGAAACGCTTTGGCGTTGACCTGCTTTTTCTAAATCAAACCTTAATGAACGAATATCAGCACCAAACCACGTTAACGTAACACCTTCAAATCTTACGTTATAAATACCTGACTCAACTAACTCCGCATCGACTGCATAATAAACGGTATGTTTTAACCAACGAAAACCCAAATACCCTATAAGAAGCAACGCTAAAACCAGCGTTACCGTTATCAAAAAGCGCCCTCCATTCCTTGAAGTAAGCGCCAATTGATTATTAGTTAACTCTTTGCGGATAATAGCCCTGTCCCAGAAAATAATGATTTCCCATCAAAAAACTCTTTAAGCTCATTATACATCGGCTCATTTAAATAACAGATCATAAACTTCCCGTTACGTTCAACAGAAATAAGATCTGCATTCACCAACTCTTTGACATGATGAGATACCGTTGGCGCTCCAATATTCAATTTGCTAATACACTCTGCAATCCCACACCCGCCTTCCAATTGACCTTCCACACGTTTACTGCGTTGATCGATGATCTCAAGATATATTTGAAGCCTATTAGGGTTAGACAATGCCTTAAAGGCTTTTGCCATCCGCTTCAGTTTAGCCATTGTAACGTCACACATACTGCTTTCCTAATGTATTTAGAGGCATACCAATTAGTCACCCTAGAGCTTCGTCTGGCCTAACAATCGTATGCAAACTTGGCGCTATTCTAATGATGAAAGAGCGTTCCTACAAATTTACAGTTTGACATTTATCGAATTGAACGATATTTTTACAACCATCGAACTGATTATATTTCATCCGAATCAAAATTAAAGGTAAATTATGAATAAATTTGCAGGAAAAACCGCTTTAGTAACAGGAGCATCCAGCGGAATAGGCGAATCAATCACTCGCCAACTAGCAGAAAAACACTGCAACCTTATTCTTGTAGCCAGACGTGAAGACAAGTTAAATGCGCTAAAACAGGTACTAGAAACACAATACGACATCACCGTGACCACTATCAGTCATGATCTAGCAACACTTGAAGCCGGCAAATCATTATACAAAAAGACTCAAGCCTTAGGCCTTGATGTAGATATTTTGATCAACAATGCAGGTTACGCCAAACACGGAGCCTTTCACGTAACCCCGCTAGATACCCACACTGATATGATGCACCTGCTCACGACAACATTAACAGAATTGACCTATCTCTACTCTGAAGACATGAGACGGCTCGGCGGTGGCTACATATTGCTGGTTGCCTCTATCGCTGGTTTTATGCCAATACCGCAGTTTGCCACCTACGCAGCATCCAAAGCATTTGTCTTAAGCCTTGGCGAGTCTCTCAACAAGGAATTATCAGAGTTTAACATCAACGTCACGACCCTATGCCCAGGAGGAACCGCTACAGAGTTTATGGACGTATCGGGCCAGAACATTACAGGGTTTCGACGACACGCCATTATGACCAGTGATTCAGTAGCCCACGCTGGCTTGCGTGCGGTAGCTAAAGGCAAAGCAGTGATTGTACCGGGGCTTTTATACAAAATATCAATGGCCGGCTTACGAGCTGTGCCTCGTGGACTACAAGCTATGATTGGTGAAGCAGCCACAAAATAAGATCTATCGTTATATGGCTCATATCCAAGAACGTACAGAATTAATACTACAACTATTCTAATAAGCAGAGACACAAATGAAGAAGAACATTTTAATTTTAGGTGCAGGTGCTGTCGGCCTAGTTTACGGAAAACACTTTTCAGACGCAGGCCATAAGGTTACTTTTTTTGTAAGAGAGAAGTACCTTGAAAGCATGTCTAAAGGGTCTGTTCTTTATCATATGAACACCGATAAATCGCTAAAAAAACCCATTCGATTTACACAATACACTCTTGCCTCCAGCTTTGATGAGGTTCAGCAACAGCAATGGGATCAGGTATACCTTTGCTTTTCCTCAACTGCATTACAATCATTTGATTTTACCGGTTTTAAACAAGCATTAACCGGACAACCCACCATTGTCATGCTACAGCCGAGTGTTGAGGATTATCAACATCTATCCAACACATTCCCTGCCGAGCAGATTGTTGAAGGCATGATCACCCTAATCAGCTACTCAGCGCCGTTAGCCACTGAAACCGTTGAATTACCCGGCACCGCATATTGGTTACCGCCGTTTGTACCGTCACCCTTTTCTGGTCAGCTTAATCGCCGCCAAGACGTCATTACCACATTTTTAGACGGTAAAATGGCAGCAAAGTCATCAAAAAGTGTCCGTACGCAATCACTTTTTCCCACCGCATTTTTGATGGCATTTCTTACGGCGCTCGAATCAAGCCAATGGAAATTCATTACCCTGAGAAATAACACAGCATTACTCAAACAATTGATACATTCAATAGATGAAATTTTCTCAGCCCTAGAGGCCAAACACCAAGTCAAACGCCCAATAGGTTTACGTTTAACATCACCTCTTATTATCAAAACACTATTAAGAGTTGCCCCCCATGTTATGCCCATGGATATTGAAACCTATTTCGAAGCACACTTTATGAAAGTAAAAGATCAAACAAAGCTATATATGGGTAACTACCTCGAAACAGCAAAGTCTTCTGGTAGCAGTTATTCCACATTAGAGGTCTTAAACCAGTTAACTTAAATCTGATAACACGAGAAATACTCGTACCCATACCTGTTATGTAATGTACAAGTGTCATTGACTCTAAAAGGATTTAACGATTCAATGGCGCTACAATAAATGGAGCAGCATCCTTGCTCCATCATTACTTCTAACAAAAAACGCTTACATTTATGTCCCCTATTATCGGTTTAAATATTTTTCGTGCTGTTGCAGTGATTATGATGATCATTGCCCATAGCATCCGAATTCAAGGTAATTTTACCTTTCTATTAAAACATCCAGACAAACAGACCTTTTGGGATCAATGTCTATTATTTTTCATACAAGTAGAGCCTATTATTTCTGCACAATTTCTCTTTATCTCAGGATTCAGCCTTACCTTATCTTTATCCAAAGTATTAAAAACCACCCCCATCAGCAAGCGGCGGTGGTTATTCTCTCTCTCCCCCAAACTTATACTTTTATATCTCGTCTCCGTTATATTCTTCATTGGCGACAACGGAATACAGCTTCCGGATTTATTTGTTTCTTCTGGTATTCTTTCTATTATCGCCATATCTATGGCCCTAACGGGCAGCATGCTCATAACACCGAAACCAATAATCACACTAACACTAGCTATCGCTGTGGTAACAATGACCGCTTTTGTACTTGAGCAATCAAAAACCAGTATTATCGGTCTTAATGCCGGAGCCGGTGGCGCAATCCCATTGATTAGCATGACATTCATCGGTGCCATCATTGGAATCCTATACCAACGTTTTCATAACAATGGGTTATTCGCTGCCGCTGCTGTGGGTTGTTTTATCGGCTTATTAAGTATTACGTCTCAATACCCCTGGACCGTTGATGTAAAAAGTGAGTTTCTGCTGTTTTATGGTGACCCCGTCACTGCAGTGTTACATTCGATACAGCATGCCTTAGGCATAGGGGACCTTCAACCAACCAACGTTAAAGCACACTTTTGGAACCACTCATCAATCTTCTTATTCCGAACCAGTGGCGGATTAACATTCATACTGGTTGTCTTTATGCTCGCATTTGCAAACAGTTCAAATTCATCTAAAGTCACCCGCGTGTTAAACAATGTTGGAAAATATGCCTTATTTGTTTATATCTTTCACTTAGTATTACTGGGTGTATTAGAAGTAACTGGAATAAAACCTACGACGGGATGGCAAACATGGCTATTAGTTGTGGCTCTGGTACTTCTTGGTGCAACTATTATTCAAATGCGCAATAAGTCAGATGGCGTTAGACGAAAATTATTAGATTCTTTCGACCCAGGCACCCAGTAAATTCTGTGAATTGTGCTTTACTTTCTATAGGTCTATTCAAGATGTAGGTGCCATGTGAACAAAATGTGAGTAACAACCATTACGACAGTTATTGCATGTGGCGACTATCAAGTAAAAGGTAGTATGCAATGCAAAGTATTATCGTTCATGGAGCACATACCGTTTATTTGGATTCTAATCCAAATGTCTCCTCTAAAACTCCAGTAGAATTGCCTTAGGTCACTCATGTAGAAGAAGATATAATAAAGTTTGCCTCATAAGGAAGAAAGCCATTGAAGGAACCACAATCATTGAACGTTCGTGATTTTGTAATATTTATCCTCATATCAACTATTGCCCTCTTATCAGCAAAGTCGGCTCTAGCGGCGAGCATGACGATAGATGGCAGCTTAAATAAACAAGATCTCAGCCCCTATGTAACGTATTACATGGATACTAGTAAACAACTAGAAATTGCTGATATCAAAAAACCAAATACATTAGCATGGCTGCCCCCCCAAGATAAACGTCTCAACTTCGGTTTCTCCGACTCAGCCATTTGGCTAACAACAACATTATCAAACCCTTCAAGCACATCAATCGATAGAGTTATTGAACTTCCTTATTCTCTAATAGATAACGTGGAGTTTTACCACATTAATCAACAAGGTCGGTTACTATCCAACTATATTATGGGCAGTGAATTACATTTCAGCTCCCGGCCTATTGCGCACCATAACTTTATTATTCCCATATCAATTGCCCCCAATAGCAGCAGTCAGTTATTTCTAAGATTAACAGGTAATCAGTCTCTACAGGCGCCACTCACGATGTGGAACAACGATGCATTTTGGCAAGTCAGTCAATTTGAAAATCGATTTAACTTTGCTTATTTCACGCTTTTATTTGCACTAATGGCATACGCTCTATACCGACTTTCCCCACAACCCCGTATTCGACGTTTTATATTTCCAGGCATGATAATCACTCCTCTATTAGCGTTATTAACCATAGAAGGCTACGCCTTTCAGTATGTTTGGCCTGAGCACCCTTTTTGGAATCGCATGGGGTTGGCGACGTTGATACCAGGATCCCTCACTTTTTTATCACTCTATCTGTACATCATATTCTCTAAAATGGCACTGGGAAACCGCTGGCATCATTCGTTATTATCACTAAGTGTGGCTAATATACTGTTGCTAATCGCGCCCATTGTAATCAGTTACGACACCGCACTTATATTAGATCTCATCACCGCCGCCGTATTTTTCCTTTTACTAAGTTACCTATGCGTTCGCCACTGGCAACGATTATCACGCCCCAACAAAGTAACTTTATTAGGGTTCTTCTGGTTATCTTTTGGCACGTTCATTTTTGTTCTTGAACTAAACAACATCATCCCATCATTCCCCTTAATAGAAGCGCCGCTACAAGTTGGGTTCTTTTTATATGTATTCAGCTTATTCTGGGCTCAGCTTAATATTTATGCTAGAGCTGTATCTATATTCAAAAAAAAACATTTAAATAAGGATAAAAAGAATCGAAACACATCAACATTACCTCCTCCCAATGCAATGACTCGGCAGGCGAGGTTGGAATCTAGATGAATATATCACTGGATAATTCTAAACAAGAAAAACTTCAGTCGATTCTTATCATTGATGATGATAAGTTTATTCAAAAATTCATCAGTAAAACACTAAGTACAAACTACACCTCCCTTTGTGCAAGCAACGGTCTGGAAGGAATAGATACCGCCAAAAAGAAATTACCAGACATCATTCTTTTAGATGTTGAGATGCCTGGCATGAATGGTTACGAGGTCTGCGATGCGTTAAAACAAGACAACAAAACCCGTAACATACCCATCATTTTTCTTTCAGGAAAAACGTCAACTCGCGAAAAAATGCTAGGCTATGAAGCCGGAGCAGTCGACTTTCTTACAAAGCCCTGCGAAAAAGAAGAATTAATTGCCAAACTCAATATACATAGCAATCAGCATAGCACCCACAGAGCACTAGAATCCAAAGCGGCAGATGCATCACAAACAGCATTAATTGTAATGATTGGCAACAACGAGCTTGGCCAAGTCATTCAGTTTATGGAAAATGCTTACGCAATCACCTCATTTGAGCAACTTGCCAATCGTTTTTTCCAAGTAACAAATAACTTAAACCTCAATTGCTGCTTGTTTTTCAGCACTGCAGAGGGAAACAAATTCTTTTCTTCGAAAGGCAGTGTAACACCATTAGAAATGGAGTTAATGCCAGCACTACAATCCGCAGGAAACCGCTTTCATGACTTCGGATGCAGAACCCAAATCACTTATCCAAGGGTGTCATTATTAATTAAGAACATGCCCATTAACGATATGGAAACCTATGGGCGCTACAAAGATCTTTTTCCATCCCTGCTTAGTGCTACGGATGCAAAAATCAAAGCGCTAGATACTGAGCGTGCGTTATTACTGCAGAGTCAAAGCGTATCAGCCTCCTTTCAAGCAGTTAACAACACACTCTCTAGCCTATCAAATTCCTTAAATGACAGTCAAAAGAAAGTCGTGGTATCACTCAGTAATATGCTCACAGAATTAGAGGGAAAACTGCCACACATGGGGTTAGAGGAAGATCAAGAAGCATTTCTTTTGAAACGGGTTGAAGACGCGATCCATAATACACATGACCTCAGTGATCAATCCGATACCGTTCAACAATCTTTTCAAACTATCACTCGGTTATTACAACATTTATCAGAGCGTCAACAAAAAATACTGGATATGATATTCACTCGATTTGACCAAGAACATCTAGATGAAACATCCAATGACGGCAGTGGATCCGATATCGAGCTTTTTTAGCCGCTAATTCCGAGGTCAAATATCTAACCCTTTGAGATAGCCCTTTAAAATTGCCCGTTGAGATAATCCACACAGTATTTATCCGTTATATCTGTAATCATAGTTTTAACTATGCATTTTATACATCGGGTAATACCATATGAGTCTAAAGGCACAAAATCATATAACGTTAAACAAACAATTCATTCGATTGTTTTATCTTATAACCCTTGTCCTTTTACCCCATTCGTCCCCTATCCTAGCTGAAAATCAATCACCCTCAAAAAGCTCTCTATTCATTACTATCGATGGTTTATCTTACAACCTTATTTTAACCATCAACCCAAGATTTCATTATCCCCCAACAATTAATGACACCGCTCAACATTTTATGGGGGTTATCGATCAAAACCCTTATAGCTGGGCCCGTTTATCCCACATAAAAAACCAGTGGCAGGGCGTAGTTTCCATTGATGGCAACATTCACAATGTTACTCCTGCCAATAGCATCATTGATATCGAAGGCAACATTATCGTTTCAAGCCTTCCAGCAGAACGCGGCACCCCCCTGTATTGTGGCTCTACAAATACATTATCTCCACAAACAATTTCTGCTGCAAAAATAATAGAGAGCCAAACCATAAATTACAGCACATTATGTGAAGAAACGCTCAATGGCATCTGTATTGTCGCTGAACTTGAATTAGCATTTGACCAAGCATTTCAGGCGCGTTATCCAAATAATGCTGAAGACCAAGCAAACTCACTTATCAATATTGTTGAGGGTTACTATATCAACGGCATGAATATCGGCTTCAGTCAAATCACCTCTGAATTTTTATCAATAGAAACCTTTTCCACCTCAACTGATGCCATCTCTTTACTTGATGACATCCAGTCAAAAAAAGGTAATCAACAACTGTCTTTTATTAAAAATGATGCCGCGTTATTTCATTTTATCACCGGACGAGAATTCGACACTAGCACTGTTGGCGTTGCCTATTTAGGAACTCTTTGCGACACCAATGGATACAGTGTGGGCACCTCACAACTTGTTTCAGGTAACATCCCTCTCACAGCGTTGGTTGTTGCTCATGAAATCGGGCACAACATGGGATCAAGCCACGATGACCCAGGCAATAACATCTGTGAATCCGGATTTATTATGGCACCGTCGCTATCCAGTTTTGCAAGTCAATTCTCGAGCTGCTCTATCGAAAGTATTCAATCCACCATAAGCAACACCAACAACATAGAACAATGCATCAATTTTGCCGCAGACGTCACTATCACAGCCAGTGAAAGCAACGTGACATCAAGCGAACAAAACGAAACAACAACGGACAATTTTACAATTTCTGCCTCATCGCTTTACCAACCAATCACAACAATATCCGTTACAGGTACACTTTCAACAACTGATTTATCAACACCACTCAATGGACAGTTCACCTCGGTCTCACTATCAGGGGAAACCTGCACCATTGCCAGCAATGGTTTTAGCTACCAGTGCTTGTTAAGCACCTCAACATTATCAAACTCACTAATCATTAGCACAACCAGCACAAACACATCATTAGATATGACACACACGGCTAACATTGCAAGCCCATCAACCGTTATCGATATCAACACCAGTAACAATACATACTCACGCTCCCTCACCATTACCAAGACAACAACCTCAGAAGAGTCCACCACACCAGAAGTAGCTGATACGCCCACAAGCTCAACAAACATTAACTCGGACAACGGAGGCGGTGGGGGCGGCTCTTTCGGCTGGGGGATACTCGCAGGCTTATTCCTCGTCAGCCTAAGACGGTGGTAAAATGAAATAAACGATTAGCTGCTAATATAAGATAAAGCCCCAATGGTAGAACCAAACCATGCAGCCATCTGAATCGTACGATTTCTTACCCCAACTACTCACCATTGCCAAAGCGTTATCGTCAGAACATGATCGCTGGAAATTATATGAGCTAATTTTACTCGAAGCGCAACAATGCTGCGATGCTGACGGAGGGACACTCTATCTAACAACAGAGAGTGACGAGGGCTTAATGTTGAGCCCCGTAATCATGCGCAACACATCCCTTGACATTTCTATTACTAATCGTAAAAACAACGCACTTCCAGATTTTCCACTTTACGATCCCAAATCCCTTAAACCAAACAACCACCACATTGCCACACACTGTGTTCTTAGTCAGAAAACCATCAACATCACCAATGTACGTCAAAATACCGAATATGATATTAGCGGTATAGAAAGCTTTGACGCCGAAAACAATTACCACACAAATTCAATTCTAACGGTTCCCCTAACAAATCACGATGATCATGTTATTGGTGTATTACAGCTCATCAACGCTCATCATGAAAACACACGTAAAAAGACCAAAGAGACAGCCTTTTACCAAAATGACAAACATATGATTGAAGCGCTTAGCTCTCTTGTCGCCATCAGCATTGAAAACAATACAATGCTAGACCAACAGCACAATTTATTAATTCGTCTTGCCAGCCAAAAAGAAACGGCTCGATTGTTTGAAGCAATTCTAGACGAAGCCCAAACCATTTGCCAAGCAGAGGGAGGCACTCTATATCTACTCACTCAGAAAGATACCGGCCCAGCCTTAGAGTTTACTATTCTAAAAAACAAAAAACTGAATCTACACTTAGGTGGCACATCAGATACGCCAATTTCCTTTAATTCGCTACCGCTATACCTTCCTGACGGAGCATCTGACAGGACGTCTAATGCAACACCCAACCATAAAAATATTGCAAGTTTTACTGCTATAACAAAACAGCTTGTTAATATACAAAACGCCTACGACAACCCAACCTTTGATTTTTCTGGGACTCACGAATTTGATCGAAAATCAAATTATCACTCACATTCTTTTTTATCCGTGCCATTAATTAATCACGCTAATGACGTGATAGGTGTTTTACAATTGGTTAATGCCATCAACCCCTATACTCATGAGCCCTGTGTATTTGACACACACCTAGAACCCATTATCAAAGCATTAAGTACCTACGCGGCAATTGCTCTTGAAAACCAAATATTATTACAAGACCATAAAAATTTACTAGATGCTTTTATTCAATGCATTGCGAAAGCCATTGATGCTAAATCCCCCCACACCTCAGCTCATTGCCAACGCGTACCTGTAATCACAGAATTACTGGCTCAAGCGACCTGTCATGACACGGAGTATTTTCCGTCATTCTCTCTTGATACTGACGGCTGGTATGAATTACGAGTTGCCTCTTGGTTACATGACTGCGGAAAACTTTCCACCCCTGATTCCATTTTAGATAAATCCACCAAACTTCACAGCCTCCGCGATGGTATCGAAAGTATTAACGCGCATTTCGAGCTCATCAAACAGCAAGAATACAGCACTTATCTTGAATATTGTTTGGCCTATGGCAAGGACACGTATTCAGAGCAAACCTATCAAGAAAAAATCACACAGCTTAATGATGATCAAACATTTATCAATCGTGCTAACAAGGGAGCAGAATTTTTCTCTGATCAAGATAAGGAGCGAGTTCAACGCATCGCAACTCTTACATGGAAAGATTCCAGTGAAAACCAACACCCATTACTGTCTCCCGCCGACGCATCCAATCTATGTATTAGCCGGGGAACATTAAATACCGATGAGAGAAATAAAATTAACGACCATATGCGTGTCACTATCGAAATGTTGAATTCACTCCCATTCCCTAAACACTTAAAAAAAGTACCTGAATATGCAGGAGGTCACCATGAAAAAATGGATGGCACAGGCTTTCCAAAACAATTGACCCGCGAACAGATGTCGATACCTGCACGTATTATGGCCATCGCAGATATTTTTGAAGCACTCACATCCCAAGACCGTCCTTACAAAGACCCGATGAAAATCAGCCAAGCGCTGGCAATCTTGCAAGGGATGAGAGACAAGCAACATATTGATCACGAACTATATCAAGTTTTTCTCAAAGAGCGAGTATGGGAACAATATGCAGAGCAGCACCTCCACAAAGACCAGCTCGATGTTGTTGACTCAACGCCCTACCGCTAGCTTTACAAGCTGAATATCAATTCCGTGACGAAAGAAAGTACTAAACAGCAACTCGTTGTTCAGTCAGTACTTTTTATTTATCAATCAATAAGCGATCGATTTTCAACCAAAAAAGCCAACTAAGTCACACTTTTAACACAAAAGAATACCACTCTTAGTCCCTTGGTTTATTCTAACTAAAGTTATATGCCAAATGGCACATTTTCAGATATTGCCAGATCAAGGTTACAAAGAGATAACTAATGGTAACGCGACAAAAAACAAAATATGACGCACAACCAAACCACGCAACTAAAGCTTCGCTTTGGCTAGGTATTTTGCTAATGGTTGTCAGTTTTACATCGCTAAGTTTGGTGTTCTCATCATTTCCTAGCACCGCCTTTGCCAGCATTAGTTCTCCATCGTTAGTTTCTAGTGGCAGTTTAACTCAGCCGTACAACCTAAACGCATCACCCAGCATATCAGCAATCACAGGGCAGTCGCCCAAAGAGCCTTCGGAACATACGTCTAATACCATTCCATCCCCTGCCCCTTTATCGCTAGTTGCGCTGTTATTATTGATACTTGCATCAGCCATACGCCGCCACCAAAGCCAAGCCTGACTTTCCTATATTGCCCCTCTACACCTTCGTTCAACTCTTCGTCTTACTGTGCACAAAAAATAGATACCGTAATCACCATCCATCGCGTAGAATCTCGAAAAACGTCTAGACTGACACTATGCCAGAACCGATTAGAAAACACCCAGCCGGCTCTCATTCAAAACAATAATTAAATAATACTAAGATAAGCTCATACATCGTGATCACAGATATCCTTTCCCACCCAGACTTATGGAAATACCTCAGCATTCCCGTTGTTGCCGCTATTGTTGGTTGGAGCACTAACTGGCTAGCTATTCAGCTCATGTTTGTACCAAAAGAGTTTATGGGTTATCAACCACTGCTCATCGGCTGGCAAGGAGTTATCCCTTCCAAAGCCGAAAAAATGGCCAAAGTTGTCGTTGAAAAAGGCCTATCAGCATTGGCAAATGTAGCTGAGGTTTACGGCGAGATTGATCGCGACCTGCTCGCCAAAGAACTCGTTAAAATGATGGACCAACGTATTGTTACTTATATTGACGAGTTAATGATCAAAGAAAATGCCACATTATGGGAAAACCTCCCTAATAATGTTCGCACCAATATCTACAAGAATGTCAGAAAACAATTGCCAGATATGGCAAACCGGATGCTCGAAGACATCGGTACCAATATAGATGACCTGTTTGATTTAGAGGACATGGTTGTTGAAAAACTCACGTCAAACAAAGAACTCCTGAATCGAATTTTCCAAGAAGCCGGCGAGAATGAATTTAAATTTATTATCAAATCAGGAATCTATTTCGGCGCACTATTCGGCTTTATTCAAATGATAGTTTGGTATTTCTACCCCTTATGGTGGATATTGCCATTATTCGGATTACTGGTAGGTTACCTCACCAACGTTATTGCTCTGAAGGTGATATTTGAGCCATTAGAGCCCATTAAAATAGGTCCCTATCGTCTACAGGGTTTATTCCTTAAACGTCAAGCAGAGGTGGCAAGGGTTCTCTGTCGTATCACGACACAAGAAGTCATTACTATAAACAATATTCTGCACGCAATGCTAACAGGCCCAAAATCCGATCGGGCTAAAAAAATGATTCAGAGCCACATTAGAGCATCCATTGATGAAACGACTAGCTGGGGCGTTATGGGGGTAGGAAAACCCCTGACACGTGCTTTTATGGGTACGCAAAGTTATATCGATTTAAAGTCCCGTGCTGCGGATATGGCACTGTCTATCGCCAAAGATGAACTCGCTCATAATCAAGCATTCAGTGAAGGGCAGCATGAGATTATCGAAAACCTACTACGAAGCCGAATGGAGTCACTCTCCCCCTCTGAATTTCAAGAGATATTGAGGCCGGCTTTTAAAGAAGACGAATGGAAGTTAATCAGCGTTGGTGCAGTTCTAGGTTTAGCCGCTGGTTTCCTCCAATTATTTGCGGTTTTTGGTGGAGGATAACAACAACCCTTCATTTCAACAAATAATGTCAATCCAGTTGCTTATAACATTAGGCCTAATGCCTCTCCGCCACTAAGACACAATCAGTCTAGATATTTTGTGCTTTGTAACACTCCTCCCCTCCTTTCTTAGCTAAACTGTTAAGGTTCCGTAGCCTATATACTAGCTCCCATAATTCCTAATAATTACCAACGATTGAGCCTATGCCTTATCAATTGTTCCTATTACGTACATTTCGACAATTCACATTTATAGCCGCTTGTCTATTTTGTGCTGTCGCACAAGGTCAATCCGTCACCATCCAGAATGGAAAGCCATTACCGCTTACACCATATCTGTTGGTGCTTGAAGATGCCTCCAACTCGCTGACCTTCGAACAAATCACTCAGCTGCCCTTTACAGCATTAGAAAAAAACATCCCTAAGCTCGGAAAACGATCATCAACATGGTGGGCAAAGGCCACGTTAATACTGCCCAAAACCGATAATTCTTGGTACATACAAGTAAACTATCCACACATAAAATCCATTCACTTCTATTCACCCAACAAACAAGGTGCCTACGAAGAACTTCACTCGGGTTATGAAACTTTCACACAAGAAGTACAATCCAATACCCAAGGTTTTGCTTTCCCCCTAACACGCCAACCAAGCAACGTACAAACCGTATATTTTCAAATAGCAAGTGATTCGCCAATTATCACCCCAATATCTATACTTGATGCTGACCACCTACTATCTAATGAACGGATAAAGTCATACGCTCACGGCGCCTTTTACGGGATTTTTGCCGTCATGGGGTTATTTAACTTATTTATATTTTTCTCAACTAAAGATAAAAGTTATCTATTTTACGTCTTTTATATCATATCCATTTTCCTTTTTACCCTTTCTTCCGACGGTACCCTAAGAAAAATACTCCCCTTTATTAATCCCGCCAACATTACCTATGGATGCAATATGATTATGGCGATGGGACCAACGATATTTGGCGCCCTCTTCTGCCAGAACTTTCTGCATACCAGGGAACGCCAACCCGTTATACATAAAATTTTTTGGACTATTATTATTTTATGTATCATTAATATTTTATTGGTATTAATCCTTCAGCCATACCCTTTTCATTCATCTGTTGTCGTATTAACTCTGTTAGTGATTGGCAACGCAATCACTGCAGGAATTATTGCTCTAAAACAACATTTATCCATCGCTCGATACTTTCTCATTGCATGGATCTGTCTAGTTATTGGCTCTGTTGTCTGGTTACTCACATTAATGGGCGTCATACCATTTAACGAATACTCGTCTCTTTCCGCTCATACCGGTGCAGCGTTAGAAACCATCTTGCTATCCATGGCTTTAGGCGATCGAATCAATCAAATACGTCGTGAAAATCAAAAAATAGAAGCTGAAGCGAAAGCCCAACTGGAAGAATCCAACCGATTACTGGCAGGAAGCAATCACTTCAAAGATGAGTTTCTATCAGTGATAAGTCACGAACTACGCACCCCCATGAATGGTGTGTATGGCGCAACAGAATTATTAGAGTTCACTCACTTAGATGACGAACAGCATGAACATATCCGTACCATAAAACGTTCCAGCAATGATATGTTAGGCATGGTCGAAGATATCCTCACCTTTACCCAAAGTGAAGCAGGTACGTTATTTCAACAAAATGAACCAATCGAACTTAACGCTCTTTTGCTACAGTTATCAAAGAATTTAGATATGCGTTGTACTGTGCGCGGAATTATCTATAGCGCCAACATTGACCCCAACATTCCGCCCATTATCAGTAGTGACAGAAGTAAACTAGTCATCATCCTTTCACACCTATTAGATAATGCTGTCAAATTTACCGAAAACGGCAACGTCACATTATCTGTTACCCCTCTTCTTTCGGCAAAAACAAATCCAAACAATGACGATGGCACCAACACTATAGCCCTACGTTTTAGCATTGCTGATACCGGTTGTGGTGTCCCTATTGAACAGCAAAAATCCATTTTTGAGTCATTTAAACAAGTCGATAGTTCGTTGACACGTCGACACGGGGGCTTAGGAATAGGCCTTGCCTTATGCAAGCGTGTCGTCGACATTCTACATGGAACACTTACATTTGATTCAACGCCTGGCATAGGAACAAATGTGTCTGTCGACCTATCCGTTGGTATTCCAGAAAGCCAAGACACACACCAACTACAACCTACCGCAATATCAATCATTGCACCCGGTACCCGGGTACTTGTTGTAGAAGACAATTACGTTAACAAATTGGTAATTTCGGGTATTTTAAAGAAAATGGACCTCGCCGTGTTTAGCTGCAGCAATGGACAGGAAGCTGTTGATTTTGCTAATTATAATGAAGTTGATTTAATCTTAATGGATTGTCAAATGCCTGTTATGGACGGCTATGAAGCAACTCGTTGCATTCGAAAAATATCAGGCCCAATGGCTCAAGTCCCCATTATTGCTGTTACCGCAAATGCCAATCCCGGCGATCACTTACTGTGCCTTGAAGCCGGTATGAATGACTATCTTAAAAAACCAATCACTCATTCACTGTTGGCAGAAAAGATAAGCAAATGGTTTTAGGTATTTGGGGCTCTATACCAGGCGAAATTTTAACGATCAATAACACAAGGGATTTCAATACAAATACTTGCACCCCCTAATACCTTAGAACGCCCAACATTAATTTCCCCCTGGTATCCTGCCACTATATCCTGCACAACAGCCAATCCGATACCCTGTCCTTGCATTGTGGTATCAACCCTAACGCCTCGATGCAACACTCGCCCCCCCACTTCCTCAGGGATACCTTCACCATCGTCCTCAAACAACAAAACACCTATTTGATGAGTATCCCCTAACCTTAACGTTACTTTGACTTCTCGTACGCAGTGCTTGTAAGCATTATCTAAAAGGTTTCCCATCACCTCTAAAAGGTCCCCTTCGTCTCCTATAAACTTTAATGTTTCTGCTTTTAGCCCTTCACGCTCAATCGATGCATGCACTTTTTTATCTCGATATACCTTATCGAGCGTTGTCAGTAATTTTTCACAAACAATATCTATTACAACAGCCTTACCTATTTTTACTGCACCAGATGATGCTACGGCGCGCTTTAATTGATACTCAACAATTTGATCCATTCGTTTTACTTGCGACTCAACGACTTCAGGCAAAGCATCAACCGACTGAGTCAAACTAGTAGCACCCCGCAGTACTGCCAATGGAGTTTTTAAACTATGAGCTAAGTCTCCAAGCGTATTCTTATAACGTTCACGTTGACGGTGTTCATGAGCAACCAGCTGATTTAAGTTATTAACTACAGGAGATATTTCCAAGGGAAAATGCCCTTCCAGGCGTTGACTTTCACCTTTCTCAATCAAAGCAACTTGCTGCGCTAACAAACGTAACGGTGACAACCCCCACTGCAGTACCAACCATTGTGTCACCAACAAAATCAGACCCAACCCCAACAACCACTTCCACAGAACATTGAGAAATGAGGCTAGCTGAGCCTGATAACGTGCGGTATCCTCTCTCACTACAAATGTGTAAGTACGCTCTATTCCGCCAGCACCCTCCCACACAATACCTAGTGCTAATTGATAAAACGTAATGCCATCATCAAAAACCGTATCAAACTGCGTTTCTCCAGGAGGCAGCATTTTTACGAAAGAGAAATCGACTCCTAGCGAAGACCCAGATAACCAAATAGATGTCTTATCTTCATGCCCCCCTTTTTCACCCGCACCTTGCCCATTTAGCACGGCCCCATACAACCCCGAGCTTAATGTGTTAAAACGCGGCTCCTGCAATACCTCTGGCAAGTACAATGAATTATCAATTTCATTGCCTGCACTAAGCAAGCTATACAAGTGCAGCTGCAACTGCTCTTGAGCACCTTGTTTTACGCTGTGAGTAAAAGCTTGATGTAATCCCCACCCCGTTCCACCAAGAAATAGTACAAGAATAATAAGAGTTGAGCTAAATAGCCTTCCTCGTAAAGAAGTGAACATAAGATTACGTTTCCTTATTGCTCATTTTTCACTAACGTAAAGCGATACCCTCGCCCTCTCAGTGTTTCGATAGGTTTAACGCTATTTTGGGGATCTAGCTTCTTCCGCAAGCGACCCACAAACACCTCAATCACATTACTATCCCGATCATAGTCTTGATCATAAATATGCTCAGTTAATGTGGTTTTAGAAACAACTTCACCAGGGTGCAACATCAGATACTCAATTACTTTGTATTCGTAACTGGTTAACTCTATTTGTTGACCATTTAACCTAACCTGCTGACCCACAGTATCCAACTCAATTGGGCCATAAACTACCGAAGGTTTTGCCAAACCCACTGCACGTCGAAGTAAGGCATTAATACGAGCCATTACTTCCTCTAGGTGAAACGGTTTTACGACATAATCATCACCACCCGCTTCAAGCCCCTCCACTTTATCTTGCCAATTTCCTCTGGCAGTTAATATTAACACTGGATAATTGTGATCCTTATCTCTCAAGCGCCGAATAAGATCCACTCCGTTCAACTTTGGCAACCCCAAATCAATAATAGCTAAGTCATAGGGGTGCTCACTACCTAAAAACAACCCATCTTCACCATCAGATGCAACATCAACACTGTAACCTGCTTTCTCTAGTGCTTGTTTTAACTGTTCCTGAAGTGCAATCTCGTCTTCTACCACCAATAAGCGCAACGTAACCTCTCCTTCTTAGCTTTCTTTAAAAAGTGAAAAAAACAGCCATTTTATGGATTAAGGTTCAAAAACCTGACCTGTTGCACCGTCCACAAAGACATTTTTAACCCTACCGCCCGGCAAAAGTAACTTCACCTTAAACACCTTAGGTCCCTTACTCTTAATTTTTTCCGCTTTTAGCACTTTTCCAGAGTACTGTTTTTTTACATTTTTCACCGCTTGCTCAACACCAACTCCCGCAGACCATGCGACGTTATTGCTCACAGCAAATAAAAAAACAACGATTAACAAACATTGTTTAATCACAACGTACCTCACCCAACATATATGGTTATGAATTCTAGCAATAAGTTTACAACCTATTACTACTGATCACCATCTAGGTTCAGCTACCTTATTGCATAGGTTCGATTGATACTTTTAAACGTAGGGAGCTACCTGGATCTTTTGCTGTTTCCGTAGTATAGGTATGCCCAGCGTAGCGATACTTAACTTTGTAGCCAACCACACGCTCTTCTTCTACCACGTCGTAAACGGTTCGACACCGTTGCTCTACCGCTTGATAACTATGGCCATGACGCCCTTTTCGACTAATGTCATTACCAATCGTGGCCCCCAACACAGCCCCAGCTACCGCACCAACACGCTTATTGCTTCTACCATGTCCAACTTTATTGCCAATAGCAGCACCAATAATACCGCCAAGGATGGTTCCTGTCGCAGATTGATGACGACGTTCTTGATACACAACAGGCTCATCCCAACATTGCTGCCTAGGCTCTTGGTGGCGAGATATTTCCATAATAGGGTGTGACTCCAACACGGTTCCAAATTCATAACGCGACGCTGAATCAGCTTGAACCGATGCAGCCAACAATAACCCTGCAGCCCCTAACAATATGTGTATTTTCGTTTTCATTATCATGTCCTCGCGACCTCTGCCGCCGATGGGTTAATCACTGATAATGTTAGAATAACGCTCTCTAGCTGAATGGAAGCTGAACCATAGGCAAAAAGAAGCCCTCTCGCAGAGGGCTTCTCAGTTTCTTAGCATTTTTGATTTTTTTACGCTGACTTAATCATGTAAACGCCAATCCAGCAATATCGTTGGAGCCTCAGCACCTTTACTCTGCAGATAACCTACAATCACTTCAAGCTCTTTTCCCAAGTCAGTCATGTTTGAATCATAAGGGGCAAACTGCTTTTCATTACAGGTCACAATTTCATTAATCGCATTCAAACGTACAGCTAAGGGCTTTCCATTTTTTCTGGCAACAAAGACCAAAACAGGTCGAATAAGGCTTCGCACGCGATCTGTTGCCTGCTGGAACAAGGTCAATAATCGCCCTAATGTGATTTTCTTAGCATAATCAAAGCGCTCCAAAGCACCTTTTTTATCGCCTTCTGCAAGCATTCCAAGTAAAAGGTCGGCTAAACCATGAATTTCCTTATGAGGCTCGTCAAATCGAACCATGATCTCCGCAAGTACTTCATCTTTCGCTTCAAACGTGTCGTACCATTGCCCAAAGGCACATAGATGGGGGTCTTTTGTTTTTGCAAAATCGACACCGTTGCGCAAAGACATTTCCAATGCATCCATCCACCCAATATGATCAAGCTCTCGAGCCTTTAATAGCTCGGCTAACACTACATTCTGCTTATATTCAGACTCAACATTCACCATTTCCGAAAACTCGCAAATAGGCACCGTCTCACCTTGGTATTGAACCACTTCTAACACCCCATTCGCCGAATCTACACGGGTTGTTTTACGGTTATCCTGTTCGATGTAACGCACTTGGGAAATAGGAATCGCGTACTGCGCTCTATCAATACTGAAGGTGATAACCTCCAGATTTCCTGTGTCATCGAACAAATCCACATTAGGCTCCAGCGCCAATGCTGCTTCTGTCATTTCCATTCTCCTAACCGACGTTACACACCCTTGTAAGAAGTGTAGATCAATATGCCCACTAGCCAATGCTTTCTCAAATAAAGCTCATATAAGTTTAAATGACACACCAAAACCCAAAACCAAGCGCTTGCTTGGTTTTGGGTTTTGGTTGATAATGCCTCACAACTAGAAGAAAGCTAAGACAAAGGGCTCAAGATATGACAAGTTTAAAAGGCAAAACGTTATTTATAACAGGGGCCAGTAGAGGCATAGGTAAAGCAATCGCGTTACGAGCAGCAAAGGATGGTGCCAACATCGCAATTGCAGCAAAAACTACAGAACCACATCCAACACTAGAGGGGACTATTTATACGGCTGCCGAAGAGATAGAGGCTGCTGGCGGAAAGGCATTAGCATTGGTTGTTGATGTACGCGATGAAGAGCAAGTTGAAGCGGCTATCAACAAAACAGTAGAGACCTTTGGAGGCATTGATATTCTGGTAAACAATGCAAGTGCTCTCAACATGACCCCGACATTAAATACACCCATGAAACGTTTTGATTTAATGCATCAAATCAATTATCGAGGCACATTTCTAGTCTCTCAGAAAGCTATTCCACACCTTAAAAAAGCGGATAACCCTCACGTTCTCACCCTATCCCCTCCCATTAATCTAAATCCAAATTGGTTCGCTCGACACGTGGCCTACACCATTTCAAAATATAATATGAGTTTATGCGTATTAGGCATGGCTGAAGAATTTAAATCTGTCGGTATCGCATTCAACGCGTTATGGCCAAAAACAACCATTGGCACTGCAGCGGTTAGAAATAACCTCGGTGGAGAGCATGTTGTAAACGCCTCCCGTACACCGGAAATCATGGCGGATGCAGCTTATCGCATACTCACTAAAGACAGCCGTACGACAACTGCAAATTTCTTCGTAGACGAAGATCTTTTACGAGAAGAAGGGGTAGAAGATTTTAGCCATTATCGCGTTAACCCAGAGTTAGATGACAATCAGTTGATGCCCGATTTCTTCTTAGACTAGAGTCCCATTTAGTGAATGCAATCATAGTTATAGCTAAGATTGTATTCACATCACGCCATTGCTTGCTTACATGCTGCAGTTAATTCAACAATTGCTTCTTTATTAGGATACTGGGGGTAGTTTTTCTTAATAAACCCAAGAAACTGCAATGCTTTTTTCGGGTTTGACATACCCTCCAACAATACTTTTGCCATTAGTAGGTAGGCGTGAGGCACTTCCAAATAATTTGGAGAATCTTTGTGTAGATTTGCCAATAATGCCAATGAATCCTTAAATTTTCCACGCTGATAGAGTTGTTCAGCCAAACAATGACGAATCTCTGGGGCATTAGGAATAAAACGAGAGTCCTCGTCATGATACTGGCAATACAAAAAGTATAATCGAGATTCATCGCCAAAACCGTACACAACTTTCATATACACATTACCATGCTCCTGATAGCGCTCCTTATCCCCCATCGCTTTTAACAATCGGCTTAAATTCTCGTGAGTTTGCACACTGTTTGGACGTAACTTAACTTCTTTGTGCAACAGTTTCAGTGCTTTCTCATAACAACCTTCTTTAATGAACACGTCCACTTTTGCATCCACAATATTGACATTTTTACGCCGTCGCCCTTTTGTTTTTTGATCTTCAGAAACAAAACCTAACTCCGCTTGATACTGAAAAATGGTATATCCCATTAAGCGATATGCCACCATCAAGAAGTACAACGTACTAGCCATAAAAATAGTCAACAAAACATTTTCAGACACTTCCCCTGAAAATAACGTCACTACACCCATGCTAGCCCCTGAAAGCAAAAACAAAAATAAATACAATAACAAGTATGCCCAACCAATATGTCCAATTAGACGCATAAGATCTGCTGGATTCACTGCGCTAGCGACATCCTCCTCTACCGCAAACATCATTAAACTGGCAGGAAGGACAAACACCACGAGTGCAAAAGCTAAAAAGTCCAGAAACGAGCTCCCTATCATCCCTACGACAAATACAAAACCTCCAAAAAACAACTGAACCAACAATTGTTTTCCCAGCACGTCAAAACCGCCATTCATCGCATCAGATGCATTAGGTGGCTCCTCTTTGCCTTCTGCAGTAGAGGCTATAACCAAAAAACCATACTTGGTAATAAATGCAAGCAATACAAATAAAACAACCAAAGAAACGATACCGCCAGCCTGTATCATAGCTCCGCCCAAAACAATCAACACACCTAAAAAAATGGCAGCATTCTTATGAAAAGGATAAGCAAAGATATCAGGTAGCACCTCCCAAAATGGCACGGCGCTATTCGCACTTCCAAGATAATGCAAATCCTCGCCAGTCATCAATGATTTTGCTATACCATGCCCCCCCTCACTTTCAGACCCATCAACACACTTTTCACAATAAAATACGTCCATTTGGGGGTTATGCCAAATAGCTGACTCTAAAGGATGGTATTTACAATAACTCCGCATAACCACTTGCTCTTTAATAGACATTTATTAGAGCCAAGTATAAACCATAGAAACAAAACCGTTGCTTTCGCCCATCACCTTAGCTCGATTAACGCACTATCATCACATTCAGAAAATAATGGCAAAAAAAAGCCCCGATAACGGGGCTTTTTTGCTTCAAAGATAAAATACGATTTATACGTATGTTTCGTCTTTTTCAGCTTTTTCTATTAGTGAAGCTGGAGGTGTGAACTCATCACCGTACTTTCCAGCTAGCTCTTGAGCACGCTGGACAAAGTTACGCAACCCGTAACCATTGATATACTGGATGACTCCTCCTGTCCACGGTGGAAAACCAATTCCCATAATCGAACCAATATTAGCATCAGCGATTGAAGTCATAACGCCTTCATCAAAGCAGCGAACTGTTTCCAATGCTTGAACAAACAAGAAACGCTCTTGCATGTCTTCAAATGGAATTTCTTTATCTCCACCAAATGCATCTTTCAAACCAGGCCAAAGTTTCTTCTTACCCTTCTCTGGATAATCAAAGAACCCTTTACCTGCTAATTTACCTTCGCGACCAAAGTCATCAATCATACGGTTAAGAACCGCCGATATTGGTGTATCTGGCAACTCTTTTCCTTCAGCAGCTAAATCGGCTTTGGCAGCTAAGCTGATATTACGCATTGTGGTGAAGTTTAGCTCATCACTAATTGCTAGCGTACTTACAGGGAAACCTGCAGATTGAGCAGCCACTTCGATAGACTGAGGGTTAAGCCCCTCAGCTAACATGCCAATACCTTGATTAATGTAGGTTCCGATAACACGTGATGTAAAGAACCCACGAGAATCGTTAACAACAATCGGCGTCTTCTTAATCTGCAGAACATAATCAAAAGCACGAGCTAACGTTTCGTCAGATGTCTCTTTTCCGCAAATAATTTCTACCAACGGCATCTTATCTACTGGCGAGAAGAAATGAAGACCAACATAATTAGCTGGACGTACCGATGCTTCCGCCAAACCCGTAATAGGCAAGCTAGAAGTATTTGACGCCATCACACCTGTCTCAAGCATCTTCGCTTCAGCTTCTTGAGTTACCTGAGCTTTAAGCTCACGCTTCTCAAACACAGCCTCAATAACCAAGTCACAGCCTGCCAAGTCATCCGCATTTTCTGTAGCTGTAATTCGAGCTAATACTGCATCAGCTTTCTCTTGGGTCATCTGCCCACGAGAAACACGTTTCTTCAGTAAGTTTTCGCTATACGCCTTACCTTTACCTGCATTTTCTGCAGATATGTCTTTCAGTACAACATCGATACCGCTCATCGCTGAACAATAAGCAATACCTGCGCCCATCATGCCAGCGCCAAGTATACCCACCTTCTTACACGTCGATTTCTCGGTGCCTTGAGGGCGAGACTTACCTTTATTGATATCTTGTAACTGAAAGAAGAACGTTGAAATCATATTTTTAGCAACTTGCCCTGTCGCCAAACTTACAAAATAACGACCTTCAATCTTAAGGGCTGTATCAAAATCGACCTGAAGTCCTTCTGTCGCCGCACTAAGAATCGCTTCCGGCGCAGGGTAACAACCTTTTGTCTTGCCTTTTAGCATAGCGGGAATAATTGGCAATTTTTGAGCCAAAGCAGGATGAGAAGGCGTGCCACCTGGTACTTTATAACCACGAGTATCCCAAGGCTGTTGTGCAGACTTGTTATCCTTACACCACTGCTTAGCTTGCGCAATCATGCTGTCTTGATCATCTGCTAATTCATCAATCAAACCGGCTTTCAGTGCTTTTTCAGGGTTTACTTGCTTACCTTCCAGCAAAAATGGCAATGCTTTTTCCAAACCAAGCTTTCGAGTCAAACGAACAACACCACCACCACCAGGTAACAACCCAAGTGTTACTTCTGGTAGACCTAGCTTCGTTTTTGGATTTTTGAGGGCAATACGATGATTCGTCGCCAAGCAAATCTCATAACCACCACCAAGTGCTGCACCGTTAATTGCTGCAACAACAGGAGCTTTTAGCTGCTCAATTCGGCGAAGCTGCTGCTTAATCAAACCCGTGCCAAGGTAAAACTCTTCTGCCTGCTCAGGCTGAATCTTAAGAAGATCATTAAGATCTCCACCTGCAAAAAATGTTGATTTTGCTGAGGTTAATACAACACCGGCTAAGCCATCTTCTTTCTCTAAGCGGGCAATGGTTTCATCCATTGCTTTCACATAGGTTTCGTTCATGGTATTGGCTGATTGGCCTGGCATATCCATGGTTAACAGAACGATATTATCGCTGTCTTTTTCGTAACGAATTGCTTCTGACATACTCTTTCTCCTAATTCTGAATTAACCGTGGATCAAACCAGCTCAACGATAGTAGCAATACCCATACCGCCGCCTACACACAATGTACACAAACCACGCTTAAGGCCTCGTCGCTCAAGTTCATCAATCACTGTTCCCATGATGATTCCACCAGTCGCTCCCAGTGGGTGACCCATAGCAATTGAACCGCCGTTAACATTTACTTTTTCTTCAGGTACACCGGTATCTTTCATAAACCGCATAACGACTGATGCAAACGCTTCATTAACTTCAAACAAATCAATATCGTCATACGTTAAGCCCGCTTTTGCCAGCGCTTTATTAGCGGCAGGTGCAGGACCAGTCAGCATAATTGTTGGATCAGTACTGGTAATCGCTGTAGAAACAATACGAGCACGAGGAGTTAACCCCATTTCGGCGCCCTTTTCTTTAGAGCCAATCAATAGCAACGAAGCGCCATCAACAATACCGGAAGAGTTTCCAGGAGTATGAACATGATTAATGCTCTCTACCATGTGGTATTTCTGCAATGCAACATTGTTAAAGCCCATCTCACCCATCATTTGGAACGATGGATTCAGTGATGCAAGGCCTTCTGCTGTTGTTTCTGGACGGATAAATTCGTCTTCAGCCAAAATGGTAATACCGTTCATGTCCGTTACAGGAACAATAGACTTGTCAAAATAACCATTTGCTCTTGCTGCTGCAGCCTTCTTTTGCGAGTTCACAGCATATGCATCAACGTCTTCTCGAGAAAAGCCTTCAATCGTTGCAATTAAATCAGCACCAATACCTTGTGGTGAGAAGTCAGTATCCAAGTTCGTTTTTGGATCCATTGCCCATGCGCCACCATCAGAGCCCATCGGTACACGAGACATAGCTTCAACACCACCAGCGACAACCATATCTTCCCAACCAGATGCAACTTTCTGTGCAGCCAAATTCACAGCTTCAAGTCCAGAAGCACAAAAACGGTTAATCTGAACACCAGCTACCTGAATGTCCCAGCCAGCTTTTAACGCAGCTGTTTTGGGTAAAACTGCACCTTGATCACCAATAGGAGAAACAATACCCAACACAACATCATCAATTTCAGCCGTCTTTAGCCCTGGATTACGCTCTTCAAGCGCATTCATCAGGTCAGCAACAAGATCCACAGGCTTTACTTCATGTAGAGAGCCATCTTTTTTACCCTTACCGCGGGGTGTTCGAATTGCGTCAAACACATATGCATCTGTAGCCATTAACTTTTCCTCGTTTGTTGAATACAAAATTCTTCTGATCAGATGAATTAACTTACCGAAAATTATTTTTTCAAAGGTAAGTATCAAGTGGATACCAGAGAGTCACCTAGCTTACTGCGTTTCCTTGAGCCTCAGCAATGACCAATATGCTCATGGTTTATGACCAAAAGCACCATTTCTCCTGATAGAACACACCTACCCAATCACAAAACACACTTGCACGCCCAGAAATAAACTGACCAACATCAGTCACTTAGGTACACCTGCAATGAAATTTTACATAATATTTACAATTCAAGGGGGGGCTTGGTGTACATGTGTACTTGTTTTTTATCCTAACTAGAGCCATAATAGATTTGTTGGTAAATACTGTCTTTTAAACTAATTTAGGCAGAACATTCTAATCTGATAGTTTAATATTTGCCCACAGTGACCAACACTGTACTTCAAACCGGTCATATCGCTGAAACAATTGAAACGTAACTTTAGCGATGAGAACGGGTACTACTTAGAACTCCAATAATAAAAGTACCTGGTTAGACCTAAATCACTGGCTCAAAGTGCCAGTTACTAATAGACGGGAGTTCTAATTATGAAAACTTTAAATGCAGTAAACGCTACACTTCGTAGTTTGGTCGTAGATGGCCTATCTTTTGTTGTTGCTCTATCACTAACCTTTGCAGGTATTTGGGGGTTAGTTCAAATAGAAGCATCAGTATTTACCCTTGTGGTATTTGGTGTGTTGATGATTCCATCACTGTTTAGTACCGCAACGTACTTTACTCGTGATATTAATGACGCCAGCGACCGCTTCCTTGCATAATACGCCTAGCGTATGAATGTATGGCAGGCTTTTTTCTAGCCGACTAAATGTTTAGCGTCATCGCTGATCGTGGTTACCAACTTTGGTATCGCTCTTAAGGTCACAAACGTGACGCTAGACACTTAATTTTTATCATCACTCCTTTCCTTTTTATGCTGTTTCAACCAACTGAGCAGTACATCTTGAGGCATAGGCTTTCCCCGAAAAAAACCCTGTGCGTAATCACACCCCATATGCTGTAGTATGGTAAAGGTCGCCTGATCCTCAATCCCTTCAGCCACCACCGACATATTAAATCGATGCCCCAAATCAATCATTAGTTGCGCCAAGTAACGGTCATCACCATCTTCAGTTAAATGATCTACAAAGGATTTGTCTATCTTCAACTCTCCAGCAGGAAGGTTTTTAAAATAGGACAAACAAGAATAACCCGTCCCAAAATCGTCGATAGAAATACATACGCCCAAAGCCCTTAGCTCATGCAAGCTTTGCACAGCCTTAGATGCCTCGTTTACAAATACGCCCTCCGTCACTTCTAACGTTAGGTTTTTTGGACTAACTCCCCAGATATTTAATGCCGCAGTCACCAAATCTACAAAACCCTCACTCTCCAAAGCATATACAGATAGATTCACAGCAACGGAATAGTGATCCACATGATCAGCGTGATCTATCGACACATAACCTGGCCACTCAGTTAATGATCGTAATGCAGAATGGATAGCCCATTTAGTAAGTGGCTTTATCGCCCCTGATTGCTCTGCTAACGGTATAAATACTGCCGGCGAAATCATCCCTCGCTCAGGGTGTTGCCAGCGAGCCAGCGCTTCTAGATATATTTTCCCTTGTCGTTTTAACGATATCTTTGGTTGAAAAAAAAGTACTAATTCATTATTGGCAATGGCTTGATTTAGCTCGCTTTCTAACTGCCAATCATGTGGCTGTAGCAATCTAGATTCATCATAATCAACATAGGATAAACCTGCTGCTTTTGCATCGTCCAATAAAATTTCCGCGTGGCGCAACATGTCTTCTACACCACAATTGAGCAAAGTATTCGAGGAATAACCTATACGTACCCCAATCTGAATATGTCGATCGCCAACAACTAACTGCTCATAAAACGACTTACATACTTTATTCGCTGCCAACACCAACAATGATGGATCTAATAATGAAGGTAAAATAATAGCAAATTCATTCCCGTCCAATCGAAATACAAATGCCCCTTTTAAAGACAAGCCGAAAAGTCGCTTTTCAATACAAATTAACAATTGATTGGCAACATCCAGCCCAAAGGTATGATTGATACGCTTAAAGTCCTGGATATCTGCGATCAACAAACCCACCGGGCGATCAAGAGCAAGCAACTCTCTTAACTTTTGAGTAAATGCTCTACGATCTATAGGCGGCACAAAAACATCACTTTCATTTAAACGGTCACTCACTGGATAAACTCCATCACAGCGCTAAGCAGCGATTAGTAATAAATACTCTCAGGGTCTATCCCGTAACTTCCCGGACTTAAACTCTGCTGGATAAACACTCCCTCCCCTTCGTGTACTTCATCCATCATATCAAAAGAAGCAAACTTATCCCTTTTTTGTTTTGCCGCATCCGTCAATAGCAAGACCTTCGGTCGCAGTCGTCGTAAACGAGACTCTGAAATAACGATAGCCACCTCACCAGTATTCAACTCAACCAGTGTACCAGCAGGGTATAATCCAACCGACTGGATAAACTCCTCAATAAGTTCTGCTTGAAAGTCCTTACCTCTCCACTCAAACAACTTCTTAACAGCCATGCTTGGGGATATTGCCTTAGCGTAAATACGTTCACTTGTCATTGCATCATAACAATCAGCTATAGCAGCGATACGAGCGAGCACAGGAATATTTGTCCCTTTTAACTTATTTGGATAACCTGTACCGTCATGACGCTCATGGTGATTAGCAACAATTTGTTCAACTTTTGGGTTTACATTGCCCGCCTTGCTTAGTGCCACTAAACCTTTTTCTACATGAGATCTAACCTCATCGAACTCCTCGTTCGTTAACCTTTCCTTTTTCATCAATAAGCTTTCAGGCAAACTTAATTTTCCTATATCACATAATAAAGTACCTGTAGCTAGTATCATTAAGTCGATTTTAGGCAGCCCTATTTGACGCCCAAGAGAGACCGCCCATATCGAAGCCCCCATTGAATGCTTGTATGTATAAGAATCCTTATTCTTCAGCCTTGCCAGCCACATGCATGCATCTGGATTCCTGAGAACACTATCAATCATAGGGCTTACTGCATGCTTAACTTTGGCGACATCAATCTCATCTCCTTTAGCAACACTTTCAAGAACCCCCTTTACACAATGATTTAAATCTAGACACACCTGACGGGCGGTTTCCATTTCGACTTTAGCCGTAACTTTATCGTTATAAGTCACCAAGGTTCTATTTGAAAATATTCTCTCTAATGTACGTTGGGTTTCAGGAGCGCGACCGGAAGAAACGATATTATTCACTGTTAGTATTGAGCGAGAAGTGATTTTAGTTTTATTCGATGCTTGTGTGCCAATTCTCACATCAAAGCCACCTACATCATTCTTTTGTTTTTCTATATCAACGTATACGTATTCACACAACGCCTGAAGGTTTTCAATATCTTCCTGTGAATTAATATGAAAACCCTGCATTAAATAAGGAGTTTCCAGCCACGGGCGATCAAGAGCACTAACATACATACCCAACTTTAACCTTGTCACCAATACCTCTTTAACGTGATCAGAAGCCACTACAATCTCTCAACTTATCTCACACCGTTAGTGGCGCTATTGCCAAGCAAGCAGTCGCAAGGATATGGTCTTCGGTGCAATACAAAATATCCGTTGTCATAATATCTTTTATTAACTTAGGTAGGCTCACTCAGTCCGCTCCAATGACACTGTTAATCCTATTAAGGATAGACAATTCACAGAGACTAAACGGATAAATTAGAAGGATTCTGGTTTTTTAATACGATCTGGAGCTAAGCCTTCTACTCTTAGCCTGGAAAGTGTAAACTCTAATTGACTAAACACTAGGCTTCAAACGATGCCCATAAAACGCAGACAATAAAAAACCCCGTCCATTTCTGAACGGGGTTTTTTGGAATAAATGCCCAACAATGACCTACTCTCACATGGGGAAGCCCCACACTACCATCGGCGATACTGCGTTTC
>MAAL01000072.1 GCA_002163245.1 Gammaproteobacteria bacterium 42_54_T18 | reverse complement strand
TGTGCCAAGGCCTAATTTTCCTTTTGTATTACGTTGTTTGTTCGCACTTGCATTGTAACACTTATCGAGAATTAGGCCTTTTTTATGTCAAACTGTGGGACAGCAGTGATTTTACATATTGATTCTACACACCGTATTTTAGAAGTTGGCACGGGGTCTGGTTATCAGGCTGCAATATTGTCAGAAATTGCTCAGGAAGTGTATAGTGTTGAAGTCATTAAGGAGCTGGCGGACAAGGCGAAACGTAGGCTGCAGGAGGTTGAGTATACTAATGTACATACAAAATTGGGGGATGGGTATTACGGTTGGAATGAATATGCGCCTTACGATGGGATTATTGTAACAGCAGTATCTGAGAAGGTTCCACCGTCACTTGTTGAGCAGCTTAAAAACAACGGCAGAATGATTATCCCTATTGGTACTGAATACTCACCGCAAAACCTTGTTTTGTTGACAAAAAATAGCAAAGGGATTACTCACACAAAACACGTTCTTCCGGTTCGTTTTGTTCCCTTGACTGGAAAGCACTAATCTAGATCACAGGTGACATAAATTTTTATTTATGTCACCTGCTTGTATCAGTCAACCTGAAAATATATATAAAGTATTATTGGATCTTGGCTTCAGATTGTTTTACTGGTGAGGTGTTAGCCAATTTTAGTTCTCTGAATAAGTTTCTATCTGTATCGTTAGGCATGAATTCAGATATGGAATCTAAAACACCCTGTCGAGTTTTTTTGTCAACTAGCATGGTGATACCTAGCCAGCCTAAAAGTGCCACCTTTCTTGGTGTGCTCTGTTTTGTTGTTGTTTTAACTGTTTTTAGCTTTTTTTCTATAAGTGTATTTAAGTGGTCTCTTTTTCTTATTAGTGAAACAGAATTATCGAACATGATGTGCTCCCTTTTTTATATTGCGTCGTTGGAGTAACAAATCTAGACGAGGAAATAAAAATGTCAAAACTTATAGATGAGAAAAATATTTTAAGGGTGTAAAAATTAAATTCAATAAATAGAGGAAGTTATCTAAAGTTGTAGAAAATTTAATCGATGTTTAAAACCTTAAAGGAATAATAAAACTGCTGGTCATGAAAAATGGGTATTACTTAGGAGTGTTCGTGTTTTGGTTTATGTTAATTTTAGGCTTTCATGCCCCAAACCGGGGCGTGAAATTATGCTGCCTACCTAGTACCTAGGTTCAAATAAAAAATACAGTCTTCAATGTGGACTTGAATGTAATTTGACAAAATCAGTGGAGGATACAATACCCATTAATTTAGCATTGTCATCAAGAACCAGTAAGCGATGGACCTTGTGTTCAAGCATTATGTCTGCAGCGTCCACCGCTGGCTGATCAGGTGATACGGATTTGATTATTTGATGCATAATATCTCTGACCGTCAGGTGTTCAAGTCGATGTCCAATAAAGGAACCTAGCTGGTTAACTTCATTTTCACCGCCATGTGTAATGTAAGGCCCCTCATAATAATCGTAAGCAGTGAGAGCGTAGGTGTGCTCAATATTGAGTTGTTTGACTATGTCTGAGAAACTGACGACACCTACCACCTTGTTGTTTTCTATTACCGGTGCTCCACTGATTGAATGTTGAGTTAATTCACTTTCAAGAACATCTAATCCAATCTCTGGAGAAACAGAGATAACAACGGTATTCATCATGTCTCTAACTTGAATAACCATAACCATTCTCCTTCCAGGCTTTCACTTATCATATTACACCAGAATTGGTATTAGCTATTAGGGTGTTTCGAAATCAGGCTATAAGAGAATGGTATAACTCCAGTGGCGAGTGGACTGTAGCTCAATACCCGTTACAATTGGTCAGGCTTACTCAGTGGATAACATTGAGTGCCCCTAACACCAGAAGTGTTTAATCATTACCAGGAGCTTAAATATGTACACGCTTAGCCACGAAAAAGACAAAATTGGTACCACCAAGCTAGAGCGGGGTGATCCGTCAACGTACGCTGTATCTGGCGTATTCAATAACATTGGTGGAGCCAAAGCACTGGCAGGGTGGATCAAGAGTATAGGGGGCGAAGAGGATGGTGGGGTCGTGTTTATAGGGTTGAATAAGGATTTTAGCTTGGTTGATAAGGATGAAAATGTTATTGATTTTGCAGATGCTACACTGATTGCAATTCCTGATGACGATGAAGTTTTTCTTGATATTACGGGTTTGTCCGAAGATGTCTATAAAGCGTTTTTTGCAGAGCACCTATCCGCATTGGATAGTGAAAGTTAGATTGATGTCATTAACACAGCAAGGGTAATGAGATATGGGTTTATTGTATTTTTGTACAACATTAGTAGCGGCTTGGCTTACCTACAACCTTTATCGGCCAAACTATAAAAGTGAGCGCGGGATGGTGCCCAGTTTTCTTGCTGGGTGGGTCATTGGCGAGGCGATTCCTCATGTGATAGTCGCCCAAGCCATAGCAACGACTCTTTTTGCCATGATAGGTGCTATCCATGGCTTTTGGGGTAGTTTGGGGATATTGATCACTATTGTTTCATGGGTGGCAATGATGGGGCATTACACGACAAGTTTTAGAGCAAAATATGTTGTAGAAGAAGCGCTTAAATCAGCTCTTGGTAATGACTATCAAAAGAATGTTGCGCCAGAATTGCAAGATAGACTTAACAAGAGCATCGATATAGAAAAAATAGCTAAGCCATGGTTGCTAGATCGTGATGATGTTAAACGGATAAAAAACATCAAGTATGATGCCCAGGATGGCATGAACCTAAAATTAGATGTTTACCATCACCATTCATTGCCTCAAGATTGCCCCATATTATTTCAAATCCACGGGGGCGCATGGACCTACCAACAAGGTAGCAAGAATGAGCAGGCACGACCCTTGATGAACCACCTGGCCGCGAACGGTTGGGTTTGTGTAAGTGTTGATTACCGATTAAGCCCTGCGGGTACTTTTCCTGAGCACATTATTGATTGTAAAAAAGCGTTTGCTTGGGTGAAAGAAAATATTCAGCAGTACGGTGGCAATTCAGATTTTATCATTGCAACAGGGGGCTCTGCTGGAGGCCACCTCAGTTCTTTGTTCGCACTTACTGCGAATGACCCAAAATTCCAACCGGGTTTTGAGGAGGTTGATACAACAGTGCAGGGATGTATTCCGTTTTATGGTGTCTATGATTTTTCTAATACTTACGGATTACAAGCGAATGCAGGTTTGGGGAAATTATTGCACCGTTCTGTAATGAAGGAATCGTTAGATGGCCACAGGGAACATTATTTAGAGGCCTCACCCTTACATCGAATTCATGAAGATGCACCACCATTTTTTGTTGTTCATGGTGATAGCGATACGCTTACCCCAAAGGAAGAAGCGAGAAAGTTTGTAGAGGAGCTGGGTAAAATATCCAATCAAGCGGTTGCTTATGCTGAAATAGCGGGGGCGCAACATGCGTTTGACGTATTTCCGTCAATACGTAGCGAATATTGTAAATTGGGTATAGAGCACTTTGTTAATTACTTGTATAGCGAGCACTTGGCTGCTCACCGAGGTGAGTCCACTGCCGTGGTGGTTAAGTTGGCCTCAGCAGAATCTTGATGTATGGCTATCAATTAAATCGGTACAATTAATTGATAGCCATTGGCAACTTAATGCCATTTTGGTAGTCTATTCTCTTGTTCGGGAGCGGCTCATTGTTATCGTTCCCCCCAATTGTTGCTTATTAAAGAAGATCAAATGATTCAGAAAGTGCTGACATATCTACTAGTTACGATGATTGCGATGCAGTCATTTGTTGCTATTGCAGATGTGCATCAGCCACACCAAAGTGGCGAGCAGCATCTTGAATTCGAACATGCTCACGGTGATTCAGCGGAGCTAAATGTTTCTTCAGAGCCATTAGAATCGACGTCTCTTGACGAATATGACTGTCATCATTGCTGTCATTGTCATGGTGTAAACTATCTAAAGACTGCTGGGAATGGGGATGATGTGTTTCCCTATAAGCAGCATCTCTTTCTAACTGCTTCTGTTGATTACCTTTCGTACACGCCTTCCCCTGATATACGTCCTCCTATCGTTTAGTCGAACGGTTTATTTTTATTACATAACAAGTTCTTTTAGGACTTCGACTAATATGATTCTTAGGATTGTTTCTAATGAAATTTCTGACGGCTATTGTTTTATCTGCTGCTTTGGCAGCTCCTGTTTTTGCAAATGAAACCTCTTCTTATGGTGCTACCTTTGGCACTTCTGTTGTAACCCAGCCCAATCAGCGGTGGATCTTTCAGCGCGTGTCTGCATCCACTGTCGAAGATGGTACGAGAATTACTGGACGGCTGACGGCTGTTAGGCGTAAAGGGCTTTCTAAGGGACACGTTGATGTCGCTGCGTTTTCTCCTGAAGGAAGGTTTCTGGCAGAGGCTGCAGCCGACTATTCTCCTTCCATGTTAACTCGAAAGATGAAGAGGAGAGGAGGAGTTCATTTTTCTGTCGATATCCCCCAAAAGTTACCCCTGAATTCAATGATTAGGCTGTCTTTTCATGAGACTGACGTTGGTATCCCTTCCGAATCATTGCATACCATGAATATCGCGTGTTAATAGCGAAGGTGTAGGTTAAGTTGGTTCGCTGATTTTGGCTATCAGTGGACCATAAACGGATCCCCGATAAAGGATAAACTTATGAAAGAGTGTTCTAAAAAGCGCTTGGTTTTTGTGTGCCTGTTGGTTATGTGTTTGCCGCTAGCAGGACCATCTATAGTCAACGCATCAGCAAATGAAATTAGTTGGCAGGTGGAACTTAAGCAGCAAGTTTTACAGCACCCAGGAATTGTTGCGATAAAAGAAAAAATGAATGCTGCTGTGTCAAATTTTAGTGGTTCAAGCAAGCCGATTTATAATCCTGGAATTTCAACGGATGTTGAGAGAGAGGGGAACTCAAATAATTACCGTATCGGTATTACTCAGGCCTTTGATTGGCAAGACAAGGTTGCAGTACGTAAAACACATGCGGCATTTAAGCTTCAGGCTGCAAAGGCATCTTACCAATTGGCAGTGCAAAACCAAATTGCTGATTCGTTAGCTGCTTTAGTGTCATTGCAAGCGGATGGCCGCCAAGCGGTATTAGCTCGCGAGCAAGAGGCTCAGTTGGATACCATGTTGACTTGGGTTAATCAGCGACAAAAAAGCGGTGACGTTGGGCAAATTGATGCAGAGCTTACGGTGCTTGGTCTTACACAACGGCTTAATGTAACAGCTGCCGCAGAAGCAAGCTTAAAGAAAGCAAAAGCAAGGGTTGATACAGCGCTGCCGGGTTTAACGAATGACCTGCGAATCATCCCTGAATCGTTTTGGACGCGTGTAGTCGATATGTCGAAAAGTGCTAATAGCGCGAGTGAAATAAATTGGTTGGAGGATCATCCTGTGGTGCTGCTTGCAAAAGCAGATTGGGAAAAGACAAAAACTATAGCAAAACAAGTAAAGCAAGATGCGAATCCGGATCCTACAGTAGGTCTCAATGCGGGGAAAGTCGGGAATAACAATGTGCTTGGTTTGAGCGTGTCGATACCTTTAACTATACGCAACAATTATTCATCTGAACTAAAGGCTGCGCGACAAGAGGCACTATCGGCGGAGGCAGAATATTATTCGCTTCGCCGTCAACAGAAAGGGTTGATTGAGTCCTCGTTGTCGGTATTGCAGGTCTATCAATCTAGAGTGGACCGTTGGCGTCAGCTGATGAATGGCCGAGGGGGGCGAGGAGGTCAGCTCATTAATCAGCAATGGCGAAGTGGTGATTTAAGCACGCCTGAATACCTGTTGGTAATGCAGCAAATATCAGAAAGCCTTTCGGCAGGGATTGAATTGGAAAAACAATTTAAATTGGCTCGTATCGATTGGCTTTTACAAATAGGTCAGTTTAACACTGTACTTTCGACACAATAGAACATTCTGAATTTAGAAATAATTCAGAAATAACGTCATTTATTTAGGTAACTGAAAATGAACTTAATTACTAATATTGTTGTAGCCGGTGTACTGATGTCATATTTAGGCACCGGTGTTGCTTCGGAGCAACATCATTTGGAAGACTCACATAATCACGGTAGTGTTGCAACTAACCCTCGTGAAAAAGATAGCCATGAGGACGAGTCGAGTGTAGTAACCATTTCACCGGCTCAGGAAAGGTTAGCGAGCATAACGGTAGAACCGCTTAACGCTAAAAAAATGGAATATCAAGTCTACTCACCCGGAGAAGTAAAAGCCAACGGTTACACAAGTTATATAGTTTCTCCAAGGGTGGATTCTGTTGTAATTCGTCGCCATGTTGCATTGGGTGACCATGTGGATGAAGGACAGCTTCTGGTGACATTATTTAGTGAGCGTGTAGCTGAGGCGCAAGGGGCATTTCGAATTGCCAATGCGGAGTGGAGACGTGTAAATCTCTTGGGGCGTAAGGCCGTTGGCGATAAACGATTTGTATTGGCAAAAACTGTTTATGAGACAAGCTTTAGTCGGTTGTTGGTTTATGGCCTCTCGAAAGAGGCAGTGATCTCTCTCGTAGCGGTAGGTGATGAGACGCGAGACCCAGTGTTGGGGGAGTATACACTTGTCGCTAATAGCAGAGGTGTTGTTCTTTCAGATGACTTTCATCAGGGGCAGCGTGTTGAATCAGGTGATTCATTAATTGAACTAACCCAAGAAGACACGTTATGGGTCGAAGCTCGCTTAGCGCCCAATACTTCTATACAGCTACCTCTGGGAACTAAAGCTCAAATTAATGTCGGAGGTAATATATTTGATGCGAATGTGGTACAAGCAGCACATACCATTGATCCTAAAACACGTACGCGTATCGTACGCTTACTGGTCAACAACGAGTCGCACCAATTACACCCGGGACAATTTGCTGATGTGTATTTCTTGTTTAAAACAGAAACGCCTGTGCTTGCCGTACCTGAAACCGCTTTAATGCGTAGTGCAGACGGCGATTGGGTTGTGTTTGTTAGTGAGAAGGAGGGTAGGGAAAATACTGAAGCAAAAACCTTTAGCGCGAAGGAGGTAGAGCTAGGACGTTTTTTTGGTGAATGGCGAGAAATTATTGGAGTTGAACCTGGTAGTCGTGTCGTCATGACTGGAGCATTTTTTGTTGCATCAGAAATCGCCAAAAGCGGTTTTGATCCGCACAACCATTAATCAAGGGTAGTTATTATGTTGAATCGTTTGATTGTTTGGTCGGTGACAAATCGGCTATTGGTGGTGATCGCATTATTTGCGTTAATAGTGTCATCTGTTTTTGTTATTCCTAAATTAAACTTGGATGCATTTCCTGATGTGACAAATGTTCAAGTATCCATAAATACAGAGGCGCCGGGGCTTGCGTCAGAGGAAGTGGAACAGCTAATAACTTTTCCAATTGAAGCTGTGATGTATGCATTGCCTGATGTGGAGGAGGTGCGTTCTGTTTCGAAAACAGGGTTGTCGGGTATTACGGTTGTTTTTAAGGAAGGTACCGATATTTATTTTGCTCGACAATTGGTTTTTGAGAGATTGCAGTCTGCCAAGGAAATGATTCCCAAAGGTGTTGGTACGCCAGAGATTGGTCCTAATACCTCGGGATTGGGCCAGGTATATCAATACTTGTTGTTTGCCGACCCAGATTCGGGTGTGGATACAATGGCATTGCGAGCGCTGAATGACTGGGTGGTGAAATTGCTATTAATGCCGGTGGACGGCGTGACAGATGTTTTGTCGTTTGGCGGTGAAGTGCGCCAATACCAGGTAAACCTTAACCAATCACGATTATTATCCTATGAGTTGCAACAACAGGATGTGATTGATGCATTAGAGCGTAACAATAGCAACGCTGGTGGTTGGTACATGAATCGGGGGCAAGAGCAGCTGGTGATCCGTGGCGTTGGTTGGTTAAGTGGAAATAAGCTGGGTTTGGAGGAATTACGTCAAATACCGCTAAAGACCATTGCTGGGGCTGTTGTGACAATAGATGATGTGGCGAAGGTTGAGTTAGGTGGAGAGATTCGCCAGGGCGCAGTGACAATAACACGCCGAAATGACGAGGGAAAAGTTGAAGGGTTAGGTGAAGTTGTATCGGGCATCGTATTAAAGCGTATGGGAGCCAATACCAAGGAAACCATTGATGGAATTAATGATCGTGTGACATTAATCCAGCAAGCATTACCCAAAGGGGTACGTTTTGAGGCGTTTTATGACCAGGCCGATTTAATCACCAAAGCGGTAAAAACAGTTGTGGATGCGTTGCTATTAGCGTTTGTGTTCATTGTCGTCATATTGGCGTTATTTTTAATGAATCTTCGTGCAACGGTGTTAGTACTTATTTCGATCCCCATAGCGATTGGCATTGCATTGATGATTATGTCTTGGTTGGGGTTGTCGGCGAATTTAATGTCGCTGGGTGGTATTGCCGTTGCTATCGGTATGTTGGTGGATGGTTCCGTGGTGATGGTGGACAATATGTTTAAACACCTATCTCGCCCAGACCCTCACGACATGGCGAATGATACCCAGGGCATTGAGTTAAGACTTCAAGAAGCAGGAAAAGAAGTGGTACGACCTATCTTTTTTGCTACTTCGATAATCTTGGTTGTATTTATGCCTTTGTTTAGTTTTGAAGGGGTTGAGGGGAAGTTATTTCAACCGATGGCCGTAAGTATTATGTTGGCTATTGTAGCTGCTGTGTTTGTTGCAATTATTGTGGTGCCAGCATTAGCGAGCCTGTTGTTTCGGCGAGGAATTAAAGAAAAAGAAAGTATTGTGCTTAAACCCTTGTTGAGACTTTATCGGGTTGGACTGCGTTGGGCGCTTGAAAACACTAAAGTGGTCATTGGTTCTACGATTGTTTTATTGGCGTCAGCTTTGTTACTTTTGCCGCAACTAGGTACTGAATTTGTACCGGAACTAGAAGAGGGTACTATTAACTTACGAGCAACATTAGCACCTTCCTCAAGCCTTGAAACCGCCGTTGATGTTGCGCCAAAGTTAGAAGCCATGTTGCTGGAGTTTCCAGAAGTGACTTATGCATTAAGTCGCATTGGACGACCAGAAATTGGTGGTGATCCAGAACCAGTAAATAATATTGAAATTTACATTGGTTTGTTACCTGTTAGTGAATGGACAAGTGCAAGCAACCGGTTTGAACTTCAGGCATTAATGGAATCGAAGTTAGAAAAATTTCCTGGTTTGCTACTGAATTTTTCCCAGCCAATTGCAACCCGTGTAGATGAATTGTTGTCGGGGGTAAAAGCCCAGTTGGCCATTAAGTTGTTTGGGCCAGATTTGAATATCCTAGCGGAAAAAGGCCAAACTATAGAAAAAATTGTGCAAACGATTGAAGGTGCACGGGATGTAGCGTTGGAGCAAATTGTCGGCGAAGCGCAACTTGTTGTTAAACCTAATAGGCAACAGCTTTCTCGTTACGGTTTGGCTGTGGGAGATGTAATGACGTTGGTGAAAGATGGTCTGGGAGGGCGTGAGGCCGGGCAAATCATTAATGGTAACGAGCGCTATGATATCTATGTGCGATTAGCTGCATCGTTTAGGAAGAACCCCCAAAGTATTGCAGAGTTACGATTACTATCACCAACAGGAGCGTGGGTGCGTTTGGGAGATGTTGCTGATATCTCAATTGAATCCGGACCTCCCCAAGTGCGCCGTGATGATGTGCAGCGGCGGGTGGTGATTCAGGCAAATGTACAAGGGAGAGATATGGGTAGTGTGGTTGCAGATATAAAATCAGCAATAGCGCTACAAGTCTCACTTCCACCGGGTTATTCCGTTGATATTGGGGGGCAATTTGAAAACCAGGAACGGGCTCAAAAAAGGCTAGCACTCGTAGTGCCTATATCTCTGGCATTAATCGCGTTGCTCCTTTATTTTGCGTTTAACTCAATAGGGCAGGCAGCACTTATTTTGGTCAATGTTCCTTTGGCGGTAATTGGTGGGGTGTTTTCGCTCTACTTCTCAGGTCAGTATTTATCGGTGCCGAGCTCTATTGGTTTTATCACGTTGTTTGGTGTTGCGGTATTAAACGGAGTGGTGATGGTAGAGAGCATTAATCAGCGAGTGAGTGATGGCCTTGACGTTGATAGCGCTATCTATGAAGGAGCTATTTCGCGATTGCGCCCGGTATTGATGACCGCCATGACTTCTGTGTTGGGGTTGATTCCGATGATGTTGTCGACTGGTGTTGGGGCAGAGATACAGAAACCCTTGGCGATTGTCATTGTAGGAGGATTAGTAACCGCAACATTTTTAACGTTGTTTGTGCTGCCGGCACTATATGGTTGGTTTTCCAGTGCTAAGCTAAAGGAGATGAGGCAAGTGATAGGAAATGAAAGAACTGGCTGAGGTATTATTATGATAAATTCGCTTGATGTGAAGAAAATACCATGTCCTTACTGTGGTGAAATGATTGAAATAGTTGTTGATTGTTCAGTCGCTGAACAAGACTATATTGAGGATTGTCAGGTATGTTGTCGACCAATAAATTTGGCGGTGAGTGTTAACTCAGATGGCAGTTCTAATGTTTGTGCGAGAAGCGATGATGAGTAGAGTGAAGAGTTAACATTTACTTCTATCCGGGGTGGGTATATTTTCTGTGCCTCGGATAGAAGTATTATGGGTAAATGGAGCTGTTGGATTGATAGGTTACTTCTCAGCTTCAGATTTTAAACTTTCATTAAAGCGTTCGTAGCTTTTTCCCATTTTATTAATTATTGGCCATAGTACAAACGGTACAACTCCATAAAATTGTTCAGCATGTACAAATTTACATTGAGACTCGGATATCTCAATGATTTCAAAATAGTGGTGAGCGGCCAATATCATTTTCACCCAGGATTGGTAATCGTTACCCCATCCTAAATACTGGTTCTCATCGGCACGATGAACTTTGGCAGTCATTGGAACTGCTTGGCCAAAAATATCTATTTTAAATCGAAATCCACGATCGACTTGTAGAGAGCTTTTTACGTTGGTAATGATATTATTCCAATTTTGGTAGTTATCAAGATCGGAAAGTAATGCCCAAATCTTCTCTTTTGGAGCATTAATGGTAATTTCGGTTTTGATTCCTTTCATAATACGTAAATCCTATTTCTTGATATGTATAGACAGCGCTAGATTATGATATAAGAACGTGGTGAAAAACATTGACCTTTAAGACGGAAATTATACTGCTTGTTGTCGCAATCCAAAGCGTTGACGGTATTCGTTCATGGTCATGCCGGTGTTGCGTTTAAATAGCCTGCGAAAAGAACTTAGATCCTCATAGCCAGCATCCCAAATGATCGTGTTTGCGGGACTTTTACTGTTTTCTAAGCAGCGTTTCACATGCTCAAGTCGTAAGCGTTGTAAATAGTTGCTAGGGGTCTCGCCTGTGGCCTTTTTAAAGCGCCTGCCCAACTGCCGTTCACTTATATTAAACTGATGCGCGAGTTCTCCAATGAAAACTGAGGTGGTGTAATTTTCCTCTAACCAGTTTTGTAAGTTAATCACGGTGTTGTCACCGTGGCGTTTGTTGGGTTGAAATAATGCAAAAGAGGATTGCTTTGCAGGTTCTAGATCTATCAACATCATTTTTGCGGTGAGTAGTGATAGTTCTCGGCTAACCAAACGTTCAATAGTAAATAGAATCATTTGATTGATAGCTGAAGAACCTCCGCTACTGATCATGTTTCCATGATCAAATAACATATCACTTGCATCAAAGTTTTCTTCTGGAAACATTTGAACGGCTACTTCTTCCATTGCCCAATGGCAAGTTAGTGTCCGGCCTTGGGCTAAATTACTAGCAGCAACCAGAAGATTACCACTACAGGAAGCCGCTATGAGAGTGCCTTCCTCTTGCCATTTGCGCAACGTCTCAAACCAATCTTGATATTTATCTAGCTCACTTTTAATTCTGGTGGGGGAGCCTATTGCTTCAATAATGCCTGGGAGAACCAATACATCGGGGCGCGGGGTATTCTCGAGCGATTGTAGGGGGCCAATTGAGCAGCCATTATACGCTTGTTGATAAGTGTCTAAACCTACCAGTTGGGTGGTAAACAGGTCATATTGCTTGCGCATAAAATGCCCGTGACAGTAATTGGCCGCTACAAATAAATCTAACACCGCCATTACCCCAGATGCTTGGCAGCGTTCCGATACGACAATCGACACATTTATCATTGATCTCCACCATTTGCTTGAAACTAAACACTGTGATGTCAGTTTACGCCAGCATTCAGTGTTCTGGAATGCCGGATAAGACATTTTTGATGTCAAATCAGACATTTGTCTGATTTGACACTCTGGTGGTCATATAAGCCTCTCTTTGTTTTGTTACCTTGCCTTTAATCTGGTTGTAACTTCACGAAAGAGGCTTATGTTATGAATAAAAATTATGCTCGTTGGGTTTTGCAGCATCGAACACTGGTGATTTTTTTCACGCTGTTATTGGTTGCTGTTATGGCGGGTGGTATACCTCGCTTACAGTTTAGTATTGATTATGAATACTTCTTTGGTCCTGATAATCCTGAGTTGCAAGCTTACGAAAAAATTAAAGCGGCTTATACCGACACTGATAATTTGGTATTCATTGTGGTGCCCAATCAGGGAGATGTGTTTAGTGTCGAGTCGTTAACGGTAGTAGAAAAACTGACGGAAAAGGCGTGGATGTTGCCCTATGTTAATCGAGTTGATTCGATTACCAATTTTCAATACACCTATGCAGATAACCAAGGAGAAGACTTGGTTGTTGCATCATTGGTGGAAGATGCAATAAATCTTGATGCAGATGCTATCAGCCACGTGCAAAAAATAGCGTTAACGGAGCCTAGCTTAATAGATTTTATCCAAGCATCTGATGGTAGCGCGACGTCGGTTGTTGCCACCTTTAATTTGCCTAATAAAAGCCCACAAGTAATTGCAGAGCTGGTGGCTGTTGCTAAAGCAACGATTAGTGAGCTACACAGTGAGTACCCAAATGTGGAGATTAAACCCATTGGTCTTACGATGCTTAGTTATACCTATGGCCAGGCGAGTCGACAAGATATTAAACAGTTAACGCCACTGATGTTTTTATTGGTGTTGTTCTTAGTTGCATTATTGACACGCTCTATATGGGGGACAGTGCTATCAATGATTGTCATTGTTATGACAGGTTTAGCAGCCTTTGGAGTTTTTGGATGGTTAAACATACCTATTACGACAGTTACTGCGGTTGCACCAACAATTATCATGGCGATTGTTGTTGCGCATTGTGTTCACATTATTGAGACTTTTATGCAGCAATGGCAAGAGGGACGAACTAAAAAAGAAGCGCTTGAACTTGCTGTCGAAATGAATTTGATACCGATTTATATCACCAGCCTTACGACATTGATTGGTTTTTTGGCGATGAACTTTAATGATGTTCCTCCTTATCGAGATCTTGGGAATTTAGTTGCCATCGCTGTTTTTATAGCTTTTCTTTTGAGTCTTAGTTTCTTGCCTGTTTGTTTGTCATTATTACCAACGCAACAACGAAAAACACAAAGCCGCCATTCTCGGCTTGGAAAAATGGGGGGGTGGGTAGTAGATCATCGTTTCTTCGTTATGTTATCAAGTGCTGCTATCTTTATTGGTGCTGTTTGGTTAGTGCCACAAAATACGTTGAATGAAAAGTTTGTCGAGCAGTTTGACGAGCGTTTTGAATTCCGACGGAATAGTGACTTCTATACTGATAATGTCAGCGGTATTTATAGTATTGAATATTCCATTCAAGCCCCAGGAGAAGGCGAGTTAAAGGCAGCTTCTCCTAAAGCGTTAGCGCAGGTTGATCGGTTTGTACAATGGCTTCGTGTTCAATCAGAAATACGGCACGTATATAGCATTACCGATACATTTAAACGTTTGAATAGGAATATGCACAACGACGCTGACGCATGGTACCAATTGCCATCAGATCCGCAATTAGCCGCTCAATATTTATTGCTTTATGAAATGTCGTTACCGTTTGGTTTAGATGTGAATAATCAGCTGACCCTCAATAAAGATGCCACACGAGTGCAGGTGCGTTTTGATGATATGCCTTCATCAGAAATGCTACGGATGGAAAATCGGATCATGGATTGGTGGCAGCAACATGCACCAGGTTATGAGGTAACCGGAGCGAGTACGACAACGATGTTTACACATATTGTTAAACGAGCGGTCGACAGCATGGTAAGTGGCACGTTACTCGCATTTGTTCTGATCTCTGTCGTGATGATTGTGAGCCTTCGCTCACTTAAATTAGGGTTGTTAAGTTTGGTGCCTAATATTGCTCCGATCATTATCGGTCTTGGTGCTTGGGCAATATTGGATGGAGAGATTGGAATGTCGTTTGCAGTTGTCGTTGTTCTAACGCTTGGCATCATTGTTGACGATACGGTGCACTTTCTCAGTAAATATCAATTTGCTCGTAAGCGACTAAAACTAGATCCCAGGGCAGCTATTCAGCAAACGTTTTCTACTGTAGGTGTTGCTCTTTGTATTACCAGTCTTGCGCTAGTAGGAGGATTTGGAGTGCTTAGTTTGTCTGGTTTTGCGCGTAATAGTGACATGGGGCTGATGGCTGCAATGACAGTGGGAATAGCCCTGTTAGTCGACCTGTTGTTATTACCCGCTTTGTTGATGGTCGTTGAGCAGCCCCTTTCTAATGCCGCACAGGGTACAACTCAAGATACAAATCGCGATACAAACACTACTCAGATTCAGGAGATTTAGTATGAGCCCTTCTATTGAATGGTCAGACCTTATTACAACACAACAGTCTCAGATTCAGCAGCATCCCGTATTTAATGCGATATCAAAAGTATTGTCTTTAATGGGAAGTGTATCACCGGCGCTGAGTGGTAAATGGCTTAATTCACTATGGTTCAAGCCACAATCAATGCCATTGAAGGAGGAAGACAAATCTTGGCTTAATACTGCAAATACAGAATGGATGACATTCAATGATAAAGAAATACCGATATATCGCTGGGGGGAGGGGGCTGCAATACTTTGTGTTCATGGTTGGGGTGGTCATAGCGGCCAATTCACTCCAATGATTAAAGCACTTGTTAAAAAAGGGTTTCAGGTAATCGCCTTCGATGCCCCTGCACATGGAGCTGCAACTGGTAAGCGCACTGACCTTACAGAATTTTCGGGGATAATTGAATGCATTATTCAAAAAGAAAAATCACCGGTGCATATTATTGCTCATAGTATGGGAGGTGTTGCGAGTGTGGATGTAATCAATCGCGGTTTTCCCGCGCTGTCATTAACGTTGATGGGGACGCCATTAAGTTTGGAATATATTGTAAAAGTAACTCAGGTACAGATGGCACTTGGAAGCAATATTATGAATGCTCACAAGCGTTTGATGGAAACAAAGTTTGGTCGGGGGGTGTGGCAGCGTTTTGATTTGCTAAAAAGTAATAAGGAATTGGCCACACCGTTAATGCTAGTGTATGACAAAGATGATACACAAATTGTTTTTGAGGTGTCAGGATCGTTACAGCGACATTGGGCTCATGCTAGATCAATTATAACGGAGGGTTTGGGGCATAATCGATTGTTGCGAGATGAAAAGACGATATCCGGCGTGTTGGATTTTTTACATCACTCAACGTAGTTGTGAGCCGGGTTGTGAGTCGAGTTATTGGAGAGAGTACGTTCTCTCCAATAACTCAAATATCAATTTTGTCCAAATATTTTACCAAAGAGCCCTTTCTTAGGCTCAGGAGCCTCAGCGGATTCCTTTTTAGCTGCTTCTGCTTCTGCTCCGCTGAGTAATATTCCCGTAACAGCGGAATCCATTACCACTTTGCCCATAAGTTTGCCTTTAACCGTGCCTCCTAGTTTTTTCTCTTCGTCCATTTGTAGGGAGTAAGTCAATGTCATTGGCACTGGCTTGCTTAGTTTGCAAGACCACTTCATGGTATCGCCGTTTTCGATCGTGCCTTCCAATACTTTTTGTGGCCCATGCTCTTGGTTTAGAACATTACCAACTAAGTCTTTACCTTGTGAATCGAGTACTAAGTTACTAAACTGGTCGCCTACAGGTGATTTAATAGTGAGTTTCCAAACATCACTCACAGTGTCAATCTTAATCGCATCAACATCAGCCCCGCCAACATGACTGTTTTTGGTAGAATTCATATCCCTGAACATTACGTATTCTTCTTCTGAGAAACCGAGATTCCCCAAATCATCAAATGCGTCATGAATTACAGACCAAGGAGAGCTATCGTTCATAACAGTTGCCATTTGGTTGGCAACGGACTCTATAGTGTTATCTACTTTCATGGTTTCAGATGCTGCGAATACTACGCGATAAAACTGTCCACCACCCACGGAGAAAAATTCACCATTCACATCACAAGCTTCGTGACATAAGTAAGCAATAACCGATGCTAATTTTTCAGGGCCGAATTCATCTTCTAATTTTTTACGGAAAATGCTATCCGCTATCATGCCAGACATCCGAGTAAAGGCTGCTGGCATGATAGCGTTGACATTAATACCATGCTCTTTACCCACCAATGCAAGATTGTTTGTTAAACCTAATACACCTGCCTTCATTGTTGGATAAGCAATTTGAGGAACAAAACCGAGTGCTGAGGAAGACGCCGTGTTAACAATACGGCCATACTGCTGTTTGACCATGTGTGGCCAAGCGGCACGCATAGTGTTTAGAGTCCCCATGATGTGAACAGCGTGCTGCTGTTCCATTTCTTCTTTATCTATTTCGGGAAATATGGCGGGGCTGGTAATGCCCGCATTGTTAATAACGATATCAACCCTTCCCCAAGTATCCATTGCTTGCTCCACGATTTGCTTGGCAGACTTCCACTCGGATACACTGTTTTTATTGGCAATAGCTTCGCCGCCAGCTTCTTTTATATGTTTCACTGCTTGGGCTGCGTATGAGGTATCTATATTTTGGTCCATACCTAATGGGTCACCACCTAGGTCATTCACTACAACTTTGGCGCCGTGTTGAGCTAAGTATTTGGCATACTCAAAGCCAAGGCCTCCGCCTGCACCCGTTACGATCGCCACTTTGTTCTCGAATTTGTATGACATGCTGTAGTCCTTGTAGGTGGTCCCTGATTGTAGACCCAAGTATTTAGAGTAATCAGACTAACCCTACACTACGAGCCAATGGGTTTGTCTACTACAAATGAACTATATCCTTAGCTATTGTGCCTTTCGGCTTAAAAACTTGAATATCGCTAAGAGTATAACCACCATCGCAACAGCGCTTATAACTGCAAAATAGGGGTTGTCAGAGGCTTTAGATCCAAGGTAAGCCATGCAAAAAGATGAGCTAACTCCACCAATCAATACTGCGGCTATAACTTTTGACGGGCTCATCTTTGTAAGGCCTGCAGTTATTACTAAATATTCGGCAGGCCCCCCGATTGCTCTGCCTAGAGCAACTGCGAGAAACCCCCATTTTTCATAAAATTGATTCGCTCGCTCTAAGTCATTTTCTCCTAATAGGAAAAGGGCGCCTTTTTCTCCCATTAAACGGGCAATATAAAATCCAATGATGCCAGCTAAAAATGTTCCAAAGCTACCTAGTGCACCGCCTATTATTGGCCCATACAAAATCCCTAGGGTAAATCACTGCTGTCCCACAGTTTGACATAAAAAAGGCCTAATTCTCGATAAGTGTTACAATGCAAGTGCGAACAAACAACGTAATACAAAAGGAAAATTAGGCCTT
>MAAL01000108.1 GCA_002163245.1 Gammaproteobacteria bacterium 42_54_T18 | reverse complement strand
GTTGTCCCAGCCCAGAGTTTCCAAGGCCCCAGTTAATAAGTGGCGCGATGCGAAGCTACAGAAAATCAAGGGGGCGGCTTAATGCAACAGCATTGGGGAGGAGCTTACGGCTTATCTGTCTCAGTTACTCGATAGTTATGACACAAGTAAAATGATCGAAGTCTTGAAAAAAATCGGATGTAAAGATGATGTTTAACTAGTTGCAATGTAATTCATAGCAATATGGAGGTGAATCGCCATGGTTCGTACATCTATTAGTATTGAAAGCTCAAGGATATTGGTGGTTGATGATACACCAGCAAATCTGGACCTGTTTAGCCAGATTTTAGAATCAGAAGGTTATCAGGTGTCATTTGCTACAAATGGAAAAGATGCATTAAAATTGGCGTCGTTAGATAAGCCGGATCTTATTCTGTTGGATATCATGATGCCAGAAATTGATGGTATCGAAACCTGCCGACAGATGAAACAGCTTAGGGATATACGAGAAGTTCCGGTCATTTTTATTACTGCCAAAACTGACCGTAAAGATGTTGTAGATGGTTTTGCAGTAGGAGCTGTCGATTTCATTACAAAACCTGTTCAGCATGAAGAGGTATGTGCGAGAGTACGTTGCCATTTACAAATTCAGGCCCTAATAAAATTAAGGGATGAGTTGATACGAATGTTATGCAAACATAACGAACGTATTGAGGCTCTTGTAGAAGAGCAGAATAAAAAAATACTTCAGACAGAAAAGCTAGCAGCTATTGGTGAAATGGTCGGTGAATTTACCCATGAGATTAATACGCCTGTAGGCATTGCTATTACGGCATTAAGTTATATGGCAGAACAGACGGAGCTTATAACGAAAAGTTTTAATGATAATACCCTTAATAGGGAAGACTTCAGTACATTTTTGAGTGCCAATAAGGATTCTGTTGATATAGCAAATAATAATCTAAAGCGCATGCTAAGTCTTATTCAAAGCTTTAAGCGCGTTACTATTAATCAATGCAATGATGAGCGTGCATTATTTAATTTTGGTGAGTGCTTGTCAGATATCGTAATGAGTATGCAGCCGAAGATTAAGCATACTAAGCATAAAATCGTATTGGACTGTGACAATGAAATGTTGATATTTAGCTATCCTGGAGTTTTCGCTCAAATTTTTATCAATATGATCAATAATAGTCTTTTACATGGATTTGACGATATAGAAGAAGGGGATATTCGATTAACTGCTCGCTTTGAAGATAACGCTTTGATTGTACTGATTTCTGATGACGGCAAGGGTATTCAAGATAGCTTGCTAGACAAAATATTTGACAAGTTTTACACTAGTAAAAGGGGTGAAGAGGGATCTGGCCTTGGACTTCACATCGTAAAAGGGTTGGTTAAGGATACACTTGGTGGAAGTATCGTTTGTCGAAATGTTTTGCAAGGAGGTTGTGAATTCAAAATTGATATTCCTTTGGATAACTTGATTGAATCACATTTGGAACAGAAGCTAGAAGTGAGATGATTTTCCTAAGACGAGGTCTGATCAATGTTTTCGAACACCAATAGTAGACTAGAAATGAGTGATTACTCCCCTTCCTCCCGTGGTGATGCGCTTCTATTTCATCCGGCGGAAAAACGAATGACAAGCACCAATGGTGAATCCTTTACTGTGTTAGTCGTCGACGATATTGTTGATGTACATCGACTTACAAAGATGGTGTTGAAAGATTTCGAGTTCGAAGGGAAAACTCTAAAGTTATTGAATGCTTACAGTGCTAAAGAGGCGATTGATAAATTGTCGTGCTGTAAGGATGTTGCTGTTGTGTTGTTGGATATTGTTATGGAGTCGTCAGATGCAGGGCTTCAAGTGGTTAATCATATTCGCAATGTTTTGAATGACAACACTGTTAGGATAATATTACGTACGGGAGAACCCGGATCTGCTCCAGAAAAATCGATAATTCTTGATTATGATATTAATGACTATTTATCAAAAGCTGAAATAACCTCTACTAAACTTACCATGTCATTGGTGACAGCGCTTCGCTCTTACCGAGATATAAAAAGAGCGAGCGAATTACATGAAGCAAAACTAAAGGCAGAGGGAGACTCTAGAGATGCACTTGCGGCCTCATTAGCAAAGTCTCAATTTTTGGCTCATATGAGCCATGAAATTCGTACACCAATGAACGGTATTCTGGGTATGGCTGATGTATTTCTTACATCAGGTTTAAACGAACAACAACACGAATACATTGAGATTATAAGAAGTTCGGGCTCATCGCTGCTAACTATCATTAATGATATTTTGGATTTTTCAAAAATAGAAGCAGGAAAAATGGATTTAGATAATGTGCGGTTTAATCTGCATAGTTTAATATCTGAAATTAATTCACTTTATAGAATCGAATCGAAGAAAGATAATTTGTTATTTGATACCTCTATAGATTCCAATATTCCGGCGGAAGTCTTTGGTGATCCGATTAGGTTGCGTCAAATTTTACAAAACCTTATTAATAACGCGATGAAATTTACTAACTCTGGCGGTGAGGTGCATTTATCGGCTGTACGATTGACAAAGAAAGATGCGGGTATCAAAGGAGCACGTGATAATACGTTAAATTTGCAATTTTGTGTCACTGACACAGGGATTGGTATTGCTAAGGATATACAAAGTACGCTTTTTTTGCCATTTATTCAGGGTGATGCGTCTACCACCCGAAAATACGGTGGTACTGGGTTAGGTTTGCAAATATCAAAGTGCCTTTGTGAGTTGATGGGTGGTTCCATTAGTATTGTTAGTGATGTGGGCCAAGGTGCGACATTCATGTTTAATATCAAGGTAGGAGTTGTTGCTGAAGACGGCAGTGTTATCAAAAATGACTATGATATTTATCCTAAGCCTCATAGAGAAGCAAAAGACATCTCGGTTTTGGTTGTAGAGGATAATATAGTAAATCAAAAAGTGGCAACTGCATTACTCGGGAAACTGGGGTATCAATTTACTGTTGTTAATAATGGGGAGGAAGCGGTAGCGGCGGTTTTTCACGGACAATTTGATTTGGTGTTGATGGATTGTATGATGCCGGTACTTGATGGGTATGATGCGACGCTACAAATTCGGGAAGTAGGGGAATTTAGCCAGTTGCCCATTATTGCAATGTCGGCAAGCGCTCTGCCTATTGAGCGACGAAAATGCACTGAGTCTGGGATGAATGACTTTATTCCCAAGCCTGTCGATCTGATGTCGTTGAAGAAAACCCTCCAGAAGTGGCATTAAGCCTTTAAAAGTGGCACTAATCTCTCCTAATATACTTTTCTAAAGCACGGTTTACAGCGTTTGCAGCTGTGACTTCGTGTGTGTTGCCTTTGTCTTTTCTTATATATGCAATGCTATTGCAAAATAGATGCAAAATGGATAATATCAGACCAGTTAATCATCTTTAATGCGTCTATATAACTCGGTCATATTAACGCGATCATGATGGCAGTAACGACCTTTAAGGGTGGTAATTGCCGTTGCTTGCAACCATTACTTTGAAAAAACGTGATTTATGGATACAAGATATAGTAAAGAACAAGTTGCGCTACGCCACGAACTTCGAGAGTACTTTACTGGGATAATGACGCCTGAGCGGGTATCGGCATGTATTGGTAAAGAGGGAGGACCTACCTTTCGCGGTATTGTTGAGCATTTAGGCTCTGATGGTATGTTAACCCTGGGCTGGCCTGTTGAATATGGCGGTAAGGATTATGGAGCCGTTGAACAACTTATCTTGTTTGAAGAAGCGTGGAAGACACATACACCATTTCCGCTTATTACGTTAAATTCTGTTGCACCGTCCATTATGCGATTTGGTACCGATGCGCAAAAAGAAGAGTTTTTGCCGGAAATATCCAAAGGAAAAGCATTGTTTGCCGTGGGTTACAGCGAGCCAGGCTCCGGTACCGATTTATCTTCTTTACAAACCAAAGCGGAGTTTGATGGTGAGAATTGGATTATTAATGGTTCAAAGGTGTGGACCAGTGCTGGCCATGATTGTGAGTATGTTTGGTTAGCTGCACGTACTAGTTCTGATGGCAAACGACCTTCCGATGGCATTACGTTATTTATCGTTGATGCAAAGGATCCTGGGTATTCCCATGCACCGATTCATACCATTGCCGGTGTGGATACCAATGTAACCTACTATGAGAACGTTAAAGTGTCTCCTGATAGGGTTGTCGGTGGTGTCAATGGTGGTTGGAAGGTGATTACTTCACAACTTAACCATGAGCGTATTGCGTTGGCGGCTATGTCGATAATGGCCCGTAAGCAGTTTTCTTATGTAATGGATTTGTTACAGAAGACGGATCGTAACGGTAATCGACGACTTGATGATCCATTGGTGGCAAGTAGGATTGGTGCAATTTACGCACGACTTGAATCCATGGAGGTAATGAATTTACGTTCTGCCAATATGCTGGATGACGGCAAGATGGATGTTGCATTGGCATCCGGAGCAAAAGTAATTAATACGTTAGAACAAATTAAGGTGCTTCGTGAACTCATTGAACTGGTGGGTGAAGATGCCATTGTTCAATTTGAAAGTGATAGCGCAATTTTTGGTGGGCATTTGGAATACGATTATCGTTCTGCCCAAATCATGACAATTGGTGGTGGGGTGTTGGAAGTTATGCGTTCAATGACAGCCTCGTTAGGTTTAGGTATGCCTAACACCATTGCATAATTTAGGTGTCGTATTTAGGGGATTATTGTGAATTTTACTTATACAGAAGATCAGCTAGCCATTAAAGATGTTGCCGATAAGATATTTAGAAATATGGCGGCAGATGATCAAATCAAAGTGTGTTTTAGTGAAGATAAACCTTTTCACAAAGCGCTATGGAAAACGTTAGGCGAAAGTGGCCTGATTGCTGCGACCCTACCGGCTGAAGTTGGTGGTTCAGAAATGGGAATGACCGAATTATCACTGATAATAGAAGGTCAGGGTGCGTCAGTTGCACCTATTCCGTTTATTGAAACGGTTGTTGAATGTGCCATGCCAATTGCACAGTTTGCGAGTACAGAATTACAGCAACGAGTGTTATCAAGTGTAAGCGCTGGTGATGCGGTATTAAGTGCAGTGCGGCCGTATGATGGATTGCAAGATTTACAACCATTAACGGTTAAAGCCGATGGTGAAAATTGGGTGTTAAATGGCGTGAGTGCATTAGTATCTTACGCTCCATTAGCAAACGGTTTTCTAGTGGTTGCCCATAATGATGCTGAGAAAGGTGGTACTTTTTGGGTCGGATATTGTGATGCGAATATTTCGGGTTTATCGCAGGTTAAGCAAAATTCAACCACCAGTGAAGCGGTCGCTCAGTTAACGTTCGACAATGTTGTTGTTGCTGCAAGCGATGTTATTGCTGTTGATGAGAAAGCAAATGAATTGATTGAGTGGCAAGCTCAGCGAACGTATGCGGCTATTGCCTCGCAACAAATTGGTGTGTTAAAAGACGGGTTACGTCGAGCGGCAGAATATACAACGGAACGAAAACAATTTGGTCGGCCATTGTCAAAATTTCAGGCGGTTGCACAGCAAGCGGCTGATGCTTATATGGCGATAGAGGCTCTTCGGGGTGTTTGTTGGCGTGCATTGGATGATATAGATTCAGGTCGTGATGCTGCATTGTCTGCACGTGTTGCAAAGTTCTGGGTATGTGAAGCGGGCCATATTGCTGGGCATATCTTTTTGCACATTCACGGTGGAATCGGTCAAGATTTGGATTATCCTCTGCACCGATATTTTACCTGGGCAAAGCGAAATGAGAATTATCTCGGAGCATCGATAAAGCAGTCTGTTGCTTTAGGTGAACTTATTAAAGCTGACCCGGAAAAAGTGGCGATCTAAGTCATTGAATAAGCAGAACTAAAAAAGCCGCTAAGATTAGCGGCTTTTTTAGTTCTGCTTATTCATATCAAGATTTATGCGGACATCGGGGTGCCAGAAAATTTCATTTTAGCCATAGCAACTTTAACAAAACCGGTCATGTTGTTTGCTTCGTCTAATGTGGCAGTGTACTTAAGTGTTAGCTTCATTGGTTTTGTTGTTTTGCTTTTCCACTTTAAAGTTTCACCGTCAAAGCTACCATCTTCAATATCCTGAACGCCATATTCTTCGCTGTTCATGGTGCCTGTTAGCGTTTCACCGTCAGATTTAAGCGTAACGATACTTTTCTGCTTTCCACCAGGAATAGATACTGCGAAATCCCAAACATGATCAATAACTTTAGACATAATACTTCCCTCTTAACAAAATAGGTTTGTTGTTGTTTTGTAGGCCGTTACGAATAACGTTAATTGGCTATTCAGCATACGCCGTATACTTGATAGACTATACACCCTATAAAACGATATTGTCATTAGTTGTATGTAAAAAACCGTGTCAGACTATTAATAAAAATAATAGCTATCAAAAAATAATAATATTAGGCCTTTATTGTGAAAAAACATCGATGTCTACATTCTTTATTTAACGTACATGATCTAAATTACTTTTTGTCTTTTGAGCGCTCATTACGCTCTCGGCATCTGCCGTTAGGCATGTTGTCACTATGCTTGCTTGTAATTGTGGGCTGTCAGGGGGAGTCGGCCCCTGAGATTCCAATAATCCTTAAAGATCCTGTGGTCGTCGATTCTGGGGTGTATGGAACGGGTCAGCAAAAGCGGCTTGAGTACTCGGAAGAGCGTGCCCCTTGTAATATCTATAATCCTCTTCGAGATCCGTTTTTTGGCGATACCCATGTACATTCGGAACGCTCACTGGATGCAGGTATACAAGATACACGAACCTCTCCCGCACAATCCTATGAATTTGCTAAAGGGAAAACCTTAGGATTGCAGCCCTGGATTGATGACGATACTGCACTGCGATCAGCAACGATCGGCCGACCATTGGATTTTGCGATGGTATCTGATCATGCAGAGTTCTTTGGTGAGACCGTGTTGTGCCAAACTCCGGGGGTAGATGATGAGGCTTATAATAGTGAAAAATGTAGTGATTTCAGGGCTGACCCAAGAGGTGATTTTGTAAATTGGAACCTGAAATATTTGGGTAATATTTTTCAAAATGATGGTGTTCTGAAGCGGTTTGATTTCTGTGGTGAAAATGGCAAAAAGTGCTTGGATGCATCGGAGTCTGTTTGGGAAGAAATGATCAGTGCTGCGGAACATGCTTATGATAAAACAGACGAATGTGGATTTACCGCATTTGTCGGATATGAATATACCGGCGCACCGCTATCTTTTAACTTACATAGGAATGTAGTGTTTAAGAATGCCGATGTTCCTGGTCAACCGTTAGGGTACATGGAATATTCGAAGCCTGAGAATCTATGGAAAGGACTGGATAAGTACTGCAATGAAAATACCAATTGTGAGTCGTTAACAGTTCCTCACAATTCTAATATGAGTGGCGACATGATGTTTCGTCGCGATAAATATAATATCCAGCGCACAGATTTTACACCTGACTATGTACAGTTGCGGAATAAATATGAACCATTGTTGGAGATTTATCAACACAAAGGAGATTCGGAGTGTCAGCGAGGCGGGAAAAACGGTGCCGATGAATTTTGTGGGTTTGAAAAGTTTCCATTTAATAACCTGATTGCCGATCGTTTTAATGGTTTCTTAACCGGAGAGCCAGGGGAGCAAAGTTTTTTACGTTATGCGCTGGCTGAAGGATTAAACCAAGAAAATATTCATGGTACTAACCCGTTTAAGTATGGTGTGGTAGGTAGTACGGATACACATCTGGGTACTCCAGGTTTGGTAGATGAAGCGGAGTACCTTGGTCACGGTGGTGCTGGTGCTGATAATGGTGGCAGCACTGAAGTTGCAATCGGTTTGACCGACCTGATTAGTTTTGGCCCTGGAGGTTTAGCGGTATTGTGGGCAGAAGAAAATTCCCGAGACTATTTATTTGATGCTATGCAGCGCAAAGAGACACATGCGACCAGTGGCCCAAGAATTTTGGTGAGAATGTTTGCTGGGTGGAGTGATGGAGAAGAATCTGGTGAGCTAACAGAGCAAACATTATGTGACGGGTTTGCTTTTGATATAACGGGTGAAGCGTTACGTATTGGTGCATTCCCATCGGAGGGCGATCGGTACGGCGTGCCTATGGGATCCGATTTGCCTGCGTATCCAGGCAGTGGTTCGCCGGTATTTGCTGTGGCAGCATTACGAGATAGGGATAGCAGTCAGGGTTTACAGCGGATTCAAATGGTAAAAACCTGGGTTGATGAAACCGGAGAGAATTTTGAACAGGTTTTTGATGTCGCGGGTGCAGGTTTGAACGGGGTTGAGTCTTCAGCCGTTGTTGACCTGAATACCTGTGTTGCCAGTCAGCCCAATAAGAAAGAAGCGTTATGCAGTGTCTGGAAAGACCCGTCGTTTAATGCGTCACAGGATGCTGTGTATTACGCGCGTGTATTAGAGAATCCAAGTTGTCGTTGGGCATGGAGGCAGTGTGTTGCCTATATTAATACCACGTCATTTTCTGATATGAGAGAAGCTTGTGCACATCCTAGTCAAATGGATGCGGGCTTTAATCAGTGTTGTTTGCATGAACATGTTGCCGATGTGTTTCCTGGCAATACAATGAAAACCCAAATAGGTATTTATCCTGCGACAACACAGGAGCGCGCATGGACATCGTCTATTTGGTATAACGCAATATCATCAGAAGGTAGCTTATAATTTATGATGATATTGCGTCAGCTAATGATATTTCTTGCTGGAGCACTGTGTTTACTGAGTGTTGAATTTGTGGCGGAGTTGAGTGGTGTTGCGTCTTGGGGGGGGGATGCGAAAAAAAATGTGGTTATCACCCAGGCAGATGTTCAGAGAATTCAACAGGAATTAGTAGAAAAAATCGGTTCAGATCCAACATCGTTACAACTTGAATCAGCCATTGCGCATGCGGTTGAAAATGAAATATTGGTAAATGAAGCGTTGTTAATGGGGCTTCATAATATAGATCCTGTTGTTAGGCAGCGCATTTTGCTTAATATGGTATTTGTTGGTGGAAAGAAATCTGAAGAAACCCTTTTTGAAAATGCAAAATCTCTGGATATGTTTCGAAACGATATTGTTGTTCGGCGCCGATTGATAGAGCGAATGAAAAAAATAATTGCTAGTCAGGTTTCTGATGCACCAACAAAAGATGAATTATTGCAGTATTTTAAGAAGGTTAAAGAAAATCAGGCGTCGCGGTATCAGCGGGAGAAAGCCGTACGTTTGGTCCATGGCTATTTTACAACGTCGAATAATTCTATTGTTAAGATAGAAGAATGGTATCGTCAATGGGTTGTTGGTGAATTAAGTGATAGCCATATGCAATTGTTGGCGAATTCTGTGTTGGTGAATAGCTCGGTGTATATAACTGAAAATGTAGAGCGGAAATTATTTGGTAAGGATATTTCGGCGTTAATTTCTGACGTTAAACTGGCTCGGGCGGATGATGGTTTTTTACCGATCCAAAAAAAGCCTGCAGGTTTTCATTTTATTCGTGTTATTGATGCTCGACCTAGTCAGTACCGTCCCTATATTGAAGTAGAGAATAAATTGAGGTTGGATTATATTGATCAAAAGCGCAAGAGTATATTGGTGTCCACGCTGGCGGAATTGAGGGCGGAATATGACGTTATTCAATAAACGTACCCTTACACTGCTGGTGATGATTTTGACGTTGGCTCTTAGCATGATCTTGTCATCAACGTCGTACGCACACCCATTAGCACCAGCGCTGATAAAAATTGATGTGCAACCTGAAGGGAGAGTGAAGATCTTATGGAAAGAATCAATTGCCAAGACAGCGAATGTTAACCTTTTTCCTGTTTTTCCTCAGGGGTGTAATAAATTAAATGAACCTAGAGTTTCGAATGTTGACTCGGGCATGTTGTATGAGTGGGAAATGCTATGCATGGAGTCATGGGTAGGAGAAAAAATTGTTATTCAAGGTTTGTCAGAAATTGATGCAACGGTATTGGTGGACTATGGCGATGTCGGTGGGCAAAGAACCTCTGTGCTTCTGACTAGGCATCAGTCAGGGTTTATTATCCCGGAAAACGTTACTATCCTAAAAACCATAAAAGGCTACACGTATTCCGGTGTAGTGCATTTGCTTTCTGGTTGGGATCATTTGTTGTTTGTTTTTGGAGTATTTGTTCTTCTATATCAACAGAGTAGGAGGATGTTGTTGGCAGTCACAGCCTTTACGGTAGGGCACAGTACATCACTTGTATTTATTGGGTTAGATTTGGCTCCAGCGTTGGGTGTTTGGATTGAGATTCTTATAGCGTTAAGTATTACCTTTTTGGCGTTGGAGATTTTGAATGTTAATACCAGAAACTTTGTTTTTGGTATTAAGGATCACCCTTATGGACTAACCGCTTTCTTTGGTCTTATTCATGGCTGTGGTTTTGCGTTGGTGTTAAAAGAAATGTTATCAAATACATCGGATAAGTTGTTACCATTGATTTCATTTAATGTCGGAATTGAGCTAGGTCAGTGTATAATGCTCGTGTTTTTTATGGGTATTTCTATTCTACTAAGAAAGTTGAGCCGGTTGTCTGGAAATAAAGTTTGGTATCAAACGTTATATAAGCGAGTTGAGCGACGGGCAATGCCATTTTGGGGCTATAGCTTAGGAATAATGTCCATGTATTGGGTAGCTGTTCGTAGTGTCGATATCTTTTAGGCAGCGTGTTTGAGTTCGAAATAGTAGTTTGATTTTGGTTTATGTCGATAGGAGGAAGTATGACGGGAAATACAGTATTTGATTATTTGCTAATTGGGGTGTTTGTTGCTGCGGTAATGTCTGCGCTATCGTTGTTGTTTATTGATGCTCCTTATGGTCGACATAAAAAAGGCGGGTGGGGACCATCCATCAATACACGATTAGGCTGGGTGTTGATGGAGTCACCGGCATCGTTGGTGTTTTTGTACTTTTTTGTTGTGGGTGATAACAATACGTCTATTGTGAGTTTGATATTGCTGGTCATGTGGCAGTCGCACTATTTTCATCGCGCCTTTATTTATCCTTTTCAGATTAAGGTTAAGCCGGGCGATAAAGTACCTGTAATGGTGATCTTTATGGGCGGGTCTTACTGTGCGATTAATGGGTTTTTAAATGGCTCGTATATCTCAACCTATGCGGAGCATCTTGATGATCAATGGCTAACAGATCCTCGATTTGCCCTTGGTATTGCTTTGTTCTGTTTTGGATATTATTTAAATAAAAAATCGGATCAGATATTACGAGACTTAAGAAAGGACTCTACGGAAGGTTATAAAATTCCTTATGGGCTCGGTTACAAGTACGTGTCTATGCCGAACTATCTTGGTGAAATATTAACATGGACCGGATTTGCATTAGCGGCTTGGTCATTGGCGGGAGTGTCGTTTGTTATCTTTACGATGGCGAATTTGGTGCCTCGTGCGATAACAAATCATAAGTGGTACTTAGAGACATTTTCTGATTATCCAAAAGACAGAAAGGCAATTTTTCCTAAGATTTTGTGATGCCATCTTTGTGATACGAGTTAAGTAGGCTGGCGTTGTAGATGTGCAGCCTACTTAATGTTTTTACGTGTTAGCCGAAAGTAGATCCTGCAAACACAATTTTTGCACCTTCATCTTTAATTTCACTGACAACGGTTGAACTTATAATAAATGTCGTTTTAACCATTACCCATTGATCATTTTGCTTTTCATATTCATCGGAATACGATCCAGCAAGTTGGGTTAGATTTTTGGTTTCCGTATTGACTTGGTAAAAATACAAATCCCAACAAGCAGATGCCTTTTCTTTGTTAACCCAATGTATTTGCGGATTTTGACCGTGATGCATATCGATGGTGTGTTTGTTACAAGCCATTGCTTGAAACACTTCTAAGAATGAATCTCTATTTGAAAAGGTTCCAATAGCTCCGTAATTTATCATAACGTCATTAGCGGAAAAACAATCACGAATCCCTTCAATGTCTTTTATATCACAACTATGCAAATATTTGGCTTTAAGCTGCTTGATGGCTTCAATGTCTTCTAATCGTTGAATACGTTCTTCTAATGAGGGCATTGTATATCCTTGGGAAAGTAAATAGCTGCCGACATACATTAATATCGACAGCTATTTGGGGAGTGCTAATTATTTTGACACAAAGGAAGTTAAGCTGGCTCGGCCTGCTCTTTTTCTAGCATTTCAACCATGGCATCACGCATCTTAAATTTCTGAATCTTTCCCGTTACCGTCATTGGATATTCAGTGACAAAACGTATAATGCGAGGCACTTTAAAGTGAGTGATTTTGTCTTTGCAATAGGCTTTTATATCATTTTCAGTGGCAGATTGACCGTCACGTAACTGAACCCAAGCACAGACTTCTTCACCATATTTCTCATGGGGAATACCAAAAACTTGAATTTCTTGAATGGCGGGGTGAGAGTATAAAAATTCTTCCACCTCACGAGGGTAAACATTCTCGCCGCCGCGAATGATCATGTCTTTAATGCGGCCGACAATTTTCACGTAACCCTCTTTATCCATAATGGCTAGGTCACCAGAGTGTAGCCAGTTCGCGGCATCGATGGTTTCTGCTGTTCTTTCTGGGTCGCCCCAGTAACCTTGCATCACCGAATAACCGCGACAGCAAAGTTCTCCTTTTTCACCCAGAGGTACCACTTTACCGTTTTCATCAACGATTTTGATTTCTTGATGAGGGCCAACTTTACCTACAGTTTCACAACGTTTATCAATAGGTGCATCAATAGCTGTCATGTGATTTACCGGACTGGTTTCTGTTTGCCCGTACATGATAGTGATTTCGCTCATGTGCATTTTTTCAATAAGACGTTTCATCACTTCAGCAGGGCAAGGGCCACCAGCCATAATACCGGTGCGTAATGAGCTAAGGTCAAATTGGTTAAATTCAGGTGCTTCAAGTTCCGCAATAAACATGGTGGGAACGCCGTGTAGTGCGGTACATTTTTCTGCTTCTACGGTTTGTAACACACTGAGAGGATCAAAGGCATCATTGGGGAATACGGCTGTTGCGCCTTGACTCAAACAAGCTAAGTTGCCCATAACCATGCCAAAACAATGATATAGCGGAACAGGGATACATAAGCGGTCTTGGTCTGTTAATCGCATGCCTTCTGCAACTTGGAAACCATTATTCAGAATATTAAAATGCGTTAGTGTGGCGCCTTTAGGGCTACCAGTTGTACCACTGGTAAATTGAATATTAATGGCATCATCAGGTTGTAGGGTTGGGGCTAGGGCAGCAAGTTGTTCTGTTTCTGTTGATCCACCGCTGTTGCAAACATCTGCAAAGTTCATCATGCCCGGGGATTTTTCGTCACCCATGCGAATGACTAATTTAAGGTGCGGGAATTTTTCAGAATTTAGTTGCCCAGGCTCACAGCTTGATAGTTCAGGTGCTAGCTCTTCTAACATTGTTAAATATTGGCTAGTTTTAAAACTTTCAGCGGTGATGATGACTTTTGATTCAACTTTGTTAAGGGCATATTCCAGTTCATACACACGGTAGGCCGGGTTGATGCACACCATGATCGCGCCGATTTTTGCAGTAGCGAATTGCGTTAAACACCACTCAATGCGATTGGGTGACCAAATGCTAACGCGATCACCAGGTTTAACACCTTGCTTTAATAGTCCCGTTGCAAGAGCGTCCACTTGTATTTTGTATTCTTTAAAGCTCCAACGGATATCTTGGTGACGGACAACCACTGCTTCTTTATCAGGATACTGCGCAGCGATTCGATCAAAACAGCTGCCTATCGTTTCGTACAATAATGGTTGGCTGGCAGAGCCACCTAGATAGCTTTGATCTTGTGGTGTTAATGTCATGGTGTATCCCTTTTTGTCTTTATCGAAATATCAGTCGTATACAGTATACTAGCTAAATAAATTAGTTAAGTGTTTGGTTTTTGCTCCAGCCCATCAATAGCGGGGCTTTGCTGGCTACTTTTGATTGTAGAACCAATTAAAAATCAAATAAACACTTATTTTGCAAAATTGTTGCATAAATAGGCAGGGGAGTGAAAGTGGTTGGCTTATAGGGAGAAAAAAAGGGGCACATGTTTTCTAGTGGGCCCTTTAGACAGGCCCCATTGTTATAACGAATGGTTACGTTACTTAGGACTCTTCGTTTGCTGGTAGTTCTGAAAACATTTTACGAGCAAGTGATGTCCAGTCTTCGATAAGGGCTTTCGCAATAATGGCCTGGCCTGGGTTACTTTCACCTGCTGCGCTCACCTGCGCTATCAGTGCCTCAACGATACTGCGTACCTGAAAGGAGTCTAAGGTAACCCGAAAATAATCTGAATGAGGGTTATTCTGCTGAGAGGCTTCTTTGAGCAATGGCTCGCCACCAATGATGTTACGTACATTTAAGGCAAGTAGAGCATTTTGTGGACGAATGAGGTCATAAGTGAGCTTAAGGCTACCCCGGCTAAAAATATCGGCGGCTTTTGTGGTGCTCGGCGTTGATTCATCTGCCATGTTGTTATCTCATTTGGGTTGGGATACGGCTATACCTAAAACTATGCTTATAGATAATTAACTGAGTTTAGACGTTTCGTCAACAATAAGTGATAAAAATCAGGTACCTAAGCTTAATGTATAAGCTAAATAAGATTTGAAACGAAGAGGGGGGCGTTACGCCTATATATCAATCCAAAGAATACCCGAAACAGACGCCCTCTACATCAGAAGAGTAGCGAATGTCTCCAGTGCCTTTCTTCACTGAAATCTTGGCGGTGCTTTTATTTAATATAGGCTTTGCCCAGGTGCTCTGTATTTTCAAACGAATAATGCATTTTGATACTCACGAGAATCTCCCTACCGATGTTTGGTTATCTGTCACAAACGCCACATGCCTACTATAACTATAATAGTTATAGCTAAGGTCCGGTCAGTTATGTTGATAGTAGCCTAATGAATACAATAGTGAATCGAGCCCTGATTTGTCTGTGGCTTATGTCGGTGACCTGTACCATCGCCGCGGCAGATCTTAGTCCTGAGTATGAAGATTTGTTCAGTATGTCTTTAGAGGAATTATCCCAGGTAACAACACTGTCACGCTTTGAAGAGTCGAGGGATTTGGCGCCGGGTTCTATCCATGTGTTTGATGCCAAAACAATTCATCAGCGAGGCTACCGTAGCCTCGGGGATTTGCTGCGGACTATTCCCGGTTTTACAGTATTTCATAAAGGCCTACATCTTGCGGTTGGGGTTCGTGGCCTCAATGCTAACGAAAACGAAAAAATCAGTCTGTTGATCAATGGCCGTGAAAGTAATAATGTGCAAGAGCCCGACTTCTTGAATGGCCCCATCAATTTGCAAACACTCGAGCGGGTTGAGGTGGTGGTTGGGCCTTCATCATTTTTTCAGCGCGCTAATACGCTTGCAGCCACCGTTAATATTATTACCAAGAAAGCCGAAGGTGTTGAATTATCGATTGCAAGCGGCACGGACACCCCTTACTCCGCGAATATCGTTGTCGGAAAACATGAGAGTGATAATGACTTTATCACAGGCTCACTTACCGTTGAGCGTAAAGATGGCTTCGATGCCTGGGATGGGGATAACAAACCAACGCTTGCGGGCCATGAAGAAACAGGTCAACTGGATCAGAGTTTCTTTGGCGTATTAGAGCTACATAGTAATGATTGGTGGGGACAAGTTGTCGCCTATAAAACGGTTCACCCAGAATTGAGCCTCAACTCAAGACTGAGTCCGGATGATAGCCGTATATACGATGATGCTACCTATCTGGATCAAATGTTACTTATCAACCTTAAGCACCATATAGACATCAGTGAACACATAAGTTTCGACACATGGTTCGATGCTGGCTACAAAGAGGTTGAGCGATCTGGTAAGCACGATGCAGTTGGACCGGGGCTTGAGGTTTATTACGCTCAACGCGATTATTCTGGAGAATTCGCTCTAGAATTCAGCGGTATTGTTGATCACTATATTTACACAGGCTTGCAATTTTCCTACGAAGATAATCTAGAGAACACCGTAACCCGCAGCGGTGTTACCAACACTCTGGTCAGGGCTTCCAAAGACTCACACTCCGTAGGTATTTATATTTACGACCGATGGCTGGTTACTGGTAACTTCAAAACAGAAGGAGGGTTACGCTACGATGACAATAGCTTACTGGATGAGCATTCTGGAAATTGGGGTGGTCGCCTTGCTTTTACCTATGATTCGGCAATTAATAACTACCCATGGATAAGCAAACTTATCACTAACAGAGCCGTTCGCTACCCTTCGGCAATCGCTGCACTTAATGAATTCTGGGGAACGAATAATTCTAGCCCACCGGCATATGCTAGTACATCGACAACGGCCGATAAGCCAGAAATATTGACTACCATTGAGTGGCAAAACATCTTCTACCGCCAAGGCACACGCCTTTCCGTCAATATCTATTATCAACAGCTACAGGACTTTATTTCATGGTATGGTCCTCATACCAATGTTGGTGATTTTAGCGGTCGTGGAATTGAGTTTGATATACAGAAAAGCATTTCAGATATTTTAAGTCTGTGGGCGAATGCCGCAGCGCACGATTCAGTGCTTACACAAGACGATTCAGCGAACGCTATAGGAACAAATGACAAGCAAAGGATTCTCGGCTCACCCGTTTTTACAATGAACCTAGGCTTTGACGCCGAGTTTAGCGATAGCTTCTACCTGAGTGGACAGCTTCGTTATTTTGCCGATCAGGCTGCATTTGATAATATCGAGGGTGAATTCGTTGGAATCGACAACCAAACCTATATCGATCTGAGCGTAACCTACCTGGGTTGGTATGGAGGTGACATTGATCTTGGCTTAAGTATCCAAAATCTGCTGGATAACCGTGATCATGTTGCAGTGCAATGGCAGAAAAACCAATACAAACCACGTGGGCGCACTTTCTTGTTGGATCTGAAAGTGCGCTTTTAGTTGATTTTTTAGGTTTCCTGAACGGCTGAGCGAGGCCTCAATTTCATTCAGCACAAAGGGCGCTGGATGCAACAAAACCCCAGTATCAACTGCGTAGAATTCGCAGCAAATTTTCAGCCGACATGCCTTGTTTACATTGGTCACGCTCAACATCATGAATTAACGCAACAATACGTTCATTGGCGGGGCAAGCTATGCCCATGGACTTGGCTTCACTAACAATTACCCCGTTCAGATAATCAATTTCGGTATCTTTCCCTTGGCTTAAATCCCACCACATTGACGTACGAACCGTCGGATCAATTGCAAGCATCTTGCCCCCTAACAAGCGAAACAGAAAATCAGGGACGGTTATAAAGCGAGGGACCAGCTGCGAGGGCAAGGCGGTCAACTTTGGCAAGGTGATCTCTTTTCTGTTTGTCACTGCCAACAATTCGTCCATCAGCAAAGCGATACAGCGTCGATAGTCTCGTTGCTCTAGCATACTTTTAACGGGTATATCTGCGAGCGCATTTACCGCATTGGCAAGATTTAATTGCAACTTTGCCCAAACCACCGATCTTATATCATTACTGCCACACACTGGCATCAGTGAGCTATGTATAGTTTCGATAATATCGACAATATCACTATCGACAGCCTCAGGGTCATTGCACTCCACAGTGAGATTACCTTCAGAGCCACGATGCAGATGACCTGGAGACATTTCAATAACGTTAAAGGGCACCATCACTTTTAATCACTGCTGTCCCACAGTTTGACATAAAAAAGGCCTAATTCTCGATAAGTGTTACAATACAAGTGCGAACAAACAACGTAATACAAAAGGAAAATTAGGCCTTGGCA
>MAAL01000180.1 GCA_002163245.1 Gammaproteobacteria bacterium 42_54_T18 | reverse complement strand
TTCGGCCCTTTATTATCCATCACTATGATATTAGCTATAAACAACTTTTAGCCTGGAGCGAACATAAAGATGAACATGTTCGTCGCCTGGCATCAGAAGGTTGTCGGCCCCGATTGCCCTGGGGCATACGTTTGCAGCAGTTTTGTAAAAACCCGCAGCCACTTGTTGCTGTGCTTGAAAAACTAAACAACGACAGCAGCGAATACGTAAGGCGCTCGGTGGCCAATAATTTAAATGATATTGCCAAGGATCATCCTGAGTTTGTCATTAACCTGTGCCAAAAATGGTCAAAGGGGGCAAGCGCACAAACCCAGTGGGTTATTAAACATGCCACCCGCACCTTGGTAAAAGCCGGGCACCCTGAAGTATTTGCTTTGCTGGGCTATACCAAAAATCCCAAGCTGCGCCTTGATAGTCTAAGTGTGAATAAATCCGGGATTAAACTTGGGGAATCCATCAGTTTTGATCTGGCCCTAAGCTCAGAATCTAACAAGGCACAAAAGCTGGTGATTGATTATGCGGTGCACCATGTGAAAGCCAATGGCAAAACAACGGCCAAGGTCTTTAAGTTAAAGACCTTGAATGTGGCAGGCGGTGAAAGCGTTGCTCTCAGTAAAACCCAAATGTTTAAACCCATTACCACCCGTAAGTATTATGCAGGTACTCATACCATTGAAGTGCTGGTGAATGGGGTGGGCCTGGGCCGTGTTGAGTTTGATTTGCAGTTATAAATACCATCGAAAGCGCTAAGCGTTAGCGCTTTTAGGTGTGTATGAGCTCACCTAATCCAGTTTTACTTCCGACTTAAAAAACTACTCCCACCCCCCCTGTCGCAACCTGCAGCTAACTTTCAAGTTGCATCACCTGTGGTTTTACACTATTGTTAAGCTACTTAATGGTTAAGTAGATTAACAATGTGTGCGTAAGCCTCCAGATAGGCCGCTAATTTGCTGGCTGGAGGGCTGAATATGTATAGAAGGCGCAAGAGGACATGGGAGACACATGAATCAATTAGAGCTGATAACAGCCGTATTCCGTGAATATGGCATTGTGCAAGAGCGAGTAGAGGCCATTTTTAAGAAACACCTGCCAGACGATTTACCAGCAGCTCAGTTTAAGCTGCTAAATCACTTAATTTACACCACCAATAAAAATGAAACGGCCAGTGATATTGCACAAAACTCACATGTGAGTCTTTCGGCAATGAGTCAGGTTATTAAGCATTTAAGGCTCAAAGGCTACGTTGAGTTACAGCCACAAGAAAATGATACTCGTAAAAAAATGATACTCATTACCGAACCTGGTCGTAAAGCTCATACAGAAGCCCTGCTAGGCATCGACATTGATATAGAAGGATTTAGCAAAAAATTCAGTCTTCAGGATTTAGAAAACTTGTACAAATTAAGTCACCGCTTTCGCTGTGAATTTGAAGGTCATTACAAAATATAAGGCGCTAAATTGTGAATAAAAATGCAAATAAAACAACGGCCGATTATTCAGATCAATCAGCCGCTATGGACACTCAACTTAATCAATCCAATGTGGTTAAACGCAGTAAGGGCAATAAACGTTCCTGGGTTAGCATCAACCTGATGGCGGCCTTAATAGGCATGGTAATCACAGGCGTGCTGTCTTTTGCGTTTGCGTATACTGAAACAGTGGCGGGCATTCATACCTGGTTTGGTTTTGCCTTTATAGCGCTTATGGTTTTTCACCTAAGAAATAATATTAAAACCTTGTTCACCTATATTAATAAAGGCAAAGGCAAGCAGCTAACGGTGCTAAGCGTGGTGAGCAGTTTGGTGATAGTCATAGGGGTGATGCTGTCGTTGCCGCCTTTTAAAAATGTATTGGAAGTTGGCCAAAATTTACGAAAATCTATATTGGTAGAAGAGGGTTCATTTCAAACCCTTACCACTAACATTGGTGAACAGGGTATGCCCATTGCCATTGAATTGCGTAAAGGTGCCCATTATGAGTCCGCTGCACAACCGCTCTTTTTAGGTTTAACCTATACTACTGTGCCGCAGGTGGCCTTTTGGGTAGAGGATTTAAATGGCCAATATATTTCGACCATTTATGTGACGCAAAAAATCACCAAAGGCAACTTTGTTTCAACAGATGACATTTTTAATACTGTTAGTCGCCCAGAGAGTTTGCCGTATTGGGCTCACCGTCGTGGTGTGCAGTATGGCGATGGCATAGTGATGCCCGGTGGTGATAACACCGATTTAGATGGCATGACTGGCGCCACACCGTTAGGGAATTATGATGTGCGCAGCCAACTTACCACCGAGCTGCGCCAGTTTAAGGTGATGATGGAGATTAATCGCTCTTATGATTTTAACGAGTATTATCATGCAGACCGATTCCCCCAAGACCCTATTTACAGTGGCTCGGGCTCATCGGGGCAGCCTTCTGTTATTTATTCAGCGTTAATTAATTTAGATGATAATCAGCATTCATACTTTTTGAAACCTGTGGGGCATGGTCATCATTCAGGTGCTAACGGTACCTTGTATACCGATATGCAAGGCATTGATACCGCATTGCAGTTAATTAAAAGAGTGGTGGTGGATATTTAAACTGCCCTTTTTAAAATAGGCAGGGTAAAGGAGAACACACTATTCCGGTAAGGCGGCTAATGCTTAATATCATAAGCCGCTACAATAAAATTCGATTTTTAAAGTGTGGGAATAATTAATGTCGGAATCCAACAAGGCTAGGCGTGATGCCAACCTGAATTATCCCTTTGAAAATACGCCCGAACCCGGTGAATTAGTGAACATAGTGGAGGGCGTGAACTGGCTACGGATGCCACTGCCTTTTAGTTTAAACCACATTAATCTATGGGCCATTGAAGGGGTTGATGATTGGACTATTGTGGATACCGGCCTTGCCACTGATGAAACCATTGAGCTGTGGCAAGCCGTGCATGCTAAATACGGCAGTAGTAAATCCTTTAAAAACCTGTTTATTACCCATATGCACCCGGATCACATTGGTTTGGCAGGCTGGTTAACCCGTACGTATAAAGCAGAGCTTTCAATTACCCGCAGCGAATACCTTACTTGCCGCCACCTGCTGGATTATTCCCATAAAGAAGCGCCACAAGAAGCCATAGACTTTTATCGTGCGGCAGGCCTTGATGAAGAGCAGTTGGAAAATTATCAAA
>MAAL01000107.1 GCA_002163245.1 Gammaproteobacteria bacterium 42_54_T18 | reverse complement strand
AATATAGCGAAACCAAGGCGACGGCCAATTGGATTGTTTTTTATAAATTGATACATCTGCTCTCCTGTAAACAACCCCACGCGGTGGGGTTGTTTTTATCTGTTATTAACTTAACTGGTAAGTTAGAAAGCTAATTCAATGAACTGGATCGTCCTTGCTTTATTATATTAGCGACCACGACGTCGTAATGCGCTAACGGTGTAGTAGCTGTTTTTCTTGGGTGGCTGATTAAACGACTGCCCCTCGGCACCCTGTCCGGTTGTATGGCCGGTGGCAAAATACGCATTGATTTTAAAATCTATGTGCACGGTACTGCCGCTGCCGGTTAACGGAATTTCAGGAGCCACTGTTGGAAAACCAAACGAGGCACGCCACAAACTACCACCTGCATCGTATTTGTCGGACACTATAATGTTCCAGGTATCTTCATCAAGATAGAAACGTCGCTTGGCATACAGGTGACGTTGACCTTCTTTTAGATCCGCTTCCACGATCCATACGCGGTGCAATTCATAACGCAGCACTTCTGAATTCACGTAACCCGGCGGGTACACTTCTTTACGATTAGCCAATGGACTATTAACTTCATTGTTATTGTAAGGAATGTACATCTCACGCTTGCCCACTAGCTTCCAATTGTATTTTTCAGGAGAGCCACTGAACATTTCGGTGTCGTCCACCACACTCACCGGACGATCCGGAGTGTCAAACGTTAGGTTAGGAGAGCGACGTACACGGCGCTGAGCCGGGTCATAACTCCATGCCTTACGCGGGTTTATGGCGGGTGAAATATTATCAAATACCACAGCTCCTTCTCCGGCGTCACGGGCTGGTGCGGTTGCGGTATAGGCCCACTTAGACAGTATTCCCGCAGTTTGGTCCTTGCTGTTCGCGTTAGGGTCGTGGAACGGGCTGTGAATCACACTGTTGCCATCCCATTGCAGGCGAGAACCGTTGTCATAGACCACGTCTTCGTTGTAACTGCCCTGACGAGAATAGCCCTGATAGCGAACCAGGTGATTCCAGATCGCTTCTATGCCGCTGGCTGGCATGGGGAATGGAATTCCGCCCCAAGCGCCTTCGATGCCGTTACCACCATCAATCAATTTGGCATTTTTTGCGTTGGCCTTAATACCATCGTAATAGGCCTGTGGAAACGCTGCTGTGCGTCGGCTTGGGTAGACGTTCATTTTAAATTGTTCAGGGTAAGCTTTAAACAATGCCTTGGCTGCCTCTGGCAACTTGTTGGCATACTTGTTCATATTGGCCGCGTCTATAGTAAACATAACCTTGTCGTCACTATGGGGATTAGGACGATAATTGCTTTTGTTGGGCCAACCTGGCAGCGCATTGGTTAAACCTCCGGACCAGGCCGGAATGGTGCCAGCCGCATTGGCCGACTTTTGCGCGCCCACTGGAGTAAGGTCTTTACCCAGACGAGTCACATCTTGTGAGGCCGCCATGGTGGTGCTGCTCACTAGGCCAGAAACCAGTATTGCTTTAAGCAACGTGGATTGTCTTGCACGATTAAAAATAGGTAAAAATTTCATATTAAGTTCTCCGATTTCCGGTGCTTAAAATTTATAGTTAACAGACAGATTGATGGTATCCAGATCCGAAGTATCTGAATTGCTCTGTTGAGTCATGGCATAACTTAGTTTGGCTTCGGTTTCGTTACCGATATTAGCGGCCAAGCTGAAGGCCCCTAACAAACGATCTTGAGCGAAGTTACCCCAAAAATGTGAGTTACCCTGAATGTCTTTTTGTAAAAACATGCCAAAGGTTAAATCGGTACCGGCGGCAATAGCCTGCCAGGTAAGGTCGTACTGCAAGGCCATACCGTAAGAAGTATTATCAGGTGCCAAGGTGGCCATATTTTCGTTACGAGTAATGGTTTGTTGAACAGACAGATTAGCCGTATCCCCTTCGATGTGATCGACACCGGCCTGTATTAAAAATACCTGCTTGTCGATCCCGCCGGGTAAAGAAGCCCCCAACCAAATACCGTGCACACTGGCGTGTACTGTGTCGTGTTTTTCGATGTTATTCATATCGGCATTGACATAACCTTTTTGGATAATATCACCAAACAAAGGCTGATCAGGGCGCACAGCTAACTCACCATTCACCGACCAGTTACCAAAAGTAGTGGCAGCACTTAGACCAAACATATCAATGTCTTCCGGCCAAATTTGTGACAGGCCTAAAATGGATGTGGGAGCAATATTAAACGCGGCGGCAGCTTCCAGGCCCACCCCAGTGGCGGCAGCAAACGGACGAGTTTCATGATGACGGCTGTAATAAACACCGTACTCGGTGTCTCCCAATAGAGTACGGAACGAAATACCCCATTGACCAGAGTCGCTGGGGGTAACATCCGCTTCACGAGCAGCTAGACCACCAGAGTTCGCCAGAACCTCTTCTCCGCCACGCCCCAATACGTCAGAGCCATAGAAAGTGCCAACAGGAGGTAATTCGGAACGACGCCATTCACTTTGGGCGTACAGTTCGATGGAAGAATAATCCCCCACGCCAATTTGCGCATAACCGGAAGTAACACCAATTAACGCTTCTTTAAGGTCTGCACCCGGGGTCACTAGCTTGTTAAAGTTAAGCGGCGACTGTACAGCTATACCATTTTGAAAAAACAATCCTTCTCCCCAGTTAATGACCTGTTTACCCATACGAATATCCACCGGCGTATCACCAAAATCGTAACTTGCATACACATAGGCCTCGGGCACATCAAAATAATTACCGGAATAATCCTTGGCGGCGTCGATGGAATCGCGCTCGCTACCATCCAGCGGATTAACCGCGTCGTCATCCATGATTTCACTGTCGTATTGATAAGTGGCATAACCTACAAACCCGTAGTTGCGCCAGTTCATGCTGCTCTCTATTGATAAACGGGCCACGTTGGAAGTCATATCCCCTTTATTAGGCACACGACCTTCGGCGGCATAGTTTAAGCCTCCTGAAGTAAAGCCCGGTGTTAAATCAGACTTGTCCGAGTTTTCGGTACGCACCCCGGTGGCGTAGCTTAGGGTAACCCCCATAGAGCCGGATAGTTCATTGATGCCGCCGATGGTATCAAACTCTATGGCGTGGCTGCTGACAGTGACCATAGCCATACTGGCAGTAAACACTGCCATGGCTAACGGTGAACGTTTAAGTAAATTGTTTCTTCTCATGGTTTCGACCTTTGTTATTTTAATTGATGTACTGCTTTACTTGTATTCACCTTCATAAAAATGAATACCCCACTCCCTTTAAACTGCCACTCCTTGTGATTCAAATGGAACATTTGATTGCATATTATCGGGTGACTGCCTTGAAAATATATTTCAACTGGCAGTCTTTTCTTTGTTACTCTATTTAGGTCATTTCCAACCACTCATAAAGCAATGGTCAGCTAAATTATTGGGCGGATTGACCCTATAGATTTAAAGCTGAATAGATTTAACTTCTACAAATTCGGCCAGACCTTCATCACCAAATTCACGACCATTACCAGACTGTTTATAACCACCAAACGGCGCTTCGTAGTTAAATTCCGCACCGTTTACAAAACACAAACCGGCACGAATACGACGGGCAATTTTTAAACCGGAATCACGATCTTTGGCAAAGACACCACTGGATAAACCATAAGGGGTGTCGTTGGCAATATCGATGGCTTCGTCGATATCGTTATAAGGAATTACGCACAACACCGGGCCAAAAATTTCTTCGCGGGCGATGGTCATCTGGTTATTTACGTTGGCAAAGATGGTGGGCTGTACATAAAACCCCTTATCTATTCCCGCTGGCATGTCGGTGCCGCCTGCCACTAAAGTGGCCCCTTCTTCGATGCCGGTGGCAATAAAATCTAGCACGGTATTTTTTTGTGAAAGGGAGGCCATGGGTCCAATCATGCATTCTTCGTTGTCGCCCACTGGAAAGTGTTCTAACACAGCAATAGCAGTTGCCACTGCTTCGTCATAAATACTATGCGGCACTAACATGCGCGACAATGCAGTACAGGTTTGTCCGGTGTTGATCATCACGTCTTGAATGGCAAACGTCATGGCCTCTTCCAGGTTGGCATCTGCAGTGATAATTAATGGCGACTTGCCACCTAGCTCTTGGGTCACACGTTTAATGGTGGGCGCGGCTTCTTTAGCAATTTGAATACCCGCCTGGTTAGAGCCGGTGAACGACACCATATCCACATCTGGGTGTGAACTCAGTGCTGGCCCTAACGTGGCACCGGAACCTGTGATCACGTTAAACACGCCAGCCGGCACCCCCACTTCATCTAAAATTTCGGCCATGATTAAATCTTGCAATGGGGTTTGACCGGCGGGCTTGGCGACGACAGTACACCCGGCTGCCAAGGCGGGTGCCAACTTGCCCACTAACTGATGCAAGGGATAGTTCCAAGGGTTGATGACGGCACACACACCGATGGCTTCTTTTACCACCAATGAATGGCCTATTTCTTCTTCCGCCTCCATCAAAAATGCACGCTTGGCATAGGTAGACATGCCGTGAATGGGGCCGTCCACATGAATAACACCAGACAAATGTGCTGGGCAACCCATGGTAATATGAGCGGCCTGACACAAGTCTTCTTTACGCTCTTCCATCTTAGCTACAATGGCATCAATTAAATCACTTCTGTATTGCGCAGACGTTTGTGACCAAGTCTTAAATGCTTCTTTGGCGGCTGCCACAGCATTGTCCACATCCACCAGATCACACCTGGGTACGCATAACGCCAGTTCTTCGGTGAAGGGGTTAATAACGTCCTGAATACCGGTGCCGTGAGGGGTAATCCAGTCACCGTTAATATAAACCTTTGTATAATTTTTCATGTTATTGTCCTGTCTTTATTATTCGTAAAGTTAAATGTTAAGAGACCGGTTTTTCCATTTTTTCAGCCACTTTTTGTGCCCCGCAGACCAGTGGCATAAACCACGACTTTCCTTTTATTAACGGTGCGGCTTTAAAACTTAAATCATCAAATTGGGTTGCGGTATCATGTTCGCGCATTAATTTTTTGGCGATGTTATCCCCCAAATAAGTGCCCATGGGCACCCCGTGACCATTCATGCCAGTGGCATAATAAATTCCGTTATGGCAACCCAAGTGTGGAAACTGATCCATGGTCCCCCCCAGTAAACCTTTCCAATAATGACTAACAGGGCTTTGTGCCAGCTGTGGGAAAATATCCACCAACAAGCCTTTTAATTGCGCAGCCGCCTTATTAGGATTGGGGGCTGCAAAGCCGGTTCTTGAGCCAAATAAAATATGGGTATTGTCGGGGGAGCGACGCCAAAATCGAAACATGGCGCGCACATCTAGGTGCGCAATATGATTAGGCAATAGTTTTTCAAGCATGGCTGGATCATTGGGCTTAATGGCAATCATCTGCCCCACAACAGGCACCACTCGTTGACGGAAATACGGAGTCTCTTCACCCACATAGGCGTTGGTAGCCACGATCACTTGATTGGCCTGCACATCACCACGACTGGTTTTCACCGTAAAACCAGATGCTTTCTTTTCAATGGATTTCACCTTGGTATTGCACGCAAGTTCAGCCCCGTTTTCACAAACACGCTGCTCTAATCCCTGGGTATAAAGACCTGGATGTAAAGTAGAAGAATCTTTTACATGTAAACCTTGATGATATTGTGCGCTGTGAATATCCAAGGATTGGGCACTGGAACCTGTGAGGTTGGCGTTAATATTTAAACGGGAAAAATGTTTGGCCAGAGCCTGATGCTCGGTATGCAGTTTTTTACCTTGCTGATGTGTGTAGGCCCAGTAGATACGGCCACTAGGATTATAATGGCAGTCAATTTTTTCACGCTCAATCAGCGCTTGCGTGAAGTCGAATGCTTTACAGGCTTCTTCAACCAAAGGAATGGCTTTATCTTCACCGTATTTTTGAATAAGTGTCGATAACGAATGGAGATGTGCTTTTGATAGGAAGCCTGCGTTACGGGTACTGGCACCGTAACCGGCTTGATTGGCGTCCATCAACAGCACATTTCGATTCGCTTTGACAAGCGTTAACGCAGCATTTAAACCGGTAATGCCGGCACCCACAATCACCACATCAGCTTTGATGGGCAGCGGTTTTTCAGTGTTTGTTTTTTCGGCTAACGCTGTCCACCAATAGGGTGTATTTTTCATCACGCCATCCTCTTGTTAATTTGATTGTTTAAACCATGTTTAATATTTTGAGAACGGATGCCTCTTGCGAGGCATCCATTTTTTACTGTTTACTGACCACTAATTTATTTTAGAAACCGGTAAATTTTGGTGCACGCTTCTCAAGGAAAGCCACCGCGCCTTCGGCATGATCTAGGCTCTTAGCCGTAGTAAGAAGACACTCTGTTTCATAGACCAAAGTATTTTCAAGGTTAGATTCCAGAGCGCGGTCAAACATCTTTTTGTGCAGTGCCAAAACGGTAGGTGCACGACTAGCAATCAGATGAGCTAACTTACCGGCTTCTTCACGCACGGTACCTTTAGCAACTACCTTGCTCACAGCACCTAGACGGAAACCGTCTTCGGCGGTGATGAATTCACCTGTGTAGGCCATTTCACGCGCCTTATTTAAACCAAATACACGAGATGCGAAAAAGGTTCCGCCGTTGGTGATGGTTACTGCAACGCTACACTCAGGGAAACCCATGCGGGTACCTTCTTCGGCAACGATTAAGTCACAGGCACAAGTCATTTCCAAACCCGCACCTACCGCTACGCCATGGATGGCGGCAATAACCGGGAAGCGTACAGAACGCAGCTTGCGAGTACTGTCTTGCAATAAGTTTTGACCGGCACGCATCTCAGCATCTGAGTATTTGTTTTCAGCAAATTCTGCTGGATGTGAAGACAACTCCTGAACATCAGCACCGCCACAGAAACCCTTTCCTTCACCGCAAATAACGGCAACACGAATGTTAAGGTCTTTGTTTAACTCATCTAGCAGGTCGTTCAAGCCTTCCCAACCTTCGGTTAATACAGCGTTCATTACCTGTGGGCGATCGTTAATGATCCAGGCTACGTGACCTTCTTTTTCAACTCTGAATTGAGACATATGAATACTCCTAAATTTTTGTTTTAGATGGTTGTTAACGTTTGATCTTGATGCCGGCGGCCACACAATCCCAAGTGGACTCAACGACGCCAATATCACTTAACTCTTTTTTCTTAACTTTACCGGTTGCCGTTTTGGGTAAATCCTGGGTGAACTGCACGAAGCGGGGCACCATGAAATACGGCATCTTTCCTTGTAAATATTCGATTAGCTCTTCCGCCGCTAAACGGGTATCTGGTTTTAGAACGATCGCCACCATGATTTCATCTTCGGTAAGCTCAGAAGGCACGGGATAAACCGCGCATTCCAAAATATCGGGATGGCCAATAATGATGCCTTCGACTTCAGACGAAGAAACATTCTCCCCACGACGACGAATACAATCATTAATACGATCAACGAAAAAATAATTACCTTCCTCATCTTTAAACCCCGCATCGCCTGAATGAAACCAAAGATTACGCCACGCTTTACGAGTGGCCTCTGGACGATTCCAATACCCCAACATCATGATCCAAGGCTCGTTAGATCGAACCACAATCTCACCAATTTCACCGGCGGAAAGTTCCTTATCCTGACCATCTACAATGGCCACTTCATACAAGTCAGACTTTAATCGACCCACACTACGGCGATCGGTCACTGGAATATTCATGGGGTGTACCATGGGGGCACCACACTCGGTGGAGCCATACGCCATGGAAATGCGCATACCAAAACGGGCTTTGAATTGCTCAAACTCAGGAATCAGTGGCACCATGCAACCTTTTACCAATGTACTATTGGCATCGTTTTTATGTTCAGGCTGGCTGTACAACAAACTGGCCACTACACCAGGTAACAAGGAGGTGGTGGCACGGAAGTCTTTTACATCCTGCCAAAAGCTACTTAACGAAAATTTATCAGGAATGGCTAGCGTGGCCCCCATAATGAGAGTGGCGTAACAAGCCCCCCATTTTCCGGCCACATGGAACAAGGGCATGCCACAGGTATACACCACGTCTTGTTTATTTAGTTCAAGAGCCTCAATGATCGTACACGCGTAACGATAAGCATGACGCTGAGTAGTCATAACACCTTTAGAAGGACCCGTAGTGCCCGAGGTATAAACGATAGAAATGAGCTCTTCACCACCCACGTCTGTCATTAAATCCGCTTCACTGGCTTTATAGCAGTCATGAAAAAGTGTTACCTGGAATGCGTCCCCTATATCGTTTTCTAGATCTATTTTTTTGTCAGAGTCTACTAATATAATATTGGTAAGATGCTCAAGTTTGGACTTAACCTCTATTAAGCGAGGTAAAAAATCCGCATGACAAATCATAATTTTGGCTTGAGAATCATTGATTAAATGCGTTAACAATTGGCCGTTGTAGGCAGTATTAACAGGCACTTCCAGCGCACCTATCTTTGACAAAGCGCACCAGGCCACAATGAAGTCGGTACTGTCCGGCATCATGGCTAATACTGCGTCATGTTTTTTTACATTTAGCTCAACAAATGCATTGGCCAATCGATTGCTTAATTTGTCCACCTCAGAAAACGTCAAATTGCTCGAATTGGTTTTCAACCAGATTTTATCTGGGCTGGCTTTCACCGCACGGCTTAAGGTTTTTGACAGCACACTGTCGGCTAACGAAACATTAATATTATTGTTCATGGGTTCACTCCCCTCTTGATATAGTTCACTGAATAAACGAATTTTACGGTTAAGCCTGAGCCTAAGAATTAAGCACCGCTTGTTCGTTATCCATAGTTTCAAGAGTGGATTTTCTATAACGGGCATCAAGGTACAGCGCACAAGGTAAAGTTAACAAACCACCCACCACCGCAAATACAAAGGCTGTATTGCCAGCAAAACTAAATGAATAGGTTGCAGCAAGATATGCACCCAACGCAGGAGAAATGGCTGCTGACACAGAAGGCATAGCACCATTAAAGGCTGCTACTTTACCGTCACTATCGAGTGCCACTGCAGCGCCCATGATGTAGGGCAGCAAGAAGAAGTAAGCGATACCATAAACAATTAATGCCAAGGTAAACACACTGGCCAGATCAGAATTACTAATCCCAATAAAAGACAACCCCATCACTAGCGAACCAATAAATAAAGGCTTCGCACGGCCGTATCGCTCACCAAAAAACTTCACCAGTAAACCGCCCACCATGCCAATCACGTTACTCAACACCAGAGCATAGGCCGCTTCTTGAGAGGTCATTCCTATGGACACTCCCATGCGTTCAGTCACAGCCCAAATAAGCCCCATACCTGTCCACACCAAAAAGGTCGCCAAAAATAAGGCTATGGCTCTAGGATTTAACAAGGCTGATTTTTTTACGCTAGCGGAAACATCACCAGCTTGCTGCTGGCTTGGTTTAGAGTCGTCAAGACGTGCATATAGAAGGATTGATACCACACTGATTACCGCCTGCGCCCAGAAATACACAGGAAATGATTCTAGATACAACATAGGCAATACCGCAAACAATACAGAGCCTGCCAGGGCATAAACTAAAATACCTGAGGCATACACTTTTTCAGGCTCATCGGAACTGGCTACCGATGCATTTACCGCCGCCGCCACTAAACCATAACCCACGCCTGCGATCATCAATCCCAACACGACAAGTGTTGAAGTGGCATACATGGCTACGAAGACATTTCCCAATGCGATGATGAGTCCGCCTGTGATGGCCAAGCGGGAGTTACTAATCTTATTCATAAGCGGAGAAATTGCCATGGCAGCAATGGACATGACAATGATTTCGATGGAGGCATATAGCCCGGCTGTTTTTAAATCAAAACCGTAACCCTCCACCAATACACCTATGGTAAATGGTACCAACCCAATAATACCTAGATAGGCATTAAGACCAGCACCCAGAGCGAGAATCTCCAGGTTTAAATGTTTTGCAAAGAAGTTTCGTAAAAAAGACATTAGACTTTCTCCGTTATTATTATCCAATAAAGAACCCAAAATGGTTTTTGGTTTTATTCATTGGTTAAGAAGTTAACGAAGATATTAATATAGCCCCTCACCCCTGCCACTATCATTTCTGTCATTGCCACTATCATATCTGACCGCTAAGAACCCAAGCTCAAACAAACATTTAAAACGGTCGATTTAAATGCCCTATATCTATAAATACCCGGGGAAATACCGGGAATAAACCATTGATTTATAGACATATTCACTTCAACAGTGCCCATATAATAAAAGGCTATATTAATTTTAATGAACTTCTACTGCGCCTATTTAACGAAGAGTAATTGTGTGAAGGTATTTAAGGAGAGGGAATTACTAAATAGGTAAAAACAAAAAAATAGAGGGTCCAACTTGTTACTAACTGACATTCATGAAACCAATAAAGCCAGTGGATCACTGGCTTTATTACGACTACATCTGGCTCGAACTGATTTGACTGGGCTGACGACCTAGTGTTTTCGCGATGACTTTCTTGGTGGCATAAACTAAAAAGTAAGCTCTATTTTGGCTATACCCTACTAGGCTATCTTCAACAAACTGCCACTTATACTTAACCGATAACAAATCCTTTTTAAACAAATCGTCATCACTGCCTACTGCTAGACGGTCCATTCGTTTTTTGAAATCATCACTGATCTTTTCTGGATTCAACTTATCGATATCTTCCTGCTGAAGATGGTAGGTTCCCAGAAAACTACTGGATACATCAAAGAATCGCGCCGCCACCGCCTCAACCTGAACCGTGGACAGCAACATCTGCTGCTCAAAGCTGTTATAACTCCCTATATTTTTAGCCACTAGATGATAAACATCGGATAGATAACGTCGAAATTCAAATCGCACCTTGTCATCAATTTCCCAGCCGAATTCCTTGGAGTATTCCAGCTTTAACTTTCCATTAAAGCTGCGCCACTGCTGCAACAGTTTTTCAGCATCCTCTCCACCATTTCGGTAATAGGTTTTAAGATACAGGTAAGACTGGTTCCTAAAGCGGTTAAAATCCCGCAAGTATTTATCATTCCCCTCAGACAGTCCCTGCATGTATAGAGCTGACATGGCCTGACTGGAAAACTTAACATGGTTAAGCAACTCATCCTGGGCAAAAGCCTGTGACATATGATAAACACTTACCATTGCTAACAAGGCCAGGTTGCGTATAGTTTTCATATTGATCCTTATTTTAATTATTGCCCAACACCACACGGGTTCTGTTCATTGCGCGCCACTAGTGCGCCAGGCTATTTGCACTAGAATTATCCTTTTGTAATAGCCTTTGACCATCATGACTGCGCAGCACTAAGCAATACAAAACCAGCGCCGTCAGCGCAATCACCAAGACCGTAATGCCATAAGGCATGGCACTGCCATCATGAAAAACACCAATAGAGATGGCGGCGAGAGTTGGTCCCACCATTTCAAGGCAACCCAGCATGGCCGCTGCTACTCCACTAGGCGCACTTTTGGTATTCATGGCCAAACTGGGTGCCACGGCAAATATAGGCCCCAAACCAATATTCATAATACCCACAGCCACAATCAAACTAGTGGGGCTAAGGGCCTGGTTATATATAATCAACACCAACGCCATGGCCCCTGAGGTGAACAACAGTAAGCCGCAGCTAAGCAGACGCCTGGTGGAAACTTTTTCAGCAATCATGGCCGATACCCAACTGCCCAATATGAAAAATAGGACTGTGATTAGCTGATAATAACCATAGTGCTCGGTAGCCACAGAAAACTGATTAATTAGGATAAAGGGGCCTGCTGCCACAAAGGCAAATACACTGGCCAAGGCACAGGACGTGAGCAGTGAATACCCCACAAAGGCAGGATCTTTTAACAACCCTAGATAACCATTAAGTACACCTGCCACGGGCATAGATTTTTTTAATTCCTTATTGGTTTCTGGCAAGTAACGTAATGCCATGATGGAAATAATGGTAGCTACCAGCGCCAGTAAATAGAAATTATAACGCCACCCCAGGTTCACATGGATATAACCGCCTATCGTGGGCGCCAAGGCGGGTGCCAACGCCAGTACACTGCCATATAGTGCCAACGCTTTTATGCGTTCTTTACTCGGAAAAATATCTGTAATCACCGCCAACACCAACACTGCCCCGGCGCCCGCCGATATCCCTTGCAATACGCGCATGCCAATCAATTGATAAATATCATCCACCAAAGCGCACAGCAGGCTAAACAATGAAAAGGAGATCACTCCAAATAACATAAGTGGTCGGCGACCAAACCGATCCGACATGGGCCCAAAAAATAATTGCGCAATACCATAAGCCATGGCATTTAATCCCAACGTTAACTTTACCCAATCCGGAGTAGTGTCTAACAGCTCCGCTAAATGAGGCAGGCTAGGGGCATACAAGTCTGTGGACATGATGCTTACCGCCGAGGTGAGCATCATAATGATTAATATTAGGGTTTTATTCATGTTCACTCTCACTTTCTACAACTTAATTAAAGTGTGACAAAGGATTTTTCAATTAGTCTCTTGCCAGTATTTTATCCATACGGGCATCTTCAATTTTATCCTGTAGGCTCATGCCGACCATAACTGCAGCGGCCCCCAGCTTGTAAAAAGAATGCATAGGCACAGCTTTAATTCGAGTTACTGGAAAAGGAATCTCTGACTCATGGGCACCACGAATTAATTTGGATAAATAGTTCCCCATTAAGGTGGCCATCGCCACTCCACGACCGTTAAACCCGATAGCACTGTATAAACCTGTAGCGGGGTTACTTAATTTTGGTAGATAATCCGCCGTTATAGCCACTTGGCCTGACCAAATAAATTCAGACTCTATGTTCTTCAACTGCGGAAAAAAACGATTAATACTTTTTTTTATACCAGCCGCATCTTTTAACGTAGGAACATCTTTTAAGCCGCCCTCTCCTCCAAGAATTAAGCGACCAGCACTGTCTTTTCTAAAATACGACAACATGCGATGAGAGTCGGATACCACTTGACCCTGGGGCAAAATTTCATCCAGTAATTCTTTTGATAAGGGCTTGGTAGCAATTTGAAATGAATTCATGGGGAATACTGTTTTTTTAAGCTTAGGCCACAAGTCACCTGTCTTGGCATTGGTGGCTAACACCACTTGTGTGGCCTGGACGCTGCCAGACTCAGTTAATACGCTCCATGAAGAGTCACATTCACTCTGCGCTGCTGGGTCTTTTTGCGACAATTTAACCACTGGGCTATTGGTATACACTTTCACCCCTAACGACAGGGCCACCCGACACAATTCCCGAGTATAGCTAAGGGGCTGAACGGAACCGGCTCGTTTATCCAGGTAGCCACCAATAAATTTGTTACTACCAATTCTTTGCTGAATTTGCTCGGTATCCATTACTTCAATGGAGGCACCATGACGGCTTAAATCCTGAGCGTCATCTAGCGCCTCATCCAAGGATTTTTGATCATGGCAGGCTTTAATCCAGCCCCCTTGCTGGGCCTCACACTGTATGTTTAAGCGCTCAATAAAATCGAAGGTGTATTTAGCCGATGCCTGTGAAGCGCTGGCGATTTCTCCACCCAGGGTCTCACCAAACATCTTAACCAGCTTTCTGGGAGAGTGTTTTAACCCAGGAATCACCTGACCACCATTCAGGCCAGATGCTGCTTCGCCTAACTCACCGGCTTCCAGCACCACCACCTGCCGCCCCAGCTCGGCCAAATGAATGGCGGTCGACAGGCCAGTAATACCGCCTCCCACTACCACCACATCCGAGCAAATATGCTCACTTAACTTAAGCGTATCAGGGGCCGCCACCGCCGTGCTGGACCAGAGCGAGGCACTTGGCTGAGTGAATTTACTGTTAAATTCATTGGTTGGCACATTCAATTCATTCATGGGTACACTCCCCTAGCGGTAAACCCTTGGTTTGCAGATCAAACCAAATATAACTAATAAATCACATTAAATAGAACTAACTTATCAGGGTCAACCAAAACACCCAGTGAAAACTACCATAAACTCGCTAAAACTGGCCATATAACGCCAAAAACATGATAAATGTTGGATATACAAGCACACCACCCATACTTAGTAAAAACAGCTATTGTCTGTTCGATTAGACAAAAAGTAACAAATATGTCACATTAATACAGTTAATTTATTTTTCTTAGGTGACGACATGAGCAGTAACAATCAAACCACGAGCCAGCAAGAGCCAATAGGTCAACCGGTTAAATTGGCGCAAGGGATATTAAACGCAGATATTTTTAGCCACTTCTCCCCTGCCATAAACGTGCAAAAGTTCCCGGAAGGAGAGCTCACCACAGAACAGGTGGAGCTATTTAACAGCCCGGATAATAAGGCGCGCTTTGGCATTTACAGTGAAAGTGCCTATAGCTATACCTTCACCGAGCCATTTGGGAAAAACGAGTTTATGCATTTTGTGGCGGGCAGCGTCACCCTCACTTCTAGCGACGGTACTGTGACCCAGATAAATACTGGTGACAGTATTATGTTGCCAGCCAGCTGGATGGGGACATGGGAAACCCAGGGTTACACTAAGATCTACATGTCGTCGGCAGTTTAATTTTTCAGGCCGCATTATTTAAACCAGTGCGGCCATGAATTCAATATTCGGCCTCGTGTCTAATTGCGATGCCCTTTTAATCACTAACAATTTTGAACGATTAAAAGGGCCAGGTTTAGACTTATTATTCTTTCAATTTTTTGTGTTCAGGCTGCCAGCCTGGCGGGCGCAAAATATACCCCATCACTTCGCCAAGACCTTTTGCTTTTTTAATGTCTCTGAATATTTTATAAAACTCATGAAACTGCACGGTAATAGGGTTTTTAGAGATCATAGGGGTAGCTAACCCATAGGTGGGGATCTTGTCTTCTTTCGCAAAGGTGCCAAATAGTCGGTCCCATATGATTAATATGCCTCCGTAATTTTTGTCTATATATTCCTGATCCGAACCATGGTGAACCCGATGATGGGACGGGGTATTCATCACCCATTCTAAGGGCCCCAACTTGCCAATCATTTCATTGTGTATCCAAAATTGATAAGCCTGAATGAGTATCTCTGCTGCAAAGATAAACATAGGGTGGAAACCCAGTAACAATAGCGGTAAATGAAAGGTGGCCGACACCACAGGGTCAAACAAACTAAAGCGAAACGCAGTAGCGGTGTTCATCACGCCCGAGCTGTGATGCACAGAATGAGCTAACCAAAATAGACGCACTTTGTGTAAACATAAATGCTCCACATAATAGGTAAAATCGGCCATTAACAATACCAATAGAAACCCCATGGTATTCACAGGCATCTTCCAAGGAATAAATTCATAGATGGTAAAGTAGCCATACACTGCAACCGAAAACACTACCACTTCGGTAAAGTAAAATGGAATTTGAGTCACAAGACTAGATAGGGTTTCAAAAAAACGTTCACCACTGAAGCGCCGGGTAAGGGCGTCGTCGGTGAGCTCTACGGTTAAAAATAATAGGGCGAATACCAGGGTCCAGTCATATATGTCGATGGACATGTATTCAAGGTAATCGGTAATAGAGGCCAGATTTACTGGGGTCACCAGGTAATACATCAACTCGTCCATTAGTAGGCTCCGTTGTTAATGGATAGAAAGGCCCGTTGACTGCTTATGTTAAAATATTCATCCACCTCATATACCTCATAGTCCAGCTGATATTTTAGTGCCAAGTCCTGAGGGTCATCCCAGGTAGCCAATACCGAGTCACGTTTAATATATTTACCTTTAAGTAATTCAACACTCTTAACCTGGCCCGATAGTTTTTGCATCGCATATTGATAGCCTATAAGCACTTCTATAGTTTGAGTGTCATGGTCATATGATTTATAAACTAAGTACACTTTATTGCTGCGCGATAAACCCGGCAGATACTGCTGGGTATCCAGGTTATAGAAATCCGTCCATAAACCTTCCAACTGAGCCTGCATATTAACCGCCAGATTTAAGCGACGCTCAATACCAGTAACGGTAAATCTTGGACGACGAAATAACTCAGGCTCATTGGAGGTAGTTTTCGTCAGCACCTTGGGCAGCTTGTTATTTTGTGTATTCTGAGCATCGCTCAAGGATTCGTTTCCTATCCCCACAGCCCCATTTGGCTGGCTAGCTTCAAGTGAATTTTCATAAGCGGAATAGTCGTGATACTCACTTACTTGCGAATCATCCGGCCAGTACATGCGTATCACCGCCATCATGAAGGCAAACATAAACAGTACTAAAGACATATACAAAACTCGTAACAAGGGATTGTGTTTAGGTAAACTCATATTGGCTCTCCAATGTAAAAACAAGACAAGGCCACCAGCAGCCATAATGCCAATACAAACCAGTAACTAAGTGGCTCTTGGCTGCGCAAGAAGGCACGATGTAAATACACCTTACCGCTTAGTAAATCGGCCAGCACCCAGAGCAATAGAAAACCACCCACTATCAATGCCGCACTCATAGCACCACCTCATCTGAGTTATAAATACCATTTAAGTCTTTATCTATAGCCATCTGCAGGCCCATACCCGGTACCACACAGGTAAAAGTAAGCGCATCCTGGTCATTCACCAGAAAGGATTTTAATACCGTCGGGCTAAGGGCTTGAGCGTCTTGCTTATCGCTTATGTAGTGATTATTAGTCGGTATAAATAGATAGCTGTGTGGTTCACCGTTAAGGACCCCTTGGGCTATCAAATCGCATTCATTCACCTTCCCGCCCAAAATTTTGGAAGAAAATTTACTTTGAGCACGACTTTCAAACAGGGCTACCCGCTCAAGTTTCTGTTGGTCACTGTTTTTATTGAGGGTCATTTGTTGACCCACAACGGGGGCAAGATCACTGTCAAATTCCATCATAAAATCCACCAGCCCTTGGCGCACGGTATTATTTGGAATGCCCACAAAACCTTGATTGAATTCACAGCCATGCACTACGGTGGCACCATCAAGACAAGGCTGATCGCCATTATCAAATACGCCACCCTTCAAGAAGTTAAGCAATAAATCGGTGGCGCCGTCGTGTAAAAAACCAAAACCCCGTACCTGATCCCCTTGATGGGCCTTAGTGTCAGAAGGCAAAAATCCGTTGCGATCGGCTAGGCCAAACATGCCCACTCGGGTATAAAGGTTTCTTAACTGGGGTACCTTTAAAATTTGTATCTCACCGCCGTGAGCCACTTCGCCACGGGTACCAAAAAAACCTTTTATTGGGTCAAGGCCATGACAGCCCTCACAGTTAACACCGTCTTGCAGTGGACCATTTTTTTCTGAATCTAGCGCCAAGCCATCACTACGACGGTGCCCGGTAAAAAAATCTTTGCCAACTTGTGCCGACTCAGACAACTGATTATTTAGGGGGCGTATTGGGTTAGGAGGCAATTGCACCGCCAGCATGAAGTCGGCGAATTCATCCAGGTTTTTCTCCAGCTCTAACACCTGGGCGGACTTGCTCTGTGCACTCACGGAATTGGGCAAGTTGATGTCCATGCCCAACAGCCCTTCAAAAGCCACGATAAAGTTCTTAAACGAGGTGCGCTCATTCAGAGTTTGCTCAGTATCGTTACCAAAATAGCCATTAGCGCGATCACCACGCCAGTGCATGTGACCATGGGTGCTCATGCCACGTAGGGTTTGGGTAAACATAGGGCCTTTCATGGCGGCAATACTAAGTAACTTGCCATCGCCATTGAGGACCTTTAAGAACTGGCAGCTCTCGTCGTCAGGCCCCACAAAGTCGCAGCCCAAGGAAGAAAATTTGGCAGTGGGAAATGGCTGCGGATTATTGCTGTTGCTAGCATCCGGATTGCCCAAATTCCAGCTCAGCTGATCTGAATCGGCAAAAATATGACAGCTGGCACAGGCGCTTTCACCGTTGGATGAAAAGGCGTTGGCATCGTACAGCACCGGGCGCCCCGCCTTAAACTTGGCAGGCTCAGGATTTTCCATGGGTAAACGCATCTGCTCTACACCGGTTTGTGGGTTGATCACCACCAGGGCATTATCGAAACGGGTATATACCAACAACTGCTTTCTTGACTCATTTAAGACTAGACCAACCGGGCCACCCACGACAGAAATAT
>MAAL01000186.1 GCA_002163245.1 Gammaproteobacteria bacterium 42_54_T18 | reverse complement strand
TCTTTTTTTTCTTGTCTCATAATGATGTTGCCTCGAATTGGTGAGGGATCTATTATGAGGCTATATGATTATGCTGGTAGTACGTGGAGTATTTGGCGCATACTTTATATTGTTCTTTCAGTCCAAGCAACTCCTGGTTTTTTGGCGCTAGTTCAAGCCCAATGCGGACATGTCGCAAACCCGTTCCATAATCCTTTCGATTGAAAGACTTGTTTGCTAACGCAATGTATTCTGTGACTACCCTCTGTAAACCGGTGAGCGCTGCTTCGTTATCAGATTCTATTGCCAGTGCTTGGCGATAATAATAGATAGCATTATTCCCTTTAGGTCGATTTAATTGTGTTTCTTCGAAGCGCTCCGCAGCAAGTTTAATATAACGCTCGACCAGTTGCTCATTGATTACTTCCAAACCGTCAAGCGCATCATCATTGTCGGTTTCTAAGGTCAGTATTTGATTGTAGAAATATCGTGCATTGTCGAATTCAGGTGCAATGAATTGATTGTCAGCTAAATGGGTTTCTGCCTGCTCCAACAATGCGTCGATTTTACGATCAGTCTCACTTTTATACGTTGCCTTAAATAAAACGAGAATTGCTATTAGCAGGCCGAGCAAAATCAAACCTGATTTTTGGTGTTTTTCAATCCATTGCAGGTGATCGCTCGTTGCTTTATGCCGGAGTGGTGTGGAGCGTAACTTTGTTTGATCATCGTTATCAGGTGCCATATCTAATAGTGCGTCAATATCGCTGATGAGCTCTTCGGTTGTCTGATGGCGTTGCTCTGGTTGTTTTTTCAGCATTTTGCCAAGGAGAGCCTGGCACGGGCGTTGAAGCATTGCTAAGTCAGGAATAGACCTTTCTGTATGGTTTACCACGGTCTCGGCATAGTTTTCCCCTTTGTAGGGGTTGCATCCCAGTAGAAGCTCTAACAGAATCACGCCTAAACTGTAGATATCAGAACGTTGATCCAGCTGTTGTCCATAAATCTGCTCGGGGCTGCTGTAGGACGGGCTGCCTACAGAAATACCTGCTTGCGTTAACTCGGTATTAACGGATAGGTCTTTGGCAATGCCAAAGTCAGATAACACGACAGAATTGTCTTCTCTGAATAGGATGTTGGCAGGTTTGATATCACGATGAATGATGCCTTTTTTATGGACGCTGTCCAATCCTTGGGTCACTTGTCGGATCAGTTCCAGTGCATAGCGCATACCTACCGACTTTCCTTTGAGGCTATCCAGATCGCCGCCAGATAGGTATTCCATAGAAAGGTAGGGGCGCCCATCTTCCAAATGGGCAACATCGTAAACGGTGATGATATGGGGATGGTTTAACGCCGCAACTGTTCGAGCTTCCATGAAGAAGCGCTCTTCAGCATTGGGATCACCGAAATCTGCTAGAACCTTTATGGCAACTTGCCGATTCAGTGATTTCTGAGTTGCAAGGTAGACGGACGCCATGCCGCCTTTACCTATCATGTGGTGAACGGTGTAACCGAGTATTGTAATGGTTTCACTCATCAGTATTAATTATAGGCCTGTGATTTCATGTACATGTTGTTAGGGAAAAGGGCGTGAGTATAACACTCTGGGGATAGTCATTTTCAATTAAGTATCACTTTGTTGTTGAGCTAAAACACAACAACGGGCATTTAACGGGGGAAGTACACCGCAGTATCCGTTTCGCCTGTTACATGATCGATGATCGTAGTCTGCACCTAAAGTGAACTCGCTAGGTTTGAGGGTAATTTCATCAATTCAGATCAATACCACAGAACCAGAGTTATTTTGATCTGCATTGTTGATAATGATTATTGTTTGCATTAGTGTAGAGCCCTAGGCTGGCGCTTTATGCTAGACATAAGATCAAATTAAAACCAACAATGTGACATTCCATGCCTGATATCGAAGCGAAACCAAGTATTCAGCGCTACGGAAAAAAGTGTTATGCATAAATGGAAAAATAAGATAACGAAAGGTAACAACGCTTTTTCTGAAGGTTGCGATAGCGAAGCCTTGTACTATTATCAAGCTGCATGCCAACGAGCAGAACAGTTGTTGCCGCATTGGTTTGATGTTGAAGCTGTTACTGCCGCTCTGGTCGTGAGCTATCAGAATTTGGCCGAACTATATTTTAGACAATCGCTCTATATTGACGCCCTGTCTACTTACCGTTCTCTTCACTTGCATTTACGAAATTTTAGTTCAATAAACCCAGGCAGTGATTCAACGCAAAGCATTATTCATCGCGCGTACCGGCGAATAGATACCGAGCTTGCTGCCACGCTTAAGACGTTAAATTTACAGGATCCTAACGCTGCTGAGTTAATGGATGAGATAAAAAAAATATTTGAAAACCACACCAATCAATTGAATAAGGATAAATATCAATGATTAGAGCAAAAACAATGGCGCCGATTTCGGTTGCACTGCTAACCCTCTCAACTGAGGTGCTAGCCCATCCTAGCCACGACCACAGCCATTGGTCTAGTCCAGTTATACATGCCATGTTTGTCGCAGCGTTGGTTGTTGCCGCGGGCGCAGGAGTATGGGCTTATCGTCTTTACCGTCAAAAGTCACAGCAATCAATTCAGGTGGAGAAATAATCATGTTGCATCGCTTAATAAATTTGTATGACAAGGCTGTAAGCATTAATACGGTAGCCGCACACTGCGATATCCCCTGTAAAATTTATGACCCTATCTCTGCTCAACTTGCTACTCTGAGCGTTATTCGTTTTATGGATTTAATTGCCGAACTTGAGAGTAAAGATAGTCTTTCTGTTGCCGACCACGCGAAATTGTGTCGCTTGGTAGCGGAAAAGGAAACTCACGCAGAAAAAGCCAAACATGAAGTGCGGGTTATTTGGGGTGACTATATCAAACAGCCTCAGTTTGACCAGTTCCCAGATATTAGTGAGTTGGTACATAACATCATGTTAACCGGTTCAGCCTGCAAACAGGGTATTGAACGTGAAAAAGGTGAAAAACTGCTTACGTTGATTAACGAGTTTGCAGTTGCTTTCTGGGCGACAAAAAAGGTTAGTACCTATACGGCAACCTGTCCGTATCCCCCCGAAGAAACGGTCGTTTACCCTAATCTGCAATGATGGGACTAGGTCTTTATAAAGTCACTGGAGACAGTATGCTGCCAAGCTACTGCTCTGGTGATTATGTACTAACTTTTCGTTTTAATACGTCTACGTTTAAGGTCGGCGATGTGTTAGTTGTGCGGCACTCTTGCCTTGGCAATATTATTAAACGCGTTGAGCGTGTAGAAGAAGATGGTTTGACATTTTTAATTGCAGGGGACAATACAATATCTAGTACAGATAGTGATACTTTAGGCCTGGTATCAATCAAACAGGTGCTGGGAAAAGTGGTTTGGCATATTGCCGCGCCCTGATATTTGCAAATTCAAAGCTGCTTAAACCTTAATGACAAAAATTCTTAGGCTGTAATACGTCAGGAATTATTTATGTTTTCTAGAAAATTGATAGGGTTAATTAACCCTATTAAACCGCTCTCGTAACTTCCTAAATCCATAAAAGTACGATTACCAACGGTGGTGATTTTGTTGATAATTGTGTGGCCATGAAATACATGGTCAATATTTTCGACTGGTTGAATTAAACCGTGTGAAGCTTCCGGGCTGTGAACTTGGTTTTTATTCCATAGCATACCGTGGGTTAGTGGAGTGGGGGTGGTGTTATCCTGTTTCGTTGAAAGGGTCGCTGAAACTTGGTCCCAGTCACAGGTTTTAGGTAGCTCGGCATGTACTAAACCAACGGTTGTACCATTGTTTAGCGACAGTTCTATTGCCATGGGTAAATTCACCAAGGCATTGTAATAGGGCTCCAATTCGTCGAGATTTAGGTCTTCGCACCAATCGCCTCCCCAGAACCCCCATTGCGTGCGGGCGTGAGGTGACTCACTTTCAAATGCATCTATTAGCATTAACTCGTGGTTACCGAGGATAGCGTGAAACCAGGGTTTTGATAGGTATTCGATAACGAGGTTTGATTCGTCACCTCGGTCGATGAGATCACCTAGGCTAAACAGTCGGTCTTTAGTAGGATCAAAGTTGACGGCATTGAGTTGTTTTTCAAGAAGGGAGAAATGACCGTGGATATCGGAACAAATAAAATCGGTACCGGTATTGTTTGGGGTGAAATGTTTTATTTTGATGGTTTATTCACTTCTATGTTGTGCGTGTTATCTATTTGTAGCAATGCCAATAACTTGGGGTCTATAGGTTCGTCATGTTTCTGTAAAATATGAATCATCTGAACAGGGATTAGTAGATTGGAGTCCTCTCTTTTAATGATCAAGTTGCATGAAGCTAGTGTTATGGGAGGCTCTTCATCGCTAATGTTTTCACATTGTTCACCACATAAAGCGCATGTGGCGATGTTTCGCCGGAGATTAACTATTTGTTTATTTTTGTATAGACGTAAAAGCTTGTTGGTGATGATTCGTTTTTTTTGTGGAGGTAGTTGAATGCCGTTGCTCGGAGAGATGTCTACTGTGGAGTCTTTAGGTGATGGTAGGTATATCGCCATATTTAATTTGACCTATAAATCTATTCTCTCAGCATTTAGTGGGTAAGCCAATATTAGTCAGTGAACTTGAATTAATCTATGTCTCTAGTACAGTAAATAGCATCTAATTGATTGTTAGACTGTGAGTTGCCGTATTCTTATGTGTTTTTTATAAAAAGGTGTACTCAATTAGCTTGAGTACAAGTCGTATATACCCTCTCTTTGAAAGAGGGTATCGAGATTTTCAAAGTATATGAGTATTTCAGCGTTGTTATACCTTACAGGTATTTGTTTACAGAATTCAAAGTCTCGATTTTCGATGGCCCACTGAATAGCTTCTTGAAAACCTATTACCAATTCAGGTTTATATTTTTCTTTGATCTGTTTGATCAGAGGGGGGGGGAGAATTGGGTCACACTTTACATCTTGGATATAGTTCAAGAAATATAAAAGGGCATTAAGGGCAAAAGGTACTTGTTTTTCTGTCATTAAAAGTCCATCCAGTCATCGGGTAATGGGTCGCCATCTTTCCACTCATCAACTTCTTTAAACCTTTTTTGAGGTTTAGGATCCATTGTCCCACCATCATCTTTCCAACCAGTTCTCATTACACCGTCAAGAGAATCCGGGGTCATACCTTTCTTTTCTAACGCATCAAAAACTTGATTGTTGAGTTTTTGTGATGGTTGATAGTGGCCACTTTGATTGGAAACTTCTAACAAGTAGCCCTGTGCAACATTGAATTCTCCCGCTGATGCCACTGGTTTTCCATTGGCCAAGCTAGAGTGATGCAATTCGTATGGGATTTGTTTTTTAGATGCGAATATCCTGCCGTTTTCATCCATCACAAAAATTGCATTTCCCCAATGTGTTTCTGCGTCCGCAGTGTCAAAAAGTTCACCTGTTTTCTTGTGTACTATTAGCCCATTATTAACGTCTAATTCGTGAATCGCCCGTTTATTCTCATCGAAATACTCTGTCACCATTGGGGTATTCCATCGCTTAGGGTCATTCGGGTTATCTTCACCTAGGTAATCACTTTTAATCGTAGTGGTTTCGTAACGCCCCTGAGTTTCTTTGCAGCTTAACCCTAATGGATCAATCCACCCTGTTGGATTCGGCGCATATTGATAATTGTTTGTACCACCCAATAACCCAATCGGATCAACCGTGGTAAACCGAGCTGTCCCCGGATCATAATACCTATGTCGATTATAATGCAGCCCAGACTCTTCATCAAAATACTGGCCCTGGAACCGTAGATTATTTTCAATATAATCCACGTCGTTCAGTGCTAGATTGCCATAGGCTTTATACTGTGCAGACCAAACAATACCACCTTTGTGGTTTGTCATCTCTTGCGGAGTGCCTAGGTGATCTAAATGGTAGTGGTAAACCTGCCCATCTTGAATCTGTGCGAGTGGCCTAAAGCTTTCTGGTTCGTATAGGTACAGTTTTTCACTATGGTTGCGTGTTTCTGACAATAACACATCGCCATTCCAGAGGAAAAGTGTTGTGTCAAAGGTATCTTCTTTGGCTATTCGTCGTCCGAGCGCATCGTATTCAAATTTACGATCCCCATTCAAAATAGAGGTTGAATCCGGTTTTATTGATATGGAAATATACTTGTTAGTATGAAAAAATAGATAGGTTTTTGTATTCCTGACAATACTGAAATTTTACAATTTTTAATTAAAAAGGAGTTTTATTGTGATTGACAGCGAAAACCAGGATGTTTTAACCATTGGTAAGCTGGTTATTTATAGAAATACATTGATATACGAAAATTCAATCATTCAAATTAGTAATATATGTTCCATTTGGGTGGCTGATCACAGTTATGTTGTGAAGAATAAAGTGCCGGCTTGGATAGCCGTTGTTGGTTTTATAGGGGTGTTTTGTATTTCATTTGGAATCTACGATGGTGGATTTGTTTTTTCGGTTGCTGGCGTAGCTCTTGTGATTGGGACTGTTTTAGGTTTTCTGAAGCATAAGCCTACTACGCCGATATCAAAATATGCATTGGGAGTGGAAAGGTCTTCTGGGCGAACGATGTTGTTTAAAGCTTCCGATAAAGCATTTGTTAAAAAGATGGCTAAGGCTCTGATGGAAGTTATGTCGGAAAAGAAAAATACATCAGAAATGGTTGTTATGAACTTTGATAATAAATCAATAAATATTGAGAATGTAGAAGGGTCGAATATTATTGGTGGTAATGTGTCTGATAGTCTTGTGGAGAGCCTGTAATATGACAAAAATCAAAATAAATTCTGTTGATAATTCAATAGTTGTGGGTGGGGCTGTAAATAATAGCTCTGTATCGATTAATAATTGCAGTAACAATACCATTTTTGATGAAATATATGGGGTGATAAGGGGCATAGAAGATGATGAGTCTAGAACATTACTTGAGCTGGTTGTTGGGAATATGAAAAATACAGTCGGTACGTCGGAATTTTCACTTCATTATAAAAAATTCATGAGCGCCATTGCTGATCATGTCACTATATTGCTGCCCTTTGCGACGGGTTTAGCGCAACTGATTCCGTAATATTTCGCTGTGAATGTGGGGTGACTAGAGATTGAAATTTAACTATGGAAAATGGTTGTAAGCTGATGAAACCAAAAAATATACATTCGTGGGAATTGTCTGAGGACGAGGCCCTTAAGCTTCAGCTAGAGTTATCGTCTAAAGTACACGCCGTTGATCAATTTGAGGAGATTCAATACGTAGCAGGTGTTGATGTCGCCTATCAAAAAGAGGGCGACAAATTAGTTGCGGCTGTTGTGGTACTTGATGCTGTAACTTTGCAAGTTATTGAAACTGTAATGGCTGAAGATGTAGCTGTTTTTCCATATATTCCGGGTCTTTTCTCCTTTAGAGAGCTTCCATCACTGATAAAAGCATTTGAGAAACTGGAACATGTACCAGACTTGGTCGTATGTGATGGGCAAGGGTTGGCACACCCTCGTCGGTTTGGGTTAGCTTGTCATTTGGGGGTGATGTTTGACGTTCCGACTATTGGATGCGGTAAAACAAGATTAATTGGTGATGCTAATACACCGGGTGAAAAAAGAGGCTCCTGTGAGCCACTTATCGATAACGATGAAATAGTAGGGAATGTTCTTAGAACCCAAGATGGAGTTAACCCCATTTATGTTTCTGTGGGCCATCGAGTCTCATTGGAAACGGCTTGCGATTGGGTGCTGCGGCTTTCTCCAAAATACCGGTTACCAGAGACGACGCGTAAGGCTGACCAGGCGGTGAATGCTAGATTAAAAGAGTTAAATATGTGATTCTGGGCGTATTTATAGGTTGGGCTCTTCTTCAAAAGAGCAGAGGGAGAAGAGCTTTCTCAATTGTTCTATATCTTGTGGGTGCAGGTTCTGATTGTTTTTAAGGCAAGAGTTGAATTCGCGTTCTTCAATTGTCCATTTGGGTGCCATTCAAGGGTTTCTTCATTAAGGTCAGACTCCATCATTCTGCCAGAGTCGTACCATTTCCTGCATGGAGTATCTATGCAGCCATAATGGAAGTAGGATTCATCTATTAATATATCCTCTGGACTAAATTGGAAGGCGTATCCACTAAATAATTTTTCTTGAAACGTATGAATTTTTCTTCGTTATCTGAGTCGTGTTTCTTTGCTTTATCCCTGAATTTTGGGTTGTTATCTGATGCGTGATTTGGAAGAAATCCACCCGGTACATTCATGATTTCTTTTAATATTTTTAGAAATTCAGAAAAGACGCTACTAAAGTCTGCGGCGCTATCTATTTTATAGGGTATCTCGTTTTCAGTTGTTCTTTCGCCATCAATTTCCTTGGATACATCTTGGCCGTAGGGTTCGACCCTGATATACCGGGTGAAAAAAGAGGCTCCTTTTGAGCCTCTTATCGATAACGATGAAATAGTAGGTAATATTCTTAGAAGGCAGGATGGAATTAATCCTATTTATGTTTCTATGGGTCATTGAGTTTTATTGGGAACGGCTTGCGAGTGGATACTGCGGCTTTCTCCCACATACTGCCAGCCGATGTGTTTTTCTATTTACTTGGTTACTCAGTACCTATAATGCAGAGAGGGTATTTTTCTTTTAGTTCTGCAATAACATTAGCTTTGATGTTTTTATTGTTATCTAATATTAGACGTTCAATATTTTTTAAATTAATTGCTAGTAGGGCATTGGCAGATATGGAAGTGTTTGTGAACGTTAGATTCATTAAATCATTAAAGCCTTTTTTCAATGTTAGCTTTGACAGAAGGTTGTCGTTTATACCTTGCCCTCGAAGCTTTAATGAGTTAGATATGTTAGATATATTATATTCATCTAATATGTCAGCATCGTATGCATAGTCATTAGAGATAACCAATCGATCGAGGCTTTTGTTATTTATCATTTGTATGTTGAAGATACTTTCCCAATTCTTACCTGCGATATTGTGAAGCCATAGACTGCCGTCTTCATTCCAGCGCATATCGGTCTTTAGAGTGGAAGACCTTTTCAGAGTCCCGGATGGAAACCATTGGCGAGCTGTTGTAGAAATATCCCCAAAGTCATATAGCGCCTCTTCTTCCAAGATACCTGATATCGTAAATAGATATCCGGCGCCAGTGAACATTGTATCGTTGAAAAATGTTGATTCTTCTTCCTCGTCATCTGAGAAATTTAAATCAATTCTAAGATCATCGTCTTCTTGTAGGTCAAGAAGGTCTTTAGAAGGGCCGAGTACAAGACCGTCTTTAATTTCAATAAGCTCTTCCATGACCCCTTTTTCATCAAAGCAATAGGCTAGGCCGCTAAAATTTTCTTCATTTAAAAGCCATTTTCCTGATATAAGCGAAAGGTGATTTTTGTGTACTCTTAACATCTTCTAGGCCTTTATTGGGTCGGTTGGGATTCTCACAGAATCTGACAATATTGCTTTACAATTCATACATGCAGGAAACTCTTCGGCACCCCCTGTCTTTCGCCCTGTTAGCTTATAAGTGACTTCAGATATCTTGTTTAGTATAGTTTTGTCACTCGAATTCTTAAAGAAATTATTGAGCACATCGTTTACGGCTAGAACTTCTGCGTGAAAACCTGGGATTCTATTGCTGAATATACTGTCTTTGATGAATTGTAGTGATTCTAGCTCGTTAATGCGGGCTTTTATCAAGGGCTTCATTAGAGCGTGTATTGTTGTTGTGCCTTCTTTTTTGTCTTTATACATTTCAGCTAGCTCAGATTGAAGAAACTCAATGTATGTATTGAAATTTATGTCCGGGATAACCTTCTTATAATCAGGGCCATCTTTACCCTGATTTACTGTGATCCAAGGTATATATTCGGTTGAATCGTCAGGTTTCTTTGATAACACTGTGTCCTTTTTACCATCAGCGTTACGATGATATTCTATCTTTATCCAGTGATCATCCCAAGTTCCGCCATTCTCTCTACTGTAGCTCTGGGTTTGTTTGTTGCTGCCGGGGATGTGACCAAGTTTAACTTTTATAAATTCACTGCCATCTTGTATATATATGGAGGGTTTGCCTTTGTTGTCATGCTCATAAATAAGTTTCAAGCCTTCTTTCATACTTAAATCGGTGACATTATAATATGAGCTGCCAAAGGTTTTTATCCCGTTTTTATGAATACCTGCTTTTGAAAGAGCAACGAAATGCTTGGCTAACTTCTTGGAGTTATTGCTTGCGATTATTTGATTGGATTTATCCTTAACATCTTCTTTTAGCAAAGCGTCAAAGTCTTCTATTTTTAGAGTGGTTTCAGCCTTTCCCTGTTTGTTTTCATCAATTCTAAAGCTGTTGTTGGTTTTACTTAATATCTTTGTCTGAAGGCTTACTTTTTTGATTTTTCCTGAAATATTATTTGCAGCTATATAAAGACGCAATTTTTTGTTAGTAGTATCTTTGCCGGAGCTTGTGGGGCTGTATTCTTTCTCATATTTGTTTTCTTTTGTTAGTTCGTTGTATGTAATTGGTGAGCCAGCAGTGTATTTTTCTTTGCCCTTTATATCTTTGTAAAAAATAATATTATTAGGCGTCGCCGTCACACTAATTTCGGCAGTCTCAAATGGATGTTCCTTATTACTTTCTTCCAACCACACGTCAACGTAGGTCATTGCGTGCATTGTGCCGTCTTTCGTAGTGAAGTTATATTGCTTGGCCCCACCTTGTAGCGCCACGTAATCAATGACTTTTGAGCTACTCTCTTTGATTGTACTTTTTTCAAGTTCAATCATCGGCCAAACAACGTTCACAGGCTCTACTTTTATGGTTTCTTTCTCTGGCCCTTTAACAATCAACCCTTTTTGTTTGTCCAGTGTCAGTTTGCACTCAATGTTCGCCAAATCAGCTGCTTTCACATATAGCTCTACACCTTTTTTAAGTTCGGAGGCCTTGAACGTTTTGTCGTTAATGGCGTGAGAGCAGGCTTTATCACTATATAGTTTGGTTGACCCTGGCGTTATATCTAACTTAGCTGTGCCTTTGTATGCATTTTTTCCTTTGCCTGAAATCCCAAGTGAGATCAGGGCAGGTTCGAAATAGTCGTTTTGCTCGGCATCAAAATAGGCAATTTTAAGCTTCTCTGCTTTGCCTACATCAATGGTTGGTTTTACGGTGTCTTTATCTTCTGTGTCTTTGTTTCCACCCTTCTTACCAGCCGGAATGGGGGTTTTGTTATTAGGAATGCTTCCGCTTTGATGTTTGTTACGTTTCTTCTTCAGCACTTTTACGAGCTTAGAAAGAACAGTTGAAACGGCTTCTAGCGCTTTACCAGCTTTTCGGGCGGCGGTCGCAACGGTAGCGGCTGCACCCGCGATAGCCCCTCCTGGACCAGTGACTGCTCCAACAAGAACGGTGGAGCCTACTACGGCTCCAGCATCAATACCTGTTTGCGTTGCTTGCGCTAGGCCTATTTCAACCAGTTCATCGGTAGGTGTAACCTCTAAAAAACGCTGAGGTAGGCTGGCTAATAATTCACGGGTTTGAGTGTCGGATAGCAGTAAAATCAATACTTCCATAGATTCACTGGCGGCTTCGTAGCCTACATCGCCACGTTGTTTCCATGCTTGAAATTGCCGTTGAAGGTCGTCGATATCGCCAGTTGCTAAAGCATCTACCATGACGCTGATGTCAATATCCATTACGTCCATTAATGCGCCGAGCTCACCAAGGTCGGGTATGTATTCGGTAACACCTTTGCCAACACCTTCTGCTGCTGACTTGGTATTTTCCCAGGCGGCTTCATAAAAGGGCAGGGCGTCATAGGCATCAGATCGTTCTCGCAAGGCATTGATTTCTGCTTCAACGGCTTTTCTGAAGTCTTCTCTTAACTGTTTTGTCTTATCGTCTTTTGGTTCTGCTGCAGGGTTGTTTGCTAGTGCCGATTTATAGCTATTTCGTATATTCAGTGCACTTTGATTAAGGGCGGTATCAAGTTCGGTGTATAACGATTGCCGTTCATTTTCAACCGCCGCTTCATTATAGTTGTGGCCAAATTCAATAACACCGCCACCAACAGGTGCATCGGTTTCAATAGCTTTACCTTGTTTATCTAAGGTACCTGTTCGTTCTTGACCATCTTTAAAGGTGATTTTGTAGGGGATTTCTATGGCTGGGGTATTTTCAATATCTTCATAGGTCAAGGCGATGTTGACAGTTTCGGTTTCTATAGGGATAGGTTGTATTGGCGTCATGCCAAGCAAGTTAGAGCTACTTGATTGATAGTTTGAACCAGGGCTGTTGGCGTTATTATTTGCGCTACTGTTTGTGTTGTTACCAGTGTACGTAGCTGTTTGGAAAATTCTGTCTGACTCAGCATCAGTAGGCATCGTAATCTTCCCACCCTTACGATGATCCGTCACCATCCAGCCATTACCACCCTCAATCATGGCGGATCCAGGGCTTGCAACTTTACCTGCTTTATCATTCACCGGCGGATTAGGTGTTGCCGGTGCCGCAGGGGATGCAGATTGTGCTCCACCGCCACTTCCACCAGAGTTTATCATCACCATTGTGCCGGTAATAGATACACCCATGGGGCCTAAAAATAATGTGCCACCACCACCTTTAACGGTAAGGCTCATGCCGCCGTCGACTACCAATTTGGTGGCAGCTTTTAAATGGGTTTGTTGTGCTTGCTGAAGATGGTTGCTGCCACTTTTTACATGTAAGTCTTTTCCGACTTTTATGGATAATGAATCACCCACTTCAAGGTTGCTGTTGCCACTGACGTTGAGGTGTTTGTCTTTGCCGATATTTTCTTTGTGCTGGTTGGTGACAATATGGTGCTGATCTTTTTGGATATGTTGTTTTAAGTCGTTTTTAATCCGCAGGTCCATGTCTTTTTCTGCATGGAGATAAACCTGTTCTCTGCCTTTTTTATCATCAATGCGCAATTCATTGTGACCGTCACCACCTGGCGAGCTGTTGCTGCGAAATACTGTACGGGTTTTGTTGAAGGGTAAACCTTCAGGTACCGGGTTACTGGCGTTAAATGCGCTGCCGGTAACAATAGGGCGGTCGGGGTTGCCGTATTCAAATTGTACGATAACTTCTTGCCCTATACGGGGTACTACCATGCTGCCATAGCCGTTTCCGGCAAAGCCCTGGGCGACACGAATCCAGAGGCTGCTTTTATCGTACATTTGGCCTTGGCGATCCCAATGGAATTGCACTTTGATTCGGCCGTAGTTGTCGGTGTATATTTCTTCGCCACCGGGGCCACATACTAGCGCGGTTTGATGATCATAAGCTTTGGGTTTTGGATGTACGTGAATACGAAACGGCGTTTCGTTTGGCATAGTGTAAAAGGTGGATTGGTATTCTGTGCCGCGGTTGCTACTGCCTTCTTCTAGCGATTGCGGTTGCAGGCCTCCATGAACCACTTTGGTTAATAGGTAAGGGCGGTTAAAGGCGGTGGTGAAGTGTTGTTTTATTTCTAATAACTTACCGGGTAATAACCGCACACACTGGGTTTGACCTTCTCCGGTGATAAGGTCAGCACATTCTGCTTCTAAATGAATGCTAGCGTATTTCTTTGCTTGGTCTGGTGTTTCAAAGTGACCGGGGAATCGGTAATGCTCAAGATCACCGTCGGGGTTTAATTGATGACCTAGTCCCACTTGGGTACTGCTGGGGTTAAAGTCACCTAGGGTAATATTTTGAGGCGTGTAACCTTCCCAAAGGGCAGGACGCGTACCACATTCTGGGCAGATACCATCGGGTGGTGCTTTACCAATACGGTTGGAACAGTTGGAACATTTCACTCGTGTTTGGGCTTTGGTGCGATGGATAAAACTGTAAATGCTATCGGCGGCTTGTGCCATGCCGGTTTTGGCGTGGAAGGGGATGGCTTTGGTGCCTGAAATTGGCCCGAATACGGAGTTGCGATCACTAATAACCATGCAGTGGTGGTCAAGGTGATGTTCGAAGAAGTAAAACATGCCTTCTTCACTCATTAGCCGTTCGACAAAGGCGAGGTCTGTTTCATTGTATTGAACGCAGTAGTTGCGTTTGGGGTAATTACCCGACAGAGCAAATTTGACGTTATAGCCCGATATACCGGTGCCACTCAACACTTGTTTAAGAATGGTGGGTACGGATTTCTCTTGGAAGGTGCATGTATTTTCTTTTAATGCCATGAATTGGCATTTGGGGACTAAGACGATGCGGTAGTTGGCAAAGCGGTCACCATGGCCTTGGGTGTGAAATTGGATGACTTCGCCGTGAATCAGTCGATTGTCGAGGTTGTCGTCAACCAGTGTTAGCACTCCGGCTTTTTCGAGAAACTGATCTGCTGTGAGGTCAAAGTTCTCTGAGACAATGTCGATAGTAAATACGTAGGGCGCTGAAATCGCCTCTTCACCGGTAAATTTGAGTATGCGCAGAGAGTCTGCTAACCCGATAAGCTCGAAGGTGAATTTGCTGGCATTGGCTGGAAGCATGTTGAGACGATCCTATCCTTGATATGTAGCTAACGATGTTTAGCTAAAAGAGACAGGAGGGGGATAAGGAAATGCCTGGTTTTAGAGACTTATGAGGGGTAGGGGGTTCCAAACCGGTTGTTTATTGTGGTTCGTCGTCAGGTGACTGTTAAATTGAGACCAGGCGATAGTCAAAAAACAATGCACTTATTATACGTTTCATCGAATAAAGGTAAGAAATAAGTATGCGGAAAGGATTACTGCAACCCACATAACCATACTTCCAGCAGGGTAAAGACGTGAAAGTAAGATGCTGGTAGCGTCATTTTTTTTGGCAATAAAATGTAAGCTGCGATCTAACTTGACTAAAAAACCTTTACGTAATGCGCTGTCTACTTTCCATATTATAGAAAATGTTTTTTGTAATACATTTGGAACCGCTCGGCGATATATCCAATCGAAATCCAAATTGGTGGATCGTAATTCGGGTGGGTACTTGCCCTTGAGGTTAAGCCAAACAAAGGCTAGCGCGGAGAAGAACAACAACTGCGTTTGTGCTAAGACATGTGTTGCATCATAAGGGTTGTAACCCGTGTCGTAGGGCAATAAAGAGTACAATGCCGAAGGATAGATCCCAATTGCGATACAAAGACCTGCTGCAATCGTCATCGCCAATACCATGTTGTTCGGTGGATCATTTGCTCTAATCCCCGAGTCGTGAGCAAAGAACGCAAAATATGGAATTTTAATACCGGCATGATGAAAAACGCCGGCTGACGCAAATAATAACATTAACCATATCCAGTCATGGCCATTCTCTAAGGCAGCCGACATCACCATTGATTTACTGACGAAGCCGCTGAATAATGGGAATGCGGAGATGGACGCTGCACCTATAATACATAACACGGTTGTCTTGGGCATCGTTTTGTAAAGCCCGCCTAAATCAGAGCCGTTAATGCGGCCTGTCATATGCAACACAGCGCCCATGGACATGAATAACAAGCCTTTAAAAATGACGTCATTAAACGCATGGGAAATTGCACCATTGAGGGCCAGTGCGGTACCAATTCCAATACCAACAACCATGAAACCAACCTGATTAATAAGGCTATAGGCTAGTACGCGGCGTAGGTCATTTTCGATCACTGCAAAAAAGATGGGAAAGCACGTCATAGCCGCGCCAATATAAATCAGGAGCTCAGTGCCTGGGTATCCACGGGCCAATGCATAAACGGCTACTTTGGTGGTAAAGGCGCTGAGAAAAACGGTACCCGTAACGGTCGCTTCTGGGTATGCGTCTGTGAGCCAGTTGTGAGCCATGGGAAAAGCGCACTTAATACCAAAAGCAATAAAGATTAGCCATCCAGCAATACCATCAAGGCCAATATAGTCAAACTTTAGGGTGTCGTGTTCAGCCACATAAAATAGCGCCCCCACCAACAAAATGACGCCTGATAATACGTGTGTGATCAGGTAGCGTAATCCCGCAGCGTAGGAGTTCTCAGTTCTACGTGCCCAAATTAGAAAGACAGAGGTAAATGCTAAACACTCCCAAAAAATGAATAACGTTAATAGATCACCTGCAAACACGGCTCCGAGGCCGCTTCCTGCATACAACATTGCTGCCACTTGCTGCATGGTGTCACGGACATGCAGGGAGTAAACAATGGCTATTAGTGCTGCGATGTGAAATACATAACCAAAGATAAGGCTTAACTTGTCTACGCGATAAGGAAGTAGCTCATAGTCGAAAAATGCGAATTGCAGATAAATACCTTCAGGCATTCCCCAAAGGTGAAGCCCACTTAAAATAGGCGTTGCCACCATGATTGCGCCACGTAACGCACCACGGGTAAAAAATGCAATGAGTGCACCGATAAAAAAAGGAACAAATGGAGGAATCTCAAGCATCCACATCGTGACCTCCTAAATTCGGTTTATTCTTTTGTGATAATTCGCCATTAAGCTTCTCATTAGCATCCAGCTTTCCCTTATGGTCACTTCCTTCAGTACAATCTACTTTGGAATCATAGTAGTCTTCGTCTCGCATAAGAAAAGTACGCATCCAGGTAGCAACAAGTACAAGGACGACGCAACCGACAAAACCATAGATAGGATAGAAACCCCATAGACTTTCCCAGCTATGTGCTACATGGCGATGGATCACAAAATCCAGAACAACCAGAATTGCACAAATTCCGTAAAAGCAATTTAGAAGTCGTTTTATATTTTGGGGATTGTCAAAAAAGTATTGTTTCTCATTTTCCATGAGTTGATCCTGGGTACTCTAGAATGGCTGTCGATAATTCATATAAGGGTTGTGGATAGATAAAGAGGATTAGGCAACCCAGCGTAGTGATACATATCGCAATGAGTGATGGTAGGGGAGCTTCTTGTATTTGAAACTTTGGTAAAGTTTCTTCTATACCTAGCTTATCGTTAGCTAACAGGTTGGGGAAAAAAGCACGTATCGGTATCGGTAATAGGTAGGCGATGTTGAGTAAAGAACTCATCATAAGCACCATCATCAGAGCCCATTGCTCTGTTTCTATGGTCCCCATTAACAAAAACCATTTACTCCAAGTGCCACCTGCGGGTGGAACACCGATAATACTGAGACTCGCAATAAAAAAAGCTGCCATGGTGATCGGCATTTGCAGTCCAAGGCCGCGCATTTCACTTATTTTTGACTTGTGTGCTGCAACTAAAATAGCGCCAGCACAGAAAAACAACGTGATTTTACCAAAAGCATGCATCGCAATATGCATTGAACTGCCAATAACACCTGATGAGGTTGCCAGCAATGCACCAATGGTGACATAGCCGAGTTGACTTATTGTTGAATATGCAAGCCTTGCTTTTAAATTATCTTGTCGCATAGCAACGATTGAGGCCAAAAGCACTGATGCTCCCGCCAAGTAAAGTAAAAACTGAGTGCTTGGCAGTACCGACAATAAATCGAGCCCAAAAATAAACACGCACACCTTTAGCACAGTAAACACCCCGGCTTTTACTACTGCCACAGCATGTAACAATGCACTTACAGGTGTTGGTGCGACCATAGCGGCAGGTAGCCAACGATGGAAAGGCATGATAGCAGCTTTACCAATACCAAAGATAAAGAGAACAAGGATCACACCCACAAGCGTTTTGTCAACGTTAGAATCAAAAACACCACCAGGTTTGAAGTCTAACGTACCCGCCACAAACCAGGTGCTGACGATAGCGAGCAGAAAAAACACGATAGACGTGCTGAGTAAAATACCAAGATAAATCCGGCCGCCCTTTTTCGCATCCTCGGTTCCGGCGTGAGTCACCAAAGGGTAGGTGGATAACGTCAACACTTCGTAAAAAATAAACAGTGTGAACAGATTAGCTGAGAATGCGATTCCCATCACCGCACTAATGGCGATGGCAAAACATGCATAAAAGCGTGTTTGATTTACTTCCTGGTGGTTACGCATGTAGCCTATTGCGTAAATCGTTGTAATTAACCAGAGAAAACTAGCAATCAGAGCAAAAAGCATTCCCAGAGGCTCAATGGCAAAGTTTAGCTGTAATCCGGGTAAAAGCTCCCACCAAAAAACACTGATTGTCTCCCCGTCAATGAGACCTTGATATAAATTAATTTCACAATAGAAAAGCATTAAGCAGGCACTTATAGTGACGGCTTCACGAAGGTTGGGGTTACGCCCCGTTGCTACAATGGCTAGCGTTGCTAATATTGGCAATATGATGCTTAGCTGTAGCATCCACTCCAATGAAAGGTTCATGGGCTCACTCCAAATAAACCCTGAGCCGCTGCTTGCGCCACCTGAACACTAAGTCGAGTATCGATGCCGAAATAGATATTGGCCATTACTAGAATCCAAATGGGGATCAGAAAAGACAGGGGGGCTTCTTTTATGGTTTCTCTACCGACTAATTGCGGTTTAAAATAGGCGATCTCAACGATCCGCCATACGTAAACGACCGCCAATAACGAACCTAGTACGACAAGCACCGCAACAGGCCACCAGCCTTGTTCAATCAGCGACATGAGTAAATACCACTTACTAACAAAACCAACCGTTAGTGGCACTCCGATTAAGCTTAAACCACCGATCACAATAGCCGCCATGGTGAGAGGCATTTGGCGGCCAAGCCCTTGAAACTGGCTGAGTTTAACACTGCCAATACGGTACATTACCGCACCTAGCGCTAAGAAAAGCGCGCCCTTCATCAACGCATGATTAAACACATGTAATAACGTCGCCGTTAAACCGGTTACGGTGCTAACACTAAATCCAACGATCATGTAACCAATTTGAGCGATACTCGAGTAAGCAAAAAGAGTTTTGACATTTGTTTGATAGATTGCGGCTGTTGACGCTACAAAAATCCCCGACAACCCAAGGACCATGAATAGAATCTGTAAGGGTAAAGTAGTGAAGGAGAATGAGAGGCCAAATATTGAAAAGGTAAAGCGAATAAGTAAATAAATCGCTACCTTTGTCGCCGTTGCGGCAAAAAAGGCGGTCACTATTGATGGAGCGTAGGTGTAAGCATTAGGCAGCCATAAATGAAGGGGAAACAGAGCTAATTTTAAACAGATTCCAACAATTACAAAGGCAAATGAGACAAAGACAGTTCGTGTTTGTGCCACTTCGGGTAAGCGCCTGGACAGGTCATCCATATTTAAGGTACCTGTCATCTGGTACATCAGACCAATGCCAATCAAAATAAAGGTCGCACCGATAGTCCCCATAATCAAATATTGAAAAGAGGCCCAAAGGGCTCGTCTGTCTTCACCCAAGGCAATTAACGCGTAGGCGGACAGCGAGGATATTTCTAAGAAAACAAAAACATTAAAGGCATCCCCCGTAGCCACTATGCCAAGCATACCGGCCAGTGATAGCAGGTATAACGTATAAAAAAGTGTATGCCTTTCTTTGGGTATTTCTTTGCCTATGCTGGTTTGAGCAGCGATTAATACAACGGTACTAATTGCTGTAATAATCAACAACAGGAATGCATTAAGCTCGTCGATTCGATATTCAATACCCCAGGGTGCATCCCAGCCACCCAACTCATAGACGAGTGTGCCAGAAGCCATGACCTGTTGTAACAACAGGATGCTAATCACAAATGCCAAAGTACTAACGATCAGGGAAAATAACCAAGCCAGGGATGATCGTCTAAGGAATAAGCACAGCGGCGCCGCCAGGAGCGGCACAATTACTTGTAGAATAGGTAGGTGCGTTAACACGCTTGATTGTCCTTCTTTTGAATGTGCTCTTCTTCAATGCTTCCATAGGCTTCTTTTATGCGTACCGTCAGAGCAAGAGCCAGGGCTGTTGTCGCAATGCCAACTACAATAGCTGTGAGAATTAAAACATGCGGTAAAGGATTCGAGTATCGCTCAATCCCATCGGCCAATATGGGGGCTGTGCCACCATCAATTTTGGCCATACTGATATAGAAAATAAAAACCGAGGTTTGGAATATGGTCAGACCAACGATTTTCTTTATAAGGTTGCCGTGAGCAATAACGATGTAAAAACCTATCATCATTAACACAACCACAACCCAGTAATTATAGAGTCCTATCACCATTAGCGCGCGCCCTCATTTTTCATGTTTTGCTTGTCCTCTTTGTGACCTGCAAAGTGGAAAAAGATGATAACTATGACTGATGTAACAGTACAGCCCACACCCAATTCGATCAGTAGTATACCCAAGTGTTGCCCCGCGATGGGGTCTGCCAATAACACGCTGTAATCAAGGAAATGACCACCATTCAACAGAGAGACTATGCCAACACTGCCATATAATAAAACGCCAAAAGCGGCAATGAATTGAATAAAAGTTTGATTGATCACTCGACGAGCAGTGGCCAAACCGAACAGCATTGCATACAAAATAATGGCTGCAGCAAAGATTACTCCCGCCTGAAAGCCGCCTCCAGGGCCGTAATCCCCATGAAACTGAACATAGAGCGCAAATAATAAAATAAAGGGGATCAACATTTTTGTCACGATTCGCACAATCATGTGTTGTTCATGCATTGATTCATTAAGTGATTCAATTGCATCATCGTCCTTGCGACTGCGTGCCAGGGGTAAAAGTGTCAGCACCCCAATACCTGCAGTAAAGATGACAACTGCCTCGCCAAAAGTATCGAACCCTCTATAGCTTGCAAGTACAGAGGTTACTATATTCGGCACACCGACCTCTTGCATTGAGCCATTAATATATCGAGGGGCAACATGGATCTGAATAGGTGCGTCTACAGCGCCAACATAGGGCATATCTATAGTGCCATAGATCAAGAGACCGCCGGTAATGACGACCACAAAGAATGCCAGCGCGGGTTTATGTCGTGTTGTTTCCTCGGATCGCCCAGTTATTGTTATCGCTACTAACATGAGTAAGGTGGATATACCTGCACCCACCGATGCTTCTGTAAATGCTACGTCTACAGCATCCATAGCAACAAAAAAGCACGCGGATAACAGACCGTAAATACCTGCCAACATAACCACTGCGATCAGATCTTTCATCCAAACAATGGCAATGGCAATACCAACAAGGAAAGTCAATAAGACGATGTTAATTAGCGACTCGATGATTCGGACTCCGTGTTATTGCGTTCTTTATTGTCAAGAACAGGCTTAAGACCGTTGTGGATTGCTGCTTTAGCTAATGCATGGCTTGCTGTTGGATTGATAAATAGCGTCATCAGAAGGATCATAACCAGCTTTGCGATGACTAGGATGTCTTGGCTCTGGAGCATCAGCCCTATTAGAATCATACCGGCACCCAACGTATCGGTGACTCCAACAGCATGCATTCGCGTATAGAAGTCAGGAAAACGTAAGACCCCTACACCGCCAGAAACACATAAAAAGCTTCCAATTAATAAGCATATAGCACTCATGATTTCGATGGCAACGTCCATTATGGCTCCTCCGGCTGGTTCTCTTCAGCAGGCTGTTTAAAGGCGAAGCTATCTGAATAACGCAATACACCCACCACACTAATAAAATTGATAAGAGCATATACAATGGCAATATCAAGAAATTCCGGACGGCCCATGACAAAACCTAATAACGCGATCAAAAGTACCGTTTTGGTGCCAAACATATTGACCGCTAAAATACGGTCATAGAGCGTTGGCCCTATGATTCCTCGTATGATTGCCAAAATCATAACAACAAGAATGGCTAGCGTTGCCCCGATTAGCATTAGTTTTCCACCTGGCATACTCTGCGATTCATTTCACCTGTTTCTAAGGCTTGAATATTTTCTTCCAACAAGGCGTGAACCATGATTTTGTCACCTACTAGATCCACAGCTATCGTTCCGGGGGTTAGGGTGATGGAATTAGCATAGATAACTTTACCAACATCAGTTTTTTGACTTGCTTTAACGGTAGTTAAGGTCGGTGATATAGAGCTATTGCCTAGCCAAATGTGCTTTACAACAGAAATGTTGGCGAGAATAAGTTCCTTGAGAAGCCAGAAAAAGTAACTGGGGAGTTTCGTTGATAGATGCACAGGTTGAGATTCGTGATCAACCACATCCATCCGGTGCGCGATGAATAAAATAAGCACAATGGACCCCAAGCCAAGGGATAGCATAAGAACGGAATAGTGGCCTGAATTAAGCAGCCAGAAGGCCGCCAACATCAGAAATAAATTGATAGTATGTCGCATTAGAAATCCGTGTTATAAACCTTTTTATTGGCTACGATTGTTCAAAATTTATTAGATTATTTGCAGAGGAAGCTCCCAGATGGGAGAAACTCTACTCATAAAAATAGTATTTACAGGTCTTATTCCTCTATTTGTAACCTATCTAGAATAGGTCGTAAATACGAATAATACGAATAATACGAATAATACGAATATAGATGATCTAAAGCTTAACTAAATTAAGGTCAAATGTCGCAGCATGATAGGCCGAAAGTGCACTGGGATACTCTGCAAGCATTAGAACGCCCCTATGGAATAACACGAAGGTAACCTATCGATTTTGAATTTTCCGGCATTGGCGGGTTTTAGATACTTCTGGTAGGTCTTGGGTACCAGGCCTGTTATTTGTGGTTATAGTTGGCTATTCGTAGTCAAAAAATTTTCTATGCTCCACGCCTGCGCTGTTGGGGTTGACCTTGTTAGGATGCTTGAACTCTTTCCAGCCATCTACCAATTTTCCTACATTGAGTCTAGGAAATTGACGTTTCTCTATTGGGAGATTGTGCGTAGAGATATCCAAAAACGTTAATAGTGTGCTCAGACTGTTACTTGCACTGATATCGATCGTTAAAAAATCATCGCGACCATCAAAATAGGTAAAAATATCTTTTTGATGCTCTAGATAACAGGACGTAAGGTGTTGATCGTTTAGCGGGTCTGTAACGCTCGATAGCCCAAAGGTTTTGGTAAAACTGCGTTTTAGTATGGGATTAAAATAGCCGGTTTGGGGATCTAGTGGGACCAGCATTTTGTTCAATAACATCTGCATTGATGGTATCCATTTCTCTAGAGCTCTATCTAAATAGATGAATTTAGAACCTGGAAACAGTTGGTCCAATTGCTGATAGTCAGAAAAGCAAGGAGCATCAGAGATAACGTCTGCCAATTCAAAGGCCCTTTTGGTATAGGCGGTGTGGGCTACTTTAAAGCCGTATTCCAAAAGGGCAACACTGATGCTCGTGGTGCCTGTTCGGGGCAGGCCGATGATAAAAACTTTGTTCATTGTCTCTCTGGCAACTAGCAATAAGTGCCCTTTATAGAAGGTGTTCTGCAATAATATAGCAACCCAGCTTTTACTGCGAAGCTATATTATTCTTTTGAAGAAGAGCATGCTATTAAGTTGTTTATAAAGTGAATATCCCCCAAACGGGGAAGTTATATTTTGCACTGTAAACTGATTTTTGTGGGTTATTGAGTGGCGATGAAAAGCAAGGTGACATCGACGTTGACAATTTTGTATGGCATTTGGCACTTTTACCCCTTTGTCTAAGAATGTGTGACGTCTACAATCGAGATATCTTTAACAAACTTCCTAAACACGAGTATACAGAGGCCTGAATGAGCTACGAAATTCCGACTTACGAAACATTGACGATTTCCATTGAAAACCAAATTGCTCACGTTCAGTTGAGTAGGCCTGATGCATTTAACGCGATGAATGTGGCGTTTTGGCAGGAATTACCTGTTGCGGTGCGTGATATTGATAATGAAGCAGCGGCTCGGGTTATTGTTATCTCGTCGCAAGGCAAGCATTTTACCGCGGGTATGGATGTGAGTGTGTTTTCTAACCCGAAAAGTCTTAATTTCTCTGGCGATCGTGCTCGTGCAGCGGAAAACTTCCGTCGTACAGTGTTGCAGTTACAAGATACTTTCAGCTCATTAGAAGAGGTTAGAATACCCGTTTTGGTAGCCATTCAAGGCGGTTGTATCGGTGGTGGTGTTGATATGGTGTCTGCAGCGGATTGCCGATACTGTACTGAAGATGCATTTTTCACTATTAAAGAAACTGAGTTGGGAATGACGGCGGATGTGGGTACGTTGCAGCGTTTACCACATTTGATTCCTCAAGGGTTAGTGCGAGAGTTGGCGTACACAGGTCGTAAGATGTTTGCTGAGGAAGCAAAGGCGGCTGGGTTAGTTAACAAAGTTTTCCCTGATCAGGAGTCTATGTTGGCTGGTGTGATGGAAATCGCTGCGGATATTGCTAAGAACTCACCATTGGCAGTGATTGGTTGTAAGGAGATGATTAACTACACTCGTGATCATACTGTTGCTGATAGTTTGGATCACATTGCTACATGGCAGTCAGGTATGTTTTCTCCAGAAGAAATGATGAAGAGTTTTGCGGCTAAAGCACAGCGAGTGGCGGGGGAGTTTGAAGAAATTGCCCCGGTACGTCCTCCATTGGGTGGTTAATAGGTGGCTAAGTAGGGCTGTCGAAATAAAAAGGGCCATTGTTATCGCTAACAATGGCCCTTTTTATTATCCCCAGTTGATGACTTTTTCGCCATCTGCGGAGTATTCAAACCAGCGATCTGGATCATCACCATTGACCCAGACACTTTCGATACAGCGAACGGTTTTTCCTAGGGCTTCGTAGGCGGCCTTGGCACAGGACAAATCATCTTCCCAAGGAAGTAACCGTGTGTCGAACCAAATACTGGTAAATCCCGTGCTACCGGCATTTTTCACAATAACAACGGGGAACGTTTCGTTTTGGTGACTACAGGTGAGTTTTGCACCTTGTTTGTTCTGGTTATTAATATTATGGTCTTCAAATACTGCTTGAAGCCAGGTAACCATCGCGTCAATATCACCACCTTCAACATAGATTTCTAGGTCTGGGAGCTGTTGATTTTCTTCAGTCATATTTTTTATGTTCCGCTATTGTTGGCGTCTTGCGCTGCGGGATGCTTGGGTGTGAATTGTAGTAATTGCACATCAATATCCACGGCAAGTTGTTGGATTCTGTCGAGCTGTTTTTTCGCCTCTGGAGATGTTCGCCAAAAGTGCGGTGTCATTGCTAGCAATGACAGTATGTCATGATTACTGTTCATTGCCATTGTCTGTTGAATGGCAATGCGTTTTGACAGTGTAAAATGTGAATCCATCTGTGCCAAGAACTTATCTTCATCGTAATCACTGGTATTGTCGTATAGCAATGATTTGAGCTGGTGTAGGTGGTTTTTTCCAGCACATAACACCATTAGGTTACCCGACGGTTTTAATAGACGCTGAAATTGAGAGGGTTGCATGGGGCTGAAGACTGAAATAATCAGGTCGCAGCTTTGGGGTGCAATAGGTATCGCTTTGATGGTGGAGACAAAGCAATTCAGGGATTTGTTCCGTTTGGCTGCTTCAATCACGGCGGGTTTAGCAATATCAAAACCGTAAGTGGTAAGGTCAGGGTATTGTATTGCAAGGGCATTATGAAGTTCCCCCGTATAGTAACCTTCACCACACCCTGCATCTAAGATGACGGGGGACGCCGTTTGGTTGCTGCCGTGGTGAATCGTGCTGAGGTGTTGCGTGCAGCTTTCTATTAGTGCGTTAACCAAAGGTTGGTAATAACCCAATCCTAGGAACTTCTTCCGTGCTAATACCATCTCTTTGTTATCGCCCGGGGTCAGGGATTTTTTTTGCTGAACCGGTAACAGATTAACGTAACCTTGTTTAGCAATATCAAAGGTATGGTTTTGCGGGCAAACCAGTGATCGTTGGTCTGTGCTTGGGTGGAGCAGCGCAGCAGTATTCGATGTTTCACATAGCGGGCAAAGCAGGTGCTTCGCCCTTAATATCACGTGTGGTGCTGATGCCATTATGTCAAAAGCTTGTTAAGGATTAATTCGTAAATCGATGAGAGCTTATCCAAATCTGCGGCACAGATCTTTTCGTCAATTTTATGAATGGTGGCGTTACATGGACCTAGTTCGATCACTTGTGTGCCGGTAGGTGCAATAAAACGGCCATCGGATGTTCCACCTGCAGTGGAAAGTTCGGTATCTAAGCCGGTCACTGCTTGGATGGAATCAACAACCGCTTCCACTAGGTCACCCTTAGAGGTTAAGAAGGGAAGGCCACTGAGGTTCCATTGAATATCGTACTCCAGACCTGCCGCATCAAAGATAGCGCAAGTACGTTGTTTAAGAGATTCCTCTGTGGATTCGGTAGAAAAACGGAAGTTAAAGATAATCTCTACATCACCAGGAATAACATTTGTTGCACCGGTGCCACCGTTAATATTGGATATTTGAAAAGAGGTAGGTGGAAAGAAGTCATTGCCTTGATCCCATTCCTCAGCGGTAAGAACAGCTAATGCAGGAGCAACTTGATGGATTGGGTTGCGGGCTAACTGTGGGTAGGCTACATGTCCTTGGATACCTTTCACCGTAAGTTTAGCTCCTAGTGATCCGCGCCTGCCGTTTTTAACGGTGTCACCAACAGCGCTAGTGCTTGATGGTTCACCAACAATGCACCAGTCGATAAAATCATCTCTATTTTGTAGTGTTTCGACTACTTTAACGGTGCCGTTGTGAGCAGGGCCTTCTTCATCGCTGGTGATCAGGAAAGCGATAGTGCCATTATGATCTGGGTGCTGTGCTACAAACCTCTCACACGCTGTTACCATAGCGGCGAGACTGCCCTTCATATCTGCTGCGCCACGACCATGTAAAAAACCGTCGATTACGACAGGTTCAAAAGGTGGTGTTGTCCAGGCTTCATGTGGTCCGGTTGGAACAACGTCTGTGTGACCCGCAAAGGCTAATACCTTGCCTGAACTGTTATTAGAGCTGCGTGTGGCCCAGAAATTGTCAACTCTATCATCGCCTTCGCCAAAGGGCATAGGTTCGATGGTGAAACCTATTGCTTCTAGTCGATCTGTCATCAGTTGTTGGCAGTTAAAGTCGTCAGGTGTTACTGATGGTTCAGCAATTAACGCTTTTGCAAGCGCTAGCGTAGGAGTGTCGTTGGGCATAGAGGTTTGTCCGAGGTATTCAGTATAGGAGGTGAACGGCGTGTAGCGGTTCACCTTATCAGCGAGCAATGATACCAGAAACAGGGGAGGTTGTGTTTTAAAGGGGGCTTTAAACCCACTTCTCAAACGCTGTTAATTGAAACCCTTGCTTTCAACAACCGCGGCAACAGTGAGTGGTAGACGTGTATCGAAGTACTTGCTCCAGTCCAGTTTTATTGCTCTTACGTTGCCTCGGGTCGGTTTGGGGAAGGCTTTGATGGACTTGAGTTCGATGCCTGCTTGCATCAGGGTCAAGGCCGCCATTTTTATGCTATCAAGGTCAACGTTTTGGCCAAAGTACAGGGCGTTAGCATTTTCTGGGACTTCTTCCTGTTCTTTAAAGGGAACAATGCGAAAACCTACATTACGTAGTCCCATTTCAACCAACTTGCGTTCAACAGAGCTAGGAACCCCTTTGAGAAGGTAACGAGTTCGAGCAATGCCGTGTTCTTGTTTTAATACCTCAAGGGCTTGATGAGCATCTTGCAGCAGCCGAATGGAGTAATTGTTGATTTGCCAGCCATAACTATTGAGTTGTTTGATAAGAGCAACATGCTCGTCATCAGGCATCCGTTGTTGACCGATAATAAGGGACATTTCATCCATGTGCTTGTACTTCCAGTCCACCATATCGGCAACTTCTTGGTCTTTCACTGCCATTTTTTCTTCAAAGCCACTGCTAATGACCATCATAAAGATAGAGCAGCCAATCATAAATAGGAATAGGACTCCAATAGTACAGCCCCCAATGATGGATTTGATAGATAGCATCTTCACGGCAACAGCCAGGCCGATAGCGAGTATCAGCATGACGATAGGAAGGATATACGGCAGTGATTCCATGGTGTAAACAACATCCCCAAACATTATTTTTTATGCGTGTAATAAGAGCACACAGCTAATATAGTTAGTATAGACAAAGATTGGAGAGTTTCTAGAAAGGGCTGTTGAGAGTGGGGCGGGAGGAGAAATAAAGGGCGAGTGAACAAAAAAGGCCCAAAGGTGGTGTTGATTTACCATCTTTTGGGCCTTTTATTATTACGAAGAATAACGGCTAGTTATTTGAGTGTAATTCGTCGTTAAGCTGAATAGCTGTTTTGTTTGTTACGCATTGCACTGCGCCTGTTAGGGAATCGCGGCGGAATAATAAGTCGGATTTGCCGGCCAAATCCCGACCTTTAACAGTGTCGACTGCTTGCTTCTTGTCATCAAGTATGAGGACTTTAGTGCCAGCGGTTATGTATAGCCCTGCCTCAATGGTGCAACGATCCCCAAGAGGAATACCTGTTCCCGCGTTTGCTCCAAGTAGACACTTTTCGCCGACAGAGATAATCATGTTACCGCCACCCGATAATGTTCCCATCGTAGAGCAACCACCACCAAGATCAGAGCCATCACCAACCACTACTCCAGCAGAGATTCGCCCTTCAATCATGGAAACACCTAAGGTGCCTGCGTTAAAGTTCACAAAGCCTTCATGCATAATCGTAGTACCTTCACCGATATATGCCCCTAAACGAACACGAGCAGTGTGAGCAATACGTACACCCGTTGGTACAACGTAATCGGTCATGCGTGGGAATTTGTCAACGCTATTAACGCTAAGTAGTTCACCGTTTAAGCGAGCCTGTAGTTGGGCTCCAGGTAATTCAGTAAGGTCGATAGCACCTTTGTTAGTCCATGCAACGTTGGGTAATAAACCAAACATCCCTGATAAGTCGATGCCATGAGGTTTAACTAAACGATGAGAAAGCAGGTGAAGTTTTAGATACACTTCTGGTGTGCTTTGAGACTGCTCATCGGTTTCTAGGATGGTGACAACCACAGGTTTTTTGCTTTCTGTGCATGCCTTAGCAATTGCTGCTTGCTCAGGAGCTATTGCTTCTAATGCTGTTGCAAGGGCTGCTAGCGCTGCGCTATCAACATCAATTGCTTGGTTGCCATCAACATAGTTGATGCTGGATTTTGCTGCTTCAATGATATCCGCAGAAGGTTGGAAAAGAGGCTGTTGATAAAAAACTTCTAACCATTCGCCGTTACTGTTTTTGGTGCCTACACCGATTGCAAATGCTGTGCTCATTGTATTTCCTCTTAAAAGTGTTTTGCGTATTCGTCCGCAGAAAATCCTACTAATAGGGTGTTTCCAGTGTCGAGCACTGGACGTTTAATAATGGATGTGTTCTCTAACATGACGGTAATGGCGGATGTTTCATCGATATTATCTTTAACATCATCGGGTAGTTTGCGCCAAGTGGTTCCACGTTTGTTTAGTAGAACTTCCCAGCCAAGCTGGTCGATCCAGGCAGCTAACTGGTCTTTTTGAATACCTTCTTTTTTGTAATCATGGAATTGATAATCAACTCCTTCTGCTTCTAGCCATTTACGGGCTTTTTTAATGGTGTCACAGTTTTTAATACCGTACATGGTGATGTTTGTGTTGCTCATGATAAAAGGTCTTTTCTATAGTTTTAAATACAGTTTCTAAAACAGTTGCTAAGATGGTTTTTGAGATAGCGTGGAGACAAACGCTTTGATGCGGTTTGCCGCTTCAATGCAATTCTCTAACGGTGCAACAAGTGCCATTCTTACCCGGTGATCCCCTGGGTTAATGCCATCTACTTCTCGAGCAAGGTATTTGCCTGGCAGCACGGTAACATGTTGTTGGTCAAACAGTTCGCGGCTGAATTGCTCATCGCATATGGGGGTTTTAACCCACAAGTAAAAGCTGGCGTCTGGGGCGCTAACAGGAATAACATCGTTTAAGATGCGTGTCACTGCGGCAAACTTCTCTCTATAGAGGTTACGGTTCTCTTGTACGTGTTTCTCATCACTCCATGCAGCAATACTGGCTAGCTGGTGTTGAACGGGCATCGCACAACCGTGATAAGTACGGTATTGAAGATAACGTTTAAGGACTTCCGCATCACCCGCAACAAAACCTGAACGCAATCCGGGCAAGTTGGAGCGTTTGGATAGACTATGAAATATGACGCAATTTTTGAAATCTGAGCGGCCCAGCTGCTGACATGCTTCAAGTAGACCTACAGGAGGGTTGGCTTCATCTTGGTAAATCTCGGAGTAACATTCATCGGATGCGATAATAAAATCGTATTTGTCGGAAAGCTCGATGAGCTGTTTTAGTGTTTCAGATGAGGTGATTGAGCCTGTTGGGTTGCCAGGAGAGCATAGGTACACCAGTTGACAGCGTTGCCACGTTTCTTCAGAGACGGCGTTGTAATCAGGAATAAAGTTGTTTCCTTCTAAGCACGGTAAAAACATCGGCTGTGCACCAGAGAGAAAAGCAGCGCCTTCATAAATTTGGTAAAAAGGATTGGGGGAGATAACGATGGGTGGCTTTTTGTCGCTACCAACATCCGAGCGGTTCACAACGGTTTGTGCAAATGCGAATAACGCTTCTCGTGTTCCGTTTACGGGTAGTACTTGGTTTTCTGCGCAGATATTGTTCTCGTTGAGATTGAAGCGGCGTTCTACCCAGGTAGCGATAGCCTGACGTAATTCAGGTAACCCCTTGGTTGTAGGGTATGCTGATATTTTGTCCAAGTTATCGGTGATGGTTTGCAAAACAAATGCGGGGCTTTTGTGTTTTGGTTCACCAATAGATAGCGGGATATGGGCAAGTTCGCTGGGTGGATTCGCGTCACTGAACAATTGCTTTAATTTTTCAAAGGGGTAAGGCTGTAATAATTCGAGATCTTTATTCATGATGGTGTTTTATTTGTTGCTTGTGGCGGTAGGTATGATTAATGGTGAACGTGTTAATAAACGAGTGTTAGTTGTGTTGATCTAACTTGCGCTTGATTTCTGTCTCGATTTTATTGCACAACTCTTTGTCAGTGATGGCAGCACCATTGGCTGAAGTTACATAAAAAATATCTTCAACCCGTTCGCCTAATGTTGCGATTCTGGCGCTTTCAAGTTCAATTGATAGCTCTGCAAATAAACATCCAATCTCGGCCAATAATCCAGGGCGGTCAAGAGAAACCACTTCGATAGTCGTGTATGGGAGGTCGGTTTCGTTAGTGATGACAACTTCAGTGGGTATCTGGAAGTGTTTGAGCGCACGAGGCATGCGTTTGCTGCATGTCGATGCGAATTCATCGATATTGCTAATAGCAGATTTTAATTTTTCTTTTATTTGAGCAATACGTGCAGGGTCATCTCCCAATGGTTGGCCGTTCTCTTCCATAACAACGTATGTATCCAAGCTAATGTCATCAATGGATGTCATTACTCTTGCATCGGCAATGGATAGATTTAGTTGGTCTAAGGCGGTTACTGTTACCGCAAAGAGGTTAAGTTTGTCCTGCGTATAAACAAATATTTGAGCGGACTCTTCAAAGCGACTTTCTTCTGTTTTGCCAACGACAACCAAGGGTCCATTATCACTATCATGATTGAGAATGGCTTCAGTGTGCCTGGCAATGGAGCCATAAGATTCCCTGAGGAAGTAGTCATCCCCTAGTTTTTCCCACAACGTTTCAATTTCATTTGGATCGATGTCGAGAGATAGCAGAATGTTGAGCGAACGTTCTTTGGTTTCTTCTATCCAGTCAGCTTTGTCGACGTGTTTTTCAAGGCCGCGGCGTAATGCTCGGCGAGCCCCTGTGTAAAGCTGTCTTAGTAAGGACGAGCGCCAGCCATTCCATAGTTTAGGGTTTGTTGCACAAATATCGGCGACCGTTAGTGCATAGAGGTAATCTAAGTGAACTTGATCGCCGACAGCGGTTGCGAATTCGTGAATAACGGCTGGATCGGAGACGTCTTTTTTCTGGGAGGTTAGGGACATTAGTAAGTGGTTTTTGACCAGCCACGTAACTAAGTGCGTGTCCCAGTTGCTTAACTGGTGAAGTTTGCAAAAGCTTTTGACGTCGTTTGCCCCGACCTCTGAGTGATCACACCCTTGACCTTTACCGACATCATGAAACATACCCGCAATATACAATAATTCAATTTTAGGTAATCGATGAAAAATGTGTGCGGCAACGGGGAATTCTTTGCGGGCGTCTCTGTAGCGGAAGCGACGCATGTTCTTGAGTACTAATAAAGTATGCGCATCAACCGTGTAGATATGAAATAAGTCATATTGCATTTGGCCGATGACGCGGCCAAATTGTGGAATATAGTTACCTAATATACCGTAACGTTTCATCCGGCTTAGTTGCGTATATAGCCGATGAGGAGAGCGTAGTAGCTCGATAAATAACGAGGTGTTTCTAGTGTCATGTCGGAATGCATCGTCGACGAGATGTTTGTTGTCTTTTATGAGTCGAATGGTGCTAGCACGAATCCCCTGGATGTTTTCATTTTGTGCGAGGATGACAAAGATTTCGAGTAGTGCGGAGGGAGATTGTTTAAATACCTTGTCGTGCGTCGCTTCAATGTATTCGTTATGGATCTGAAAGCGATTGTTGAAAGGTTCAATGACGTCTTCTTCTTTTGCTCTTAAAACGGTTTCATCAAAGTGCCGTAAGAGCATGTCATTGAGTTGTGCGACGGCTAGTACGACTCGGTAATATCGCTTCATGAACTTTTCAACAGCAAGGTTGGTGTCGCTATCGCGATATCCAAGCATGTCGGCAACGGAGCGTTGATAATCAAATAACAGGCGGTTTTCACTTCGATTGGTAATGATGTGCAGCGCGTAGCGAATTTCCCAAAGGAACTGGTGGGCAGCGTCTAGCGTGCTGTATTCTTCGCGGGTAAGGAAGCCGCTTTTGACTAGGTCACTTAAACGGTTGGCGTGAAAATAACGTTTTGTTACCCAACCAATGGTTTGTATGTCTCTTAATGTGCCGGGGGCATTTTTAACATCAGGTTCCAGGCTTTGTTCGGTGTCATCGTACTTCCTATAACGTGCAATTTGTTCTGTCCATTTTGCACTGAAAAAAGCATCGACGGGCCAAACATGTTCGGGCCCAGTACTTTCAAGCATCAGCAAACCAAGTTCAGGGTTACCTGAAATGGTTCTAGCTTCCATTAAGTTGGTGGCGATGGTGATGTCTTCATCGGCAAGTGTCACACATTCTGATAGTGACCTTACGCTATGGCCCACTTCAAAACCGATGTCCCATAGCTGAGTAATAAACCCTTCAAGGTCATTCGAGAATGGCTCTATATCGTCGTTGCGAAGTAGGATTAGTAGGTCAATGTCAGAATGGGGGTGAAGCTCCGCACGACCGTATCCGCCAACGGCCATTAATGAAATGTCTGGGGATTGACTGCATTCTAACTGCTGCCAGAGCCAGGCAAGAAGCTGATCCATGACCCAGGCGCGCTGCCTGATGATAAGCTTTATGTCTTTTTGCTGCTTGAAACGCTTGGTCAGTATATCATCTGCAGCTCGGATGGCTTTTTTTACAGCCAAAATAGGCGTTGCTGCTTCTTCAACGAGCACACTAAACCGAGCTGGGTCAAAAAGCTCCATGTCCGGCTGTAAATTCTCTATTGACGGCGTTTTCATAGTTAATCTAGTTCGGTTTAGAAAGTTTCGTCGGAGCGTTTGGTGAGGACATCATGCCCATCGGCAGTTACCACGATGGTGTGCTCCCATTGTGCAGACGCTTTTCTATCCTTAGTATGAACAGTCCAACCATCAGGTAATAGTTTTGTATGTCTTTTACCTGCGTTAATCATTGGCTCAATGGTAAATATCATGCCTTCTTGAAGAATGGTTCCGGTACCCACTTTTCCATAGTGCAGTACTTGAGGGTCTTCATGAAAACCCTCGCCTATGCCATGGCCGCAGTATTCACGAACCACGCTAAAATATTGAGATTCAGCGTGTTGTTGAATAGCTGCTCCTATGTCACCTAACCTTGTTCCAGGCTTTACTAAATCGATACCAAGCATTAAGCATTCATGGGAAACTTTGCAGAGGCGTTGGAGTGGGGCAGTAGCACCGTCCATAATAAACATCTTGCTGGTGTCGCCGTGATAGCCATCTTTGATAACGGTGATATCTACGTTAATGATATCGCCTTTCTTTAATATCTTTTTTTCCGTTGGAATGCCGTGGCAAATAACGTGATTCACAGATGTGCAAATTGACTTAGGGAAGCCATGGTAGTTAAGGGGCGCTGGAATAGCATTCTGTTCATTGACTATATAGTTATGGCAGATGGTGTTTAACTCTTCTGTGGTAACACCTATTTTTACGTGCTCTTCAATCATTTCTAACACTTCTGCGGCTAAACGACCGGCAACTCGCATTTTTTCAATTTGTTCAGGCGTTTTAATGATAATAGCCATAATCGTAATTACTCTATCCTAGTTGTCCGGTATTGCTGGTCTATTCAGTGACTCTATTTAAGGCAGAGCGTTGAATAGCAACAGAATTTATGTGTGTTTGGGTAAGGCAGCTTTCTGCGAATAAGCGGCGTATTGTACACGGCAATGACATTCAGTTCGACTACTTCGGCTAATCTCACTGAAGCGGTGTTTTATGGGTCAAAAAGTTAAAAAAAACAGTGTAATATTGTTGTCTTAGAGAAGATATGGTATAAAGCGCCGCTCACTCTGTATAACCGTTTGGATTGCAGGGATGAGACAACCTAAATCCACACATATACCGACACACCATCATGGGTGCTTTGCGCTTGGTTTTAAAACCAGCGACAGGGTTTGATCGTGGGGTATATGGAGGCCTAACCCAGTAAAAACTAAGGAATTATTATGGCTGAAGTCAGCATGCGCGATATGTTAAAAGCGGGCGTTCATTTTGGACACCAAACCCGTTATTGGAACCCTAAGATGGGTCAATACATTTTCGGCGCTCGTAACAAAATTCATATCATTAACTTAGAGCACACTGTGCCTGCGTTTAATGATGCGCTTAACTACATCAACAAGACTGCTGCTAACAAGAACAAAATCTTGTTTGTAGGTACTAAGCGTGCAGCATCTAAAATTATCAAAGAAGAGGCAGCTCGTGCCGGTCAACCATACGTTAACCATCGTTGGTTAGGTGGAATGTTGACTAACTGGAAGACTATTCGCCAGTCTATCCGTCGCCTTAAAGATCTTGAAGTTCAAGCTGGTGACGGAACGTTTGAAAAGTTAACTAAGAAAGAAGCGTTAATGCGTACTCGTGAAGTTGAAAAGCTAGAGCGTAGCCTTGGCGGAATCAAGAACATGGGTGGTTTACCTGATGCGTTGTTCGTTATTGATGTAGATCATGAGCGTATCGCTATTCAAGAAGCAAATAAGCTAGGTATTCCAGTAATTGGTATCGTTGATACCAACAGCAACCCAGACGGCGTTGATTACGTTATTCCTGGTAACGATGATGCGATTCGTGCGATTCAGTTGTTTGTTACTGCGGTAGCGGATGCTTGTACTGAAGGTACTGAGTACGCGCAAACACAAAGCGGTGATAAGGATGGTTTTGTTGAAGTAGCTGAGGAAGCTTCTGAAGCAAAAGCTAGCTAAATCATAGCTGACAAGTAAGAATTAACTAGCTTGGCTAGTTCTAAAAAAGGGGGCTATGCCCCCTTTTTTAGAACTAGGGCAGGCAACTGATTTGTAACACAGAAAATTTAAGAGGTTAGGCTAATGGCGATTACAGCTTCATTGGTAAAAGAATTACGTGAGCGTACCGGTTTGGGCATGATGGAGTGCAAAAAAGCACTTGTAGCGACAGACGGTGATATTGAAAAAGCAATCGATGACATGCGTAAGTCAGGTCAAGCAAAAGCTGATAAGAAAGCTTCTCGTACTGCGGCTGAAGGCGCAGTTGTTACTAAGATTAGTGAAGATGGAAAAGTAGCAATCATTCTTGAAGTGAACAGTGAAACTGACTTCTCTTCTCGCCACGATGATTTTAAGAGCTTTTGCAGCAAAGTAGCTGAATGTGTATTGGCAAGTAAAGAATCTGATGTTGAGAAACTGAAAGAGTTAGAAATCGAAGGTGGCTTAACTGTAGAAGCTGCTCGTTTGGCGCTTGTTCAAACTATTGGTGAAAACATTCAAGTTCGTCGTGCATCTATTGTTGAAAGTGCTGACGGCATCGTGGGTGGGTATATCCATGGTGTTAAGATTGGTGTTCTTGTTGCACTTAGTGCCGGTAATGCAGAATTGGCAAAAGATGTAGCAATGCATGTTGCTGCAGCAAACCCTCAAGTGGTTAATTCTGATCAAGTAGCCCCTGCTATTCTTGATAAAGAGAAAGAAATCTTCACTGCTCAAGCGAAAGATAGTGGAAAGCCTGATGAAATCATTGAGAAAATGGTTGTTGGTCGACTCAAGAAGTTCTTGAAAGAGATAACGTTGGTTGATCAGCCGTTCATTAAAGATCCTGACGTTACAGTTGGTGCATTGGTTAAGAAAAGCAGCGCTGACGTGCTTTCTTTCATTCGTTATGAAGTGGGTGAAGGTATTGAAGTTGAAGTTGTCGATTTTGCTGCAGAAGTTGCTGCGCAAGTTCGTGGCGAAGCATAAGCTGTATTTGTACTGATATAAACTGACAGGAGAGGCCCATATGCCCGGAACCCCAACAACCCCTAGTTATAAACGCATCCTTCTTAAATTAAGTGGTGAAGCATTAATAGGAGAGGGTAAATTTGGGATTGACCCCAAAGTACTTGATCGTATGGCTCTAGAAATAGGTCAGTTGCGAGGAATTGGGGTTCAGGTGGGTCTTGTCATTGGGGGTGGTAACCTTTTTCGAGGTGCTGCCCTTCAAGAAGCTGGATTGGATCGCGTTAGTGGCGATCACATGGGTATGTTGGCGACAGTAATGAATGGCTTGGCAATGCGTGATGCATTGGAGCGTTCTAATATCAATACTGTTTTAATGTCAGCTATCCCTATGACCGGCGTTGTAGAGCCATACGATAGACGCAGAGCTATGCGCTTGTTGAGTGATGGTGACGTTGTTATTTTTGCAGCAGGAACAGGTAACCCATTTTTTACCACAGACTCCGCTGCCTGTTTACGTGCAATAGAAGTAAATGCTGATGTTGTTTTTAAAGCGACAAAAGTGGACGGTGTTTATGATGATGACCCCGCCAAGAACCCTGATGCGATTAAGTATGATCGCTTGAGTTTTGATGAGGTTCTTACTAAGAAGCTAGGTGTGATGGATTTGACGGCTATATGTTTATGTCGAGACCATGATATGCCTATTCGCGTATTTAATATGAATAAGCCTGGTGCTTTGTTAAGTGTGACGTTGGGTGAGCCCGAAGGCACGCTTGTTGAAAAAGGATAATTAGCTGTGATAAATGAAATCAAAAAAGACGCAGATACGCGGATGAAGAAATCATTAGCTGCGCTTGAAACTGCATTTAAAAAAGTCCGAACAGGGCGTGCACACCCAAGCTTGTTAGATACAGTAATGGTTTCCTATTACGGCTCTGACACCCCGCTTAATCAAGTGGGTAATGTAGGCGTAGAAGACGGGCGAACATTGACGGTGACCTGTTGGGAAAAGCCCATGATTCCTGAGATAGAAAAGGCAATCATGAAAGCTGATTTAGGACTTAACCCTTCTAGTACTGGCGATATCATTCGAATTCCATTGCCAGCGCTAACGGAAGAGACACGTAAAGACTTGATCAAAGTTGTACGTAAAGAAGCCGAGCAAGGGCGAGTATCTATTCGAAATATTCGCCGTGATGCCAACGGTGATATTAAAGAGTTGTTAAAAGAAAAAGAGATCAGTGAAGACGAAGAGCGTAAAGGCGAAGATGACGTTCAAAAGCTAACAGATAAATACGTTGCTTCGGTAGAGGCTATGTTGTCTAAGAAAGAAGTTGAGTTGATGGAGGTATAACTCCATTACGTCAGCTCTTTTACTCAAGCTTTATTACACTACTAGGAACAGGGCGTTGTTAAGGCCCTGTTTCATTCAGCCGAATCCATTCGGTAGGCTGAATTTCCCAAAACCTTGTATGAGGTTCTCGTGATACCAAAATCATCTGCTCCTGATATCACTTCCGGTGATAATGCATCCAGCAAAATTGAAATCAATATCCCTCGTCATCTCGCTATTATTATGGATGGTAATAACCGCTGGGCGAAACGGCATGGTTTAGAGGGTAATCTAGGACATAAAAAAGGTGCAGAAGCGGTTCGTAATACCGTAGAGCATTGCGCTCAAGCCGGGGTGGAAGTATTAACGGTTTATGCTTTTAGCAGTGAGAACTGGCGCCGTCCTGAAAATGAAGTTAACGCACTGATGGAAATTTTTCTGGAGTCGTTAACGGCTGAAGTACCAATGCTTCATGAAAATAATATTTGTTTGCGTTTTATTGGTGATATATCTGCCTTTTCTCCTATTTTACGAGAAAAAATGCAGCAGTCCATGGAAGACACCAAGGGCAGTAGTCGTATGACATTTGCTGTGGCCGTAAACTATGGCGGGCAGTGGGATATTGCTAATGCAGCACGGATTTTGGCAGAAAAAGTTGAAGCTGGAGAAATGAAAGCTTCCGAGGTAACCCCTGAGCTTATGCAGCAACACATTAGTTTGGGGGACTTGCCGCCTCCAGATTTGTGCATTAGAACAAGTAATGAGCAACGAATTAGTAATTTTATGTTGTGGCAAATGGCTTACACTGAGTTTTATTTCCCTGAGATCCTATGGCCAGATTTTGATAAAGATGCGTTACAAGAAGCGTTTAGAGAATATGGGTCTCGTCAGCGACGTTTTGGTCGTACCAGTGAACAAATAGAAGAGGCAGAAGGTTAATGCTTAAACAGCGAATTATCACCGCACTTGTTTTATTGCCACTTGTTTTAGGGGCAATTTTTGGGTTATCGAATCATTGGTTTGCTCTTGTTATGGCAATTCCTGTGCTAATTGGCGCTTATGAGTGGGCCAATTTAATGGGCATTGAAGAATTGAAAAAGCGGGCACCTTATGTCGCGCTAGTGGGTGCTGGGCTTTCTCTGTCGTTTTGGCTGGAGCTAAAATGGCTGTGCACTGTTGCAGTGTTGTGGTGGGTGTTAGCTGCATATTTTGTTAAAAACTTTCCAGATAACTCAGGCCTATGGGCAGGGCGTATTCGTATGGGTACCATGGGGTGGTTTACCTTGGTACCTGCTTGGATAGGGCTGGTTATGTTGCAGGGGCAAGAGAACGGTGCTTGGTTGTTACTGTATGTCTTACTGCTTGTTTGGGGTGCTGATACGGGGGCATATTTTGCAGGCCGCCGTTGGGGTAAACGTAAAATGGCACCTAAAGTTAGTCCAGGGAAGTCGATAGCAGGTCTTGTTGGAGGTTTGTTAACAACCGCGGTAATTGCTCTGGTTGTCGCCTTCTATACCGATATTGCAGATAATATTGGGTTGGCAGTATTTTTTGGTGTGAGCATGGTAACGGTATTTGCTTCTGTGTTGGGTGACCTTGTGGAAAGCATGTTTAAGCGCCATAGAGGCATCAAAGATAGCGGAACTATTTTACCAGGGCATGGCGGAATACTTGATCGAGTGGATAGTGTCACTGCTGCGGTTCCGGTTTACGTGGGTTTGATGTATGTGATGGGCGGTATCGCTTGAGTGCCTCTTCTACTGACGCTATTTCACCAGAAGTTATTGGTGTCACTATCTTGGGCTCTACAGGCTCGATAGGCGAAAGTACCTTGGATGTATTGTCACGACATCAGCAGAAATTTAAAGTCGTTGCGTTAACTGCAAATAGCAATACAACTAAGCTCTTTCAGCAAATTAAAGCTTTTCAGCCTCAATACGCCGTACTTAATGACTCGCAGGCGGCCGCTAAATTACGTGATGAAGTAAAAGCCGCCGGCATAGACACAGAGGTGCTGGAAGGTCGTCAGGCAATATGCGATGTGGCGGCATTAGATAGCGTTCAGTATGTAATGGCAGCTATCGTGGGCGGCGCTGGGTTGCTGCCAACGATGGCAGCTGTAAATGCGGGCAAAAGAATTCTACTTGCTAATAAAGAAGCGCTTGTGATGACAGGCTCCCTGTTTATGCAGGCTGTTGCTGATTCTGGTGCGCAGTTACTCCCAATTGATAGTGAGCACAATGCTATTTTTCAATGTTTGCCGGTTCCTACGCAGCGATCATCAGCGCGGGGCGGAAAACAATGGCAAGAGCGTACATTGGAGCAATCTGGTATTGCGAGGGTTTTGCTAACTGGGTCGGGTGGGCCATTCCGTGAAACCCCCGTTAGTGAGCTGACTGCGGTAACGCCAGATCAAGCCTGCGCTCATCCGAATTGGTCGATGGGTCGTAAAATATCAGTTGATTCTGCGACAATGATGAATAAAGGTTTGGAGTTTATTGAGGCGTGTTGGTTGTTTGATGCTCGGCCCGACCAGGTTGAGGTGTTATTACACCCACAGAGTGTTGTGCACTCTATGGTGGAATACATTGATGGTTCTGTTGTGGCACAGATGGGTAACCCTGATATGCGAACACCGATTGCCTATGGTTTAGGGTGGCCCGATAGGATAGCATCAGGCGTCCCTTTGTTGGACCTGTTAAAAACAGGGGGCTTGCACTTTGAAGAGCCTGATTTTCAACGATTTCCTGCGTTAACACTGTCGCGACAAGCGATGGAGACGGGGAAAAGTGCCTCTATTGTGCTTAACGCAGCCAACGAGGTGGCGGTAGCCGCTTTTTTGAGTGAACGAATCCGTTTTACAGAGATCACAGAAGTGATAGATGACGTGCTTCAGGCTTCTGAGTGGATATTGCCTGATAGTATTGATATTGTTTTAGCGGTAGATGAAGATGCTAGGCGGCGTGCACTTGAGTGTGTGAGCAGGCTTTAACCCTAGCAGGGCATAAGTTTAATTGAGGATTGATGATATATGGGCTATTTGCAATACGCAGCGGCATTTATTGGCGCGCTAGGACTCTTAATTGCGGTACATGAGTATGGTCATTTCTGGGTGGCTCGACGTTGCGGCGTTAAAGTTCTTAAGTTCTCCATTGGTTTTGGTAAGTCTATTGCAACTTGGACCGATAAGCATGGTACGGAGTTCGCCATTTCTATTATCCCGTTTGGTGGATATGTCAAAATGGCGGGTGAGCCCGGCGTTGAAGAAGAAGAGATTGACCCTGCCCCTGCCGAGTCCTTTGCCCATAAGTCAGTTTGGCAACGTATAGCTATTGTTGCTGCAGGACCTGTTGTTAATTTAATGTTTGCAGTATTGCTTTATTGGTTAATTTTTATTGTTGGTATTACCCGTGTAGCACCTGTTGTTGGAGATATTGTTCCTGGTGGTTTAGCAGAGCAGGTGGGTATTCAATCTCAGTCTGAGATTGTATCTGTTGATGGTCGTGAAACGTTAAGTTGGTCAAATGTGAATTTTGCGCTGGTGTCGCGCCTAGGTGATGACGGGGTTGTTGCCATTGAAACTAAGCGGGCAGGCGACGGTTTGTTGCAGAAGTATAATGTACCTGTTAGTCAGTGGATGATAGGCCTGGAAAAAGAAGGGCCATTGGTTGCCTTAGGTGTCGAAGTATATCGCCCTGAGTTACCCATTATTATCGGTGAAGTTGTTGAGGGTAAAGCTGGCGCGAGGGCTGGCTTAATGGCGGGTGATCAAGTTATTGAATCTGAAGGGGAGATATTGTCTCACTGGGTTGATTGGGCCCACATGATTCAAAAATATCCCGGCAAAGCGATGAGTTTAGTCGTGAAGCGAGATGGTCAGTTGGTAAATGTTACTGCGACGCCGGATGTTATATCAGAAGATGGGAGACCTCCATTTGGACGATTGGGGATAAAAGCTGACCGTGCTTCTGTAACGTTGCCTGAAGGGATGATTCGACATTTACAATATTCCCCTATTGACGCGTTAGGGCGGGCTTTGCAAAAAACACAGGATTTTATCAGTTTAACGCTGACGGCAATGGGTAAAATGATTAATGGTCAAATCTCGTTAGATAACCTTAGTGGGCCTATCACCATTGCGAAGGTTGCAGGAGATACAGCGAGCTATGGACTTGAACCATTTTTAAGTTTTGTTGCCTATTTAAGTATCAGCTTAGGAGTGTTAAATTTACTGCCTGTTCCAATGCTGGATGGTGGTCATTTAATGTTCTATTTAGTTGAGCTAGTAAAAGGCAGCCCGGTTCCCGAGGCATTACAAGATATCGGGAATCGTATCGGCTTAACGATGTTATTGGCGTTTATGGGAGTCGCCTTTTACAACGACATTGTTGGTCTGTAAATTGTTGGTCTGTAAAGGCAAGGTAATGAGGCGTACTGATACAGTATTGCTGAAGAGCCTTTAAATAATAAAAACCTATTGCATAAGCATTTGAGATACCATTTTTTAATGAATAAATTATCTATTGGGTTAATTGCCCTGCTGTTGGTTGTTGCCAGCTCGGTTCGAGCGGATTCATTTGTCGTTAAAGACATTCGCATAGAAGGTTTGCAAAGACTTTCACTGGGAGCTGTTTTTAATGTCTTGCCTATTGATGTGGGTGACCAGGTCTCGACAGATATATTGGCTCGAACGGCCAGAGTCCTTTTTAAAACCGGAAATTTTCAAGATATCCAGGTAGCTCGTGATGGCGATATTCTTGTTATCAGTGTCAGTGAGCGACCCTCGATTGTAGGTATCGAAATCGATGGTAATAAATCTATTGAGACAGACAATTTACTCGATGGGCTGTCCCAAGCAGGGTTAAGCGAAGGTAGTGTTTTTCAGCGAGCTACTCTTGACCGAATTAAGTTGGAGCTTGAGCGACAATACATATCACAAGGGCGTTATGCCGCAAGTGTGACCCCTGAGGTAACTCCGTTACCTCGAAATCGAGTTTCTTTAAAAATCACCATTAAAGAAGGTGACGTAGCAACGATTAGTGGTATTGATATCGTAGGTAACCACTTATTTACTGATGAAGAGCTGATTGATCTTTTTGAATTAAAAGCAACACACTTTACCTCGTTTTATAAGGGGGATGACAAGTATTCTAGAGAGCGCTTATCAGGCGACCTGGAAACATTGAAGTCATTCTATCTTGATCGTGGTTACGTTAATTTTAATATCGACTCTACTCAGGTGTCTGTTACCCCGGATAAAACGGAAGTTTATATTGCGGTTAATGTCAGTGAAGGCAAGTTGTTTAAAGTTAACGAGGTGAAGCTCTCTGGTGACCTGAAAGTAAAAGAAGAAGATTTGAAGCGCCTTTTATTAGTGGCAAAAGGTCAGACATTTTCTCGTCAGTTAGTTACGTTAACCAACGAATTGATTACCAAGCGATTGGGTAATGAAGGATATATGTTTGCCAATGTGAACGGTGTTCCAAAGGTGAACAATGAAGATACAACAGTATCTGTGACTTTTTATGTGGACCCAGGAAAACGAGTGTATGTTCGTCGAATCAACTTTTTTGGTAATACCAAAACGAGAGATTCAGTCCTGCGACGTGAAATGCGTCAGATGGAAGGGGCGTGGGCGAACGGTCGTCTAATTGAGCGTTCTAAGTCACGTCTAGAGCGCTTGGGCTTTTTCAAAGGGGTGACGATTGAAACACCTAAAGTGGCCGGTGAAAGCGATCAGGTTGATGTTAACTATGCGGTAGAGGAGCAGCCTTCTGGGTCAATTGGCGCCAGTTTGGGGTTCCAAGAGAGCAGCGGTTTTGTTTTTGGTGCGAATGTTAGTCAGAGTAACTTTTTAGGTACGGGCAATCGTGTGTCGTTTGCAGTAAATAAAAGCGATACACGAACTAGTTATAACTTCTCTTTTGTTGACCCTTATTTCACAATCGATGGTGTGAGCCGAGGGTATTCTTTCTATTTTCAAGAAACAGATATTGATGAAGACAACAATCTATCTTCGTGGGCAACTGACCGGTTTGGTGGCAGTTTGACCTTTGGCTACCCGATAAGTGAAACACAACGTTTAAACTTCGGTGTTGGGTATGAAAATACTAAGGTTTACGCTAGTGCGCGTTCCTCATTGGATGTACATAACTTCATTGGCTACGATTATGTCGAGAAAGAGAATGGGGCATATACTCAAAGTGAGAGCTTTGATACGGTGTCACTAACTGGTAGCTGGACAAGCAGTACGCTCAATCGTGGTGTTTTTGCAACTAGAGGCGCATCTCAAAGCTTGTCTGCTGAGGTGTCAGTGCCTAGTAGTGAATTAGAGTTTTATAAGATTAAATACAATGGTCAGATCTACTTTCCGTTAACGCGAACCTGGGTATTACGTTTTAATACTGATATAGGGTTTGGCGATGGTTATGGCGATGACACGCAGCTACCATTTTATGAGAATTTCTATGCTGGTGGTTTTGGTTCTGTTCGAGGTTATGAAGATCGTACTTTAGGCCCTCTTGAGCGCCAGTCTGCTGATGATTTTGGTGATCCTAATCCATTTGGTGGAAATCTTTTGGTTGAGGGTAGCGTGGAATTGATATTTCCTATACCTTTCGTTAAAGATAAACGTTCTGTCAGAACGTTATTTTACTTAGATGGCGGTAATGTCTTCGATACACACCGTGATGATGAGGATGGACTTGATATTACAGTCGATGAATTGCGTTATTCAGTAGGTGTCGGGCTTTCATGGATTACGGGTATCGGACCATTAACCTTTAGTTTCTCAAAAACCATTAACGATAAAGAAATTGATGATACTAAGGCCTTCCAATTTTCACTGGGTAAGCCATTTTAATTTCTAAAAAACAACATTAAGATAAGCGAACGTTAAATAATGAATCTACATAAATTAATCTGTACATTAAGTTTGGTAATTACCTCAAATTTCGTTTTTGCTGCTGGGGAAGTGGTTGTAGTTGATATGCGCGCAGCCATTGTTAGCTCTGATAAAGGAACATTGGAAGCGGAAAAATTGAAGTCCAAATTAGCGCAAGATGAAGCTAGGTTGATGACGTTACAGTCGGAACTTAAAGCGCTGAAGGAAAGAATGGATAAAGATTCTGCCATTATGAGTGCTGATGAAAGGCGTAAAATTGAACAAGAAGGCGCCGATAAAATGGGTGACTTTCAGCACGAACGTAAGAAACTTCAGAAAAAAGCCAAAGAAGCGGAGCAGGCTCTTTTTCAGTCAATACTCCCTGACTTTGAAAGAGCCGTTAAAAGCGTAATGGAAGAGAAAAAGTACGGCATAATTCTTCGACGCGAAGCCGCATTGCTTGTGACTCCAGAGTTTGATATCACTGAGCAAGTTGTCGTAAAAATGAATAAGTAAGAATATTCGGTCGGTCGGGTGTAAACCCGACAAAAGAAATCACGGGTTCCCTGGCATTCGCCAGGGAACCCGTGGCTTTTGTGGGGTATAGAAATGAAAAATCAAAGCGATATATCGGTAAAAAGCTTGACGTTAGCTGAGTTGGCGAATGCGTTAGGTGCTGAATTAAAAGGGGTGCCTGATCATGTTGTCACTGGTTTAGCGACCCTTGAAAGTGCTACGTCAAGTAAACTCAGCTTTTTGGCCAACCCTACTTATGAATCACAGCTGGCTTCAACAAAAGCGGGTGCTGTTATTGTTCACCCAAATCAAGCTGACATATGTCCAGTTTCGGCGCTGGTTATTGATAACCCTTATCTGGCTTACGCAAAGGCTTCACATCTTTTTGATAATGCACCTCAAATAACAGCTGAAGTACATGCTTCAGCAAGTGTTGATATTAGTGCTGTTATCAGTAATACCGCCTCTGTTGGCGCTAACGCGGTGATAGAAGCAGGGGTGACGCTCCATGACAACGTCATAGTTGGCCCAGGGTGCGTAGTTGGTGCCAACAGCGTGGTGGGAAGGCATTCCCGATTACATGCCAATGTGACGCTGTATCATGGTGTTCGGGTTGGTGAGCATTGCACCCTTCATAGCGGTGCAGTAATTGGTGGTGATGGGTTTGGCTTTGCAAACCATGAAGGCAAATGGCAAAAGATAGCTCAATTAGGTGGTGTGACGATTGGCAATTACGTTGATGTAGGTGTTAACACAACCATTGATCGTGGTGCGATAGATGATACGTGTATTCACGACCATGTAATCTTGGATAATCAAATTCAAATTGCTCATAATGTAGAGATTGGAGAGGGTACTGCGATAGCCGGTTGTACGGGTATTGCGGGTAGTACAACCATAGGTAAACATTGTACGATTGCTGGTGCTGTGGGCATCGCAGGCCATTTAACCATCTGTGATGGTGTACATATCACGATGCGCTCAGCGATCACACGTTCAATTACCGAGCCGGGGTCGTACTCGTCCGGAACTGCTATGTCTAAAACACAAGAATGGCGAAAAAATGCGGCAAGATTTAGACAATTAGACAGTATCGTCAAGCGTATTCGGGCTATAGAACGCTTAGGAAAAAAGCCTTAAGACTGTATGGTTGCACCTTGTAACAAATGACTTTTTTTCATTGTGACGGTGCTATGACATGCTTGCGATCTTACTCGACGGCTATACAAGCTGTATTCAGCTTGCTGGCGGTAATACATACACAAAATTAAACGTTTGGAAAAGCAGTTATGATGGACATTAATGAAATTCGTTTTTACCTTCCACACAGATACCCTTTTTTGTTTTTGGATCGGGTGACAGAGCTGGAAGTTGGGGAGTATATTTTAGCCACAAAGAATATAACCATTAATGAACCAATTTTTGATGGACACTTCCCTGACAACCCAATTTTTCCTGGGGTGTGTATAATAGAGGCTATGGCTCAAGCGTCCGGCGTGCTGGCATTAAAAACTATCGGTACGGGGGCGGAAACTAACAAAGCTTATGTCATAGCAGGTGTTGATAAGGTGCGTTTCAAACGATCAGCAGTTCCAGGTGATCAGCTTATTATTCGCTCAGAAGTAATGAGTAGGAAACGTTCTATTTGGAAATTTAAAACAGAGGCACGGGTTGACGGTCAGTTAGTCGGCTCCGCAGAAATCCTCTGTGCTGAACGGGATTTAGACGATTGATACATCAACAAGCCATTGTCGATAAAACAGCTCAAATAGCAGAAGACGTAGAAATAGGGCCATGGAGTTATATTGGCCCTAACGTAACCATTGATTCAGGTACCGTTATATCACCCCATGTAGTGATCAATGGACCAACTACGATTGGTAAAGGTAATCGTATTTTTCAATTCGCGTCGGTGGGTGAAGATTGCCAAGATAAGAAATACAATGGAGAACCTACACGCTTAGAAATTGGGGATAATAATGTCATTCGAGAAAATTGCACGATTCATCGGGGTACCATTCAAGATGAAAGCGTTACAACAATAGGTAACGGCAATTTATTGATGGCTTATGTACATATTGCTCATGATTGTGTTGTTGGAGATGACAATATATTTGCTAATAATGCAACATTGGCAGGTCACGTAAAAGTGGCCCACGGTGCTATCTTAGGTGGTTTTACCGGTATACATCAGTTCTGCCAAGTTGGTGCTTATAGTATGGCAAGTATGGGCTCTATGGTTGTCAAAGATATGCCTGCTTTTGTTATGGTGAGTGGCGATACAGCAAAAGCACACGGCATGAACTTTGAGGGTATGAAGCGACGAGGTTATAGCAAAGAAACGATTGCAACCTTAAGAAAAGCTTATAAAACCGTTTATCGGCAGGGCCTCACGCTCAAAGCTGCTCTGACCCAGTTAGACCTGTTGGAATCCAGTGTAGAGTTGCAACTATTTATTGATACATTGAAGTCGTCTAGTCGGGGTATTGTTCGCTAGTGAATTCAAACGTATCTTCATCTGTACCGAGCAAACGACCTATTCGTATTGCAATTGTTGTTGGGGAGATGTCTGGAGATCTCCTCGGCAGTGGTTTAATGCAATCATTAAAAAAGCTGCATAGTAATATCGAATTTATTGGTATTGGTGGCCCCAAAATGATTGATGAGGGATGCCGCTCCCTATTTCCCATGGAACGTTTAGCGGTAATGGGAATTGTTGAGGTGTTGGGTCGGCTTCGAGAATTATTAACTATTCGAAAATCGTTAGCTCAGGAGTTTATTCAAAATCCACCGGATTTATTTGTGGGCATTGATGCGCCAGACTTTACAATCCCTCTTGAGTTAATGTTACGTGAAAAAGGTATAAAAACCGCCCATTATGTTAGTCCTTCTATTTGGGCTTGGCGTCAGAAACGGGTGTTTAAAATCAAGAAAGCGGTTGACCTTATGTTGACGCTACTGCCATTTGAAGCGTCTTTTTATAAAAGACATGATGTGCCTGTGAAGTTTGTCGGCCACCCGCTGGCAAATATTATCGACGTGGACTTGAACACAGATCTTGCAAAGCAACATTGGGGCTACAGTCTTAGCGACAAAGTGATTGCGGTATTACCTGGCAGTAGAGGCGGGGAATTAAAGCATATAGCTCCGTTATTTATTGATGTAATGCGTCAGTGTTATCAGATGGATCCACGTATTAAATTTGTTGTGCCTTTAGCCAACGCTGCTCGTAAAGCACAATTTGAACGACAGTTATTACTTAGTGAAACAGATTTCCCAGTGCAGTTGGTTGAGGGGCATGCTCGAGAAGTGATGGCAGGCTCTGATGCTGTACTTGTTGCATCGGGAACAGCAACATTAGAAGCGATGCTGTTAAAGCGACCTATGGTGGTAGCATATAAGTGGGGAGCGGTAACGCATGCAATTATTTCCCCTCTTGTAAAAAGCCCTTATATATCGCTACCTAATTTGTTAGCGGATGAGGCTCTTGTGCCTGAGTTTGTGCAAAATCAAGCTACGCCGGAAAATATCGTGCCTGCGATCTTAGAGCAGCTAAATGACGATGATAACCGTAAAAAGCTAACGCAATGTTTTAATAATATTCATGGGCAGCTTCGACAAAATGCCAGTGATGAGGCTGCGTTGGCATTGATGAAACTCATAGAATACAACTTAGATTAATATGTCAGTTTTTTTCAGGATTAATCTACCTTGGTTGATTCAATAGCTGTCTTCAGATTACGATCAAATTTAGGATTTTTGAACCTGTGAACCAAGTTAAAGTAAAAACTGTGGCTGAAACGTTAAACGAGACTCTTGTTGCTGGTGTTGATGAAGTAGGGCGAGGCCCCCTTGCTGGAGCGGTTGTTGCGGCTGCGGTTATTTTGGATCCTGATCATCCTATAGAGGGGTTGACGGATTCTAAAAAGTTGACAGAGAAAAAGCGTGAACTTCTATTTGTTCAAATAAAGGAACACGCATTGTCTTGGGCATTGGGACGAGCCGAGGCTGAAGAAATCGATGACATCAATATCCTTCAGGCCAGTTTGCTTGCAATGAAACGTGCGGTAGAGGCATTACCTGTACCTGCAAAACATGCATTAGTTGATGGTAATCGCTGCCCTGATTTGCCCTGTACTAGCCAAGCGATAGTGAAAGGTGATTTAACCGAGCCTTGTATTTCAGCTGCATCGATCATTGCTAAGGTAACTCGAGACCGAGAAATGGTGCTGCTTGATGAGCAATATCCTGGCTATGGTCTTGCAAAACATAAAGGTTACCCTACCAAAGTTCATATGGAAGCGCTAAAGCAATTAGGCCCTACGGAAATTCACCGTAAATCTTTTGGCCCGGTTAAAAAGCTGCTTTAATACTCTTCTCTTTATCGTTTTTGAATACACTTTTTCTAACATTTATAGGTTGATCGGTATCCAACACTTATGACACCAACATCTTTTGTGCATTTACATCTTCATACAGAATACTCTTTGGTTGATGGTTTGGTTCGACTTAAACCTTTAATGAAAGCAGCTGTTGAAATGAAGATGCCGGCGCTTGCCATTACTGACTTTTGTAATATGTTTGCTCTAGTGAAATTTCAAAACGGTGCGGCAGGGGCAGGTATAAAGCCAATATATGGTTCTGATGTACTTGTTGAGGGTGTAGAGGAAGATGACCCACCTTTTTTGTTGGTGTTATTGGCACAGAATTTACAGGGTTATCGCAATCTCACACAGATAGTATCTGAAGCGTATTTGACCGGCCAGGGTTCGGGAAAGCCGGTGGTTAAACGAGGATTTATTGCCGAGAAAAGCGAAGGCCTTATTGCTTTATCGGGAGGTAAGCAAGGGGAAATCGGTCGCGCATTACTTAATGATGCTCCCGAAATCGCTGAAGTTCGCTTACAAGAAATGCAGGCTATATTTCCCAATCGTTTTTATATCGAATTGCAGCGTACGGGACGAAATAATGATGAAACATACCTTCATAAGGCGGTTGATCTTGCCGCAAAACATAGTGTTCCTGTTGTAGCGACCAATGATGTGCATTTTCTAAAATCTGATGACTTTGATGCACATGATGTCCGAGTGTGTATTCGTGAAGGTTGGACGGTAGATACTAAGGATCGAGAACACGCCTATAGTGAACAGCAATATCTTCGATCACCAGAAGAAATGATTGAGCTGTTTTCGGATATACCGGAAGCAATTATTAATACCATTGAAGTTGCTAAGCGCTGTACGGTTGAAATTCCATTAGGTACCTATTACTTACCGGATTTTCCTGTTCCTGAAGGTATGACGATTAATACTTTCTTGGAGTCTGAGTCAGAGCAAGGTCTAGAAGAGCGCTTGGATTTTCTTTTTGACCGGAACTCCCCAGACTTTGCTGAGATTCGTAAACCTTATGATGAACGGTTACGTATTGAACTTGATGTAATTATTCAAATGGGGTTTCCTGGTTACTTTCTTATCGTTGCCGACTTTATTCAATGGTCGAAAAACAATGGCGTACCGGTAGGGCCGGGCCGTGGTTCTGGTGCTGGGTCTCTTGTTGCTTATGTACTAAAAATCACCGATTTGGACCCCCTTGAATACGATTTGCTATTCGAACGATTCTTGAATCCTGAGCGGGTATCGATGCCGGATTTTGATGTCGATTTCTGTATGGATGGTCGTGATCGTGTTATCGATTACGTAGCACAACGTTATGGTCGTAATGCGGTGTGCCAGATTATTACCTATGGTTCTATGGCTGCAAAGGCTGTGGTACGTGATGTGGGCCGTGTTTATGGTAAAGGGTATGGTTTTGTTGACCGAATTGCCAAGCTAATTCCGTTTGAAGTGGGTATGACGCTTCCCCGAGCAATGGAGGAAGAACCTCAGCTAAAAGAGCTATTTGATAATGATGAAGAGGTAAAAGAGCTGTTAACGATGGCGTTAAAGCTCGAAGGTATTACTCGAAACGTCGGTAAGCACGCTGGTGGGGTAGTTATTGCGCCTTCTGCACTAACGAATTATGTCCCTTTGTACTGTGATGCAGAAGGGAACAACCTAGTAACTCAATTCGATAAAGACGACGTTGAATCTGCTGGGTTGGTAAAGTTTGATTTCTTGGGGCTGAGAACATTAACCATTGTTGATTGGGCGTTAAAAACCATTAACCCCACGCTGGAAAAGCAAGGCAAAGAACCTATTAACATCGATGCTATACCTCTTGATGATAGAGCATCGTTCGAATTATTAAGACGAGCAGATACCACCGCAGTATTCCAGCTGGAGTCGCGGGGTATGAAAGATCTGATTAAAAAACTACAACCTACTAGTTTTGAAGATATCGTTGCATTGGTGGCGTTGTTCAGGCCTGGGCCTCTGGGTTCAGGTATGGTTGATGACTTTATTGCTCGTAAGCACGGTCGACAGAAAGTCGATTACCCGCACCCTGACTTAGAGCCCGTTCTTAATACCACCTATGGAACGATCCTTTATCAAGAGCAAGTAATGTTGATCCCACAGGTGTTGGCGAACTTTTCCTTGGGTGGGGCAGATTTGTTACGTCGAGCGATGGGTAAGAAAAAAGCCGAAGTTATGGCACAGCAGCGTGCAGTGTTTGCTGATGGTTGTGCAAAAAATAATATTGATGCAGACCTGGCAACCAGTATTTTTGACACCATGGAATTTTTCGCGGCATACGGCTTTAACAAATCTCACTCTGCTGCTTACGCTTTGGTTTCTTATCAAACGGCGTGGTTAAAAGCGCACTACCCTGCAGCTTTTATGGCTGCAGTAATGTCTGCTGATATGGATAATACGGAAAAAATCGTTATCTTGGTGGATGATTGCCGGAGCATGAAGCTTGAGATCATTCCTCCAGATGTGAGTGTCAGTCAATATAAGTTTACAGTCAGCGATGCCGGATCGATCGTATATGGCCTTGGTGCAATCAAGGGCTTGGGTGAAGGCCCCATTGAAGCGATCATTGAAGGGCGGGGTGAAGGCGACCCTTACCAGGATCTATTTGAATTCTGCCGACGTGTTGATATTAAAAAGCTTAATCGTCGGTCATTAGAGTCTTTGGTTCGTGCAGGGGCATTTGATGAATTAAAGGCGGATCGAGCTACGATCATGGCGTCACTGCCTGATGCGATATTGGCAGCGACTCAGTATAAACAAAATCAAAACGCGGGTATGGCGGATTTATTTGGCGGCGGAGAGGCTGCGGAAGAACTTGGTGGAGAGTACACGCCTGCACATGCTTGGAGTGATGATGAGCGACTTAATGGTGAAAAAAATACGCTAGGTATTTACCTTACCGGTCACCCCATCGATCAATATGAAAAAGAATTAGCGAACTTTATATCCTGCCGTATTAATAACCTGACGCCAGGGGGGCGTGGTAGTAAAAGTACAATTGCAGGGCTTGCGATTGCGAGTCGTACGATGACTAACAAGCGTGGCGCAAAAATGTCCTTTATTACGCTCGATGATAAGAGTGGTCGTATTGATGTGTCGGTTTTTGCAGATGTTTATGAAGAGTACAAAGACCTGATAGTTAAAGATGCCATGTTGGTGGTAGAGGGTGAGGTCAGCATGGATGAATATGCTGGTGGCATGAAGGTTGTGGTACGAAAGATGTTTAGTATTGCCCAAGCACGTGAAAACTATGCGCGAATGGTTACCTTATCGATAAAGCAAGAGTTGGTGAATGAGCAGTTCTCCATGCGCCTTCATCAATTACTGGAACCCTATCGCGATGATAATGGTTGTCGTTTGCGAATTGACTATCAGCGACCGGATGTAAAGGGTACGGTTTACCTGGGGCACGATTGGAATATCAAGGCGTCACCGGAACTCATTAGTCAGCTAAAGGAGCTGTGCGGTAATCAATCCATTGCCGTGCACTATCGTTAGTGCTGCCTTGACGCTATCGTTAGCGCCATAAAATGGTGCCTAAATAGTTGGAAACAATTTGCTACGATTTGGACTCGACACCTAAAGGTGGCTCCAGTACTGTAGGCCGACATAGTTAATACAAATAGTTATTTCGATAGCTATTTTAATAAAAAGAATACCAATACCTATTTAGTCTGCGAGATACGAGTTTATGAACCCCAATTATCTGGATTTCGAGCAACCTATTGCTGAATTAGAATCTAAAATTGAAGAATTGCGCTTAGTGGTTGGGGGCTCAGAAATCAATCTCTCAGATGAAATCGATCGCTTACACGACAAAAGCCTATCGTTAACAGAAAGCATTTTTTCAGATTTATCCCCTTGGCAAGTGACTCAGGTAGCTCGTCACCCCCAGCGGCCCTATACGCTTGATTACATTAGCCGAATCTTCACTGATTTTGAAGAAATGCACGGTGATCGTACATTGGGTGATGATAAAGCGATTGTCGGTGGGATTGCCAATCTAGATGGCAAGCCAGTGATGATAATAGGTCACGAAAAGGGGCGAACAGTAAAAGAAAAAGTAGCACGTAATTTTGGTATGCCAAACCCAGAAGGCTATCGTAAGGCATTACGATTAATGGAAACTGCTGAGCGTTTTAAGCTTCCTATATTGACCTTTATTGATACCCCAGGAGCTTACCCAGGTATTGAGGCAGAAGAGCGCGGTCAAAGTGAAGCGATAGCGAAAAATTTACTGGTCATGTCGACCCTTAAGACACCGATAATTTCAACAGTTATAGGTGAAGGTGGGTCCGGTGGAGCGTTAGCAATTGGTGTATGTGATCACTTGATGATGATGCAGTACAGTACCTATTCTGTTATTTCTCCAGAAGGATGTGCATCAATATTGTGGAAGAGTGCTGAATTTGCTTCTAAAGCGGCTGAGGCGATGGGTATTAATGCATCTCGTTTATCTGAGCTTGAATTGGTGGATCAGATTATTTCTGAGCCTTTGGGTGGTGCACACCGAGACCTTGACCAAGTTGCTGATAGCTTAAAAGCAGGTTTAGTGGAAAACTTAGATCGCTTGACATCAAAACCCGTTGAGACATTGTTGGAAGATCGTTATCAGCGGTTAATGTCGTATGGTGCTTTAGATTAGGCATTAGGTCATGTAAGCTGCCGTTAGCTTTTAACAATTAATGGTAGCTTTTAGCAGCGTTAATGCTGTTAAAGCGATGTGATGTAACCATGGAATACTTGATTTATCCTTTTTTAGGTGTTTTTGCTGGCCTCTCTGGCGGCTTGCTTGGAATTGGCGGTGGACTTGTTGTTGTTCCCGTCCTTATCTTTACGTTTACTCTGCTAGGTTTTGATGAATCAGTGTTAACCCATATGGCGGTTGGCACATCATTGGGTACTATCATTCTTACCTCCTATGGCTCCGTGTTACAACATCATCGAAAAGGTGCTGTGAGATGGGATATTTTCGGGTGGCTCACAATTGGGCTAGTTGTTGGTGCATTGTTGGGTGCTGAAATCGCTGGGGCGTTGAAGGGACAAATGTTGCAGGTGGTGTTTGGTTGTTTTGCATTAGCGATGGCTGCGCAAATGGCTTTTGGGTTAAAACCTAACCCAAAGCGCGGAATTCCAGGGCATACAGGTTTAGTGGTTTCTGGTGCTTTTATAGGTGCAATTTCTTCATTGTTTGGTATTGGAGGGGGCTCGATAACTGTCCCATTTCTGTCATGGTGCAATGTTAAAATGCAGGACGCGGTGGGCACTTCCAGTGCTGGGGGTGTGCCGATAGCGATGGCGGGGACGGTGGGTTTTGTTTACGCTGGTTGGGATGTTGGCCTTCGGCCGGAATGGAGTTTTGGATATATTTATTTGCCTGCCTTAGTGGGCATTGGGATAACGAGTGTTATTTTTGCGCAAGTCGGTGCCAAGTTCGCACATAAACTACCAGCCGCAACATTAAAGAAGTTGTTCTCAATATTATTGTTGGTGGTCGGTATTAAACTGGTTTTTGGTTGAAATAGTTTTTAGTTTGAAATTGAAAAATAGTTTGTCGTGAAATTTATAAGTAAGAAGTTAAAATGAGGTTTCAGGAAGTGATGTATATAAAGAATAAGTGTACAGAAAAAATGCTAAAACGGTTGATGGTAGTCTTGATGGGTGTATTTATGATGCTATCTGGATGTGCCATTATTGCATCAAAACATAAGCTCTATGATGGGGAGGTCGCTAACGCTGTAACGATATTATCTAGTCCTACGATACAAGTGACGTATATCGATAATCAAGATATGGGTTATAGTTTTATTGGCCAGGGAAAAGAATTCTCCGTATTGCCCGGTGAACATACCTTGATCATTGAATATGCAGATTTCTGGAGTCCGGCTACGGGAGAGGATGAGAAAGTAGTATCACGTCCTGTAAAGTTGACTTTTACAGCAGAACCCAATCAAACTTACGAGCTTTCACATGAAGGCTTGGTGACGTTAGAGTCATCAAAACTTTTTTCTAAAAAACCGGTGTTTTTTGTAAAAAATATTGTTACAGATAATATTGTTGATGCAATTTTTGAAGTGTCTGCTCCTAAAAGTTTTTTTCCAAAACTCAAATTTGAATCGACACCTGAATACCAGTTTACGAGTGATAGTGTTGTCGTTATCCCGGTGCCAAAGGTGTCGCAAGTAACAGCACGCGTTGAGAATTCTGTTGAAGCAGTTAATGACCCGGTAAAGGAAGTAAAGGAAAATGCGGGGCGAGTAGAGCGATTGCAGAAGCTGTGGGCTAGAGCAACGCAGGACGAAAAGACAATTTTTTTACAGTGGATAACAGTTAAATAAAAGCAAGTATCGTAAGTATTTGATTCAAATTTAAGCAGGGATGCGAGAGGGATATTTGATTCTTGTAGCTTGTTTTTTATATTTGTCAATTTGATGTGAGGTAGAGTTTAAAGATTGATCTATGCGAACTTGTGCTCGTAAAAAGTCGTTGACCTCCAAAGCCACGTCCCTATACTGAATGTCGAGAGTCATAAAAGTGAAGTTTTTGTGACGTGGCACTACGGGGGATTTATTCAGTGCGCCTCGGATGAGGAAGAGAATATTGCGAACATGATTGAACAAAGGAATTGGGGTGTTCATAATTTTAGCAGCACCCCCTGTTACTTTTTTTTTATGCTCTTGGTTTTCTTTTGCGTATACATATTCTCTTTTTTGACTAATATCTGGATCTTATTGGAGAGAATAAAAATGAAACGTAATTTACTCGCACTTGCTGTTGGCGCTGCTGTTGCTATGCCTGGTGTAGCTTTAGCTGATGCCGCAACTATTTATGGTCGTATGGATTTGTCTTTGGGTCGGGTTACGATTGATAAAGATGATAGTAGTGTTAATGAAGATGGTTCGAATTGGGAAGTTAATTCTCATGCTTCACGCTTTGGTGTTAAAGGTGATGCAGATTTAGGCAATGGCTTGAAAGCGATTTATAAAATCGAATGGCAGGTTTCAGGTGATGAAGGGACGTACTCGAAAACAACGACCTATATTGATGATGCTGGTGATTCAGTTACTGTATCTGATGATTCAGGAGACCTGAAGGCTCGAAATCGTTATGTGGGTTTGACCGGTGATTTTGGTGCTGTGATGTTGGGTAAAATGGATACACCGATGAAAAAGTCGCAGGGTAAAGTTGATCAATTCGATAATTACGGTGCTGATATTGCGCGTACAATAATGGGGGACGTGAGGGCGTCAAATGTATTGGCTGTTTCATCGCCTAAAGTTGCAGATGCCCTAACATTTTCTGTGGCACTGATACCCGGGGAAGAGAATGATGTTGATGATTCAACAGATACCAACGTTGAAGATGGTCTGGCCGATGCTTGGTCTGGTTCTGTAGTGTTCACAAGTAAGGTTATTTACGCAGCTTTTGCGATAGATGACAATGTAGCTGGTTGGGATACCTATCGCGGTGTTGCTCAGATTAGCGCAGGTAATGTTAAGCTTGGTGCTGTAGTAACTGTTTCTGAACAGAATAGTGATTCTGAGACCGGCGTTGATGCTGATGAGAAAACTGGTTTAGTGTTAAGTGTTGCTATACCTGTAAGTAAAAAAATAACACTTAAAGGACAGGTGGGGTCTTCTAAATTTGAAAACAATGAAGATGGCGTTCTTGAAAATGAAATTAAGCAAGCAAGTATTACTGTAGGTGCGGATTATAATTTCACCAAACAAACAAAAGCATATGCATTTATAGATTCATATGCCGAGGATAGTGATATCCCTGATGCTACTGCTACCCAGGTAATGCTTTCTCTAGGTATGCAGCACAAATTCTAAGCTTTTTTAGGATTTAGAAAAATAAAAACGCCAGCTATCCGCTGGCGTTTTTATACCTGTCATTAAACTGAAATATTTCAGACACATTCCTGTCACACATGTCTTTCATACTCTCTCCGTCCTCACGAATGTTGGGATTCGTGAATATTTTTATAGATCTCTAGGAGAGATGATAATGAAACGTAGTTTGCTCGCTTTAGCTGTAAGTGCCTCAATCGTAGCACCAACAATTGCCTTGGCCGATGGTCCTAAAGTTTATGGCCGTATGGATGTGTCATTGGATAATGTGTCTAAAGACAATGGTACTAATGGAGCTAACGATTCGGGTTCCAGTTGGGCTGTAACAGGACATGCTTCTCGCTTTGGTGTTAAAGGGAGTGCTGAATTACTTACTAACCTTAAAGCAGTGTATAAAATCGAATGGGAAGTAGATTCGGACGGTGACGGTGAAACGTTAACGGCGCGTAATCGTTATGTTGGCCTTGAAGGTGGGTTTGGCTCGGTGCTGTTGGGGCAAATGGATACTCCGTTAAAAGCAGCCCAAGGTAAAATTGATCTATTTGGGGATCATGCAGCAGATATAAAAAATGTTGTTGAAGGAGAGCTCCGCGCTAAGAATGTTGTGGCTTATGTAACGCCAAAAATAGCAGATTCAATAACGGCTAAGTTAGCGTTGATTCAAGTAGAGCAGAATGAAGCAGAAGGTGATTGTGATACATTGTTGGAAAATGATGGTTCTACTACAGGTGATGATTGTGAAAATGGTTTGTTTGATGCGTATTCTGCATCTATAGCTTTCTCTCAGGGTGGTGTCTATGCGGCTATTGCAATTGATGACAACGTTCCTGCTAAGAAACTGAAACAGAACGGCAAACGTGTTGATACTACGCGTTTGGTTCTTGGTTATGAAATGGATGCGTTTAACGTAGATTTCCTTTATTCAACGAGTGACGAAGATTCTGAGTATAATGCGAGCGCAACAGACCTTGAAGAGCAGGTGGGTTATATCTTAAGTGGCTCATACAAAATTGGTAAAACAGTTGTTAAAGGTCAGTACGGTTCCTCAACCACTGAAATGGATAATGATAAGGATGATATAGAAATTACGATGATCGCCTTTGGTGTTGAGCAAAAGTTTACTAAGCAAACAAAACTTTATGCGGAATATGTATTGTTATCTACCGATAACGCAGGTCATGATGAGGGTGTGGATGAAGAAGAAAACACGCTTTCTGTGGGTATTCAGCATAAATTCTAAGCTGAGTGGTTTTAGATGGACATAGAGTTAATTCGTATATTTTTGGAAAATCAAACTAGCATTTGTGCCACCAAAGCCAAAGCTGTTAGACATTACGCGCTCTAGTCCTGCATTTTCAACCGTCGTTGTTGCAATCGGAGCACCCTCTAGAGCGGGGTCCAGGTTTTTAACGTTGGCAGATGCCGCAATAAAATCATTCTCCATCATTAATAAGCAATAGATAGCCTCTTGAACACCAGCCGCGCCAAGAGAGTGGCCTGTTAATGACTTAGTTGAACTAATTGCTGGGATTTTATCGCCAAATACAGCTTTTGCTGCCTTAGCTTCTGCAACATCACCAACCGGGGTACTAGTGCCGTGAGCGTTGATATAGTCAACACTACCAGCTTCTACTGTTGATAATGCCATTTCCATACAGCGTTGTGCGCCTTCTCCAGAAGGTGCAACCATATCGTAGCCGTCAGATGTTGCACCGTAACCGACAAGTTCACCGTAAATTTTTGCGCCACGAGCCTTAGCGTGTTCCAGCTCTTCAAGAACCAGCATGCCGCCACCACCTGCGATAACAAAACCATCTCGGCTTTCGTCAAATGCGCGAGCAGCGGTTTCGGGTGAATCGTTGTACTTGCTTGATAATGCTCCCATGGCATCAAACAACATAGAAAGAGTCCAGTGTAGCTCTTCGCCACCACCAGCAAATACAATGTCTTGTTTGCCGAGTTGAATTAATTCTCCAGCATGGCCAATACAGTGGCTACTTGTAGCACAGGCAGATGCCATCGAATAATTCACCCCTTTAATTTTAAAAGGAGTCGCTAGGCAAGCAGATACGGTGCTCGCCATTGTGCGAGGCACCATGTAAGGGCCAACACGCTTTACCGCTTTTTCGCGGGCGATATCCGCAGCATTAACTTGATTGCTTGAGCTGGCACCGCCAGAACCTGCTACTAGACCAGTTCGAATATTAGAGACCTGCTCATCACTTAGGCCAGCATCTTTAACTGCCTGTTGCATAGCGATATATGCGAAAGCCGCCGCATCACCCATAAAACGCTGGGTTTTACGATCGATGAATTCACTTTTGTCGATATCAACAGCTCCGGCAACGTGGCTTCTGAATCCGCGCTCTTGATAATCTTCTTGAAAAGTAATACCTGACTTGCTCTCTCGAAGCGCATTAACGACTGTTTCTTTGTCGTTACCGATGCAGGAAACGATTCCCATGCCTGTGACTACAACACGTCTCATTTTATATTCCTTAGAAATTATCGGTTGATGTAAAGAGGCCAACACGTAAGTCTTTGGCGGTGTAGATTACCCTGCCATCAACTTCAACAGTGCCATCAGCAATACCCATAACCAGTTTGCGCTCAATTAACCGTTTCATGGTTAGGCGATAGGTTACTTTTTTCGCTGTTGGTAATACTTGCCCAGTAAACTTAATTTCACCAGCACCTAGGGCTCTGCCTCTCCCTGGATTTCCTTTCCAACCTAGGAAGAACCCAACGATTTGCCACATAGCATCAACACCTAAGCAGCCAGGCATAACAGGGTCGCCTTCAAAGTGGCAATCAAAAAACCACAGGTCAGGTGTGATATCCAATTCAGCAATGATTTCACCTTTACCGTGTTCACCGCCATCTGCGGTGATCGACGTGATTCGATCCATCATTAACATGTTAGGAAGGGGAAGGCGGGCATTGCCCGGGCCAAATAGGTCGCCGTGACCGCATGCAAGCAGGTCTTCACGGTCAAATGAATTTTTATCAATCATGTGTGAGGTTACTAACTGGTAGATATTCTGATGGTATGGATTGAAGGGCTATTTCTATATAAAAAGACATAAGATAAGCCGGTGGTTTCAACCCCCTTGTTGCCACGTAATTCTTTATTAAAGAAGCCTATAAGTGGCGCGGTTTATTATTGTTATATCGTTTGACATACCGCACCTCGATAATATCTCTTTCGGTGCAACAGATCGACCCTAATGTACGCAGATTTTGCAACAAAATACGTCGAATCGCACATATATCAAGGAATTTAGGGAGTGTATTTTATATGCTGAGGTCAAAGCCGCTTCATGTGGCGAGTTATGAGGCGAGCTGTGGGTTAAAATACAGCGTGACCTTGAAAATTAAGCAAGGTGTTTTGTGGTACAGTACGCACCCTATTTAGTACAGAGCTAATACCGAGCTAATACCGACCCACCCATAGGTTAGGAGATTGACGTGATACCTGAAATTGGGCATTTTGCCATTATCATTGCCATGGTTATTGCTATTGTGCAGGCCATTTTGCCGTTAGCGGGGGCAGCAAAACGAAACACCCGATGGATGGGGGTAGCCAAACCGGCCGCGGTGACGCAATTTATTTTTATGTGTGTTGCATTTATTTGTCTTGCATACTCGTTTGCAACCAATGACTTTACGGTCAAGTATGTGGCAGGGCACTCTAATACTTATTTACCTATGGCGTTTAAGCTATCTGCGGTATGGGGGGGGCATGAAGGGTCTTTATTATTGTGGGCACTTACTCTCAGCGGCTGGACTTTTGCTGTGGCTTTGCGCAGCCAACAGCTGCCGCAAATTATGTTGGCTCGTGTTCTCGGGGTTTTAGGCCTAGTTGCTGTGGGTTTTTATTCTTTTCTTATTTATACATCAAACCCTTTCGAACGTTTATTGCCTCAGTTTCCTGTAGATGGGGCCGATTTGAATCCATTGTTGCAGGATTTTGGGCTTATTGTTCACCCTCCCATGCTGTATATGGGCTACGTGGGCTTTTCTGTTGTGTTTGCATTTGCAGTGGCGGGGTTATTGGGTGGTCGCTTGGATAGTGCTTGGGCTCGATGGGCTCGGCCTTGGACGGTGGCATCTTGGTGTTTTTTAACCGTGGGAATTGCGCTCGGCAGCTGGTGGGCTTATTACGAATTGGGTTGGGGTGGTTGGTGGTTCTGGGATCCGGTTGAAAATGCGTCTTTTATGCCCTGGTTGTCAGGTACAGCATTGATCCATTCATTGGCAGTGACAGATAAGCGTGGCGTATTTAAGTCTTGGACGGCGCTGTTGGCTATTTTGACATTCTCTCTTAGTTTGTTGGGTACGTTCTTGGTTCGTTCTGGTGTGTTAACTTCAGTACATGCTTTTGCTAGTGACCCAGAGAGAGGTTTCTTTATTCTCGCTTTTTTGTTTTTGGTAATAGGGGGGTCTTTATTGCTATTTGCTATCCGTGCTCCACGATTACAAACTGAAAGTCAGTACAGCGGTGTTTCACGAGAAGTCTTGTTACTAGCAAACAATGTTATGTTGGTGTTAGCCACTGTTATCGTTTTAATGGGCACATTGTTCCCTATCTTTTTTGATGTGTTGGGATTGGAAAAGATTTCAATTGGAGCCCCCTATTTTAATGCGATGTTTGGGCCTGTTGTCGTGGGTTTGCTCTTTTTGATGGGTATAGGCCCGTTATTAAACTGGAAACGGCATAAAATAGGGAGGTTAATTAGGCCATTTATTATTGCTTTTATGTCCTCTGTAATAATAGCGATGATTGCTTTAAATCTTTTGGGTATGTCCCTGTCGCTTTGGGTTTGTTTGGCGGTGATTGTTGCTGTATGGGTGGTATGGTTAACGTTGTTGGATTTTTATCGCAAAATGAATACAGCCCGCCAAGGTTTGTGGGCTGGTTTTAATCGGCTTTCTCGCAGTTATAAAGGAATGGTTGTTGCCCATATGGGAATCGTAGTTACGGTTGTTGGCGTGACGATTGTGGCAACACAAGATGTTGAAAAAGATGTGCGCATGCGAGCAGGGGACAGTACTGTTGTTGGTGAATATGAATTTCGCTTTCGAGGTGTACAAGAAATTCCTGGACCAAATTTTACTGCACAGCGGGGACAGGTTGATGTCTATGTCGATGGGTCATTGGTAGCGCAATTAACTCCGGAAAAACGTCGTTATTGGGTGCAAAGGAATACCATGACAGAGGCGGCTATCGATGCCGGTTTTTCTCGGGACTTGTATGTTGCCCTTGGAGAGCCCTTAGGTGATGGTAGCTGGGCTGTGCGCATTTACTTCAAACCCTTTATTCGATGGGTGTGGGGTGGCGGATTGATCATGGCGTTTGGAGGCGTGTTAGCTATGAGTGATCGTCGTTACCGCTTGAAAGTGAAAAAACGATTGTTAAGCGGATTACATGCGGGAGCGCAGGCGTAGGCCGGACGTTAAAAGGGTAAAAAAATGAAATGGATACGATTTGGTGTTCCTTTATTGTTATTTGTAGTGATGGCTGCGTTTCTAGCCAAAGGTCTTGAAAATGACCCTAGGCATTTGCCATCGGCTCGTGTGGACCAAAAAGTACCGGAGTTCTCTCTACCAACACTGAATGATGAAGCAGTTCTTGTTACACAACAAAACCTCAAGGGGCCCTTGCTGCTAAATGTGTGGGCAACATGGTGTCCATCTTGTCGGGTGGAACATCCGATGTTAAATGCATTGTCTAGCCAGGGGGTTAGGATAGTGGGTTTGAACTATAAGGATGAACGAGCTGAGGCTCTGGCATATTTAGAAAAATACCATAATCCATATTCAATGGTGATTTTTGATCAAGACGGTGATTTGGGACTGGATTTAGGGGTTTATGGTGCACCTGAAACGTACTTTATTGATGCAAACGGTGTTATTCGCCATCGTCATGTCGGTGTGGTTTCTGACGTGGAGTGGGAACAAAACCTTTCAGCTATTTGGCGGTCTTTAGCGGAGGAAAAAATATGATACCTTTCGCACGTCTATGTGCCGCCGCAATTGCCGCACTCTTTTTAATGGTGACGACAGTCAGCGTTGCCACTATAGATGTATATGAGTTTGAAAATGCTCAGCAGGAAGAGGATTTTAGTGTTTTGGTACAAGAGCTTCGGTGCCCTAAATGTCAGAATCAGAATATTGCAGATTCTAATGCGGGGTTGGCGAAGGATATTAAAGATCGAGCCTATAAATTGCTACGTGACGGAAAATCAAAAGAGTACATTATCGATTATATGGTTGAGCGGTATGGGGATTTTATAACGTACCGCCCCCCTGTAACAAAAAACACTTGGGTACTTTGGTTTGGCCCTTTTATTTTGTTGATATTTGTTGTTCTGGTGTTGGTGTTACGAAAAAGTACTGATCGTAAATCACAGGGCACTGCTCATATTACGGATGAACAAAAACAGCGAGTTGATGCCTTATTGAAGCGTTATGATCAAACGGGCGAGCAGTACGGCGTTGAGAACGAAGGCGAAGAGGGGAAAAAGTAGTAATGGGTATACTTGTCGGAATATTGTTCCTGATGGCTTTGGCTGCTACCGCAATGATTGTTGGACCATTGATGGCTAAACAACAGGTTGTTTCTGCTCAACAGGACGTGTCTAGGGATGCTGTCAATTCTGTTGTTTTTAGCGATCGATTAACAGAATTGCAACTTGATGTTGCTACTAACACGATTTCTCAGAAAGAGTTTGAAAAGTTAAAAATAGAGCTGGAAATTGGATTGTTAAGTGATGTCCCTGATGAGCCGAAAGGGGCGATCTTAAAGGAAAAGGGGGATAATAAGGGCGTTGTGCCAGGGATGCTAGCAGCGGTAGCTGTGCTTACTCTCGTTCCGATATTGTCTTTGGGGCTCTACTATCAAGGGGGGTATTCCCCAGAAATAGAGAAATGGTTGCAACTTAGGAAAGATATGGACCCGGTTTTTACTGCTTTAATGGCAGGAGATAAACCAGAAGCAAGTGGGGCTGATCGAACGGTGATGGAATTTGTGACTGCTTTGCAGCGAAAAGCTCAAGAATACCCAGATGATGCAAATATGTGGCACATGTTGGGGATGGGGTATCAGCAAATGCAGGCAGCAGAGCAGGCGGAGCAGGCGTTGCGACGGGCCTATCGTATAGAGCCTGATAATTCACGTTACCGATTAGCTTTGGCGCAATTATTGGTAGGGATTGGTCAAGGGAAAATAACGCAAGAAAGTGAATCGCTTCTTTTAGCCGTATTAAAAAGTGACCCGGTAAATATGCAAGCGTTGGCCATGTTAGGCATGGGCGAGTTTTTTGCAGAGCGGTTTCAACAATCGCTTATGTATTGGGAGCGATTACTTGTTGTATCCCGAAAATTTAATGCACCTCAAGAAAAAATCGATATTCTGAAAAGAAGTATTGCTGCTGCAAAGAAACGCCTAAATATCAAGGGTGATCAAAAAATCGCAGACGCAGATACGGGATCAGGTCTTCAGCTTCAAGTAACGGTATCTATCGATTCTGCGTTACAAAAAACACTAAATCCAACGGACACTCTATTTATCTACGCACAAAAAGCTCAGGGGCCCAAAATGCCCTTAGCCGTGGTTAAAAAACAAGTAGGTGAGTTCCCAATAACGGTAACACTAAGTGATAAACAGGCAATGACACCACAATTTCGTTTATCCAATGCAGAAACTGTGGTTGTGAAAGCAAGAGTATCCGCAACACATAATGCGATACCTGCATCAGGGGATTTGTTGGGTAAAAGTAACGTAATAGAATTGGCAGCGATAATTAACCAACCTAAAAAAATATCTGTAGTTATTGATGCCACGGTTCCCTAAGTTAGGGTATTGATAATTTATCTTTATTTAAGATCTAAACGGTTTATAGCTGAATTCAGTTATAAACCGTTTTTCGTTCTACCTCAAAAGTTATAAAAAAAACATCTCTCAAACTAGTTAGGTTTGTATTTTAAAAACAAACGTTGCACACCGTCACATTATACCCTTGACCTATTCGTTACGTTGGTCGAAATACCACTAATAATGAGGAAAATACCACCAATAAGCGCTAATCTAAATGGATGGCAGGGTAAGTTATCCAGTGATTTTTATAGGTGGCAACATGACTATTTCAACAAGCATCAAGCGGTACTTAGATACTGCTGGCGTATCCTACAAAGAACATCCTCATCGACGGGAGGTGTGCCTTCGTACATTGGAGAGGGAGTTAGGGTTGGATGCTCGTTATATTGCAGTGCCAACAATATTACAAAGTGACAAGAACGCATTGTTGATGACAGTTACTCCTTTAACGTATGAACTTGATTTAAAGCGACTTAATGGCATGTTGCGACGCCAGTTTAGTGTTGTAACTGACGCAGAAGTGTTGTCAGAGGGTTTAATGACGTAGAGCCTGGCGCATACCCACCACTTGCTATGGCGTATAAAATGCCACTTATTGTCGATAGAAATTTAATGACAGACCAACGCATATTTTTTAAATGCGGTACCCATAATAGTTTAATTAGTTTGGATGGAGATGATTTTCAGTATTTGTGCTCTTCGGTTCCTAAAGCAGTGATTGCTAATCCGCGTTCAGCGGATGACCAGCTGGATGAATCTGTTATACAAGAAGGGGCTCAACGTTCAACTATTGATGAGATTAAGGAGAAGCTGGGAAAAGTAAGCCGTTTGCCGGCCATGCCGCCGATGGCTTATCAAATCGTTCGTTTGGTCAATGATGCGGAAACTACTGCAGAACAGTTGTCAGAAGTTGTTGAGTTAGACCCTAGTATTGCAATGCAAATTATGCGGTACGCGGGTTCGCCTTATTACGGGTATCGCGGCACTATAGATTCAGTACAGGATGCTATAACACGGGTATTGGGTTTTGACCTTGTGAGTAACATTGCTCTGGGTATTGCATCAGCGAAAGCATTCCACATCGATAAAGAAGGGCCGTTGGGTTTAAAGGCATTTTGGCGACATTCTTTATATTCCGCTATGTTGTCCCAAGCGATTGCTAGAAAAGTAGGCGATATTGGTAAAATCAATCCATCCACAGCTTATCTTGGTGGATTGTTACATAATATGGGGGTTTTATTAATTGGGCACCTGTTTCCTCCGGAATTTAAAATGCTGAATAAACTTGTTGAAAACCACCCCGGAGATAGCTTACAAGTTTTAGAGAAACGGATTATTGGGTTAGGCCAAGCAAAACAAGTAATTGATTTAGGACATAGTCAAATTGGTAGCTGGTTAATGGGTAATTGGAATATGCCCGCCGAGATAGTTGCGTGTTGTGAGTATCATCATGATGAAAACTACAGCGGAGAGTATGCGGACTACGTTCAGATAGTGCAGGTAAGTAATCAACTGCTTGCAAGAGAAGGTATTGGCGATTGCGGTGTTGTAGAAAGTTCAGAGGAGCTGTCTACAGACGTCTTACAGTCATTTAATGTGCTCAGTGCAGAAGAGCTAGAAGCTCTGTTTATTAATGTAATGGAAATGTGTGGTGAGATTGATGAATTAGCAGGACGAATGGCGGCATAAAAGCTAGGAGCTTGAGTGCCGCGATTTATCTTCTGTGTTTTGTTAATGTTCAATAAAAACAATAGGCTGGGCTTGAGGTTTGCAAATATCTAGTCCATTAGTGGGGTAATCAGGTGTTTGTACTTGTACAACCTCTTCGACCTGTGTATGTTTGCGCTCTTATTCTTATGATAAAATTGCCTAGCCTGATTAGCTCTGCATTTATATTTGGTGTTTGTTTGCATCTAATTTGAAGGTTAGGGAGTAACAATATTCAGAATACCTGTTGCTTAGCTGAAGCAGGGTTCGCAGATCTCATAAACTATTATTGGAGTATTAACTAATGCGTATCATTCTACTTGGCGCACCGGGTGCAGGAAAAGGCACACAAGCACAATTTATTTGTGAAAAATATGGAATTCCTCAAATATCAACGGGCGATATGTTACGAGCGGCAGTAAAAGCAGGTACTCCATTAGGAATTAAAGCAAAAGCGATTATGGATGCAGGTGAATTAGTATCAGATGATTTAATTATTGGTCTGGTTAAGGAACGAATTACAGAAAGAGATTGTGAAAATGGTTTCTTGTTTGACGGTTTTCCTCGTACGATTCCCCAAGCAGAAGCATTGCTTGAATCAGGTGTTGATATTGACCATGTTGTAGAAATACATGTTGAAGATGAAGAAATTGTAAGTCGATTAAGTGGGCGCCGTGTTCATGAGGCATCTGGTCGCATTTATCATGTTGTTTATAATCCGCCAAAAGAAGAAGGTAAGGATAATGAGACAGGTGATGTTCTAATTCAACGAGCTGATGATACAGAAGGAACGGTTCGTAACCGTTTGGATGTTTATCATAATCAAACTGAGCCTTTGGTAGCTTTCTATAATGAACTGAGTGAGACGTCAGAAAAAGCACCGGCTTATTCCAAAGTGCCTGGCGTAGGTTCAATGGATGATATAAAAAATGCAGTTTTGAGCGCTTTAGCCTCATAAAATAACAAAATATAAAACACATTAAAAAAGGGAGCATATAGCTCCCTTTTTTAATGTGTTTTTACCCAATAATTAAGCTTATTATTGAGGTGTGTAATGTTACTAATTACATGCCATTTTGCTATTAAATTTATGCCTTTCTTCTTACCCTTTTTTCACTCCTATTTTGATGTTTTATCGAGCTGGGTTGAGAGACATATATTTCATAAAAAATCCTGTCATTTGTTGCCATTTTTTTACCTATATCCACCCCTAATTAATTGCCAATCTTCAGCCTGTATTGATGCAGATTGATAGGTTGTTAATTTTTAAAATGCTTCAGTTTTTGCGTGAGTAATCTTCGGGAATTGGAGTGATCGTTCTTTAAAACATAAATTACAGCAAAGGTTTAATTTGTACTTAAGGGAGCCCAAAGCCGATGGGATTTTTAAAAAAGAGACATTATTTTTTAAAAACCCCAAAAATATGAAAAAAAATCGTTAAATTTGTGAAAAAAATGGGTTATAGGGTGGAAATAAATAATATATTAAATATTATTCGCACGTGTACGTCACACATGTGTTTTTTTTGTGCTACTTTTTTAGAGGTGCGTAATTTCTGTGTGCTGAGTGCTGTTACTAGCACTGCCATTTAATCTACGTACTACTATTAAGTTGCCATCGCTGAGGAGATATAAACCATGCCTAAAGCTAAGAAAGCTGCTGGTCCAAAAAAGGTTGCTAAGAAAGCAGCTACACCTGCTAAAAAGAAGCCTGCGGTATCCAATTCTGCTGTTTCAAAAGCACAGGAATCCGTAGATAAATTATCAACAGAAAGCGCTGCTTTAGCCAAGCAAATAGTTGCTGCTAAAAAGGCTGCTGATGCTGCTAAAAAAGCGGCAATAAAAGCTGGTACTAAAGGTGCCGCTCGAGCTGCTGAAAAAGCAAAGAAAGATGTTGCTAAATTAGCAGAAAAAGCTAAAACCAATCGCGAAAAGCTTCGTGGTGCTAAAGTAAGCCACGCAATTGTAATGGCTGAATCAGCTGTGAAGGAGCTTGAAGAAACTGCTGTACAAGCCACTAAGGATTATGCAATAGCGTTAAGTTCACGTGCTGAAGCTGATCTGAAGAAAGCTATTGCTGCTTTTGAGTCCAAATGGCGTAAAGACCGTGAAAAAACGGACACTAAAAAGGTTAAAGCTAAAGAAAAGAGCACTTCAGCTAAGGTTAAAGCTGCATCTAAGAAGTCAGTAACCAAAGTTAAAGGCATCGAGAAGAAAGAAGCTAAGCGTCAAAAAGCCGCTGCCGCTCCTAAAAAGAAGCCAGCAGCTAAGAAAAAAGCCGCTGCTCCTAAGAAAGCCGCTGCAAAAGCCGCTAAGCCAGCTCCTAAGAAAGCTGCTGCTAAGCCAGCTGCGAAGAAAGCCGCTGCGAAGAAGGCTCCTGCGAAGAAGGCTCCTGCGAAGAAAGCCGCTGCAAAGAAGGCTCCTGCGAAGAAAGCCGCTGCTAAAAAGCGCGGTCGTCCAAAGAAGGCTTAATAATAAAGGGAAACCTTTTTACTTAAGCAGAAAAAACCCTGGGTTCCCCCGGGGTTTTTTTGTTTTATAAGGTGTTATCGGGCATAGACTTTGCCTTTAATAGTAATTCTACGTTTTTCAGGCTATCGGGGTCATTAATATTGGCAAAAGAAGGGAGGAGTTCAGGTTTTTTAATAATAAGGGGGGATTGTTGCATGCACCACCGCATTAATCGTCGATTCCCTTCCTGATAATAACACTCTAAGCTTTCAATTAATGAACGATGGTACAAACCAAAAAGTGGATGTGTTCGTTCCCCGTCATCTATTAGTGATAATGTCGCGGGCTTGTTCCCCCTATAACAAAGCACTTGTACTAGGTTCTCAGCTAACAATGGCGCATCGACAGGTACAATAACGGCGTAAGGTGTGGAAATGGATTTAAGAGCCGCCAAAATGCCAGCAACAGGCCCTTGAAAATTGTTTGGCGTGTTAATATCGTCATTTGCAGTTGATAAGTCTTTTACTACGTTAATGCCTAAGGACCGATAACGCTCAAGCTCTCGGTTGGCACTAATAACGACTGAATTGACTTGAGGCCTTAAACGAGCAAGGGTATGCGAAACTAAAGGTAGGTCGTTTAGAATGACCCAGCCTTTATCAACACCTCCCATTCGACTACCTGCACCCCCCGCCAGAATGATACCAGTGATGTCTTCTTTCTTAATGTCTGTTTGTCGGGTTGTTGTGCTTTTCACGATAGGTATTTGTCTTATGTGGGAGATGGAGTGACGTTGTAAAGAAAACTTGTGCGTAACTCGGTTGAGTTTATGAGGTATTTTCACCGAGCAATAGGTATTTTTGTGGAAACTTGCGATAATAGCGTTAGTTATATTCTGTAATACAAAAGTTATAAATACAAATGACCCCATAATGATATGAAAAAAAATTATTTAGCTATTGATACAACCACAGAGGCTTGTTCTGTCGCATTAAGTTGTGATGGTAACAATCAAAGCCGATATACCGAAGAGCCACGCAAACATGCAGATTTAGTATTGCCAATGGTCGATGAATTATTGGCTGATGCCGGCATTACACTAAGCCATCTTGATGGTATTGCTTTTTGCCAAGGGCCAGGAGCTTTTACTGGGTTGCGTATCGGTGCAGGTGTTGTGCAAGGCCTAGCTTTTTCTGCTGATGTACCAGTCTTGGGTGTGTCTACATTAGCAATAATGGCTCAAAGAACCTATAGAGAGCATAATGCCTCTCATGTTTATGCAGCAATCGATGCTCGAATGGGGGAAATCTATTGGGGGTGTTACAGCCTTTCAAAAAGCGTAATGCTATTGCAAGGGGAGGAGAGTGTTGTTGAACCTCATGCCTTGGTTGTGCCGTCAGTATTAAATAATAAGGGTGAATGGATTGGGTGTGGTACTGGTTGGGCATTTAATGAGGCTATTAAGTCAGCCGGTATTCATGTGACGAACATTTATGACAAAATGTTGCCTCATGCAATCGATGCATTGACGTTAGCAACTCCAGGGTTAGATGCTGGAAAGGGTGTGAGCGCAGAATTTGCTTTGCCGCACTATGTTAGAAATAATGTGGCAAAGAAAAAAGCTGAGCAGGGTTAATTAACCCAGGTAAATTGCATAAACGTTTTTAGGATTATAATGGATTGGTTTCAAGCAGTATTTTTAGCATTAATTCAGGGGCTAACGGAATTTTTACCCGTATCGAGCTCTGCTCATTTGATCTTGCCATCTCAAATTTTAGGGTGGCAAGATCAAGGTATCGCATTTGATGTCGCTGTACATTTGGGAACCCTTATTGCGGTGGTGTTATATTTTCGTGCCGATGTATTATCGATTACTGGAGGCAGCATAAAAGCAATCCAGCAACGCCAAACAAACGAGCACTTCTTGATGGGGTTGGCGGTTGTGATTGGAACTATTCCTGCCGTTATTATGGGGGGGCTTTTTCATGACTTTATTAGTCAAGAGTTACGCTCCGCTTGGGTTATTGCATGCACGACGCTGATCTTTGGTGTGTTGTTGTGGGTGGCAGACAGTAAAGGCAGCCGAGTATTGCAGCAGCATCAGATGACACTTAAATTTGCGTTAATAATTGGTTGTGCACAAGCAGTGGCTTTGATACCAGGCACTTCTCGCAGTGGTATTACGATTACTGCGGCATTGTTTCTGGGGTTTGATCGTACGGCATCTGCTCGATTTTCTATGTTGTTGTCCATCCCTCTTATTCTAGCGGCTGGATTACTCGAGACTATAAAATTGGTGAAAGCGGAAGGCCCAGTGCTTTGGGATATGATTATTCTTGGTACTCTGGTGTCAGGGGCAAGTGCTTATTTGTGTATCCATACCTTTTTACGATTATTAGACCGAATTGGAATGCTGCCGTTCGTTATATATCGAATGCTGTTAGGGGCCTTCCTTATATTTTTCATTACCTTAGCTTAATACCTTGCCGTTGAGGTAGGTGATTCGTCATTACAATGGCGAATTTTCAGGCTAGGATTGACGGAAAACCTCGCTATACTGGGTAATTGGATGTTTGTGAAAGAACAATCTGATGATGGTTTGTGTAGAAGGATGCGTTAACTAATTATTATATGAATATTGCTGGTAACTCACTTCAGTCCACATATTTGCCTGCGCCTCCGCGAGATATTCGTGACGGTGAAGGTGCACTTGCTCGCCGAAAGCAGCAACTGGAGACTGAGCAGGAGCAACGTAAACAGGTATCTCAGCCAGTAGGTGGGCAAGAGCGCTCCCCAGAAGGCAAAGACGTGACTCGTGTATCGGGTTTGCAAGCAACAAACAAACAATATGAAGCCAGGCCAGCTCCAGATTTTTCAAAACTATCCAATAGCCAGCAAAAAGCCGTAAAGGCTTATACGGAAGCAGATGTTTTTAGCCGTATTGATGGCAATACCGATTTCTTAGGTTCAATTGATGTGTTCGTATAATACTACCGATGTAAACAATCTTGATTTTAAACAAAACGATAAAAGCAGTACTGATGACCATTTAATGAATGCTGTTTGCTTACGTGATGGTGATTTTGAACAGCGCCTGATTGCACTGGGCTGTGCAGAGGTTGTTTTGCCTTGTGGTGTTGTTGATAACCTAGAGGCATTGGATGCACATTCTGCACATTACGTGTTATCGATAGAAAATGACCGTATTCAATTAGCACCAAGGGATAAGTCAATGGGTAATCCCGTTGTTGTTGATTTTTCTAGTGGTACGATAGGTTTTCGAGGGCGGCAAAATGTACGTCAAGAATTGTTAGTTAAAGCAGTATTAGGCCGAGATAAGAAAACAACTCCCAAAGTTCTAGATATGACCGGCGGTTTGGGGCGAGATAGCTTTATTCTTGCTTGTGCGGGGTGTGCGGTGACAACGCTAGAGCGTAATCCTCTGGTTTTTTTGCTGCTGTCAGATGGGTTGTATCGCGCAGCAATGGATGTCGAGTTACAGCTTATTGTTCAAAAGATTGATCTGCAATTTAGTGATGCAGTCGTTGCTTCTGATGCAGGAAACTATGACGTTGTGTATATGGACCCTATGTTTCCAGAGCGCACTAAGTCTGCATTGGTTAAAAAGGAAATGCGGGTGTTTCGAGACGTGGTTGGAGAAGATACGGATGTTAATCAGCTATTTGAGCAAGCAAGGAATGTCGCCGGGAAAAAAGTAATTGTGAAGCGACCCAGAAAGTCGGCGTTTATCAAAGATAAAAAGCCGACATACTCGGTGGAAGGGCGCTCTAGTCGCTTTGACGTTTACCAGGTCTAGTGTTCACCGTAGCCATGGGTTATTTGGCGAATCGTTTGTCGTACTTCTCGGCTAAGAATCATTTTTGCATCTTTGTTTGCGCTAATAATACGATCATCGTACGTTAGCTTTCCGTCAGAACCTTCCGTAAGGACTTCGTTGTCTAACATTGCCTCGAAGAATCCACGGAATAACGCTTTGTCTGAAAATTCGGGGGTGTGAAATTCATGCAACAGAGAGATACGTTGTGCCAACTGGGTACAAAGCTCTTCTAATTGCTTCAAGTCCAAGGTGTTTGATCCTGCTTGCTGAAGAATTTGCACCGCCATATAGAATCGTTCAAGGGTTTGTTTGGTGGTATTTGCCAAGACTGATAAACTTAAATACTCAGGGGTGCTGGTATCGGGTGTTGATACTGTATCGCCATTAACGCTAAGTAGGCCTTCTTCTGCCAACAATTGAACGTGTTGTTCTATGAGCTTGGGTAAATCACCTAAAGGGCAATGGATTGAGAGCTCTGATTTCATAAATGGAAAGACCTGCAAACAAACCCGATTGAGCTCTTCCTTATCGATTTGGCTATTATTAATTAATAAGCAGGCAATTAATGATGGCAACGCGAACATATGAATATTGTTGTTTCTGAAATAGGTTAAAAGTACCGCCTTTTCGTCAATAGCTAGCAAAATGTCGCCAAAGGGGTGTTTTTGTCTAACAATCACTTCAAGCTTTTCACAATACTCTATTATTTCTGCGCCAGATAACGGTGTGACTTCCATTGCTTTCGAGTATGGGGCTTCCCGTAATAACTTAAGGTAAAAGTTGAGCTGCCATTCAAGCGCTTTTTCATCCATCGCGTGTTTATGTGTGGATAGAATGGTTAAACTCATCAAGCTCACAGGGTTAACAACAGCGGCGTTGTTGATGCTGGTCATAATGCGTTTCCCCGCAAGGTTGACCGCATCCTCTATCCACTCAGGGGGATTTTCTTCTTGGTATTCCTCATTTTTCCATTGAGGAAATTTACTTTCTAACAAGGCTTCTAAGTGAATTGGCTCGCCGAAGTTCACGTGTACCTTGCCAAAGGTTCCTTTGATATTCTTAAAGGCTTTTATTAGGCCAAATATTGATTCATTTTTCTTCTTTTTTCCGTGCATCTCACCAACGTAGGTACCACCCTCCAAAAGGCGCTCATAACCAAAATAGACAGGGACAAAAACAAAAGAGCGCTTTCTTGTGCGTAAAAAACTGCGAATGGTCATAGATACCATGCCTGGACGAGGGGATAATAAGCGCCCCGTTCGGCTTCTGCCGCCTTCTACGAAATATTCGACCGGGAAACCGCGGTCGAATACGGTACTTAAGTACTCGTTAAACACTGCTGTATAAAGAGGGTTGCCTTTGAAACTTCTTCTTAGGAAAAAAGCACCACTCTTTCGCAAGAAACTTCCAATAAGTGGCATGTTGAGGTTAATACCAGCAGCGATATGTGGTGGGACGTGACCGTTTTCATGTAGCACATAGGAAAGTAGTAGATAATCCATGTGACTGCGGTGACAGGGAACGTAAATAACCTCGTTGTCATTGGCTACTTTCTGCAGGCGATCAAGGTTGGTGATGGTAACGCCGTCATATAATTTGTTCCATAAGCGTTTTAACATCAGTTTAAAGGAGCGGATAACGGGGTAGGAGTAATCCGCAGCAATTTCATTACCGTATTTAATTGCTTTGGCCTCAGCCTGTTTTTTAGAGATGTTGGCGTTTTTTGTTTCTTCTTGAACGGCAAACTTTACACTGTCAGTTGATAGCAGTGAATTAACAATAGTTCGTTTGTGGGACAAATCGGGGCCGGTGACAGTTTCTTTTTGACGACGAAAATGGACTCGTAAAATGCGCCCAATTTTGCGTACAGCACGTTCGCTGGATATGCCGCTGTCTTCTTGTAATACCGTTTTTATGGATAAAGGTTCGTTAAAGTGAACAAGGGTTTGTCGTCCTTGAATGAGAATAATAAAGAGCTTGCTGATAAAGCCTGGTACTGCCCAGCTTTCGGAAAAAAGGGCTTTAAATACAGATTTTTCTTTCTCTGGATGGCATCCCCATAAAATGGATACAGGAACAAGCTGTACGTCCATATCCTCTTGTTGTTGAACTTGTTCTACCAATTGATGCAGTTTTTCGGGATTCTGCGTAGTGGTACGCCAGCCTTTTTGTTCACTTAAATATAAAGCTGCATTATTCTCTTGATAACCAGCAACGTTTAGGCCGTCTATTGGGCGAGGTAGGCCAAGGTTTTTACATTCTTGGTCCATTACCAAAAAATCAGAAATCGATTTGTCTCTAAGGACAAAGCAAACAGGCTTTTCAGGGTCAATATTAAGATGCGTTAAATCTGTGGGTTGAGCCTTGCTCTTGACCAATAGGAATAGAATATTTCGAATAATAACAAGAAAAAAGCGTTTCAATCCAGACATCGATAAACCTTGAATGCAATAACACATGCAATCTGCATGTAAAAAGGCAGCGTAACCTTAGGGGCCGCTGGGCAGTTTGGTCGCTAAGTGTACCTATTCTTTTGCTTATCGGCAAAGCCATGCCAAAAGTGGGGTGTAACATTCTATAAATAACGCATAAATGTCTTTAATCTATTGAAAATTAACCGGTATGTTTTATATTTCGTGGCCAGGGAACTCTTGGGGAACCCCTATAGTACAACTAGGTCAATAAGGCTTAGTGTCTGCTGACACAGTATGTCAGGATTGGGGATTGAGGATTGGGATAGAATGTTGGGGAATAAAAAGTAAACAATATGATTACAGTTGATAATTTAACGAAGCGATTTGGCCCGTTTACGGCGGTTGACAGTCTTTCTTTTACCGTTAAGCCTGGGGAAGTGTTGGGCTTTTTGGGGCCAAATGGCGCCGGAAAATCTACAACCATGAAAATGATTACAGGGTTTCTTGCGCCCACTAGTGGGCAGGTAACGGTGTATGGTCACAACACGCTTGATGATAGCCTCAAGGCACGCGAAATTATGGGGTATTTACCAGAAGGTGCCCCCAGTTACGGCGATATGACCCCGTTAAAATTCTTGCGTTTCATTGGTGAAGTTAGGGGGTTTCGCGGCGCGGAGTTAACGCGACGAGTGCAATCGGTGGTTGACGCGTTACAACTAGAATCGGTCCTTAATCAAACCATTGAAACCTTGTCAAAAGGGTTTAAGCGTCGTGTTGGATTAGCTCAGGCAATTATTCATGACCCTAAAGTACTTGTACTTGATGAACCAACTGATGGCTTGGATCCGAACCAAAAGCATGAGGTTCGAAAGCTTATTCAAAATTTATCGAAAGATAAGATTGTTATTGTATCGACTCATATATTGGAAGAAGTTACAGCAGTTTGTACGAGAGCAATGATAATTGCTGGGGGTAAGTTGTTGGTTGACGATACCCCTCAAGCATTGGAGGCACGCTCGCGGTTTCATGGTGCGATTCGGTTAGAATTAACCCACGCAGAAGGAGCGCTTCAACAATTGCAAGTATTGGATGGTGTGAAATCCGTTGAATCGTCAGAGAATGGTCTATCTCTTACTGTATTTCCTGAGGCGGGTGTTTCGTTATTTTTATCAATTAACGACTTACTTCAAAAAAATAACTGGGAAGTACATGAGTTTCATGTTGAGAGGGGGAAGCTCGACGATGTGTTTCGGACAATTACACGTGAGGGTGAAGTAAATGAATAATTTCACTGTGGTATTAAAGCGCGAGCTTGCTAGCTATTTTGCTACGCCATTAGCCTATGTTTTTATTGTGATATTTCTGATGTTAACGGGAGTGTTTACCTTCTTTTTAGGTGGTTTTTTTGAGAATGGCCAAGCTGATTTATGGGCATTTTTTAATTTTCATCCGTGGTTGTATTTGTTTTTAGTACCAGCATTGTCAATGCGGCTTTGGTCCGAGGAGCGCAAAAGTGGCACTATTGAGTTGTTGATGACATTACCTATTTCGCTGCGTGATATGGTAGTGGGTAAGTTTTTGGCCGCGTGGTTATTTACGGGTATTGCTCTGCTATTAACCTTTCCGTTATGGATGACGGTAAATTATCTAGGTGATCCGGATAACGGTGCAATAATGGCAGGGTATTTAGGCAGTTGGATGATGTCTGGTGCCTTTCTTGCCATTGGTTCTTGTATATCAGCGGCCACAAAAAACCAAGTAATTGCATTTATTCTAACGGCAGTTGTTTGTTTCTTGTTTGTTATGAGCGGTTTTAACCTTGTGCAGGAATGGTTCACTGGGTGGGCATTGGATTGGGTTGTTGATGCAATAGCGGCGTTAAGTTTCTTAACCCATTTTAATGCGATTGCTAAGGGTGTGTTAGATCTTCGTGATGTGCTGTATTTCATGGTCATCATCATCGGGTGGTTGGTTGCAACTGCCATTGTTCTTGATATGAAAAAAGCAGATTAGGAGAGACATTAATGAAAAGCAATCGTTTGTTTTCAGGCGTTGGCCTGGTCGTTGTAGCAGGTATCGTGCTGGTATCCACGGTAATATTTGACCGTTTATTTACAAATGCACGTATCGATTTAACAGAAAATAACCTTTATACCCTATCGGAAGGTAGCAGAAACGTTGTAGCAGGACTTGAAAGGCCTGTAGATCTATTCTTTTTCTTTTCTAAGACGGCAACAAAAGATGCTCTGGCTTGGCGGAATTATGCAAAGCAGGTACGAGAATTGTTGGAGGAGTTTGAGTTAGCATCTGAAGGTAATGTGCGTTTACATGTGATTGACCCCGAGCCGTTTTCGGAAGAAGAGGATCAGGCGGCAGAATATGGTTTGGAGGCGGTTAATCTTGCCGTTGGCGCTGACCCCGTTTATTTTGGTATGGCGGTTATTAGCGGTGATAGAGATGAGCAAAGCAAAGAAGTTGTCCCGTTTTTTCAGCCTGATCGGCAGGAGTTGTTGGAATATGATATTGCTCGGATGATGTATCAAGCCAGTCGAGTTAAGAAACCCAAGGTTGGATTGATCAGCAATTTAGAGATCAACGGCGGTTTTGACATGATGCGTCGAGCTCCCAAAGAACCTTGGTTTGTGATGAAGCAATTAGGGCAATTGTTTGAGATCAGCGAATTGAGAGATGATGTTCAAGATATTGATGCGGATATTGATTTGTTAGTTGTTGTTCACCCCAAAGACCTACCACTTACAACATTGTTTGCTATTGATCAGTTTGTTTTGCGTGGTGGGCGGCTATTGGTTTTTGTAGATCCGTTTTCTGAACGAGACCCCATGGGTGCACAGCAACCAGGGGCAGATTTGTCATCAACGCTGCCTAAATTGTTTGATGCTTGGGGGGTCGTGTTTGATACAACTCACTTTATAGGTGACTATCAACTGGCATTACAAGTGAGTTCAGAGCAGGGCCAGGCCCCGTTTAAGCACTTGGCAATTTTACAGCTTACGGATGCAAATCATGGTGAAAAGGATATAACAACGGGCCAACTTGAATCTCTCAATTTTTCTTCTGCGGGGTATTTGTCACCTGCTGAGGGTGCAACAACAACGTTTAAACCTTTGTTGTTGTCTTCTGAGTACGCAATGCCATTAAGTGTGGCAAAAATTGCAACAGGTAAAGACCCGAAAGATTTGGCAAAAGGGTTCAACCCAACGGGTGAGCAGTATGTGTTAGCGGCGAGAATTTCTGGAGCAGTTAAGAGCGCCTTTCCTGATGGCGTACCTGTGGATGAGGGCGACGGAGGCACTGAGGCTGCGGGGGACGCAAATAAAGGTGAATCAGATAACAATGCACCGAACAAGGAGTACCTCACTGAATCTACGAATGACATTCAAGTGATGGTTGTTGCGGATAGTGATTTGCTAACAGATCGCTTGTGGGTGAGGGTGCAGGCTTACTTTGGGCAAAGCATAGCGCAGCCTTTTGCAGATAATGGGTCATTTTTTGTAAACAGTGTTGATGCGTTGTCAGGTAGCTCTGATCTAATAAGTATCAGAAGTCGAGGTCGGTTTATTCGCCCCTTTACCGTTGTGCAAGAAATGCGTCACCAAGCTGAGGCTGCATTTCGAGAGAAAGAGGAACAGTTACAGCAACAGTTGGTGTCGGCGGAGCAAAAATTAGTGGCGCTACAAAATCAGCGGGATGATAGTGGCAATATGCTAACATTGTCTCCAGAACAGGAAGCAGAGCTAACTAAGTTTCAAGATCAAAAGCTGACGATTCGTAAGCAGTTACGAGAGGTGCAGCATCAGCTAAATCAGGATATTGATAACTTGGATATGTGGCTGAAGGTGATTAACATCGCTTTGGTGCCAGCGTTGCTAACACTGTTCGCTATGGGCTTTGCAATGTACCGTCGTCGAACTCGTGTGCTTTAAGTCTTAAACAACCCGCTAATTCACGCTAAATGAAAAAGAGTAGCCAAATTATCAGCTATGCCATTGACCGCTATTAAAAGCATTTGCTTTAAGAAACTTGACCAAGTGTTGCAACGGGTTCAGTCCCCTCAAAAACCGTTGCGACTTGTTGTTGGTTATAGTGGTGGTTTGGACTCGGCAGTTTTAGTAAAGCTGTTGGTCGATTATTGCAATCAGCCTTCCCAGAAAAAGCGTTATATATTGGAGGCTGTGCATATTAACCATCAACTGTCTGCCAATGCGGATGTTTGGCAGGCTCAATGTGAAGAGGTTTGCGAAGAGTATGAACTCCCGATTACCTCGATAAAAGTTGATGTGAATGCTAATGGGAAAGGCATTGAATCGGCGGCTCGAGATGCGCGTTATAACGTGTTTCAGGATATTTGTGCCGATGATGGTGTGCTTTTACTTGCGCATCATCTGAATGATCAGGCTGAAACATTCTTTATTCGATTAATGCGAGGGAGTGGCGCGTTGGGTTTGGGTTCAATGAAGGATCTGAGTCAATACGGCGAAATGCCGGTTTTACGTCCTTTGTTGACGGTATCGCGTGGCGATCTAGAACTGTTAGCTCAGTCAGAGGCATTATTCTGGGTTGATGACGAATCAAATGCAGACTCAAGGTATGACCGAAACTATTTGCGAAATGACGTATTGCCGTTGCTTGAGGGTCGTTGGCCATCGATGTTAACCAGCGTTTCTCGCTCAGCACGATTATGTTATGAGTCGCAGTGTTTAGCCGATGATCTAGCTGAGCTGGACGCAGCTAGATTGCGGAGAGAGGTTGGTGGTTTTGGTGGGTGCTTGGATGTAAGTCTTCTCGCGGAGCTTTCTTCAATGCGCATTTGCAATGTTTTGCGGTATTGCATGCGAGAACAAGGGCAGTCTTTACCTTCAGAGGTCGTGTTGACTCGTGTTTTGAATGAAGTTATTCCTGCCCCTGATGATGCAACACCTTTGGTTCAATGGCCTGGCGGGGAGGTTCGTCGTTATGATGGGGCATTATACCTACTTTCACCCCTTATCGGAGGGCGTGAGGATAATTGTCAGAAGCAGCCCGTGTCACTAGTGAACCTTGAACCTGTTGAAGTGAGTGATAGTGATATTCAAGGTTATGCGTTGCCCTGGGGAGGAGAGCTGTTTGTGTCGTCCAAAGAAGGTGCTCTAGAAAAACTTCGATCTCGGGAGGGGGCTGCTCTCGGTGGAGTATTGCATCTGTCTTTGACGGCAGATCAATGGTCAAAGGTTACGGTTCGTATTGGTACTTCTAAGGATAGTTTGAAACCAGCAAATCGTTCGGCCAATCAGCTGAAGTATTGGTGGCAACAACACCGGATTCCCCCTTGGTTTAGGCGTAAGCAACCTTTGTTATATTGCGATGACGCACTATTGTTAGCTCCAGGACTTATTGCCTGTGAGAGCGATGCTGGGGTGGAGTCTTATGTTGAAAAGCGTTGGGTTGCTTGGTGGCCTTATACTGTTGTGTAAATGAAGTGTATGCGTTAAGTGAAACTGTTGCTCCTGCTGATTGAGCATTGAGCTTTAATACTGTAGAATTGGTGCCCATTCTGAGCCATTGGCTCCCCTCACATTTTCCCTAATTTCCGTCTCAGTGGATTGTAATGACACGATATATTTTTGTGACAGGTGGTGTTGTATCATCTCTTGGTAAAGGGATTGCTGCTGCATCTCTCGCCTCTATTCTTGAAGCCCGTGGTTTACGTGTTTCCTTAATGAAATTAGACCCTTATATCAATGTTGACCCTGGCACTATGAGCCCGTATCAGCATGGTGAAGTTTTTGTTACCGATGATGGTGCAGAAACCGACCTTGATTTAGGGCATTATGAACGTTTTATTCGTGCCACAATGACACGACGTAATAACTTTACCACTGGTCGTATTTACCAGGATGTGATTGAAAAAGAGCGTCGTGGTGACTATCAGGGGGCTACTGTTCAGGTCATTCCGCATATTACTGATGCGATTAAAGATCGTGTGTTGAATAACGGCTTGGATGTAGATGTTGTTATTGTTGAGGTTGGTGGAACAGTAGGCGATATCGAGTCATTGCCTTTCCTTGAAGCCGTTCGTCAATTGAAGGTTGAGTTAGGTTCACTGCGCACAGTGCTTATCCATCTGACATTGGTGCCTTATATTGCTACGGCAGGCGAGAATAAGACCAAACCTACTCAGCACTCTGTGAAAGAAATGCGCTCTATTGGTTTGCAGCCTGATATTTTGTTATGTCGCTCTGACCATAAGATACCTGAAGCATCGTTAGATAAAATATCATCGTTTACTAACGTTGAACGTAGAGCCGTAATTGCCTTGCAGGATGTAAATTCTATTTATAAAATACCGTCTGTTCTGCACAGCCAGGGCTTGGACGCAATTATTGTTGAGAGTTTAGGCTTAGAGTGTTCACCAGCAGACCTTAGCGAATGGACATCGGTTGTTGATGCTCAGCTTAACCCTCAGCATGAAGTGACGATTGCGATGGTGGGTAAATATACTGAGTTAGCAGATGCCTATAAGTCATTAAATGAAGCTTTGCTACATGCGGGTATTCATACTCGTACTAAAATTAATATTGAGTATGTTGACGCTGAAGATATTGAGCGTGATGGTACCGATGTACTTTCTGCTTATGATGCATTGCTTGTGCCTGGTGGTTTTGGCCAACGAGGCACAGAGGGGAAGATCAGCACGGTTCAATACGCCCGTGAAAATAAAATCCCCTATTTAGGCATTTGTCTCGGTATGCAGGTTGCGGTTATTGAATATGCCAGAAATGTCGCGGGCATTGCAGATGCTTATAGTTCTGAGTTTAAATCTGAGGGTATTACCCCTGTGGTTGGTTTGATCACTGAGTGGATAGCTGAAGATGGAAGTATCGAAATTCGTGACAAGGGGGCTGATATTGGGGGCACTATGCGTTTGGGTGCACAGGAATGCCGATTGAAAGAAGGCAGTTTGGCTCATGAGTTATACGGAAAAGATGTGATTCGAGAGCGTCATCGTCACCGTTATGAAGTGAACAATCAATATATTGGCCAAATCGAAGAAGCTGGCTTGAAGGTTGTTGGCAAGTCAATTGACGACACCCTGGTCGAAATGGTTGAAGTGCCTGACCACCCTTGGTTTACCGCCTGCCAATTTCACCCTGAATTTACCTCTAACCCTCGCGATGCTCATCCGTTATTTGTTGGTTATGTTCAAGCGGCCAAAACATTTAGAGAAAGTCGATAAGTTGATGATTATGGCAGCGTTCACGCTGCCATTTTTATTTCAGAGATAGCGCTTTTTATTTCAGAGATAGCACAATGGATCAGAAAGTTATCACATTAGGTGATATTAAGATTGGGAACGAACTGCCGTTTGTTTTATTTGGCGGTATGAATGTGCTTGAGTCTCGTGATTTAGCGATGAGGATTGCAGAACACTACGTCAAGGTTACTGAAAGATTGGGTATACCTTATGTGTTTAAAGCCTCATTCGATAAAGCGAATCGCTCTTCTATTCATTCCTATAGAGGCCCTGGAATGGAAGAGGGGTTGAAAATTTTTGAAGAGATTAAAAGCACCTTTAATGTGCCAATCATTACCGATGTACATGAACCTCATCAGGCAGGACCTGTTGCAGACGTTGTGGATATTATTCAGTTACCGGCTTTTTTATCGCGCCAAACCGACCTTGTGCAAGCAATGGCGGATACTAATGCCGTTATTAATATTAAAAAGGCTCAGTTTTTAGCACCTCACGAAATGGGGCATATTGTTAAAAAATGCAAAGAGGCGGGTAATGATCAGCTGATAATTTGCGAGCGGGGTACTAGCTTTGGTTACAATAACCTTGTTGTAGATATGTTAGGTTTTGGGGCAATGAAACAAACGGGTTATCCAGTACTTTTTGATGTGACCCATGCACTACAAAAACCAGGCGGCCGTTCTGACTCTGCAGATGGGCGTCGATCGCAGGTAACTGAGTTGGGCCGGGCCGGTATGTCCCAAGGTTTAGCAGGATTATTTTTAGAGGCACATCCCGACCCATCGCAAGCGAAGTGCGATGGGCCATGTGCATTATCATTAGAAAAACTAGAGCCGTTTTTGGTTCAAATGAAAGCAGTTGATGATTTGGTGAAAAGTTTTGCCATCATTGATACAGAATAGAGTGAGACTATTTCAGAATGAGAACAACAGGAAGCCATTATGTCTAAAATTGTTGAAATTAGAGCGCGTGAGATACTTGATTCTCGTGGAAACCCAACCGTAGAAGCGGATGTTATTTTAGAATCTGGAGCCGCTGGGTTTGCTTGTGCTCCATCCGGTGCGTCTACAGGGTCTCGTGAAGCATTGGAGCTTCGTGATGGCGATAAAACTCGTTATCTGGGTAAAGGCGTGTTGAATGCTGTTAGCATTATTAATAATGATATTAAGCAATTGTTGTTAGGGATGGATGCAACGGATCAGCGTGCTATTGATCAAGCAATGATTGAGGCTGACGGTACGGACAATAAAGGAAAGTTTGGTGCCAACGCCATTTTGGCGGTATCTCTTGCTACGGCAAAAGCGGCTTCTGTACATAATGGAGTGGCATTGTATCAATACATCTCTGAATTAATTGACGGAAAGTCTGGGCCGTTCACATTGCCGGTGCCGATGATGAATATCATCAATGGTGGTGAACACGCTGATAATAACGTCGATATTCAAGAGTTTATGGTTCAGCCAGTCGGTGCTAAAAGTTTTAGTGAAGCATTGCGCTTTGGTACTGAAATTTTCCATTCTCTAAAGGCTGTTTTGAAAGCAAAAGGTTTGAATACAGCAGTAGGTGATGAAGGTGGTTTTGCACCTAACTTGCCGTCGAATGAAGCTGCGCTTGAAGCCATTATGGAAGCCATCAGAAATGTAGGTTTGGAGCCAGGTGTTGATGTTACGTTAGCATTGGATTGTGCTGCATCTGAATTCTACAAAGATGGTAAATACCATTTGTCTGGTGAAGGGAAAGTGTTGGACTCAGCGGGTTTTGTTGATTATCTTGCAGACCTTTGTGATCGTTATCCTATTATCTCTATTGAAGACGGTCTTGATGAGGGCGATTGGGATGGCTGGAAAATCTTATCTGATAAATTAGGGTCACGTGTTCAGCTAGTGGGTGATGATTTGTTTGTGACTAATACTTCTATCTTAAAAGAAGGTATTGATAAAGGCATTGCAAACTCAATTCTGATTAAGTTCAACCAAATTGGTACGCTTTCTGAGACGTTAGATGCTATCCAGATGGCAAAAGAGGCGGGTTATACCTCCGTTATCTCTCACCGCTCTGGTGAGACTGAAGATACAACAATTGCAGATTTAGCTGTTGCTACCGCCGCTGGGCAAATTAAGACTGGCTCTCTATGTCGCTCTGATCGTGTTGCTAAATATAACCAGCTGCTTCGTATTGAAGAATCTTTAGGTGATGCGGCTGTATATCGAGGTCGAGCTGAATTTAAGCGCTAATTTACTAGCCCGATATTACACGTAGAATGCTATGTAGCTATAAATTATGACAGAGAAGCCATTAAGAGAAACCAAAACGAAAAGTGTGGCCACATTGCCGCGTGTGTTGTTTTGGTTGCTCTTGGTGGTTTTTGTGTTTTTACAGTTGCGCTTATGGACGGGTGATGGAAGCCTTGCCGAGGTGTGGCAATTACGTGGTGAAATTGATAAGCAGCAGCAAGAGAATTATGTATTATCGGAACGGAATCGACGTTTGACTGCTGAAGTTAAAGACTTAAAGGAAGGTATGGCTGCAGTTGAGGAACGAGCGCGTTCTCAGCTAGGCATGATCAAAAAAGGTGAAACCTTTTACCTTATTATTGATGAAAAAGCTGATAACAAGGCCAGCAATCAATAGCACTGACCTGTGAAAGAAGCAAAAACCATGAAAAATCCAACGCGTTACTGGTGTGTTGTGCCTGCAGCTGGTGTCGGGAAGCGAATGGGTAGTGATATCCCAAAACAATACCTCCCTCTTGGCGACAGTACGGTCATTCAGCAAACCCTTGTGAAACTCCGAAAAATCAAACAGCTAGAAGCTGTTGTGTTGTGTTTGTCTTCAGGAGATGAGTGGTGGGCTAACTTGAACGATAACAATAACCTCAGTGGGCCGCCGGTGATTATCGCTGCTGGTGGGAAGGAGCGGTCCGACTCGGTGTTGAATGGGCTAAAGGCCCTTGCCAGTAAAGCCAGTGATGATGACTGGGTATTGGTTCACGATGTTGCCAGGCCCTGTGTGCGAGTCGATGATATTCAAACTCTTATAGAGCAGGCGTCTCAGCATAAGGTAGGAGGTTTGCTAGGCATACCCGTTAGAGACACCATGAAGCGTGCTACCGTGAGGGAGGGTGATGATGGAAATACAGCTGACACTAATGCGGTTGAAATTCTGGAAACGGTTTGCCGAGAAAACCTTTGGCACGCGTTAACTCCGCAAATGTTTCGATATGGCGATTTGATGCAGGCAATGATGGATGCGCTTACCGCGAATCATTCTATTACCGACGAGGCGTCTGCTTTAGAGCGGCTGGGTAGGCAGCCGTTGTTAGTGGAAGGTCACCCAGATAATATCAAAATTACTCACCCGGAAGATTTAGCGCTTGCGGCGTTGTTTTTGAAACAGCAAGCGTCTTTGAAATAGGAAGATAGTAGATGATTCGAATTGGCCATGGTTATGATGTGCATGCTTTTGGAGAGGGTGAGTGCGTGGTATTGGGAGGTGTTACTATTCCGTATGAGCGTGGTTTAATTGCGCACTCGGATGGTGACGTGGTATTACATGCTTTGGCTGATGCATTGTTAGGTGCGACGGGGTTAGGGGATATTGGCAAGCACTTTCCGGATACGGATAAGCAGTATGAGGGGGCTGACAGTCGGGTATTGCTACGCCATGTTGTCACGTTGGTTTTAAAGGCAGGCTATGGTGTAGGAAATGCTGATATCACTATTATTGCTCAGGCACCTAAGATGGCTCCTCATATTGATACGATGAGAAAAATGATTGCTGAAGATGTAAATATTGATGTTTCTAGGATTAATGTGAAAGCTACTACAACTGAGCAGTTGGGATATATCGGCCGTAAAGAAGGTATTGCAGTGCATTGTGTTGTGTTGCTGGAAGAGTTGGGCGAGAAAGCGCTCGGCTGTGGGAGTCAGTTATGAGTGTTGAGCTGGATTTGTTCCCCCATATCGAGCGGCTTGCATATGCTGTTGGTGAGGCGCCGAATGTTAGTGCTCAGCTAAAAATGGTGCCAGAAGATTTTATTGTTGAAGAAGTATTGGGTTTTTCTCCAAGTGGCGAAGGTGAGCATCTTTATATTCATGTAAAAGCCATTGATTACAATACTGAGTTTTTATTGTCACATATTGCCAAAGGGCTCGGTGTTTCTAAAAAGTCAGTGGTTTATAGCGGGCTTAAGGATCGTTATGCTGTGGCGTCTCAGTGGTTCAGTGTGCATTTGCCTGGGAATGCGCATATTGATTTGTCCCCTATAGAGAATGAGAATGTTACTGTTTTGGAGGCGGCTCGGAATCTTAAAAAGCTTCGCCGAGGTGCCCATAGGGGGAATCAATTTACGATTCGATTAAAGAATATGGTGTGTGACGCGGAGCAGAAGGTCGTCATAAATGATCGAATAACGCTTATTCAAAAGGAAGGTTTTCCCAATTATTTTGGGCCTCAGCGATTCGGGCGTAATGAAAATAATATCGCCAGTGCAATGCGCTCGGTTGAATCGGGGAAATCTCCGAAAAAACGTTTTCAGCGATCAATAACGTTTTCTGCCTTACGCTCGTTGTTGTTTAATATTTCCTTATCCGAGCGCATTAGTGACGGTACATGGAAAGATGCATTGGAAGGTGATGTGTTTGCGCTTAGCGGAACGGAGAGCTTTTTTGTGCCCAATAACTCGGATGATGAAGAGAAGACAAGTGTGGCTACACGTTTAGCATCCGGTGATATTGCGGTTGCAGGTGTGTTATATGGTGACGGTGAATTGCCTCAGGCAGGCATCGCAGCAAAAAAACTATTAGCAACGTTCGCCCCTTACTCATCGATAATGGAATTCCTGGTTTCTCAGCGAGTGGCGATGTCCGTAAGGCCTTATTCGGTGTTACCTAAAGACTTGTCTTATGAGTGGGAAAGTTCTGATGTGTTGAAATTGTCCTTTTTTCTGCCTAAGGGTGTTTTTGCAACGAGCCTACTGCGTGAGCTGGTGGTTTGTTAGTAGGTTTTTCTCGAAGCTCATGCATGTTTTTCAGAACCCTGTTTGCTCGAGACAATTTACTTTTAATTGATTGGTTTTCGGGGTCGAATTTTAATAGATATTCCCATAAGGATTTTGCTAGCTGGACATTGCCGTCCCGATAAAATAAGTCGGCCTTTTCATTAAGAAGGTCGGTGTTGTGAGCGAGCACTCCTTTAGCCTTGTCTATTTTGGTTAACACTTCTTTTGAAAGCAATTTAAGGGCCTGAAGCTCAGTAATAAGTTGAGAGCTTTCAATGAGTTGCCCTTGCTGGATGCTTTTGTCTAGTTTGGCGCCGAGCACATTTTGTTGCTGGGTGATGGACTTTACTTTTTTTATGGATAGTGCGTCGGAAATTTTGAGAAGTTCGGGTTCAAGGTTACCTGGAATCGGCAGGGTTTTTAATGTTTGATAGCAGCGAGATGCTGTTTTTGTATCCCCTTGTTGTAACGATATCTGTGCGTATTTTACAAGGTCGTCAGCGAGGAGCTTTTGCTCGAACAGGTAGTGTCGAATGTAAAAGTCCGTTAGGAATGAATGCTGGTTAGCGTTTTTTAATGCATTATGTAATTGAAATTCGCTGATTAACCACTGACCTTTCCTGATGGTTTGCTCAACGTTTAATGCGTAAAGTGCCTTTTTGTTTTGAGGGGTGCTTTGGGGCGCATTTTGCGGTGAGCGGAGCGATTCGCACCCAGGAAGCGTTAGTAGTGTGGCTGCTAAAAGCAAAGTGCGGATTATGTTTGTTGTACGCGCGGGGTTAGGCTGGTTCATTATTTTTTGTTTTAATTTGGTTTTCGAGCAATGCATTGTCAATGCTCTCAATATGAGAGGTGATTCTTTCTGCATAAGGTTGCTTTAGCGTATCAACGGTATAGGTAGGTATTTCTGAGGATTTACCTCTTACTTTAAGCAACTTTTGTTCTTGTGTTGTAAGTCGGCTGTTGCCCCCGGCCCCTTGGTAGACAGCTTCACTGATAACAAGTTTCCCTGGGTGGGCGAGTCCGCAGAGACGTGCTGCGAGGTTAACCGTGTCACCCACCACGGTATACTGCATTCGTTCGTCTGAGCCTAGTGTGCCTGCTAACATCTCCCCGCTGTGCACCCCTAGGCGGAACTGAATGGTGGGGAGATTGATTTCTTTTCTGGTTCGGTTGTAGGAATTGACTAATCCCAAAAGTAATTGAGCGCAGCAAACAGCATTAAAACTATGTAGATCGTCGTCTTGTGGTGCTCCAAAAATGATCATCACACCGTCCCCAATAAATTTATCAACAGTACCATTAAAGAGGCTGCTGGCTTTTAAGGTGTAGTGGTAGTACGTGTTTAGTAACTCTCCGACTTCTTCTGGTGCAAGTTCTTCACACATTGCAGTAAATCCGACAATGTCTACAAAGAGGACGCTGGCATTAACGTATTGCGTAGGAATGGTTGGGTTGTCTAAATTGGCGAGTAAGTCGTTGGCGATGTTACGATCAAGGTAGCGGTGGAATGTTTGTGTAAGTTGTTGGCGTTCTTTCATCCCTTGTGCCATTTCGTTAAATCTATGAATGAGTGTGCCGAGTTCATCGTGACGTTTTTCGGTTATGCGGTAATCTAGATTACCGCTCTGTAACGCATTGGTGCCTTTTGTTAAATGTTTGATAGGGTCGGTGATATGTTTGCCTAAGACTAGGGCCGATATAATACTGATGCAAAGAATGCTTAATGTTGCCAAAGACATCCACTGTAAAGATTGGTTGATATTGGATGTGATTAGGGTTTTGTCTAAGTGTATTAATGCATATCCAGCTACAACATCTTGAAAGGTGATTGGAGCGATATACAAACCTTGTGTGGCGAGCGAGGGAATATTGGTGGCGTCGAGATTGCGTTGCGTTATTTCACGGGTAAAGTCGATTTCTCCGGCGTGAGCCAATAACTTGTGTTCAGTATTGGTAATGGCAGCCCCGCTTATCATTGGTGCCTTTGTGACCTCTGTTATAACAACATTAAGGCTTAGTAGGTCTTCTGCTAGAATAAGCTCTGCGGATGCGTTGGCAGTTTGGCTGGCAAGTGATTGGCCGACGGTGTCACTTAGGTCTAATACCAAGCCTTTAAGGTTGGATGATACAATGCTCCACATAACGCCTAAGGTTAGTATGGACATGATGGCAAACGCTAAAGAGACCTTGTATGCGATAGGAAAACGGGCATAGGCTTTTTGGAAAGAAGCATTACTATTGGTGCTGTTGTCTATACGATTATTGATAGTGTTCATGACTGATTGGTGAAGGGGGTTGGTTGCGATTCCGTTGCATAAAAGGATTTTATCATTTATTGGTTGACGCCAAGGATAATGTGATTAGAGCTACTGATAGCCTAGTATAATACCCCCAAGGGTATTCTCATAGCTCCTTGTGACATCATGCCTTTGCTGTAGGGTGGTTGCGGTTTGAAGGATAAGGGCGATAGAGGTTGAATTTTGCTCGATGTTTTTACTGTGTTCTTTTACAATAATGTGTTGAGCCAGTAAGGTGCTTATAATAAGAACAATAATCCAATATCACTGGCGAGTGCCCGTGCGTGAGTAGAGAGATCATTAGTGGATAGTATTGAGTTAGCAGGGATTGGAATGACTTCCCAACGAACGCGGGAAAGATTGGTAAAACGATTGCATGAGCAGGGGGTAACTAACCCCGATGTATTAGATGTGATGCGTACAACACCGAGACATATTTTTATTGATGAGGCATTGTCACATCGAGCTTATGAAGATTCTTCACTTCCCATAGGATTTAGCCAAACCATCTCAAGGCCGTATATCGTTGCTCGAATGAGTGAGCTTATTCTTTCACGTGGCCCAAGAAAAAATGTGCTGGAAGTGGGGACGGGGTCGGGTTATCAAACGGCCGTGTTGGCACGTTTGGTTGGGCATGTGAATAGCATCGAGCGGATAAGGCCATTGCAGGATAAGGCAAGAAAGCGTTTATCATTGCTAAAGTTACGCAATATCAATTTGCGTCATTCAGATGGTTGTATGGGCTGGAAGGAAAAAGCGCCTTTTGATGCAATATTGTCAGCTGCGGCTCCTGAAGAGGTACCTAAGGAGCTATTGGAGCAACTCAGTATTGGGGGCATTCTTGTTATCCCGGTGGGGGAACAGGAGAAGCAGCAGAAATTGCACCTCATAACTCGTACTGACGATGGTTATGACACGGAAGTCATAGAAGATGTTTACTTTGTGCCACTTCGTTCAGGTGTAAGAACCTATTAATACTGTCAGTATGATGTAAATGCTTGCTGACACTCTTCTCTATTCTCATAATAAATAAGGTTAACCATGGCTGATTTAAAGCAGCGTTCACTATTGTATGTAAAAGGTATGGCAATGGGGGCTGCTGATGTGGTTCCTGGCGTGAGTGGCGGCACTATCGCTTTTCTGACTGGTATTTATGAGGAGCTACTTAACAGCATCAAGTCTGTGGGACCTGGTTCCATCAAGGTGTTGTTTACTGAGGGGCCAAAGGCGTTTTGGGCAGCTGTGAATGGTAATTTTTTATTGATTTTGATGCTTGGGATAGCCACTAGTGTTGTGAGCCTTGCAAGGGTGATTACGCATCTGTTGGCGACATACCCCAATTTGCTATGGTCATTTTTCTTTGGCTTAATATTGGTGTCCTCATTGTATATGGCGAAACAAATTACACGCTGGGGTGTCTCTAATGTACTGTCGCTCTCCTTTGGCGTTGTTGTTGCCTACAGCATAACCGTTCTAAACCCGGCAGAGATTGAGGCAACGTCTATGAGTTTGTTTTTAGCGGGTTCTATCGCTATCTGTGCAATGATTCTACCGGGAATCTCTGGGAGCTTTATATTGTTGCTGTTAGGGATGTATAGCCATGTTATGGAAGCTATCAAAGGTTTTGATGTTGGAGTGTTGGCGATCTTTGCCGCTGGCTGTGTCACCGGCTTAATGGTTTTCTCGCGGTTCTTGTCTTGGTTGCTATCTCGTTATCATGAGGCAACAATGGCATTGTTGACGGGATTTATGCTGGGATCGTTAAACAAAGTGTGGCCCTGGAAGCACACGTTGACGTGGCGAATGAACAGTCACGGTGTAGAGGTACCACTAACACAAGAAAATCTTATGCCGTTTCAATATGCGGAGATAGTAGGGCAAGACCATCAGCTATTTTATTGTGCAGGGTTGGCACTGTTTGCCATTGTCTTAGTTTTGGGTATTGAGCGTATTGCGCGTCAAAAAGTGAGCTAATATTTTATAAGGCTCTTATCTTCTATTAGGGTGAAAATGATAATTTGCTTTTTTTGTGGGTAATTTGGGTAGACTTTTTTGAGATAGATGTTGATGTATTTATTTCTTTTTGGTCTAAGGTGGTTAGGTAAATAATAAGGCGTGTTTTTAGTCTGATATCATAGAAGGGTGCTTTCTGCGTAATGGGGTTTAGGATCGTACGTGCAATTTTAAGTGTGATTTTTTGTCTGCAATTTGTTGCGTGCAGTCAAAATAATTTCGCTCCTGTTACCGATCTATATCGAGCCCCATCCCCCGTGACCAAAGGTACGCACGTGGTTGCCAAAGGGGATACAATGTTCTCTATCGCATGGCGATACCATCGTAATTATAAAGAGCTCGCGAGGTCGAATGGTATCGGTTACCCCTATAGTATTTTTCCAGGGCAACGAATTCGACTTGCTGTTAAGCCTGTCACAAAGCAACGAAAAACCAACAATTCTTTAAAAAAAATAACCCAATACAAGAAGAAACGTTATAAAAAACCAGAAACCAAGATCAAACCGGTACAAGAAAAAGTTGCAAATCAAAGACATAAAAGAGTAAACATAGTCTGGACGTGGCCAGCGAGTGGTTCTGTTATCACTAAATTCTCCAGTCGAGGGAATGTGAATAAGGGGATCGATTTTGCTGGGCGCCGGGGGGCTCCAGTTTATGCGGCAGCGTCTGGTAAGGTGGTTTATAGCGGTCAGGGTTTGGTTGGTTACGGAAACTTGATTATCATAAAACACAATGACTCTTACCTAAGTGCATATGCACACAATCAAAGGCTTTTAGTAAAAGAGGGAAATTATGCTAAAGCCGGGCAGAAAATTGCCGAAATAGGATCCAGTGGGGCGAATCGAAATAAATTACATTTTGAGATTCGTCGAAACGGAAAACCCGTTAATCCATTGGCCTATTTACCTAAGCGCTAGAAGGAACGGGTAGCGTAGAGGTAAGCAGATTACGGGACCGTTTAACGGTGGGTTGATTTTGGGTTTGTACGCATGTGGCGGAGATTTGATTAAGTTGGTGGATCAGATTGGGCGATGCATGGGGAAATGACCTTTTGCGTGGGATGAGAAAAATAATGATGCAAGCAGAAAGGGAAAAGGTTGAGGTCAAGGCGGCTGTTGAGGTGAAAGTAGCTGTTGAAGTAAAGGCGGCTGTTGAGGTTGAGCTCTGTGATATCGCTCAGGATCATGTAATTGAGGGGGCGTTTGAGGAGAGGGCAGCAGAACTGCGGGCTAAGCATCGTAAAGTGGGAGATGATGCCGATGCTTTTTTGAAAAAAAATGAAGATGTCAAAGTAAAGAAAACAGAGGCAGGTTTTCAGAAAACCCTGGATGCCACGCAACTGTACTTAAACGAAATCGGTTTTTCTCCTTTGTTAACGCCAGAGGAAGAGGTGTATTACGCTCGAAGAGCGTTGCGGGGTTATGATGATGCCCGTAAGCGAATGATTGAGAGCAATCTCCGCTTAGTTGTAAAGATTGCTCGTCGTTATGTTAATCGAGGTCTTTCTTTGTTAGATCTGATCGAAGAGGGCAACCTTGGCCTGATTCGAGCGGTAGAAAAATTTGACCCTGAGCGTGGCTTCCGCTTTTCAACATATGCTACATGGTGGATACGTCAAACGATTGAGCGTGCGATCATGAATCAAACGCGTACCATTCGACTCCCAATTCATGTTGTTAAAGAGCTTAATGTTTATCTTCGAGCTGCTAGAGAATTAACTCAAAAGCTAGATCATGAACCTAGCCCAGAAGAAATTGCAGATTTGTTAGACAAACCAGTGCAAGACGTAAAGCGCATGCTGGGGCTTAATGAGAGAGTTTCGTCTGTAGATACCCCTATGGGTTACGATTCAGAGAAATCCTTACTGGACACTATCCCTGATGCCAAGGTGTCTGATCCAGCGGAGGTGTTGCAGGATACTAACTTGAAAGGCAGCATTGATTATTGGTTGGATCAATTGCCGAATAAGCAGCGAGAAGTTATTGCACGCCGCTTTGGTCTTCGTGGGTATGAGATGAGCACCCTTGAGGAAGTGGGGCGTGAAATTGGCCTTACGCGTGAGAGAGTTCGCCAGATTCAAGTGGAAGCTTTGAAGCGACTAAAAGATGTCTTGGAAAAGCACGGATTGTCAGGGGAATCTTTGTTTGGAGTGTAAATTGAGAATCGTGAGTAATAAATAAGCATAAAAAAACCGCCAATCTAGGGCGGTTTTTTTATGCTTATTTATTGAAACGTAAGCGAAATAAAAGCGAGGCGGGCGGTAAACCGCCCTTCTTTTTTTCAAAAGATGACTCGAGTATACATTGCTCCATTAGCTAATCCTACTTTCATTTTTTCATAACAAACAGGGTATCTATGCTCTGTGCAGCCATTTACTAGCTTGCATTAAGTGTCAATTTACAGTCGTGTTTGTCTATTTTTTTGTCAGATTTAGGTTAGTTACTTGTAAATTAAAGGAAAATTTAATCAAAATTTCATTCGTAAGATAATTGCTTGTCCAGGTGTGCGACATGTCTCACGGACGTTGTAGGATAATTTATCAAAATGCTGCCTGATAGCGCCTACTAAATTGGATTGGTTTTACATAAGCCTATGAAAAATATAAATTTATTTGTTTTTATGAATAATGGCAAAGTATGGTTTTTGGTTTTTGGTTGCTTGTTGTATTTGAGGGTTCTGTTAAATTTATATCCGTAGCCAGGGAGGCTGAGGACAAAGAAAAGGATTTCTAGGACGTTGAGTAAGGATGCTTGTACAGGGAAGTGAGGCAGGATGCTTCTAAAGGATTAAGGGCAGGAGCCCAAACATGGATCGTTAAGGATTAGGGTAAGGATAGGATGTTTACAGGGAACGTATGAAGTCAGGAAGACTCGGCAGGAAGCCAGAACAATGGAGTGTTCAAAGCGAGGTGGGGCGACGTAAGTCGCCCTTCTTTTTTTGTGCTAGTGTTTTTGTCGTACTCTATGTCTCTTTGATCTTGCTTTATTTGTTCTTGGTTTATATCTAGGTCATTTATGAATGCTGCCCACAAAAAAAGGCAGATAAACTGCCTTTTTTTATTCGTTCTTTTGGGTCGGGCAAATTAGCGTTCAAGCTTCTCTGCTTTTCCTTCGACACCATCCCAGTCATCAGCGTCTGCTAATGCATCTTTTTGTTCTGTAATGTTTGGCCATACTTCGGCAAGCTCGGCGTTAATCTCAACAAACGCAGTCTGATCCGCGGGAAGCTCGTCTTCCGAGTATATTGCATTTGCGGGGCATTCTGGCTCACACAAAGCGCAATCAATACATTCGTCAGGGTGAATGACAAGGAAGTTAGGTCCTTCGTAAAAACAATCTACAGGACACACTTCAACGCAGTCGGTGTATTTACATTTTATGCAATTTTCGGCTACCACAAACGTCATGACTTAGAGTCCTCTCTCTCAGCTTTATTCAGCGCGATATAGTACGTTACTTTGTTGTTGATGAACAGGGTTAGTATTGACACATTCCTGCCTATGCATCGAAGGTGTTAGTTTTTTTCTGTTAGCTCTTTGAGTCGATAGATCATATCTAAAGCTTGCCTTGGGTTTAGGCAGTCTGGATCTAACTTACTGATACTTTCTATCGCAGGGTGTGGTTTTGCCGGTTCACTGAATAAGTCGCTTTGAATAGGAGAATTAGCGTCTGATAGCGCGGTGCTATTAACTTCCTGCTTCTCTAGTTGCTTTAATTTGCGTCTGGCGTTGTCAATAACAGAGTCAGGCAGCCCCGCCAGTTTAGCGACTTGTAACCCATAGCTCTGGCTGGCAGGACCCTCTTCGACTTTGTGTAAAAACAGTATTTTGTCACCTTCTTCATGAGCGGTCAGGTGGACGTTGACAACTCCTGGCGCGGTTTCGGGCAATTGAGTTAGCTCAAAATAATGGGTAGCAAACAGGGTTAGGGACTGAATATGCAGTGCTAAATAATTGGCACACGCCCAAGCTAATGATAAACCGTCGAATGTACTGGTGCCTCGTCCTATTTCATCCATGATAACTAGACTGTGTTTAGTTGCATTATGGAGGATGTTTGCAGTTTCTGTCATTTCAACCATAAAGGTAGATCGGCCTCCCGCTAAATCATCTGATGAGCCTATGCGTGTAAAGATACGATCAATTGGACCGATGCGAACGTGTTCGGCAGGAACAAAGCACCCGATATGAGAAAGTAATGCGACCAGCGCGGTTTGGCGCATAAATGTTGATTTACCGCCCATGTTCGGGCCTGTGATGACCAGCATTTTTCGGTGGCTATCTAACATCAGGTCGTTAGGGATAAATGCTTCTTCAAGTACTTGTTCAACAACGGGGTGACGACCAGCAGTTATGTGAATACCGGGTTCGTCCACAAGCTCTGGGCGAGATAATGCTAGTGTGTCCGCCCGTTCTGCAAAGCAGGAAAGCACGTCAAGCTCACATACAGCTTCGAAACTGTTTTGTAATTCCAGTAGGTGATTATGCAAGTTGTCAACAAGCTCATCGTATAGCGCTTTCTCTCTGGCAAGGGCGCGACTTTTTGCGCTAAGTGCTTTATCTTCGAAGGCTTTTAATTCTGGAGTGATAAAACGTTCGGCATTTTTTAAGGTTTGGCGGCGAATGTACTCAGTAGGGGCATTGGCGCTATTGGCCTTGCTGATTTCAATGAAGTAGCCGTGCACTCGGTTGTACCCCACTTTTAACGTGGAAATACCGGTTTTCTCTTTTTCGCGCTGTTCTAATTGAACCAGGTAAGCGCCAGCGTTTTCGCTAAGTGATTGAAGTTCATCAAGTTCTGCGTCGTAGCCTGTTTTAATGACACCGCCATCCCTGATTAAAACAGGGGGTATCTCGATAATCGCGTTGCTGAGTAATTCGGCAAGTTCAGGGTAGGTGCTGATACGCTGCGCAATGGTGGTAATGGTGTCAATATCAAAAGGGGCGAGCGCGATCTGTAAATCAGGGAGTAATTGTAGGCCATCCCTAAGTCGACTTAGATCTCGTGGGCGCGCAGATTTCAGTGCAACACGCGCTAATATTCGTTCAATATCACCAATTTGATGGAGTATGCTTTGCAGGGGTTCATATTGATAATCTGTAAGCAGGGTTTCAATGGCTTGCTGGCGAGAGGTGAGTATTTCCCGGTTGCGAATAGGGCGATTGATCCAACGTCGAAGTAGGCGACTTCCCATGGGAGTTTGAGTTTTGTCCAAAACCCAAGCAAGCGTGTGTTCAAACTCCCCTTGAAGGTTTTCTACAAGCTCTAAATTCTTTCGAGTAGCTGCATCAAGAACAACGCAGTCATCTAGTGACTCCACCTTGATGGCGCGAATATGAGGTAACGCGGCCCGTTGGGTTTCTTTGGCGTATTGTAGTAAACAGCCTGCGGCTGCAATGGCCGTAGGTAATTCTTCGCAACCAAAGCCAGAAAGGTCTTTGGTTTGAAATTGTTGTATTAATGAGCGTTGAGCAGACTCAGTATCAAACTCCCAGATAGGACGAGCTCGAAACCCTGGGCGCTTGCTAGCATAATTACTCAGCTGGCTGTTATCAGGTGCGAGTAATTCTGCGGGACTTAGGCGGGCAAGCTCAGCATCAAGTGCGGGCAAGCCCGTACATTGTGTGATAATAAAGCGGCCACTGGCAATATCGAGGGAGGCAATACCGATTTGATCCCCTTCTGCACAAATTGCTGTTAGCAGGTTTTCACTGCGCTCTTCTAGTAGGGCTTCGTCACTGATAGTGCCTGGGGTAACTATCCTGGCCACTTTCCTTTCGAGTGGACCTTTAGTTGTTGCAGGGTCGCCAAATTGCTCTACGACAGCAATGGATACCCCAATCTTTACTAGTCGCGCAAGATAGTTTTCAGCTGCATGGTACGGAATACCGGCCATAGGAATTGGTTCGCCGCCGGATTTTCCTCGAGATGTGAGGGTGATATCCAGAAGATTGGCTGCCGTTTTTGCATCGTCAAAAAATAACTCGTAAAAATCCCCCATACGATAAAACACCAATTCACTAGGGTGTTCAGCTTTGATGCGAAAGTATTGTTGCATCATAGGTGTGTGTTTTGCGAGTTGGTCTGTCACGGCTGTCATTGAAGTTCGCTTATCTATTGGGTGCATTGAAAAGGGCAATGATATAGTCCATTTGATGTGGGATCTAGCCTTAACGTGGGATCTTTTGTATGAGGGTTAACCGGTTTAGGTCTTCATTGTTAAGATCGTTGAAAAGTCGTGTTTGCGAATAAAAACTGCGGTAGTATTTGCGCCTAATTTATTGGATAAAAGGGGCCAACCACGTGGTGGATTTGGGTCATGTTGTGGCAGATGAACTTGCTGCACATTTAGGAAAAGCATTAGAAGGCCAGGGTGTATTGATTAGCACGGCTGAGTCTTGCACTGGAGGCGGTGTTTCGTCTGCAATCACTTCTGTGGCTGGTAGTTCTGCCTGGTTTGATCGAGGGTTTGTCGTTTATTCGAATGATGCCAAGCGAAAAATGTTAGCTGTTAAAGTAACAACACTGAAAAAGCATGGTGCCGTGAGTAAGTCTGTTGTTGAGGAGATGGCAAAAGGGGCAATAAAAAAGTCAAATGCCACGTTTTCAGTTGCGATTAGTGGTCTAGCTGGGCCAGATGGGGGAACTGAGGAGAAACCGGTTGGCTTGGTGTGGATTGCTTGGGTAGTAGAGGGTCAGGTTGATGCTACTAGGATGGTTTTTCCTGGCGATAGAGCCGCGGTTCGAAGCGGGGCTGTTGCCATGGCATTGCAAGGGTTGCTGGTTAGGGTGCTGGAATGGAAAGAAAAGAAGAAAAAAAATGCACAGGATATTGGCGAAGTGGAAAGTCTTGTGTAATAATACTGTTCAAATTTACAGTGTTTGCTTTGGGCTGACTAATCGAAGAGCGTAATTCAAGCAATCACTTCAAGTGCGTATACCAAGCATGCGTACCAACGTTGAGGATCGAAAGATGGATGAGAATAAAAAGAAAGCGCTGAGTGCAGCATTGTCACAGATAGATCGTCAATTTGGTAAAGGTTCGGTAATGCGAATGGGAGATCAGCAGCATCAAGCGATTCCTGCTATCTCAACTGGCTCTCTAGGGTTGGACATAGCCTTGGGTATTGGTGGCTTACCGAAAGGTCGTATTGTTGAAATCTATGGCCCTGAATCTTCCGGTAAAACGACGTTAACATTACAAGTTGTTGCTGAAGCACAAAAACAAGGTGCAACCTGTGCATTTGTTGATGCTGAGCATGCACTAGACCCAATTTATGCGGGCAAACTCGGTGTTGATGTCGACAATTTGTTGGTATCACAGCCTGACACCGGAGAGCAGGCGCTTGAAATTACAGATATGTTGATTCGCTCAAATGCCGTTGATGTCATCATTATTGATTCGGTTGCGGCTTTGGTACCAAAGGCAGAGCTGGAAGGCGATATGGGGGATACTCATGTAGGGTTACAGGCACGATTGATGTCTCAGGCGTTGCGTAAGTTGACCGGTAGTGTGAAGCACGCAAATTGTTTAGTTATATTTATTAACCAAATACGTATGAAAATTGGCGTTATGTTTGGTTCACCAGAAACAACGACGGGTGGTAACGCGTTAAAATTCTATTCATCTGTAAGGTTAGATATTCGTCGAACTGGAGCGGTGAAGCAGGGTGATGAGGTTGTAGGTAATGAAACCCGTGTTAAGGTTGTTAAAAACAAGGTGGCTCCACCATTTAAGCAAGCTGAGTTTCAAATTCTTTACGGTGAGGGTATTTACCATATGGGAGAAGTGTTGGATCTTGGAGTGAAGTGTGGATTTGTTGATAAATCTGGAGCATGGTACGCCTATAAGGGTGACAAAATTGGCCAGGGTAAAGCCAATGCTGCCAAATATCTAAGTGAAAACTCAGAAATTGCAGAAGAAATTGAACGTGACATACGTGCGCAGCTATTAACATCTACCGTTCCAGAGGTACAAGAAAAAGAAGAGGTTGAGGGTTAATCGATTTTTAATGAATGTACTTGAATGATTAGATACAAAAAGGGCGCCTATGGCGCCTTTTTTGTATCTAATCATTCACAGGGTAGATCTTGCCGCAAAGGTTAAGCTAATATTTTCCTAAAGCTAGAACCGGAGTTATCCTATTTTGGGTAGCGCCCTATTAATATTTATAATCAACGGTTAATGAAAGGTCATGGATTTTAATCAAATACGCTATTTTCTGACACTGTCGGAAACTCTGAATTTTACTCGTGCTGCAGAGCAATGTTTCGTCTCGCAGCCGGCATTAACTCAAGCAATCAGACGGCTTGAAGACGAACTTGGCGGAGAGCTTGATGGCGCGTTTTGTGGGTTTCATAGTTTGCCGATATGAATGTTGTACCGCTTAGAGATATCGCTAAGCAAAGCTATGTTGATCGGCTGCATTGTGAATTCAGGCAAGATTTTATCAAGTTTTGCGCCGATGAAACGATTCAGCTTAAGATCGCATACACTAGTCAGCGTGAAGACTGGATTCAGAGTATGGTTCGTGATGGAATGGGGGCTACCGTGATTCCGCGTTTTTCACTTTTACGCCCTGAACTCGAATACAGAGCTATCATTGAGCCTACATTGTCTCGAAGGGTTGAATTTGCTACAGCTGATCAAGGGGTCGCCACAGCAGCATTGGATATGTTTATAAAGCATGTAGATAACCACGATTGGTCGGCTGAAGATCATCTACTTGCAAACCTAGTGTGATTCTCGCCATAAGCGAAGCTTTTAGGTTTACATTGCCGTGTTTGTAGCTCTGCGGGGGTGCATTATACCCATAGTTAGGTTTTTTAACCGTAAAGCCGCTTGGATGGTTTTTAGTCATTATAAGTAATGCTTATGATACGGCAACAATTCTCTATTTCTCTCATCAAAATCTAATTGCTAGTATTTACCAACTAGATTGCACTATAGAGAGAGGGAGTGAGTAAAATGAAACTAAAGTTAAAAAGCGCTGTTCTATCAAACATTGCATTTGCAGGAACTTTTGCAATGTTATCTGTTTCCGGTCCATTGTCGGCAGAGGAATTTTTTACTATTAAAGGTGGCGAGCTCGAGCGACCTACTGGGTATCGTGAGTGGGTTTATGCTGGAACTCCAGTTACGCCAAATGATCTCAATAATGGAAAGGCCGCGTTTCCCGAATTTCATAACGTCTATATTGACCCGAAAAGCTGGGCGCACTGGAAAAAGGCCGGTGAATTTCGTGATGGCACTATATTGATGAAAGAGTTAGTTTCGGTAGGTTCGAAGGCGGCTGTTAGTGGTAAAGGTTTTTTTCAGGGCGAGTTTCTAGGTCTAGAGGCGACTATTAAGAGTAAAAAACATTTCCCCAAAGAACCTGGTAATTGGGCATATTACAGTTTTTCAAGTAAAGATCATAAAACATTGTCGGCTACCGCAAAACCATTTGCGACAGCATCATGTAATGCCTGTCATGCAACGGCAGCGGCTGATGACTTTGTATTCACGCAATACTACCCTGTGCTAAATGCGGGAAAGGGTGCGGGTATGAAAGCATCAGGTGGCCATGCGTCGGATCTACAAAATAGTTACGACGAGCCAAAAGGTAACTAACGATGATGGATAAAATATCTCTTAAATTGAGTGCATTCTGTGCATTTGTATTTTCAGTAGGTGCTCTTTTATCTTCTCCCGTTATTGCTGGAGAGCCAGGGTTTTCACCCTACGTCGATAAAAAAGGCAACATAAGCTTTCCGCAGGATTTCCGGATCTCGATGGCCCACCTGGGTTCTTGGTTCGTGCCTGAGGGTGGGGCCAGTGGCTTTCATGACGTTTATACAGAGAGGGCGTCTATTGAGGCGTTTCGCAAGACCGGGAAATTTCCCGATGGCGCAACTATCATAAAGGAATTGAGAGCTTCAGAGAAAGGTGAGTACACTACGGGCAAAGGCGTTAGCCATTCAACTTCTGGCCTTAAACAGTGGTTCGTGATGGTCAAGGATTCGAAAGGTCGATTCGCCGGTAATGCAACATGGGGTGATGGCTGGGGTTGGGCATTGTTTAAGCCTGATAATAAAGGAACGAATGCTACCACTGACTATAAAAGTGACTGTTTGGGCTGTCATGTGCCAGCAAAGAATAACGATTGGATTTATACTGAGGCCTATCCAGTTCTATGGTAATAAAACAACCAAATTGTTCACTAAACTGAAAAAAGGGCAGTTATGACTCTGTATCAAAAAACGGCTTCGGCAGTTGCTGAATTGAATAAGGAACAGTTTCGGGTAACGCAAGAAAATGGTACCGAGCGAGCTGGAACAGGAGAGCATCTTTATAACGAAAAACCAGGGGTTTATGTCGATATCGTGTCGGGAGAGCCGTTGTTTGCTTCGTCAGATAAATTTGAATCTGGCTGCGGCTGGCCAAGTTTTACTAAGCCCATTGAAACAGGGAATGTGACTGAACTAAGTGACGGAACTCATGGTATGGCCCGCACTGAAGTGCGCTCAACTGGTGGTGATAGCCATCTAGGGCATGTCTTTACTGACGGGCCGGTTGATCGTGGCGGGCTGCGCTATTGTATCAATTCAGCATCCCTACGTTTTATTCATCTCGATGAAATGGAAGGCGAGGGCTATGGCGCGTACTTGGATCAAGTAGATGAGGTATCATAATGGAAAATGAACGAGCGGTGTTAGCTGGCGGCTGTTTTTGGGGGATGCAGGGCCTTATACGAAAACTCCCTGGAGTTATGTCTACCCGTGTGGGGTATGCCGGCGGCGACGTGTCGAATGCAACCTATCGTAATCATGGCAGCCATGCTGAGGCAGTTGAGATCGTATTCGAAAGCAATGTCATAAACTATCGAAATATTCTGGAATTCTTTTTTCAAATACACGACCCGACAACTGTGCATCGTCAAGGCAATGATAGTGGAGCTTCTTATCGTTCAGCGATCTATTATTCTTCTGAAGAGCAGCGACAAGAAGCCATACGCACGATTGGTGATGTTGATGCCTCTGGATTGTGGCCTGGGCGCGTAGTAACAGAATTGGAGCCTGTTGGTGATTTCTGGGAGGCTGAGCCTGAGCATCAAGACTATCTTGAACGGTTTCCTAATGGTTATACCTGTCATTTTCCTCGGTCCGATTGGGTACTGTCATAGAGGAAACGCTCGTGAGCGCACGTAGCCACACCATTTGTTTGTAGAGAGGTATTTATGCATGATGAACTTGTGTTTTCTCTAGTTGCTTTTGGTGTGCTTGGTTTAGTTGCTCTTAATGCGCTCTCATATTACTCTCAGCGTGCAATGGTTTTTCCTGACATTATATGGGTATTGCTGTTGGGGGTAGGTTATGGGGGAGTCGCGCATTATCTCAATTTTGGCTTACCTGAATTAACGTTGAGCCCAGACCTCGTTTTGTATGCGTTCGTACCTCCTCTTATTTTTGCTTCCACCCAAAAAATTTGTCTTTTTCACTTTCGAAAAGTGCTTGCACCTGCGTCCTTAGTGGGAAGTGTTGGGATATTGATAAGTATGATGATTATTGCCTCGGCGTTGCATTATGGTTTCGGGTTTAAGTGGTTAGAGGCATTATTATTCGGGGTTATTATATCTGCAACAGACCCTCTCGCTGTAGGAGCTTTATTACACGGGAATCGTGAAATATCGGAATCCCAAAAACTTTTGATTGAAGGCGAGTCAATTTTAAATGATGGATTTGTTGTCACCGTTTCAGGCATTCTAGCGCTGACATTGTTCAGTGGTGAGCGTTTTGACCTTTTGGCCAGTAGTGGAAACTTTCTGGTTCACGTTGTAGGTGCTTTGCTGTTAGGTGTTTTATTTGGACGAGGGGCCCGCTGGTTATTGGGCATTTGGAGGGAGAAGCACTTTACATTAACAATCAATATGACAGTAGCTATTGCTTTTGGTAGTTTTGCATTAGCGGAAATTCTACATCTTTCCGGTATCCTAGCTGTCTTTGCTACTGCTCTGGCATATGGCTATAAACCGGATGCAGAGAGCCAAAATAGACAAATTCATCGCCATATATGGGATTACTTTGAGTATATAGCGAATGCGGTACTTTTTTTCTTGTTAGGAGCAAGCTTTTTCATCTACACATCTTTTGACGAGATTTCTTTGTCACTTGTTATTGTTGCTTTGGTGCTTCTAGCCGTGTCCCGCCTTAGTGCTTTAATTGTACTTTTTCCATTTATCAAAGTAGAGAAGCAGTCATTAAATAAGCGTGATTTTTGGTTGTTAAATTTTTCTGGTGCTAGGGGAGCGGTGTCTATTGCACTGATACTTTTACTGCCGCAAACATTTGCCCTAAAATCTCTATTTTTGTCGTTGGCTTTTGTAATGATTTTGTTTTCTTTGTTAGTCTATCCCCTCACCCTTAAGAGAGTGTTAAAACAGTAAGGTAAATTGATTCAACTATAGAGCATCTAACCCTTTTTTTTACATCTATATTGCAATCGTTTCTTTGTTGCTATTTCCCGTATTTCCATCCACTTGACAGTAGTGCTGAATAACCACGCGTAATGCATCTCGAGCCATAGGTTTGCTTATGTGGTCATCCATACCTGCCTCGATGCATTTTTTTCGATCCATATCCATTGCATCAGCAGTCAGCGCAATTATTGGGATATGTTTGTTGTTTTCTTTTTCGGATGCGCGAATTGCTTGTGTTGCTTCGTACCCGTTCATTACAGGCATTTGGCAATCCATTAAAATGATGTCGTACATAGAGTTTAGGGCGAAATCGACGACTTTTTTGCCATCATCCGCAATATCAACAACACAGTTTAATTTTTTCAACATGTGTACAGCGACTTTTTGGTTAACAAGGTTATCTTCTGCTAACAGGACGCGAGTTGGGGGTATTCCGTTTGCGGAGGGTTGTGAGTTTTGAATGGTGCTTTGATCAAATGTGGAGCGGCTTATCATTTTCTCTGATGGTGCGTGAGAGGTCATGTGGTTCATGATTTTATCAAAAAGCGACTCTCTAATGGGGTGAGGGATGTAGGCATTGAAGCCGAGTTCTTGGCAATATTTGACATCTCCTCTTTGAGGAAGTGTTGGTGCAAAAATAAGAGAGAATTTAGATGTCGGGGCAAGTCTTTCAAATACTTCCTTGATTTCAGCCCCCATTTTTAACGTGTCAAAAAATACAAATATAGGTTGGTTGTTTTCTGGCTTTTCTTTTAATTCTTGTTGTAGTGAACCTGGAGTATGATGTTCAACACTAGCACCTCTGACTTTGCATAGGTGGGATAACGTGTGTTGAGGGTGTTCCAACTCATTACTAATAACAACAATTGTGCCTTTAAGCTGATATTGGGAATCGTTACGTTGTTGTGTTGGAACAGGCAGGCAAACATCGAATGAGAATGTAGAGCCATGGTTGATCTTGCTCTTTACACCGACCTTTCCACCCATTAATTCTGCTAGGTTCTTACAGATATTTAACCCTAACCCTGTACCACCATATAGTCGAGTTGTTGATGTGGTTGCCTGGGTGTATTGTTCAAATATTTTTCCCGTTTGATCTTGGTTCATACCAATGCCGGTATCGGTCACGGAAAATAACATATGACATTTGGATGGATCCAAGTATTCTGTTTCTACTGTAATATTGACAGAACCTTCTGATGTGAATTTGATCGCGTTGGTGCAGAAATTTAGAATTATCTGTCGGATTCTGACGGGATCCCCAATGAGTTCTTTGGGAATGCTTTGGTCAACATTCAAAAATAAGGCAATATTTTTCTCTTTTGCCTTAATTGATGCTAGCTCTAAGGCGTCTGATAACGTTTCACGCAGATTGAAGGTGATGGGGTCAATGTCTAGCTTTCCGGCCTCAATTTTTGATATATCAAGAATATCGTTTACGATGTCTAGTAATGCGTCAGCAGAGGACTGGATTGCTGTGGCATATTCATGCTGTTCTGGGGAAAGCTTGGTGTCTAGCAGTAGTGATGACATTCCTATAACGCCATTCATTGGGGTGCGAATTTCGTGAGACATGTTTGCAAGAAATAAACTTTTTGCAATATTGGCTTTTTCAGCCGCTCTTCGAGCTCTTCTTGATTTAGCCTCAGCTAACTCACGCTCGACTGCAGGTGCGAGGCGAGCCATGTTATCTTTCATGATGTAATCATGTGCGCCGGCTTTCATTCCGGCGACAGCCATGTCTTCACCTATCGCGCCAGAAACAATGATGACTGGGATATCCAGTTTGAACTCGTGATAAATCTCTAATACATCAAGAGAGTTAAAATTAGGCATGTGGTGATCTGAGATAATAAGATCCCAGCTCGCGCTGCTCAGCGCGTCAATCATCGAGTTACGACCCCAGACACGCTGGTGGGTAATGGGTTTCCAGGTATTCTTTAGTTCACGAATAACAAGAAATGCATCGGAATCAGAGTCTTCCAACAATAGTACGTTTAGGTGCTTTTCAGTTTCGTCCATGCTTACTTAATTACGTTGTCAGTGAATCATATTTATGAGTATAGAACGCTTTTCCTAACTGGCTTGTGCAATGTCATGATTTTTAATGTGGGTGTCGTAGCAGTCTTGCCAGGTGCTCCTAGCAAACTCTGAATGAAGGCAAATGATAATCTTTTCAAATAGATCTTTGTGTTCGAAGATAGTGGTTAGTCCAATGTGTGCTGCGATGGAGTGGGGTGTTTTGTTATTACCAGTGCCTAGAGCAGGGAACGCAATGCTTTTGATGCCCTGTTCTAGCGCCAGTTGTATTGAGTTTTTGTAACATAGTTCCAATAACTCGAGGGAGGAGGTGCCTCCAAAGTCACCGCTACTCCATAAAGGCGTTACTGTGTGAATTATGTATTGAGCAAAAAGGTTGGGTGCTGCGGTTAGACGTGTGTCGCTGGTGTGAGATTTTCCTAAGAGGGAGCAAGCCGTTATTAATTTAGGTCCTGCAATATCAAATACTTGCGCTGAAAGTCCACGGCTACGAGAGTAATGTTTGTGGGCAGGGAGTACTAATCCGTCGACATGGAGTGTGGTGATATCTCCACAGATAATCTTAAGGTTTGCCATCACTGATACCTCTTCGCTCATGTAAGGAAGTCTTTTTCAGTGTGGCATATCTATTCAGGGTTTACTAATGCAAGTCTGTGCTTTTTCCAATTATCAGGCTTGCGCAGGTTGTGGTGCTTCCGCCGAGATTAAAGGTCATTATGTTTTTTGCATTGTCTATTTGGTAATCTCCAGCGTTACCTGTCACCTGTTTGTAGGCATCTAGTGCCATACGAACACCGGTTGCCCCGACGGGGTGGCCTCCGCCTATGAGGCCGCCGCTCATGTTAATAGGGAGTTTGCCACTGGGAGCTGTGACGCCGGCTTCAATTGCTTTCCAGGCTTGGCCTGGTGGATAAAGTCCTAAATGGTCAAGGGTCATATATTCAGTAATGGTAAAACAATCGTGTACTTCGAGACCTTGAATGCTATCAAGGCTATTTATATTTGCCCTAGCAAGCGTTTGTTTGAATAGTTTATGGATATGAGGAAAAAGAAGAGAGTTTGATGAGCTAAGGTTAATTTTCTCCGAAAATAGCATTGGGGCATTAATGTGCCCCCAGCCCTTAATATAAGGAATGTCATCCAAGGAAATGTTTCGCTCTTTTGCGTAGGCGTTGGCCCGCTTTTCGTTGGCTAAGAATACTACCGCCGCGCCATCGCTTATTTGCCCGCAATCCTGACGGCGGATGCTGCCGATAACGGTGGGGTTTTCGGTTTCATTGGCGGTGAAGCTGTTCTCGTTAAATGTCCAGTTGCGAGTTTGTGCGTTGGGGTTGTTACGAGCGTTGAGGTAGTTTTTTTCTGCAATAGCGTTGAGATGATTATGATTGATTCCATAACGGGTATCGTATTGTTGAATTAATTGATCAAAAGCGCAGGGCCACACGTAGGGAGTGTCGGACCATTCCTTGTCAGCCCAAGCAGCAGGTCGGAGGTATTCTGCTGCTTGTTTGCCCGTGACGTTACGCATGAGTTCTATGCCAAGTACACAGGCAAGGTCGTAGCGTTCCGATTCTAGATCCGCCATTGCTGCGAGTAAGGCCATGGATCCAGATGCGCAAGCGGCTTCATGCCGAGAGGCGGGAAGGTAGGTTAGCTCTGGATCGACGTGCCCGAAAAAACCACCGAGGTGTGCTTGGTTTGAAAATAGATCCCCGACAAAATTGCTAACATGACCAACTTCAATGTCTTTAGGTTCTATTCGTGCTGCTGTTATACCCTTCTTTACGGTATCAGAAAAGAGCTCGAATAGTGATTGCCCATCGCGGGTCCAGTTTTTTTTAAAATCACTTTGATATCCGCCAAGAATATAGATGCGCTTGGTTGTCATTATTAATTATCCCTTGATTTCTGCTGATAGTTTTTTGGCTTCTCTAATAGATTCGCCGCTAGCCCAGGTTGCATGGGTTCCACTACAGATTCGATGGGGGAGGAGAATCTGACACACTGGGCCTGCTTCTATATCCTTTGCATCAACCAAAATACATTCAGACCTATTCTTTTTCATGTCGGTGATAAAACTAACTAAGTAACCGTCATCTTCATCTTTTGCATTAACTCTAGGTGCAAAGGGGGCTTCACTACCAAATCGATCTTCACCGAAAGGTAGGCTCCATGATTCCCCAGTGTCAAAGTCATGTTTTACTATCCCTGAAAATAGGAACCAGCCAGGCTTTGTCCAGGTAGAATAGAGGTACCGTGTTTTTCGACCTGCATATTGTTGATTGAAGGAACCAAATTCTAGAATACGATTATCAATATGTTCCTCGCTAACTGCTCCCGTTTTCAAATTAAAGCGCCAGCGATGTAGTTTTGATTGAAAAGAACTCTCATCGATATTCGCCATGAGTTTGCCTACGGGTTTTGGCATGTTAGGAAGCGGTTGTGGGTTAGGGTTTTCTTGAAAATATCCATCTAGAACGATTTCGTCGCCATCTTCGTATGCATTCATCCAATGCAATACATAGGTTGGCTCTGCTTCAAACCATTGCACGTCCTCGGCATTACCATAACGGGGGATAATCCCGAATCGTGTTGGGGTATTGGGGTAATAACGCACATGATGGCGGCCGTCTTTGAGTAGCTCAGGGTCCCAAAATAATGGTAAATCAACGAGAATGGAGTAGTTTTTAGTAAATGCCATGTCGTGAGGTAGTCGAGGTCCTGGTGTTGGCACTGCGGTGTAATGAATTAGTTTATTGTTTTTGTCAACGACGCCGTAGTGTTGATAGGGAGGGTGTTTTGAATAATTAAAAAATAACAGTTCCCCTGTACTTTCATCCACTTTCGGGTGGGCTGAAATGCCATCAAGCGGTGTCCAACTTTCGGTGCCTCGTTGTTCTAGGGTGTAAGGATCCAGACGGTAGCCGTCACCACATTGCCAAAATGTGGATAGGATTTCTCCAGCATGAATAACAACATCGGTTGATGAGGAATCTTTTACATGACCCTGTGCCCCCCAGCCGGGACGCTTTGACAATTCCGGGTCATTGGCGATACCTGTCCAAATGGCTTCTCCTGTTTCTTGTTCTGCTACAAAACTTTTTGTACGTATAAATCGATTTCGATACTCCGCTTTGCCATCTTTGAATGACATGACATGTAACATCCCGTCCCCGTCAAAGGGGTGGTAATTACCAATGGGTTCTAGGACGGGGTTTTCAGTATTGCGAACATATACACCGTCGATGTCTGACGGTATCTTTCCAATCACTTCCAAGTTGGTAGCGGTATATTCTTCCGTGTTTGGGGTCCAGGGGCCGTTTAGATAGGGGTGCGGACTCGGTTTAAGCGTATGTTTAACGGCTTTTTCTCGTGTAATCGACATTTTTTGCCCCTCTTATATAGCCTTAGTTTCGTTTCTTGAGTGAAAGTTTAAAATATACTAACTTTCATTATGATACTAATCAACGTGTTCATATGAGTTATGTTGTTTTAATACCTAAATATATGGATAGAAGTATAATTAAGTCACTTTTGTTATAAGACTGATTGTTGCTGGTTAAGGTATTTGTGTTTCCGTTAGTTGATTCGATATAATTGCGTGATGAATGTGAACTCTTTGATTGTTAATACTTCGATGGCAGACGCCCTTGATGTCATCGGTGACCGTTGGTCCCTGCTGGTGTTGCGCGATGTGTTTTTGGGGGTGCGTCGTTTTGAGCAGTTACGAAAAAATACAGGTGCTAGCCGAGCAACCCTTACTAGAAGGCTCGAATCCTTTGTGCTCAACGACATTTTGTATAAATGTCTTTATTCCACAACGGGTAAGCGCTTTGAATATCGATTAACTGAAAAAGGGTTAGGATTATTTTCAGCATCCTTGCTCAGTTGGCAGTGGGAATGCTTGTGGGTAGAACATGCTAACAACGTTTTGCCAAAAAGGTTGTTCCACTCTAGTTGTAACTATGAGTTAACCCCCGTTGCGGTTTGCCAACACTGTAAAAAAAACGTAGAGATCAGTGATGTTGAGTGGCCGGATCTATCCCAGCATTTGGATTTGCAGTTTCAGGAAATAACAGCCAAAAATAAGCAACGTCGTGTTCGTTCGAGTGTTAGAAGTGGATTGGAAGATTTATCGCTTGTTCATGTGAGCAGTCTGATAGGTGACAGGTGGTCGTTATTGATAATAATTGCCTCTTTTTTAGGTGTGGATCGTTATGATGCTTTTCAGAAACAACTTAGCATTGCGTCTAACATCTTAACCGGGCGATTGAATTTATTGGTGGAGGTGGGTGTGTTGAAAAGGTTTTCTTACCAGGATAACCCTCCTCGGAATGAATATCGGTTGACGGAAAAAGGCAAATCCCTTTTCCCCTTGGTTATGGTAATGCGCCAATGGGCGATAGATTGGGTTCTTAAGGGTAATGCTGCCGAGGTGTTAACCCACAAATGCTGCAATCAACCTCTTGTTGTTGATGTTCAGTGCCAATGTTGTAAACAAAAACCTTGGCCTAGAGATGTCCAATTTCAACATTTTGATGCCTAAACAGAGAAGGGCTAACGCCAACCCACCGCTTGAATGCACGAGAGAAGTTAACTTCTTCGCTATATCCTAATCGATCTGATATCTCTTGAACCGTCCAAGAGGTGCTTTTGAGGTATTGAATGGCAATTGTCTTTCTAACTGAGTTTTGAATTTCTTGATAATTTACCCCTTCTTGAAGCAATCGCCGACGTAAGGTGCGTGATGTCATATTAAGTTTCTTAGCCATATTCTCTTGAGTAAGTAATGTTTCAGGGCTTTCTAGAAAATGGTGACTAATAATATAGGACAAACTATTTTGTTGGGAAAATTGAGCTAAGGCAGCTTCACTTTGTTGTTTGACCAAGTGAAAGACACCGGGGTTGGCTGATGCGTTAGGTTGAATTAATAAATGTAGCGGGAGTTCTACGCTATTTTTCTCGCTACTAAATGTAATATTGTTGCCCAGTAGTTTTTTGTGTAAGTCGATTTTTCCGGGCTTCGGGTAGGTGAATTGAATGGGGGTATCCACAGATTTTAACTGTAGTTTTGTCGCTAGCGTTGAAATAAGACCGCTAATGCAGCCATCGATAATAGGGCGTTTCTGGTGTCCTATAGTTGAATGAATGTTAAAAATAATGACGACTGATTGCGATTGTAATTGATAGTCAATAGAAACTAATTGATTTCTGATTTGCAGGAATTGTTGATGGACCTTAAGGCTTTCAAACGAATTGCTCGCGCTTGTTGATATATGACCAAGAAGACCATGAGCACCAATATGTAAGCGCTCACCAAATTGGAGCCCCCAATCAGGGTCGTCGAGTAATTGGGATGAATTTTCAATGAGTTGAGTGAGTTGATGTGAGCTTATATAGGGATCTTTATTGATATAAAGTGGATCAATATGGGTGTTGGCAAGGATGTCTTTGGCCAAAATGCCTTTTTCTTCAACCAGTTGCACAAATATTTTCACGTAATCGGTTGAGAGTGACATGTTGTTATTGTTATAGGTCATCTCAGGTTCCTGCGATGTCTGGTGTCTAGTCATACTAACATTGGCCAGCTTGGGACGCTGTTTTGGCCAGTAGTGATCTATGTTTTTTTGTTGTTGTAAGTACTCTTATGCAGGCACTGACGCCACCGCAAAAGAAAAATAAACTCAACTTCAGTCTAAAGTAGGAGTTTAGAGTAGGAGTTAAGAGTGATAGCGCAAGTAATGTAACGAGTAGTGTTTAATATGGGTGGAGAGATAAGATGATTTCAGCGAAAGTGTTTCAACAATTTATAACATACATTCGGCTTTTACTTGTTTTAGTGGTGGGTTCGGTTTTGGTTTCCTGTGGGGCTTCTGATGGTGATGATCGACCTCCGTGTGTAGGTCCTCTGGATGCCGGGGTGCATCAATGCGGTTTAGTCTCAGGGGGTTATAATCGTTATTATCAAATGCGAGTGCCAACAGTATACACTGGCGCTCCTATACCGTTAGTCCTTGATTTACATGGGTATGGTTCCCCGGTTGTATTGGGGTTGTCTGGTGAGCGGCTGGTTTCTGGAATGGATCGTATTGCTCAAGATAATGGTGTCATCGTTGCATGGCCTCAGGGGATTAAGAATGCGTGGAATAGTATCCCATCAAGTGAGTTGAAAGTGGACGATATTGATGACGTAGGGTTTTTGCTGGCTCTTGTTGAAGAAATAAAGCAGGTCGTTAATGTTGATAGTTCTCGTATTTATATCATGGGTATATCTAACGGAGGTGCGATGGCACAAGTAGTGGCTTGTGAGGCAAGCCAAACGTTTGCTGCCGCCTCCACAGTGGCTTTTCAATTTCCAATGATTCCAGAAGATTGTAACCTTGAACTGCCTTTGCCGATGATTTCTTTTCATGCACCAACTGATACTCTTGTGCGTTTTGATGGTGGTAGCCAAGGGTTGCCCAATGGAGGCCTTTCTGCCCCCGAATCTTATGATGCCTGGTCTGATATTAATGGTTGTATCGATGACTCTGTTGTGTATTTTGAGAAAGGTAATTCTTCTTGTGAAATGCGTTCGAGTTGTGCAGATGATGTCGAAGTGGCGTTTTGTACCATCGATGGTAAGGGGCAGCTTCTAGGCGGCCATCTAACGTATATTAATAATGACAAAGTGAACCTTAGTGAAAAGATATGGGATTTATTCTCTCGTTATCAGCGTTAGAGCACCTCTACTCATGGTATTGACTTTAATTGATATGTTGAACTATGACGGGAAACACTTGAGACTTCTAAAAAACAGCATACAATTCAACGATTCTGCTTAATCTCCTTATTTACGTATTGTAGATGAAGCTCATTGGTGTTTTTAGAAAGATAAGGGCGACTAACATGCTTTGTTGGCCGCCCGTTTTTGTTATGAGGATAATATGACAGTAATAAAGGAAGGTAGCCAGGTAGCGTTGAATTTTAATCTAAAATTTGATGATGGTGTGCAGGTTGATAGTAATGAGGGCCTAGAACCTGTTGAGTTTGTTCAAGGTGATGGCATTTTGCTTGATGTCATTGAAAGCGCGTTAATGGGTAAAAAGGCAGGAGATAGCTTTTCTGTAACGGTATCCCCTGAACAAGGTTATGGGTATGCTGATCCGAATCAAATTATTGAAATTCCTGTGAATGATGTACCAGAAGAAGCTAGGATGGCTGGTGGTGTTATGACGGCCATTGATGAATCTGGCGAGCAGAATGTGGTCATGGTGGTTGAAGTGTTGGGTGGCATTGCTAAGGTAGATTTTAACCATCCGTATTCTGGACGAACTTTGTGTTACGACATTCTTGTTATTAGCGTTAAATAGCATTGTTTGTGTTGTAATAAATGACGTTATTGGTGTTCTAAAATGTAGCGATCAATAGCGAATTTTATCGTTTTCCATTCTTTCTGAAGTAGAGCGACATCTTGAAGTGGGATCAATGGTGCGGCGGAAGATTCACGGATTTGATGTTCAATACTAAAGGCTAATATGGAAAGTTGTGTTGCACCAATGTTGGCCCCGACACTTTTGAGGGAGTGGGCCAATTTTTGGGCTTCATCAAAGTTACTATTAGCAATCGCTTTTTCAATGTTGCCAGGACTGCTGTCATGTTGTTCAATTGCTAGTTTAAGTAATTTGATATAACGCGGAAGCTTTCCGCCCATCATTTCTAACCCCTGCGTGAAAGCAATTCCCGATACTGATTGGCCTTGTGTTTTTGATGATGCAACGGGTTTTTCAGACGGTGGAGTGGAGATCGATGTGTGTTGGTTTTTAGGAGCCCATTTTTTAAGCGCGCTTGACAATGTGCTGCGTTTTATGGGCTTGGTTAAATAATCATTCATCCCGCTCTCAATGCAAAGCGCTTTGTCTTTAGGCATTACGTTTGCGGTAAGAGCAATGATGGACAGCGTAGAGTTGCCTTGAGAACGAATAAGTTGGGTTGCTTCGTAACCATCCATTTCTGGCATTTGACAGTCCATAAAAACGACATCATACAGGTTACGTTTGATGGCGTTTACGGCCTCAAGGCCGTTGTTAGCAATGTCCACATGGCAGTTTAATTCTTTTAACATCATTGAGGAGATTTCTTGGTTTACAAGATCGTCTTCTACTACGAGAACACGTAATTCGTAGTGAGGAATCCAATGGCTTTCTTTTTGTACCTGGAATGCTAAATGATCAGTTGATGTGATTTTGTTAGTGAGTAATTGAGACAGTTTATTATATAACTGATGAGATTCAAGCGGAATGGAAAGGCATAATGTACGGTTGTTTTCAAATGTTTCCGTGTTTGGTTTTTCTACCAGGTTAAATAACATTAATGCTGGAATTGATGATAACGCACCATCGTAGCTACGAATTTTATCCAATAGAGAAACGCCATCTTTTAAATTGAAATCATTTTTTTTATCGATATTGTTATCAATGATAAGGGCGTCAAACTTCCCTTTGCGTAACAGTTTTAGCGCATTGTCTGAACGGGTGGCTGTGTAAATGTTTAGCCCCCAATGCTCCAATTGAGCATGCAATGCCTTAGCACTGGCCTTATTGTCCTCAATAAGCATGATACGTTTTGCGGGTAGGGGGGTTGTTATCCAGGGCGGTTGATCTGATGTTGGTGATAATCGAAGTGGCAGTGTTACGGTAAATTCACTTCCACAGTGGGGTTTACTGTAGACATCAATAGAGCCGCCCATCATTGAGGCTAGTTGTTTGCATAGCGTTAAACCAAGCCCCGTCCCACCATATTTTCGGGTGGTTGTTGAGTCGGCTTGCATAAAGGGCTGAAAAAGTTTTTTCTGTTGAGACTTGCTGATACCGATGCCGCTGTCTTTGATTGTGAAAGTGATCCAGAAACGTTTCGAGGTACCGTGTTTCGTGCCTTTATGTTTTGCACCGCTTTGGCTGGCATTGATAATAATCTCACCTTCGCCAGTGAATTTGACAGCATTGGAAAGTAAGTTCAAAAGGATTTGATGAATGCGACCAGGGTCACCGATAAGGTATTCTGGTACATCTGGAGATATGTATGAAACCAGCTGGAGATTCTTGGTTTGTGCTCGCTCAGCGACTACTTGTAACGTTTGTTCAATAGAGCTTCTTGGGCTAAACGGGGTGCGTTCTAATTGTATTTTTCCAGCATCAAACTTGGAGACGTCTAAGATGTCGTTAACCAAATTCATCAGTGAATTGCAGCAACTTTGAATGGTTTCTAAGTAACGGCGCTGGTCTCCATCAAGCTGGGTGTTGTGGAGCAATGATGCCATGCCGACAACACCGTTGAGGGGGGTGCGGATTTCATGGCTCATAGTGGCGAGAAATTCCGTTTTACTCTTCGCTGCAATCTCGGCCTCGTCTTTGGCTTTGCGAAGCTCTGTTTCTGATTGTTGCCTTAATTTTATTTGTTCCGATAAAAATTCAGATATTGAAAGTAAATCCTTGTCGTTAACATAGGCCTTAGAATCAATGTTTAATTGGCTTAGGCTACCCTTGATTTGCTCTACTGCCTGATTGTGCTTGTTTGCTTCGTTTTGGAGTTGAGTATTTAAAGTATGCAAGTCTTCTTCGTTACGCATCATATGCTGTTCGAGTAACACTAAATCACTGTCAAATTCATGATAGGTGGCATCAATGATGTCGAGAAACTGAGATATCTCTGGAGACTGAGCAAATTCGTTGCTTAGGTGTGATTGTATTTGCTCTTGCAGTGTAGCGTGCATACGAAATGTACCCGCAGTGATAGATGTGTAATTGTTTGAATTATAGAAGGTTTTTGCTAGTTGTAAGAACAAATGTGGAAGTGAGGGTTAAAACCCTTTGCTTAATGGCCCATACAGTGGATAAAAAACGAAAAAATGGGTGTTTCATTCTAACTTCCTTCTGTAGGATTGCCATATCTGAAGATTCGTAACTTTTTGTTAATGTGTTGCGGCTGTTTGGTTTTTGGGAATGAGGTTGTGCTTCTGCACATGGTGTAGAGGGCTGGCTGGTTCGGGTAACGGTGTTTTTAGCTAAGAGAAAAATCATGGGAAAATTAACGAATATGGTTGCTAAGGAGTCATCCTTTGGCAATCGCGTAAAGTATAATGCGCGCCGCATTCGTTTCGCAGGGATCGGCTTGTTTGGCAAGCTGGACCAAGAGCGAGCGCGTTTGTACCAGCAAATTGTAGAGAAAGGAAATGGCAATAGCGACGATAGTGTGGTTGCTGTGTTAAATGCGTTTGGCGCGGGAGTTGTAACATTAGCTCGTGAAGAAAGTTTGCGTATTTTTGATGAATTGGTTGAAGCAGGCGAAGTTATAGTAAGCAATGAGCCTGTGACTATTACAAAAGTTGTCGCTGAAAAGAAAGTGTCACCTGTTGTGCTAAAAGCGGTTGAATCAATACCAGCTAAAGCTAAGCCGCTTAAAAAGGAGGCGACTAAAAACGCAGCCCCTAAAAAAGCCACGCGTAAGAAAAAAGAAGAGTTAGTTGCAGAAGAAATCTTGACGGCTTTTGGTGATGCGAAAGAACGTGTAAAAACGTTAACTAACGCTCCCGATCAGGCTGCGCAGCTTTCGTTATACGCCTTGTTTAAGCAGGGTGAAGACGGCGATGTAACTGGGCGACGTCCCGCCATGGCTAAAATGGTGGATCGCGCCAAGTTTGACGCACGCCGTGAATTAAAAGGCATGAGCAAAGTAGAAGCAATTGAGAAGTATATTGCTAAAGTGACTGAGTTGGCCGAATAAGCCGCAGTAGCTGCCTTTTTACAAAAAAGTCGATACACTTGTTAGCCGATACATTAATGTGTGTCGGCTTTTTTGTTTTTTACTGTCAGTGAATGATAGAAATCGGTAGGAATAGTTGTGTGGATGATCTTTTTCGAAAACTGAAAAATAAAGCGATACAGTTGTTGAGCCGGCGCGAGCATGGCGTGGCTGAATTAGTCGATAAGCTGACAGTTACCAGGCGCCCAGGTGCGGAGCTGGATGGGCAGCGACATGAAGTTGCGCTAAAGGTCGTGGAAGAATTACTTCGACGGGATTATGTGTCGGATGAGCGGTTTGCTGGGATGACGGTGCGTGGAAGAGCAAACCAGGGGTGTGGGCCTATGCGTATTCGTCAAGAGTTGAAACAGAAGAAGGTGCCTGGAGAGATTGCTGAGCTGGCCATGGAGGAAGCCGATATTGATTGGTTTGCCAACGCGGTTGCAATGCGTGAGAAAAAGTTTGGCTTGAATGCAGTTGGTGACATGAAATTGAAAGCAAAGCAGCAGCGATTTTTACAGTATAAAGGTTACGGCTTTGATCATATTCAGCATGCTATGGAGGCTGTTGATAATAGTTATGATGACAATCTCGGTTAGCATGGGGGCTAGCGCTTAGTTTTTGTGCCAATTAGTGATAGACTTGCCCGATTTTGACGGTGAACCTCCAAATTTGGGACGATTTATGAAAACTTCAGAAATACGCCAAGCATTTCTCGACTACTTTAGCGCCAATGGCCATGAAGTTGTTGAAAGTAGCCCCTTGGTGCCTGGCAATGATCCTACGTTGTTGTTTACTAATGCAGGGATGGTGCAATTTAAAGATGTGTTTCTGGGGCGTGATAAGCGTTCATATAATCGAGCAACCAGCAGTCAACGTTGTGTTCGAGCTGGCGGTAAGCACAATGACTTGGATAATGTAGGGTATACAGCGCGTCACCATACCTTTTTTGAGATGTTAGGTAACTTCAGTTTTGGCGACTATTTTAAGCGTGATGCGATAAAATTTGGCTGGAACTTTCTAACGGAAGTGTTAGGTCTACCAAAAGAAAAGCTGTGGGTTACCGTTTATCAAGATGATAAAGAGGCTGAAGCGATTTGGTTGGAAGAAATGGGGGTTGACCCTAATCGATTTTCTCGCTTAGGCGACAAAGATAACTTCTGGCAAATGGGTGATACTGGCCCTTGTGGTCCTTGTACTGAAATTTTCTACGATCATGGTGCAGATGTATGGGGTGGACCTCCAGGTAGCCCTGAAGAAGATGGTGATCGCTATATTGAAATTTGGAATTTGGTCTTTATGCAGTTTGACCGTCAGCCTGACGGTTCTCTAAATTCTTTACCAAAACCTTCAGTTGATACTGGCATGGGGCTTGAGCGAGTTGCCGCGATTATGCAGAAAGTGCATAGCAACTATGAGATAGATCTTTTTGTTAATCTTATTGATGCGGTAGCTAAAGCGACGAATGCGACAGATATGGAATCCAAATCGCTGCGAGTCGTTGCAGATCATATTCGATCCTGTGCCTTTATGATTACTGATGATGTAATGCCGTCGAATGAAGGGCGTGGATATGTGTTACGTCGAATTATTCGTCGTGCCATACGACATGGCAATAAGCTGGGTGCGAAGGGGCCATTTTTCAATACGTTGGTGGATGCATTAGCCGCCGAGATGGGAGAGGCTTATCCAGAGCTACTGGACAAGCAGGAGCAAATTGAAAAAGCCTTGTTGCGTGAAGAAGAGCAGTTTGCCAAAACATTGGATCAAGGTTTAAAAATTTTAGAGCAAGATTTGGAAGGCTTGCAGGGTAGTATTATTCCCGGTGACGTTGTCTTTAAGCTTTACGATACCTACGGCTTTCCAGCAGATTTAACGGCGGATATAGCCCGTGAGCGGGAGCTAACAATTGATCAAAAAGGCTTTGATCGTGAGATGGCTGAGCAGAAAAAGCGTTCTCAAAAAGGCGGGCGGTTTGACAATGATTACCATGGCGGCCTCGGCGTCACAGAAAGTACTGAATTTACTGGTTACGAAAATGAGGTAACCAGTGCTACGGTAAAAGCTATATATGTTGATGGCCAGTCCGTTAGTAGCCTTGCTGAAGGCCAAGAAGCAGTTGTTGTATTGGATTGCAGCCCTTTTTATGCGGAGTCTGGCGGTCAAATTGGTGATCAAGGGCAGTTTGAGTCTGCCGACGGTGTATTTGTTGTTGAAGCAACTACAAAGGAAAGTGATGCCCATTTACATGCCGGTGAGCTCGAGAATGGCACACTAAAGGTAGGTGAATCAGTTACTGCTATTATTGACGAGGCCGCACGACAGGCTATCCGTTTAAATCATTCCGCCACGCATCTAATGCACTCTGCATTACGTGAAGTGTTGGGTGATCATGTTGCACAGAAAGGGTCGCAGGTAACCGCAGATCATTTGCGTTTTGACTTTTCCCACTTTGAAGCGATTACGAAAGAAGAAATTGTCAACATCGAACGCCTGGTGAACGTTGAAGTGTTAGCCAACACCGAGGTAAGTACTCAAATCATGAGCATTGATGAAGCAAAAGCTTCAGGCGCTATGGCGTTGTTTGGTGAGAAGTATGGTGATGATGTTCGTGTATTAAATATGGGACAGGATGATTTTTCTGTTGAACTTTGTGGTGGAACACACGCGCGTAGGACTGGAGATATTGGTTTATTTAAAATCGTCTCTGAAGGGGCTGTGGCTGCAGGGGTTCGTCGTCTAGAGGCGGTGACAGGCAAGGGCGCTTTGGCTTGGGTTTCGAGTGCGGATGCCGCATTGTCTGATATTGAAGGTCAGTTAAAGTCTAGCCGAGATGATGTTGCTGGGAAAGTGAAGCAGGCGTTGGAAAAAGTGCGTCAGTTAGAGAAAGAATTAGAGAGACAGAAAGCTAAATTGGCAAGCAGTGCAGGTGATGATTTGGCAGGGCAGGCGATAGCTATCGGCGATACAAAAGTTCTTGCGACGGTTGTAGAAGGTGTCGATGGGAAAGCGTTGCGTGAGATGATGGATAAGCTTAAAGATAAGCTTGGCCAGTGCGTTGTTGTGCTGGGTATAGCTGATGGCCCTAAAGTGAGCTTGGCTGCAGGTGTTAGCAAAGACCTTGTTAAAACGGTAAAAGCCGGAGATTTGGTAAACTTTGTTGCCTCCCAGGTGGGTGGTAAAGGTGGCGGTCGACCTGATATGGCAATGGCCGGCGGTAGCCAGCCTGAGAATTTGTCTGCGGCCATTGCGTCCGTAGAAGCATGGGTGCAGGAAAAGCTGGCGTAGCTGGCTTTTTAGACGATAAAATAAGGAAAGAAAATAACATGGCTCTTATCGTTCAAAAATACGGCGGTACTTCCGTCGGAACCGTAGAAAGAATACAGAATGTGGCGAATCGCATAGAGCGCTTTCGTGACGAAGGACATGATGTTGTTGTGGTTGTTTCCGCTATGAGCGGAGAGACTAATCGATTGATTGGTTTGGCAAATGAAGTAACAGAGAACCCGTCAGCAAGAGAAATGGATGTACTGGTTACCACTGGAGAGCAGGTCACCATTGCATTATTGTGTATGACCTTGGAAAAGGATGGCTATGATGCGCGTTCTTATACTGGTGGTCAGGTACGTATCTTAACGGACGATTCTCACGGCAAAGCACGTATTCAAGAGATTGATGACAAAAAAATGCGTGAAGACCTTTCCAAAGGGCGTGTTGTGGTTGTTGCTGGTTTTCAGGGTGTTAATGAAAATGGCGATATAACAACTCTAGGGCGAGGTGGGTCGGACACCACAGGTGTTGCATTGGCTGCGGCATTAGGTGCAGATGAGTGCCAGATCTACACTGATGTTGATGGGGTTTATACAACGGATCCTCGGGTTGTGGATGGCGCGCAGCGCTTAGAACGTATTACATTTGAAGAAATGTTAGAAATGGCCAGTTTAGGGTCAAAAATTTTACAAATTCGATCGGTAGAATTCGCAGGTAAATACAATGTGCCGTTGCGTGTGCTTTCGAGTTTTGGTGAGGGGCCTGGAACCCTTATATCTGTCGATGACGAGGTTGATATGGAAAAGCCGGTAATTTCTGGAATAGCGTTTAATAGAGATGAAGCTAAGATCACGGTAAGAGGGGTGCCTGATATCCCTGGTGCGGCGTATAAAATTCTTGGGCCGGTTGGTGAGGCCAATATTGAAGTGGACATGATTGTTCAAAATATCAGTGAAGATAACTCAACAGATTTTACCTTTACGGTACATCGGAATGAATTTATCAAGACGCAAGAAGTCTTAAAAATTGTTGCTGCTGAAGTTGGTGCTAAAGAGGTAGTTGGTGATGATGGTATTGCTAAGATCTCTATAGTAGGTGTTGGGATGCGCTCTCATGCGGGTGTTGCGGGGCAAATGTTCAAAACTCTTGCTGATGAGTCTATCAATATTCAGATGATATCGACTTCAGAAATAAAAATATCGGTAGTAATTGAAGAAAAATACCTAGAGTTGGCTGTTCGTGCGTTGCATTCTAGTTTCAATCTGGACAAAGAAGAAAACTAACGTACAATACTCTAACTGATTATAATTTAACACATTATTGGTGTTGTCAGGTTCATAATAGCCTTGTGAATCTGGCGATATTGAACTATAGAAACTCCAACCAGGAAATCATATAACCTGCATTAGAACCCAATCTAAGGGAAGCTAAAGTTATCCATAACTAAAAAGTTGGATAAATTTGCGAGGTTGCCTTCATTTTTGACGTAGCTAGGCAATAATTACTGTAATGGACTCTCTATGGGATGCGCTTTTGTTGATGCTGTTGTGTCAGCTTTGGTGCTTGGCTAGTGGAAAGGACAGATTTTTTTGCCACGGAGCACTTGAAGGAGAAGGTAAATGCTTATATTGACTCGACGAGTCGGTGAGACGCTGATGATTGGTGATGAAGTTACTGTCACTGTTTTGGGCGTAAAAGGTAATCAAGTTCGGATTGGTGTTAATGCGCCAAAAGAGATTGCTGTTCATCGAGAGGAAATCTATCAACGTATTCAAAGGGAAAAGCAGAACCCTGAAGGTGAGGACGTTTAATCTTGTTAGCTTAGCTGACAAGATGTTTTAGAATCGTAGTATCAAAGTAGTATTCAAAAAGCAGGGTGTCGATGGTTTTATCGGCATCCTGCTTTTTTTATGCCTGCTTTAAAATAAAATGATAAAAAACAGCATCATGGGCTTGGCATTTCGTAAAAACCTGGTAATATTCGCGGCTTGTGACTGGAGAGGTGGCCGAGAGGCCGAAGGCGCTCCCCTGCTAAGGGAGTATGGGCTTTAACTCCCATCGAGGGTTCGAATCCCTCCTTCTCCGCCACTCCTTACTATTTCTAATAGTAAGCTGTCCGTAGCAAAGGCAGGCAAAGGTAAGCAAATTTGATGATTGTTTTTCTTCGGAAAACGCTAAATCAAATGAAGGTAGAAAGTTAAAGAGAAGTAAAAAACTTGTTGACTTTCAAGAGCATAACCTACATAATTTGCACCGTCTTAAAGCGCCAGTAGCTCAGCTGGATAGAGTACCTGGCTACGAACCAGGTGGTCGGAGGTTCGACTCCTTCCTGGCGCACCATATAGAATAAGGGTTTAGCAGAAATGCTAAGCCCTTTTTTCTGTCTGAAATTCGTAAGACATATAATTAGACATATATTTAGCTCTAATCTTAATCCCTTTAAGAATGCATACAAAACCCCAACGGCTTTGTCGCTGTAACTGTCAGGCTCACAGTGCCTGCTGACGCCATTGTTAAATCCCATGCTGCTCATCCATAGCCATGATCACGGAAGGTGATCAAATAAAGGCAAGGTTAGTGTTTGGGGGTAGCTACAAGTCTCCCTACGCTGTTTTAATATCATTGAAATAATGAAAACTGATGGGATACAGGGTGTCGAGAAGGGATCTGTAATCCGTATTTTCTATCATGATTCATACAAAGAGCGTAAGGTATCAATATGATCCGTATATGAATCATTGTTGGTGGATATGACTAAGCTAAATAAACGCACCTACTCACGTTACAGCCTCGATGCACTCGCGCTCCTAGGAGGGTTAATACGTGCTGCGCGTAAGGAGCGAAGACTCACTGCCCAAGAACTCGCCGATCGTGCAGGTATTTCAAGGGGGCTACTGCAACGTATTGAGAAAGGTGATGTGAAGTGCGAGATCGGTGCAGTTTTTGAAGTAGCTACGATTGTGGGTGTAACGCTATTTGAGGCTGACGAAACATCACTTGCCCGGCATCTCAGACAAACTGAAGATAAGCTTGCACTGCTACCAAAAGCTGTGCGTAAGAAAACCAAGGTAGTTGATGATGATTTCTAAGGGGGCTTATGCAGAATCTTACACAGAAGCTTACGTGTGGATTTGGTTGCCAGATAACACCGAGCCGGTCGTTGTAGGCAAATTAGAAGCGGATGGTGATAAAGTCTACTTTAACTACGGTAAGAGCTACCTTGAGCGAGTGAATGACACTCGCCCAGCGATATCAATTTATGAGCCGGAATTACCTTTAAAAGCGGGTGTGCTGCCTTTGCTTGGCGGGTTAACTATAAACGGCTGTATTCGTGATGCCGCCCCCGACGCATGGGGGCGGCGCGTGATCATCAATAGAAAGCTTGGACTGAAAGGTGCTGGCACGGATACGGCCAATTTTGATGAATTAACTTACTTGCTGGAATCAGGCTCAGATCGCATTGGCGCTTTGGATTTTCAATTATCACCATCAGAGTACATTCCTCGATCGGTAATCAATGCGAGCCTCGAGGAGTTACTCAGCTCTGTTGAGCGGGTTGAGAAGGGGGTGTCACTAACCGCTGACCTGGATCAAGCTCTCTTTCATGGAAGCTCAATCGGTGGTGCGCGCCCAAAGGCATTGATCGAAGATCAGGGTGCAAAGTACATTGCTAAATTCTCTTCCAGTACAGATATTTATAGTGTCGTAAAAGCAGAGTTTGTTGCCATGCGGCTGGCCGAGTTGGTGGGGTTAGATGTTGCACCGGTGAAAATGACTGTGGCAGCTAATAAAGACGTGTTGCTCATTGAGCGTTTTGATCGTATTTACACGGGTAATGGCTGGAGTCGTAAATCTATGGTTTCTGCTCTGACGCTATTTGGTCTTGACGATATGATGGCGCGTTACGCAAGTTATGAAACGTTAGCAGAAATCATACGGCACCGCTTTATAGCACCAAAAGAGACACTTAAAGAACTTTTTTCTCGGCTTGTGTTCAATATTTTATGTGGTAATACAGATGATCATGCCCGTAACCATGCTGCTTTTTGGGATGGTGAAGCGTTAAGCCTGACTCCCGCTTATGATATATGCCCGCAAGGTCGCGCAGGTAATGAAGCGTTGCAAGCAATGTTGATTTCAGGCAGAAACAACCTCAGTCAGTTAAAAACCTGTCTTGAAACAGCCCATAACTTCCTGCTTTCAGATGAACAGGCATACTCCATTTTTGAACAGCAAAAAACCATTATTGATGAAAATTGGGATAATGTTTGTGACGAAGCCAGATTAAGTGATGTTGATCGTAAGTTGCTTTGGGGTCGCCAGTTTTTAAATGCATTTTCTATCGAATGAGCATGGTTTTTCGGAGCTGCCGGAAAGCTCCGTGTCGCTGCAACTGCCAACTTCACGATGTCTGCTGGTATCATTGTCAAATCCCAGTCTTGTGACTCAGCCATCGAGATATTGGGCGTAGTGGTGTTCCTGGGCAGCCCAGGCTGGTCATCCATAGCCATGAATTGATCGCGCAGCTTATTGCAGTTGGGCGGGGACGTGTTCACGATAAGGCGTCTGTGTTGCACAGTTCTAGTCAAAATGTCAGCTCTATGAAAGCCTTTTCAAATAAGTATAATCAGGCAGCTTAATATCACTTTTTATACTATAAGGAATGTAGGTCAATGGAATGCCCAAATATCAACGACAAAGATGTGTTTTTTAGGGGAATTGCTAGTGGGTGTTCTGATTAATGAAACTAATCCCTAGCGTATTCGGTATTTTCTTCTCCTTCGCGAGTAGTTTTGCATTTTCTTCGGGCTTAGAATTTGTTGATAAATTGGGTGTTCAGCTCGATAAAAAAGCCCCTCAATCATTGATTCAAGAATATCAATCTGCGGTAAGCGCTATATCTGAAAAGATTAAAAGCTGTGATAAATTAGAGACTCTTTTGCCTGTAGAAAAATTACCTCAATTGAACCTGAATAAACAACAGATAGGATTCTTACTCGGTTATTTTCATTTTCATGCTGATTTCAATTGCTCGAAAGAAGAAGTCTCATATTATGCGTATTTATCCTATGGTATTAAACAATATGCCAATAATGAAACGCTCAAAAATATCACTGATTTAGATGATTCTGTTCTCGGTATTCAAAAAGAAATATGGCGCATATCAGAAGAATACTTGAAGTTACCTCTTAGTAGGGGGCAACGAGATCAACTTGAAAACCTTGATGTATTACAGAAGCCTTTTAAGTTATTTGAGGCAATAGATAGCCTTACGGGAGCAACGTAAGCTGCTGCTAGGGACAAACCTATGCTGCGCCCCCGGTTGGTGTTTTTTGTTAGTTTTATCATCGCAGGAACAAACGGAGGGGCATTTCTTAAAAAAGCTGAGGCAGCTGGTCTAAATAATGCCGGTACAGCCAAGTTATTATTAGCTGATCTAGATGACAATCAACCAGATATACCATTGCATTTACAATCGGTGCTAAATCGAAATGTATAGCGATACGCAGCTATCTGGCTCCATACTTTCGGATCTTTTTCGCGTACCGCAAAAAGGTTGTCAAAGTACTATGCTTGATCATTTAATGCAGGCAGTAGAAAACGCAAAGCATGGGTGGATTGTTGGTGCTGTAGATGCCATAACTTGAGTGAGCAGAAGAATAATGATCAAGTAACAATGCTATGAGTGAGTAATATGAGCGAACAACACTACGATTTAGTGGGCGATCTTCACGGCCATGCCGGTAAACTTGTCGAGATACTGAAAGCGATGGACTACGCATTGGTCGATGGTTGCTATCGTCATCCTACTAGAAAACTGATTTTTCTGGGTGATTTTGTTGATCGCGGCCCTCAGCAGCGCCAGCTGCTACAGATTGTCATGTCAATGGTTCAACAGGGCGCTGCGCTTTCAGTGATGGGAAACCATGAGTTTAATGCGTTGGCGTATCACACGGAAAATCCCAATAAGCCTGGATCCTGGTTGCGCCCTCGCACTAACAAAAATACATTTCAACATATCGCATTTCTTAATGAGTATCTTGGCACCGAGCTAGAACAGGAGCTTGATGATGTCCTGGCCTTTTTTCGCTCGCTTCCGCTATGGATTGAACTGGATGGCTTGCGTGTTGTTCATGCTTGCTGGGAGCCCAATATGATTAGGGCGCTACAACCCCATGTGGATAGCAACAATTGCCTTACGGATGCGCTATTAATCGAAGCCAGTACAAAAGACACACCTGCTTATGAGGCTATTGAAATATTGTTAAAAGGTGTTGAGCACTCCTTACCTGATAATGGCCATTTTTTCGATAAAGACGGTGTCAAACGTCACGAGGTACGAACGCAGTGGTGGCTCAATCATGACTGTACGATGGGGGATGTGGCTTTCCCTCCAGGCGTGCTAAACGATGAGCAGGCTAATAAGCCCATTAGCGCGGGTGAACTTGTGGGGTATTCTGCAGAAGAGAGCCCCGTGTTTTTAGGGCACTACTGGCTTAAAGGGCATCCGGCCAAATTAGCAGATAATGTAGCCTGTCTGGATTACTCTGTTGCCAAAGGCGGAAAGCTGGTGGCTTACCGCTGGAACGGAGAGGCACAGCTGAACGATGCAAGTTTTATTGTTGTTTAGGTGTTTTAATACGAGAAGTGGTACGGTTCTGTTTAGAGGGAAATACGTATGAAATTCACTGAATCACCAGGTACTAAATACATACTGAATATATTGCTACTCTTCAGCCTTGCTGTAGCACTCAGTATCACAACAAATATGGATGTGAGCACAATAATCCTAGTGGCTTGTATTGTTCTCAGTGTGACAATGGTTTGGGTCCCCTTGCTATTTCTAATCGCTGACAAGGAAAAGACGTCACTGGAGCGAAATAGAAGAATACTGATATTAAGTATTCTTGGTGCAGTGGCAATAAATAGCGGCCTATACCTTTATTGGACTTTCGTGATCTGAATTACACCATAATCTCTAATGTAATCGTTGGAAATTGCCAAAAATGAGTGATGTAAAAGGGAAAGTAACCAGCTTTTTTGAAAACGGCTATCGTAAGCTCGATGCGTTTTCTGGTGACAGCGTCTCTAGTATGACAAAGCAAATGAACCGTTTGCGAGATGAACGTTTTTGCCTTGGGATTACCGGGCTTAGCCAAAGCGGTAAGTCCACCTTTATCACCAGCTTGATCAATCAGCTCCTCCACTACGAAAAGTCTGCTTTACCGGGTTTTTCACCTGTTTTGAATGGGCGCCTTTTAGGGGTAAAAATACACCCGCTGGAAGAAAAGGGGCTTGCAGAATTTCCTTATGATAAAGCGTATAAAGGGTTAACGGATGCTCAGCCGAGTTGGCCTGCGTCTACGAGTGATCTCAGTGGTTGCTTACTTGAGCTTAGATTGGCTAAAGCGGCTAGCAAACTCAACCCTTTCTCTCGCGAGCAGTATTCGTTATATCTTGAGATAAGAGATTATCCGGGAGAGTGGTTGCTAGACCTACCAATGCGGGATATGGGTTTTTCACGCTGGTGTGCCCAGTGCAGTGCAATGTACACTCAATCACCACGTATGGGGCTGCTGGGAGCAACGTTATCAAAACTTCAGAAAATTGACCCTCTGGCTGAGTGTGATGAAGAAGAGCTAAAGGCAATAAATCAAGAGTTTGTTGATTTTCTACGCAGTTGTAAAGAAAGTGGTTTGAGCCTGATTCAACCTGGACGGTTTTTGATTCCCGGTACTACTGTCGATACGGATGCTCTGAAGTTTATCCCACTGTTGAAATGTGGGGGTTACTCTGAGGGGCAGTTAGATGCGGCGAGTGACAATAGTTATTTCAAAGTATGCCAGCAACGTTACGAGCGCTACAAAAAAGAACTGGTCGATCCATTTTATGCTTCCTTTTTTGGAGGCATTGAAAGACAGCTGGTTTTGGTCGATGTGGTGAGTGCGCTGAATTCCGGTGCTGAGTATGTTGATGATATGCGCCAAGCGCTATCCAATATATCCGATAGTTTTTCATACGGAAAACAAAATAGATTACGACAGTTATTTAATCCAAAAATAGATAAAGTGGTTTTTGCTGCGACAAAGATAGATCAGGTTTTATCTGAGGATCATGAAGCGGTGCGTCAGTTATTGGGAACTGTTGTTAAACAAGCTTATCAAAATGCTCAGCATGAAGGTGTTAGACCAGTGTGTGAAGCAACTGCGGCCGTAAGATCCTCTCAAGAAATTGAGCATGAGGAGGGCAAAGGAATTGTTGGCGTTGATTGTAGCGGTAAGTCTGTCGGTTATGTTCATCCAACGATCACTGCTCGAATCCCGGAAGGGGAGGAGTGGAAACTTTTCTATGATTGGAAAATTCCTGAGTTAGGTCCACCCAAAGGTTTGTCGTATCAGAACGGGGATCCGGTGCCTCATATTCGAATGGATACGATAATTAACGCGCTAATAGGGGATAAATGCGAATGAAGACGGATAAGCCTGAAGTTACCCAATCACGAAAGCCGAAAACGTTTGTGCCCGACCAAGATCAATCGATAGTTGATGTGCCTGAATCAATCACCGCTGGTGAGCGCTTACCGCATGTATCAGAGTACTCTGGTATATGTTTAGAGAAATTACCCATTAAGGGATTAAGAACTTTCTGTTATAGCCTGCTAATACTGTTGTTAACACTTTCTGGGTGGGAGGTATGGTCTGTCATTAAAAGTGCGTTTGCCGTTCATTGGGTGTTTGCCTGTGTGTTTGTTTTACTTCTATCTGTTGTTCTCGGCCTTGGTTTACGTGTAACACGTGGGTATTTGAATGATCATGGAAATGCAGAAGCAATGGACGGTATTCGCAAGCAATCAGTTCGGTTATTGGAAGGCCGAGATCATGGGCATGCTAAAAACTTTATTTCTACATTGAACACCTTTTACGGCAATAAACCACAGCAGGTATACCTTAAGCGCTGTTTGGATCAGCTACCAGATTATTGTGATGATCGTGAAGTTATTGAACACATTGATCGCACATTCTTACAACCTTTGGACCAGGAAGTACTTCGAAGGATCGCAAACTTTAGCGGGCAAACCGGTGTTGCCGTAGCGGTCAGTCCTTGGGCTTCTGTGGATATGGGGCTCGCACTGTGGCGTAGCATGAAATTGGTTGATGAAATAGCGCAGGTTTATGGCATGCGGCCATCACTTGCCAATCGTTACACACTCATAAAGTCTGTTATCAATCAGTTGGCATTAATAGGTGTCAGTGAAATAATTCTGGATCAAACAATGGAAGAAATCGGAGTGTCGACGTTGTCAGGCATCGCAGGTGTACGAGCAGGGCAGGCCATCGGTGCCGGTGTGTATACGGCAAAGATTGGGGTTGCAGCGATGATTGTGACACGGCCAATAGCGTTTTCTGAGAAAGATCGGCCAAAGTTGAAATCGTTAATCGCACCGATTGTGATAAACATAAAGACAATGATCAAATGATAGATATGCAAAAGTGAAAAGGAGTAAAAATGATTGTTGACTGGAATGCCATAAGTTCGGTAGCGACAGCAATAGGGTCAATAGCAACAGCATTCGGTGTGTTGTTTGGTGCGTGGCAAATTCGTATCTCTAAGAAACAAGCGCAAGCCGAATTCGAGGATCAGATAGACCAGCAATATCGTGCTATCTCCATGGAATTGCCAGTAGATGTGCTCATTGGAGGCGTACCCTCTGCAGAGGAGGCATCAAAGGTGCGAGAATTGGTATACAACTATCTTGATTTGAGTAATGAGCAAGTTTACTTGAGAGCCAAGGATAGGGTTTCAACACATACCTGGAATTCTTGGTGTGCCGGTATCAAATCGCATTTAGACCGCCCAGCATTTGGGAGCGTATTTGAAGAAGTTAAAGAAAAGAGCGGATTTACTTACCTTGAACAGCTTGTCGATACTAATTACAGCTCAGATCCAATCGATTGGTATAGATAGCGAGGTGAAAGATAGTGACCCTGCTACGGGCGAGAAATATACCGTAAAGAGGAGAGGGCGAGTTGCTGGTAGAGTTGGCATATTGATCGAATTCGAAGAATGGGTTCTATCACAAATTGCTATTTGCGACATATATGAACCATCCCGTTTTGCAAGCGAATTTCAATGATGTGATCTATAGATCTAAGTTGCAGTCATATATTCGGCATCTAAGCTTGCGCCCTGATGTAAATCCGCACTCTTTTTCCTCATCAGAACCATGGCCTCTAAGGGCCGTGTCGCAAAACAGGTTTAAAAAGAGTTGGTATGACCTATTATCCATCAAAAAAATTAACTTAAGCAAACTTGTGAAATGCGTTGTTGAGTTTATATTGACCATTTAATATTGAGTACTAAGCAGCTACCTGTTGATTGTTATAATCAAACTCCTTTCCTGTTTTAAGTAATGACCAAATGATTCGAGCATTCTTGTTCGCTAACGCTACAGCAGCTTTGTTAAAACTTAACGTTGATTTTTTCTTTGTTAACCAGTGTCCATAATCATTGTCTGTGTTTTTACAATGTGCCAATGCTGCCCTGGCACCGTGAATGAGTAACGTGCGAAGATATCTATCCCCCCGCTTACTAATGCCTAGTAATACCTGCTTATTGCCACTAGAAGACTGCCTTGGTACTAGGCCTAACCAAGCTGACATATGGCGACCATTTTTAAACTCATCGGGATTGGAAACAGCGGCAACAATGGCCGTTGCTGTTAACTCACCCACCCCTGGTATCTTCAATATACGGCTACAGGCTTCATTCTGTTTACAGATTATCTTGATCTTCTTCTCCAGATTTTTCAGTCGTACTTCAATGTCGACAAGCTCATCATAAAGATCTTGCATGATTTCACGTGACGCTGGAGTTAATTCGTTTTCGCGATCGCTAATAATGACACACAGTAAATTTCTGACTTTAGATGCGCCTAGAGGAATCGTTATCCCATATTCCAAGTTGAGCCCTCGAATTTCATTAATTAAGGCAGTCCTGTTCTTGATGACCCGGCTTCGAACTCTGTGCACGCATTGTATGTCCTGCTGCTCAATGTGCTTGATGGGGACAAAATTCATAGAGGGCCTGCTGGCGGCTTCAATTATTGCCTCTGCGTCATTGGCATCATTCTTGTTTGTTTTGACAAAGGGCTTCACAAACTGAGGGCAAATTAGCCACATAACCTGCTAATTTGACACGAGTAATTCGTTTTTTTAAAACTGCCTTGCCAGCTTGGTTAACACCATGTAGTTGAAAAACGTTCTTAGCAATATCTATACCTAATAAGAAAATATTCATCATCGAACCTCCCGGTATACTATTCAAATTACCCAGTTTGAATAGTATACCGGGAAACTTGAGCTGCCAGAATCATGGGTGGAGTGAGACGGGATGGCTCATTACATTGGAACTAACCCCTTAATGGGCTGAGTATACAGTCATTTCAATGATGGCTGATTGAAATATAGCCAGGTGTTGTGTTGAAAATAAGGATTATATTGCTGGAAGCTTAAAAATGGATGATACTTATAGATCGGGTAGGGGGTTAACCCTTCCTATACTCTGTAATTATAGAGGTCGGTGACAACTGATAATCATTCTTTCTTCTATTTGTCACCGACCCCTTTTATTCCTATCAACCCATTTACAACATCAAACAAACTGTTATTATATACAGTATTTTTTACAGTAAACCGATTGTAGACCAATTAATGAAGAAGTATAAAGTAATTGACCTGTTCTCAGGAGCGGGGGGCATGAGCGTTGGCTTTACTCGCGCAGGCTTTAATATCACAGGCTCAATTGAGTTGCTAGAAAAATACGCAAAGACTCATGAAATAAACTTCCCGAAATGTACAAGTTTATTTGGTGATATTCGTGAATTAACACCTTCAGAATTTGCTAAAAAGACTAAGATTTCCAAGAATAGTCCAACTATTGTAATTGGTGGCCCGCCCTGTCAGACCTTCTCTAGTGCAGGTCAGTCTAAAATTCAGTCTTTATCGAAGAGCGATATAAAAGAAGATCCTCGGAATTACCTATTTAAATCTTACTTTGATTACGTTGCTTACTTTAAGCCAGACGTATTCGTTATGGAGAATGTCCCCAACCTCAAGACGAAATATAATGGTGAGATATTTGAGAATATCTTAAAAATATGCTCAGAGCTGGGATATGAAGTTACACATGATATTTTGAATGCTGCTGACCATGGTGTGCCTCAGGTTAGAAAAAGGCTTTTTATCATTGGTTGTAAAAGAGGAAGAAAGGTGGAGTTCCCAAAACCTACACACACAAATAAACCAACAACAGTTTATGATGCCATTTCAGATCTACCTGATATATATGATGGCATCAGAGCTAGAGAGTTACCTTATTCCAAGAATGCTCGTTTAACTAAATATCAAAAGATATTAAGGAATGACAGCAAGGTAGTAGATAATAATATTTGTCGTGTATCTAATGATCGTGCAAAGAAAATATTTTCTCATATGAAGCAAGGTGATAAGTATATGGATCTGCCTAAAAAGGTTCGAAACATATTGCCTTTTAGGGAAGATATCTTCCCAGATAGATTGAAGCGCCTAGTCCTAGATAAGCCATCTTGGACTATTCTTGCTCACATAGGTATGGATGGCTACCGGTATATACACCCTACTGAAAATAGAACTCTATCGGTAAGAGAGGCTGCGCGTATACAAAGTTTTCCTGATCATTTTATTTTTAATGGAAATATGAGGGAGCAATATATTCAGGTTGGAAATTCGGTTCCCCCACTTCTTGCTGAGGCATTGGCTAATGCGGTAAGGAAGCACTTGTGATTCCCTATACTTACATAGACCTATTTTCAGGGTGTGGTGGTTTATCATATGGGTTTTCCAAGAGTAAGAGTTTCCAGTGCTTGTTAGCTTCTGACGTCTGGGATAAGGCTGGAGAGCACTATGAGTTGAATCACAAGAATGAACCATTTGAACTTAGGGATTTTTCTAAACAAGAAGACATTGATTCAGTTGTAAGTAGATTTAAAAATAAATGCGATGTGGTTTTGGGTGGGCCGCCGTGTCAAGGTTTCAGTACGCTAGGTAAAAGAAAGCTCGTTTGTGAAAAAAGCATACTTGTTGATTCTTTTCTGGAAGTTGCGACAAGGATAAAGCCTAGACTGATACTAATGGAGAATGTAAAAACTATTACCTCCAAGAAACACCCGGCCGGAGGGCTTGTAACTGATAAAATCGATGAGTTATTAGCCCGTTCAGGTTACGCATACAAAACAATCATCCTTTCGGCTACGGACTTTGGTTTAGGGCAAACTAGAAAAAGGTTTTTCCTTTTTGCGGTTAAGAAAAAAAACAAAGCTATTCTAGATGAGTTGATTGAAGGGATTGAAAAGAAAAAGAAAAAGAAGTTCTCTACTCTAAAGGAACTTATTGGAGGTTTGCCAATTATAGAGGCGGGTCAGGGCGAACAAGTGACTAGCTATAATGGTAAAAATATTTATAACCACCAAGCCATGAACCATTCTGAAAAGTTGGTTGAACGGTTTAGTTATGTATCGAAAGGGGGAGGGCTATTAGACGTCCCTGTGGAATTATTAACTAACCATCTTCGGAAAATGGTTTCGGGCGGGTATGGAACTGGTGGCCATGCAAAAAACATATACGGTAGAATGAGTTGGGATAAGCCGTCAGGAACTATAGTTGCTGGAATGGATAAAATAACTATTGGAAGATTTGTACATCCCGACTGCAATAGATTGCTTACTCCTAGAGAGTGCGCACGTATACAGTCGTTCCCTGACAGTTTTAGATTTCAGGGGAGCTTTGTAACGCAGTATTATTTGATTGGGAATGCAGTTCCACCTGTTTTTTCTAAAGTATTTTCTAGTACTATTTCAAAATTATTAGGGGATAGCAAATGGAGATAATCGTTTATTTTGAGGGTGATAACTCTGTTAAAGATTGGTTTACCTCTGTCATGAATATACAAGAGCGAATCATCTATAAAAAAATGCCTACAAGAAATGATACGGCTGCATATTCTGACTTGCCTGCATATGTTTCAGATATATTGTATTTAGATAAGCCTGATTTAATCGTATCAATGATTCATGACGGGCATGAGAAACCATTGTTGTCTATAGAGTTTGCATCTTGTACTCCGCAATATCAGCATGCTTTGCAGCGATTCTCTAGAATGCTTGCGTCAGTAACTACGGGCTGTCCAAGCGTACTAATTATCCCCTTTAAAAAGCGCTCTAATGACGGCGCTTCTATATATACTAGAAGCGCCTCTATTGAATATGGCGCAGTAAGGTTGATGGATATTTTTAAGACGCCTTGTTTTATTCTTGATTGGACTTCAGATGAAAACCATTTTCTTGTTAATGAACCTAATATGCAGTATCCACTTATTAATAGTGACGGAATTAATTCTCTAAAGAGTTTGATTCAGGCATGTATACAGTCTCGTCAAGATATAAACTATTCTGACTCATTATTTCAGAAGAAAATCGTACATGAATTAACGGATAAAAATAGAACTAATGCCTATAGAAATGGCGTCCCTACTATATTGAACCCCTCTGGCGGCACTGGTAACTCACGGGTTAAGCTGGACCTATTAGAAACGGTAGATGTACTGGATGAGATAAGGGGGATTTCTGCATTTCATAAAAGCTTATGTGATGTGGCACCTAAATTTATAAAAGATAGAGAGAAGTCATTAGCATTTTATCCGACACGAATAACTGCACATGCAGGCGATCCGTATGTTGGGATGATTGGTTACTACGACATAGCTTTTACTAGGTTCGGTAGAAGTACTAGAGATAGGCATTATAATCTTGTTGCCTATGCTAAAAATGTATCTATCCATGAGGTCACCGATGTAATGTCCTCATTTGTTGATAATAAGTGTCCTTTTACTGATGGTTTGAGTGGTTCTAATTCGAAAATGTATAACTATCATCTTAAAAATGGCTGTAAGGAAACGAAGACTAAGCCCGTAAGGATATATGCAGAGCTGGCTGATATAGTTATATTCAGTGATGGTGTTTTATTTAATGCCGGATAAATTTTCTGCAGAAATAGAGTTGGTTAATAAACTACGAATAAATTTAGTCGACAGGGGCTGGACTATTATTCAGCTTGTCTGCTCTGGAGGCCAGGCTCACTTCAGTATTTCATATGATAAAGGTGGCAAGCTAAAGAATATTTTTCCAGATGTCGTCGCTTTTAATGATGAAAACATTTTTGTTGGTGAGATAAAAGAAAAATTTGATGAAGGCGATTACTTAAAGCTACTAGAGTTAAAGTTAGCAGATGATGGATTAAGGAAACTACTAAAAGTAGTGGCTATGAGGTCTGGTAATAGCTATCAACAAGAGGATATAATATTTTCATTGGTTAATTCTCAGATTACATTCAATCCAGTTCAATCCATTCATCAGTATGTATATAGTGATGGTGGTTTTCTTCTCGTAGCACCCTTGGGTCTGCAAACAAAATACTCTTAAATCTAGAGTTGTCGGAAACTCTGGAAAGCCAGGGGGCGTGGGGGCTACAGCGTTCCCAGACATTTTTTCCAGAAAACGATATTTTAACCTCCAATTAGGGGTTGTGGTCGAGTAGAACGACCAGATTACTCTGGCCGAACCCTCTCAGAACCGGACGTGCGGAACTACCGCATCCGGCTCCCAAGTAAACAGACGCCACCGTCAGTTCAGTGAACATTAGAGCACCGAATAAGTTTTGAAATCCTCTTTTCTCGGAAAACGATAGATAGTAAGTATTTCTAGAAACCTTTGCCAAGTCATTCGCTTCTTACTTTCGAAAATGAAACAGAACAACGGAGTCTGTGGCGTACCATTATGGACATAGGAACAGCCCATAATAAGAATTACCGTCTATGTAAAGAAAATCTAAGTGATCAATTCAAATGTTTCAGCAGCGAGATCGTGAATGTGGAGGTGCCAGCGCGTTGCTCTCTATTGAAACTAAACCAAGGTAACATTAAATGAGCTGTATTTTCTGCAACATCGAACAGACAAGAATAATCGACCAAGATGCGTTTTTCTTCGTTATTCGTGATGGTTACCCAGTAACGGAAGGGCATTCTCTTTTTATACCGCACCGCCATGCGTTAACATGGTTTGATTTAACAGCGGAAGAACAAACGGCACTCAATGCTTTGCTCACTAAGCAGAAAAAGCTATTGCAAGAAGCGGATAATACTATCACCGGTTTTAATATTGGCATGAACTGCGGCGAAGATGCCGGTCAATCTGTGATGCATTGTCATGTTCACCTTATACCCCGTCGAAAAGGGGATATGGAAGACCCGAGGGATGGCGTAAGAGGGGTGATTCCCCATAAGCAGAAGTATTAATATTAATGGATAGAGTGGATAGTTCGAGTTGATGATACCTAGTGAATCCCTACAAATAGCATTTATCCAATATATCTCGCGTTTATTTAAAGAAGGCGATTTTTCGGCGACTTATAAATTCGCCTTTCTGAATGCCTTGGCGGATATTTGTATTGAAAGTGGGTTAGAAGAACAGCTGGTAATACCCGTAAGGCACGTTACCGAGAAGATGATTGAACTGTATTGGGCGCAAGCTAGACCTTTCTCAGGAAAGGATAAATTTCTTAGTCAAAATACGGGGATACAGGCGGCAATGATATCCCGCATTATAGCGGTGCAGGATACCGGCGTGTCACTCGGTGCTTTTAAGCGGGATAAGGCGGGTTTTAACAAGTTTGTCACTGCGGTAAATTCTTTTGTGGTTACTGGCCCTTTATGGCGTTTGCAAATACTGTCAGATACATCAGAAGAATTTTTGTACAAGAAGCACAATGGCAATCAATCCATTCAGCTTAATAGCCATATTCAGCAATGATTTCATATTTATTATGATCTGGTTATTTCCCTTACCAGAGACCGCTGGCAACAGAAGATCAGAAGTATCCCGATAAATTATGATTTAGTCGGTAAGAAGGGCGACTTGGAGAATTTCCTATTTGGTCTTCAACGAAAGAGCCTGAATAAAGTCAGGGAGGTATATAGGGATATTCAACAGGGCCAGTGTTTCTATTGCCGAAAATCACTGCAAGATGAGGTCGCAGTTGACCATTTTATTCCTTGGGCGAGATACCCTAATGATTTAGGGCACAACTTTGTGCTTGCTCATACGTCGTGTAATGGCCGTAAAAAGGATTATTTGCCATCGTTAGAGCACCTTGAGCGTTGGAAAACACAAAACATCGAATTGCACGAGGATGAGATCAGCGAACGTTTGGCCGCTTATTTTTTATGTGATGCGGCGCGCTCGTTGTCGGTGGCCGATTGGGCTTATAAGGTGAATGCGGGCAAGTTGTGGGTGAAGGGGGGATCCTTTTCTGCAGTCGATTAAATCTTGTTATTGGCAATGATAATCATTATCACCTACTGCTGAGCGAGTCGTGCGGATGATAACGACATATATGTAACGCCGGAGAGGGGCGTTTGGTGTGGTGATAGGTTTGGGTTCGTGTTGTGAAAATGGCGCAGGTGTACCTATGGCTAACGGAAATACATGCAGGGATAGATGGTTAGATAAATGATAATCAAAGAAAAACAGATTGAGACAATGCCAACAGATTCACGATTGAAAGCGGGTATTAAGCAAGAGCAGGATGTGGCATTTTATTTACGCAGGGCCTTTAAAAATCGTGATGATGTTATGGTGTTTAATGATTTACGAATCATTCACGATGAGGAGGTCGCACAAATTGATCATTTGATTGTGACAAGA